>JAKAWQ010000106.1 GCA_021816925.1 Pseudomonadota bacterium
CCTCGACCTTCGCCCGCATCAGCGCGTAATCCCCGGCCAGCGCCCCGGTGTGGGTCGCGGCCGACGCGCGCGCCGCGCGGCTGCGACCCGGGTGCAAGAGCACGATTCGCCTGCCTGTGCGCCGAGCTCGGCGGGCGAGCGACAGCAAGTGACGGGGGCGCCGGAACTGCTCGACGATCAGGCCGATGACGGCCGTATGTGGCTCACCGAGCAGGTATTCGATGAAGTCCTCGACACCGCTCGCGGCTTCGTTACCGGTCGAGATAGAGTAGGACACGGCGAGATCGCGAGCGGCGAGCGTGGTGGCGAGGACGCAGGCCATCGCGCCGCTCTGGCTCACTATCCCAATGGCGGGGCGTCCGCCGAGAGGCACGCCGGCGGTCTCAACGAAGGTCAGTGCAACACCATCGACGTGGTTTACGAGACCCAGGCAGTTCGGTCCTTCGATGAGCATCCCATGCTCGGCGGCGATTCGGGCGATCTCGCGCTGCTCGGCCCGGCCGGCCTCGCCGCCTTCGGCAAAACCCGCCGAGAAGATCACCGCCGCCCCGACGTCGCGCCGTGCGAGGCCCGTCACGGCCTCGAGCACTCCGGCCCGGGGGATGGCGAGCACCGCCGCATCGACTCCGGGCGGCAGATCCTCGATGCGCTTCAGGCACGGGCGGCCGTTGATCTCCGCGCGGTTGGGATTGATGAGGTGAATGTCACCGCCAAATCCCAGCCGTTGCAGGTTCGCCAGCACCGAAGCGCCCAGGGCGCCCGGACTCCCCGAGGCGCCCACGATCGCCACCGAGCGCGGCCGCAGGAGCCGCTCCATTGCCTTGCGCGCCACCTGCGCGCCTCAGACCTGGTCGGTCTGCCGGCGGGATTTGTCGTAGGCCCCGAGGCCGGGCTTGAAGGACTTCTCGTCGATGAACTGATGGATCCCCTCCTTGCGGCCTTCGTTATCGAAGAAATTCGCCGCTTCCTGGGCCCGCACGAGATAGTCCTCGGCATTGTCGTAGGTCATCTCTCCGACGCGCCGGATCGCATCCTTGGCGGCCTTCAGTGCCACCGGATTTTTCTTCAGCAGCGTCTTGGCAACCGACGTCACGCGCGCCTCGAGCTTCTCGAGCGGCAGGGCTTCATTCACCAGTCCCCACTGCGCCGCCGTGCGCCCGTCGATGCTCTCGCCGGTAAGCGCGTGGTACATGGCGCGCCGGAAGTTGAGCAGCTCGCGCACGACCTTGCTCGCCCCGCCGCCCGGCAGGATGCCCCAGTTGATCTCCGAGAGGCCGAATTGCGCCTCCTCGGCCGCGAACGCGAGATCGCACGCGAACAGCGGCCCGTAAGCGCCGCCGAAGCACCAGCCGTTCACCATGGCGATCGTCGGCTTCTGGTACCAGCGCAGGCGCCGCCACCAGCCGTAAGCCTCCCGTTGCGCCCGGCGCACGGCCGCGAGGCCCTGCGCCTCCGTCTCGCGGAAATACTCCTTCAGGTCCATGCCCGCCGACCAGGCGAGTCCTTCCCCGGTCAACACGAGTACGCCGACGTCGGCCCGATACTCGAGCTCATCGAGCACGCGCATCATCTGCCGATTGAGCCCGGGGCTCATGGAGTTGCGCTTCTCGGGACGATTGAATTTGACCCAGGCAATGCTCTCGCGCACCGTGACCGCCACGGTGTCCGCCTCTGCTTGCGCTTGCTCAGTGCTCATAACCTCACCCATGGTGTCTTACCGGTTTCCTCTCCATCCCGCCATCGCGCACCGGGCCGCTCAGATCGGAAACTGTCCCGGAACGGTCTCGATGGTGATCCAGCGCAGCTCGGTGAACTCATCGATGCCGGCCGCACCGCCGAAGCGGCCATAGCCCGATGCGCCTACCCCACCGAAGGGCATCTGGGCCTCGTCGTGAACCGTGGGGCCGTTGATATGGCACATCCCGGAGCGGATCTGGCGCGCCACGCGCAGTCCGCGGGCGGCATCCGCCGTGAACACCGCCGCCGACAGCCCGTACTCGCTGTCGTTGGCGACCCGGATGGCGTCGGTCTCGTCGGCCGCGCGGATGATGGCCACGATCGGTCCGAAGCTCTCCTCGCGGTAAAGCCGCATCTTCTGGGTCACGCCGTCAACGACCGTCGCCGGCATGATCACGTCCTCGGCCTTGCCACCGGCCAGCACACGCGCGCCCGCAGCCACCGCATCGTCAATCAGTGCATTGACGTGCTCCACCGTGCGGCGGTCGACCACTGCGCCGAGGGGCGTGTTGCCCGCGCGCGGATCGCCGCTCGCCAGCGAGCGCGCCTTGGCCGCAAAGCGCGCCGTAAATTCATCCGCAATGGCCGCGACCGGGATGATCCGCTCCGTCGACATGCAGATCTGACCCTGATTCATGAACGCGCCGAAGGCTGCTGCCTTGACCGCTTCTTCAAGATCCGCGTCCTCGAGCACGATGAGCGGCGCCTTGCCGCCGAGCTCGAGCAGACAGGGCTTCAAGCTCTCCGCGCAGCGCCGGGCGATGATCCGCCCGACGGCGGTCGATCCCGTGAAGTTGATGCGGCGCACGGCCGGGTGATCGATCAGCGTCCCGACCACCTCCGCCGCGTCCTGCGGGGCGTTGGTGACGAGGTTCACCACTCCGGCGGGGAGTCCTGCGCTCGCGAACGCCTCGATGATCAGCTCATGGGTGCGGGGGCAAAGCTCGGACGCCTTGAGGATCACGGCGTTGCCGCAGGCGAGCGGTGTCGCAATGGCGCGCACACCGAGGATGATGGGGGCATTCCACGGTGCGATTCCCAACACCACCCCCACCGGCTCCCGAACCGACAGGGCGAGACAGCCCGGCTTGTCGGACGGGATGACCTCGCCACCGATCCGGGTGGTGAGCGCGGCGGCTTCCCGCACCATGCCGGCGGCCAGCATCAAGTTGAACAGGGCCCAGCCGGCGGTGGCGCCGACCTCATCGGTCATCGCCTGCACGAACTGCTCGCGCCGCTCCTCGAGCGCTTCGGCGGCTTTGCTGAGCAGCGCGCGCCGGGCGTTCGGGCCCATGTCCGCCCACGCCTTGCAGCCGGCGGCGGCCCGGTCCGCCACCGCGCGGGCGTCGGCCGCGCTCATGGCGGTGGCGCGGCTTGCGACCCGGTCCGTGATGGGATTCATACGTTCAAAAAACATGACGGGACCCTGTTTTCGGCTACAATAACTACAGCGTATAGCATTTGGCTGGAGCCGATCAAGAAAAACGGGCTCGTTGAGTCCGGATCACTCATGAATGGCACGACTATGCGGTGTGGACTTGATCGGCGAGGCGTTTCCCGGGTTGTGAAAGCCGGCTCCCATCGCCGTGAGCAGGCGAATTGCGCCGCGGAGCCGAGCGGCGCCCGGGCAGGATGCAGCCTGCCGGGAGGTAACGAGGGCGGCCCGGAAAACGCTTGGGGAAGCCCATCCTGTTGCCGCACGGGATGGGAGTGCGTGCAGAGTGCAGGTCAGGGGAAAGCGTCAGCGTGATCAAAGACCCGGTGAAAGATCTGCCCGGCTATGCGCTTCGGCGCGTGTCGGCCGCGCTTATGTCGAGGCTCGCTGCGCGACTGGCGCGACTTGACCTGCGGCCGGCGGAGGCAACGGTGCTGCTCGTGATTGCCGCCAATCCCGGGGTCACCCAGAGCGAGATCGGGCGGTTCCTCGGTATCGTCAGTGCGAACATGGCGCCGCTTGCCGCGCGGCTGGCGGAGCGGGATCTGATCATCCGCCAGGCCGTCGATGGGCGCTCGCAGGGGCTGACGCTTTCCGAGGCGGGCCGGCGCACCGCGCAAAGGGCCCGGAGCATCATGGACGATCTCGAAGCGGAGCTGCTTGCGCGTATTCCAAAAGCCGATTGCGCCGCGTTCATGCGAGTTCTGCACGCGCTCGCGAATAACAAGGGTGCCTGAGACCGCGAGGCGGCCTGGGCCTTTGCCGGCGGAGCCTTAAGTCGCCTGCGCCGCAGGCCGACTGCAACCGGGAACGGCGGCTGGCAAGTGGTCGGCGGATTCGCCGACCACGACGACACGACTTGCCTCGGCCGCGCGCACGAGGTGCGGCCGCAGCCGGCACGAGCGCCGCAAGCGATCCCCGCAGTACCGTGGCATTGCATTTGCCGGTATCCCACACGTCAAAAGGCGAGCGCACTCTCGCGGGTAAGTGCGAAGCGGGGCGGGCCGCAGAGCGGATGAGCCGCGCGCCGTGGCGGTAGCCGCAGACCGTGGTGAAGGCGACTGCAGGGTCTTGCGCCGTTACGGCAGATCCCCCATGAGGGAATGCGCCCGCGACCGCAGCAACAGCTGTGATGGGCCGCTGCCAAAAGTCATTGCAACAGATTACACATATAGGATATAGTATATGCAATAGGTAAAACTTCACGGCTGGAACGCAGGTTCCGTGCGGCATCGAGCCGGCTGTCGGATCGCTCATCGGCGCGGCCGGCACCGGTTGCATCGAACAAAGAAAGTCCCGGGGGTAAGACATGGCAGAGTTACACGTGCATCGGGCAAAGAACTGCGTACGGCGCATCGCTGTCGCTTGCGTTATGGCGGGGACCCTTGGAGGGGCGGCGCCGCACGCGCTGGCGGGGGTGCAGCACGCCGTCACCGGCGTCCCGGCGAACTGCCGGCGTCTCGTAGCGCTCGCCAGCCATCATCTGGTGATATCCACGGCGCACTGGCAGCAAGCCGGTCCTTTGCCGGCCGCTGCCGGCCGAATGATGCCGATGTTGGGGCGTGTCCGGCTGCCGGCCAATTGTCTGGTTCGCGGCGTCTTGGATCCGCGCGTGGGTGTCGGTGGAGTGAAGTATGGGCTCGGGTTCGAGCTGCGCATGCCGGCCAAATGGAACGGACGCTTTTTGTTCCAAGGGGGCGGGGGCCTTGATGGGTTCATCGCACCCGCGATCGGCTTTGTCGCCCCGGGCTACAAGCCGGCTCTGTCGCGGGGATTCGCCGTCATCTCGAGCGACGGAGGCCACGAGGGATTCACTGCGGCCTTCGCGGTCGATCAGCAGGCCCGCCTCGACTATGCTTATGCCGGCCTTGGACCGGTGGCGCGTCTTGGCAAGAGACTCGTCGAGCGTTTCTACGGCCGACCGGCGCGGGATTCCTATTTTTACGGATGCTCAAACGGCGGCAGAGAGGCCATGATGGTCGCGGAGCGCTTCCCGACGCTGTTCAACGGCGTGGTGGCGGGAGATCCGGGGTTCAATCTCGCCCGAGCGGCCATCGCGGAGATGTGGAACGTCGAGCATCTGGAGGCAATTGCACCCAAGGATTCCCAGGGACGGCCGATATTGAGCGAGGCGTTCAGCCCCGCCGACTTGCAGCTGGTCTCGCACGCGGTGCTGAAGGCGTGTGATGATCTCGACGGCTTGCGCGACGGCATGATCAACAACTTCGCCGCCTGCCAGAAAGTCTTCAATCCCCGGGTCCTGCTGTGCAAGCAGGGCACCCGCGGGCACTGTCTGAGCGAGGCCAAGGTGAAGACGCTCGAGGCGATCTTTGGCGGTCCGCATACCTCGAGCGGACATCCTCTTTACGCGAGCTGGCCGTACGACGCGGGCATCGACACGATGGGCTGGCGGGTCTGGAAGCTCGGTACCTCGCGCACCGGGGCGCCCAACTCGCTGGACGCCACCCTTGGTGTCGACGCGATGCGGTACTACTTCATGACGCCGCCCGATCCGCATATGACTCCCGCGACGTTCAATTTCAATCGGGCGCTGCAAGTGACCAAACAGACCCGGGCCATCAATGACGCCACGGGGACTTTCTTCTCGAGCTTCATAGCCCATGGCGGCAAGCTCATCATCTACCAGGGATTGAGCGACCCGGTCTTTTCACCGAACGCCATCATCGCCTGGTACCGGAAGTTGATCGCTCAGTACCATCGGCCGCAGCGCTGGGCACGCCTGTTCCTCGTGCCGGGCATGAACCACTGCTTCGGCGGACCCGCGACGGACCAATTTGACCCGCTGAGCGCGATCGTGCGCTGGACCGAAGATAAAAAGCCACCGGCGCAAATAATCGCGCATGGGCCAGCCTTCCCGGGGGTGACGCGGCCGCTGTGCCCGTACCCGCGGTACGCTCGATACAAGGGCGGCAATCCGAAGAGCGCGACCAGCTTCGAATGCGTCAAGAGCCCTTGACGCCGGCGGAGCGCCGGCGCCTTCGATAACCGGGTGGGCACGGCTTTGGGAACACCGCCTGTCATGATGAAAAGATAAACGTACACATTCATTTCGGAGGGGGTATGAAGTACGGCCAGGTCGATTCCGTTTGGTCTTCGAGTCCGTCTTATTCAAAGACATGCGTGCAGCGGACGGTGGCGGCCGTCCTTTCGGCTGCCGTCCTCTCGAGTGTCGCCCTGGCTGCGCCGCCGACGGCCGCCGCCGGCACGAGCCGCGCCGGGTTGGGCAGCGGAGCGCTGCACGAGGTCGTCATTACGGCCCAGCGCCGGCGGGAGAATCTTCAGACCACCGCGATCTCGGCTACGGTGCTCAGCGCGAGCCAGCTCCTGCAAAAGGGTGTGTTCAACATTCAGGATCTGCAGAACGCCTCGCCGTCCCTGTCGATCACCCCCGCGGGACTCACTTCGTCCGTAAACATCCGCGGTATCGGCCTCGACAGTGGGTCGCCCTCCGTCGTGCCGGGTGTGGCCGAATACCGAGACGGCCTCTGGCAGCCGCCGATAGTCACCAGCGAGAGCTTGTTCGACATCGCGAGCGTCCAGGTCCTGCGCGGCCCGCAGGGGACTTTCGTGGGCGAGAACTCCACCGGAGGGGCGATATTCATAAACAGCCGCGACCCGGATTTCAACGGCGTGCACGGCTACATCGAGCTGCAGCAGGGCAACTATTCCGACACGGAGGTACAGGGCGCGGTCAATCTGCCCATAAACCACGCCTGGGCGGCTCGGGTGGCCTGGGACATGGAGAATCGCAACAGCTTCTTCAAAGACATCGGTCCGGCCTCTAAGGTGACGCCGGGAGCGCAGTTGTTCGGCGATCCCGGCTCCGTCAAGGAGAAGAATGTCCGCGTTGGGCTGCTCGGCAAGCCGACGAGAGATCTCAGGATGCTCCTGAAAATCGAGTATGACAACGCGAACACGGGCGGCTACGCGTACCGGCCGGTACCCGGCACGGAGTATGCGCCCTACGCAAGCCCGAATATCTGGACGCTCAACTACGACACCGCCACGCAGAACAAGGAATACTCGCTCAGGCCAAGCCTGCGCATCGACTGGAATATCGACGGCAGCGGCATAGATTTGCGCTCGATCACCGGCGACCAGTACATGTGGGTGCACAACATATACGACTCCGACGGCACAGACTCCACTTTGCCGGGACCGCCGGCGCTCGCGGAATATCAGGCGATCATCGAGCGCCCCATCTCTCAGGAGTTCGATCTGATCTCCCCGGACGGCGGCCGGCTTCGCTGGGTCGCCGGAGCGTTCTACCTGCACGACATCCGCGAGGTCGTACTTACCGACACGAGCCAGGCTGTACCGGCACAAGTCTCGCCGGATCTCGAGCAGATCCTGCAGACCGCGGCGGCGTTCGGACAAATCAGCTACAAGATAGTGCCGAGCCTGCAGCTGCAGGTCGGATTGCGCTACACCCATGACTGGAACGAGGCGACCCGAACGAGCCACGTCACGATCAATCTGGGCATTCCCGGGGTGCCGCCGATCTATATCAATCAGGGAGGGATTGAGACCGATTCGGCGATCACGGGCAAGGTGGCCCTTAACTGGACGGTCGATCCGCAGAACTTCCTCTATGCGTTCGTGGCGAAGGGCTTCAAGGCCGGAGGGTTCAATGCGGCCACCGCGACCGCTCGGCAGACGAGCTTCGCGCCGGAGGTGGTCTGGGACTACGAGCTCGGCTGGAAGGGCCAGTACCTCGATCACCACCTGATCACGAGCCTCGACGGTTTCTGGGACAATTACAATAATTTGCAGGTAAACGCACTGATTCCCGCTACCGGACAAACCTCGCTGCTCAACACCGGAAAGTCGGTCATCAAGGGCGGCGAATTCGAACTCCGCGGCCGCTTCGGCGCACTCACCATGGACATGGGCGCGGGATATGTGAACTCGCGTCTGGGGGCCATCCGACTGGTCGATACCGAGTCGCTGCCGCCCGGGGTGACGTCGCAGGACTTGCCGCAGTGCGCCTCGGTTTCGGTCACGGTGGGCTGCTTCAATTATAACCCGTATGTTGTCAACCTCAGCGGCGACCAAAACCCGTACTCGCCTGAATGGACTTTTAACGCCGGGCTACAGTACGCGATGGCCGTCGGGCATTCCGGGGTTCTTACCCCCCGCGTCAACTATTCCTACCTTGGGTCGCAGTGGACAACTCTGTTTGAGAAGCCGGTTACGGACTATCTGCCGGCGTATGGACTGTGGAACGCTAGCGTCACGTACTCGCTGGGTCGGTGGAGCATTCAGGCCTATGGCCTCAATCTGGCCGACAAGGTCTATGTGACGGGGCAGCTCGCAGCCGGCACCAATCCCGACAACGAGTTTCTCGGCAACCCGCGCCAGTACGGTATCAGGGTGACGCGCAGCTTCGGGTCCGGGTGACAGTCGATCCGGCGGGCCCCGCGGCGGTCTCGCGGATCGCCTCGGCTTTCATCTTCGGCAATCCTTCCCGCAAGTTCGCCGGCGCTTACCGAGCGACAGGCTCTGGGCCCGTGGACGCCTCGCCGCGGCGGAAGGCGCGCGGTGAGATGCCCATGCGCCGCGCGAAGAAGCGGCTGAAATAGGCAGGATCCTCGAAGCCGAGGTAGTAGGCAACCTGGGTGACCGACATCGAGGTGTAGCGCAACTGACGTTCCGCCTCGATGAGCAGGCGCAGGTGCACGAGCTCGAGCGGCGAGGTGCCGGTGACGGCGAGACAGGCGCGCAACAGCCGGGTCTGCGAGGTCTGCAGCAGCGCTGCGTACTCGGCGATTCCGCTATGCGCACGGAAGTGCCGCTCCACCTGCTCCCGAAAGCGGGCGACGAGATCCCGGTCGGGCGCAGGCAGGCCCGATCCAGGTGGCGAAGGGTCCGGCAACAGTCGCTGCAGATTGGCGAGCAGGGCGCCGAGCAGTCCGCCGAGGGCCAGTCGCCGTCCCGGTGCCGAGCGTCCGAACTCCCGCAGCAGCATCCCGCTCAGGCGGATGAGGTCCGTCTTGCCGAGCGCCTCCCGGGGGAGAGCGACCGAGACGGTCCGCGCCAGGAACTCGGGGATGGCCGCGCCCGCCCCATTCAAGTCGCCGGTCAGTGCCGATGCGAAGGATATGACGGTGCCCGCGGTTTCCGGTTGGAAGCGGAAGGCGTGTACGGCGCCGGGCGGCACGACGATCGCGGCCGGAGCGCGCAATGCGATGGCTCGTCCATCCAGCCTCGCCTCGACCCGCCCCCGCTCGATCAGGAGCA
>JAKAWQ010000023.1 GCA_021816925.1 Pseudomonadota bacterium
CACCAGCGCCAGAGACTTGTAGCTGCGTACCGTTTCGGTGTCGTCGAGCGTCGTGGCGGGCAGGCTGGTGCGCACCACGTAGATCCCGTCGGCGGCGATCGCGGCGGTGTTTCGTGCGAAGCGGAAAAGGGACAACATGATGGTGGCCTGGTTGTCGGCATCGAAGTCGGTCCAGTCCAATGCCACCACGATGGAGGTTCGTGCGCCGACGACGTAGGGTATCCAGCGGGCGAGGATGTCGTCGACGCTGATCTTCGGGTTGGAGAGCAGGCGGTCGACTTGCTTGGTTGCATGCTTGGGATTCAGGCCGCGGGCGGCGGCGAGCCCTTTGCCGATGGCACAGACCGCAAGTGAGGCGCTGCGCAGCACGCCGAGGGTGGCGTCGCAGAGCGAGGCGACGCGCTTGGCGTGCAGGTCGTGGCCCAGCACGCCGCCAAGGGCCCGCCGAACCTGGTCGAACGGGACCCGCTGCTCCCTGATGACCATCGGATCTCCCGGCCGACTGTTGATGGACGGGAGATTTGCCGGTCCGGGCGCGGTGGGAAGTCGCCCCGGCGAATTCGTAATGATATGCCGCGGTCAGCGCCCATGCGATTCTTTTCGGAAAAACCCCTATAGTCCCCCGATTCTTTTATGTCCCAAGGAAAATAATGAGGGGATGAGTGAGCCCCCGCACCTCACCGCAGCACGCGGCGCGCAACCCTCGCCAAATCCTCGTTCCGCATCCCGCCGCACGCCCGGGCACGGAAATCCGTGACCCCGTTCAGCAGAAACACCGGCGCCCGCGCCGCGCCCGCTATCCCCGCCAGCCTGAGACCTTCCACATCCGCCCGATCGACATTGCCGAGCCACACCAACGGCCGCGCATCCGGCGCACGACTCGCGATGCCGACATCGCGGATCTCGACATTGCGCGCGTGCCGCACGAACAGCCCCTGCGCCGGCAACGTCCCGAATGCCGCCGGCGAAGGATAGCGGCGCCGCTCCTCGGGCGGCACGATGTTCGCCATCGCCGCCGAGCCGCCGCCCTTCTGCACGATCCGGATATTGCTCAGCACGACGTCCTCGATCGGATGGCCCGGAATGCCGCTGATGATCGCCGGCATCGTGTTGGCCGGCGCATCGCACACCACGTCGCTGATGATCACCCGCCGCAACCGGCCTACCGGCCGCCCCGCCGGTCCGCGCATCCGCTCTCCGAGCCTGAGAAAAAACGGAGCGTTGCGGATATCGCGCATCACCAGACCCCTGATGGTGATGTCCTCGGTCACCCCGCCATCGACGCACTCGATCGCAACCCCGCGGCATCCTTCGAAGATGCAGTTGCTGATTGCGATATTGCGGAACCCACCCACGGACTCGGTCCCGCACTTGATCCGCCCGACCGGCCTCCCGCCATAAGGACCGCCATCCCCGGCAAAGCGCCGGAAGCTTCCGTCCGCCAGCGCGCCGAGACGATAGCGCCCGGTCACCATGCAATCGCTGATAACGACATTCTCGGTCGCCCTCACTTCGCCCAGCGCGAACGAGCTCTTCAAAGCGATGCCGTCGTCCCACGGCGAGTTAACGCGGCAGCCGCTGATCCGCACATTGCGGCAGCAATCGATGTTCATGCCGTCGCGGTCGGTGTCGATCGTCACATCCTCGACCGCCAGATCATCTACCCCCGTCGCGAGAAAACCGATATGCCCGCCGTCGAGGATCCTGAGGTCGCGCAACGTCACGTTCCGGCAGTTCCTGAGCGCAATCGTCTTGTTGCCCGCCCCCGGCGCCGTGGTCGGCGGCAGGCCAGCTTCGTGCCCGAGGCCGCGGCTCAATCCCTTGCCCTGGATCAGCCCGGGCCCACGGATCGCCACGTCGTGCAGGCCCTCGCCCCAGATCAGGCTGTCGTGCCAGTGGTCGTGCCCGAAATCCTGATAGGCCGCCCACAACCCGACCGCGCCCGTTCGGTCGTAGCCGTGGCCCCTCCCCCGCCCGGGCGTTGCGGCAAGCAACGTCGCGCCCGGCGCGAGATGAAGCACGATCCGGCTTCTCAGGCGTATCGAATAGCTCGCATAAATACCCGGCGGCACCAGCACCGTTCCGCCGCCCGCCGCCACGGCCGCCGCAATCGCCTGGTTGATCGCGGCCGTATCGATCGTCGTCCCGTCGCCCACGGCGCCGAAATCCCGCACATCGAAAACATCCGCGCGCGCCGCACCGCCCCGGAACAACACCAAGCCAGGCGCGAGCCGCAAAAGCTCTCGCCGACGCACGCTGTGCGCGAATATCACGCCCGCCCCCCTCAACGCACCCACCGCGTCCAGAGCCGCTTACCGCCGCGGCATGACGCCCGCCTTACGGACCCGCCGCCCGCTTCAGGCCGCCAGCACCCGCTCCACCGGCAACGCCGCGAACCCGAGGTCCCGCGCCACCGCCGGATGTGTGAGCTGCCCCGCATGCACGTTCAGCCCCGCCGCCAGATGCCGGTCCTCGCCGAGCGCCGCCCGCCAGCCCTTGCCCGCAATCGCAAGAACCGCCGGCAGCGTCGCATTGTTGAGCGCCGCCGCCGCCGTCCGCGCCACCGCGCCCGGCATGTTGGCTACGCAGTAATGCACCACCCCCTCCACCACGTACGTCGGATGGTCGTGCGTCGTCGGCCGCGAGGTTTCGCAGCACCCGCCCTGGTCGATCGCGATATCGACAATCACCGCACCGGCGTGCATCTGCCGCACCAGTGCGTGCGAAACGAGCTTCGGTGCCGCCGCCCCCGGCACCAGCACCGCCCCGATCACGAGATCGGCCGCCGCCACTTCGTTCTCGATCGCGTCCGTGGTCGCGAACAGCGTCTGGATGCGTGAGCC
Source organism: Pseudomonadota bacterium (assembly GCA_021816925.1). Classification (GTDB taxonomy): domain Bacteria; phylum Pseudomonadota; class Alphaproteobacteria; order Acetobacterales; family Acetobacteraceae; genus JAKAWQ01. Next base: position 2,844 of record JAKAWQ010000023.1, read on the forward strand.
GAACAGAAGATCGAGCTCCTGCAGTCGCGCGAGCGAGCGGTCGATCACCGTCACCTGCCCCTCCATCCCCATCGCCACGCGCGCCGCGTTGCTGCCCGAAACCCCGCCGCCCAGCACCACCACCCGCGCGGCCGGCACGCCCGGCACGCCGCCCACCAGCACGCCCGCCCCGCCCTGCTCCTTTTCCAGGCAGTGCGCGCCGACAGGCACCGACATCCGCCCCGCCACCTCGCTCATCGGCGCCAGAAGCGGCAGCCTTCCGGCCGCGTCCGTCACCGTTTCGTAGGCGATCGCCGTCACGCCCGAGCGCATCAGCCCGTCCGCCTGCGGCTTGTCCGCTGCCAGATGCAGGTAGGTGAACAGCACCTGGCCCTCGCGCAGCATTGCGATCTCCGCCGGCTGCGGCTCCTTCACCTTCACGATCAGCTCGGCCTCCGCGAACACCGAGGCGCTGTCCGCCATGATCTCCGCGCCCGCCGCGCGATATGCCGCGTCCGGATGCCCGATCTCCGCCCCCGCCCCCGCCTGCACGAGCACGCGGTGCCCGTGCTTCACCGCCTCGCGCACACTCGCCGGCACCATGCCGACACGATACTCGCGCGTCTTGATCTCCTTCGGCACGCCGATGCGCATCTTTTCTCTCCTGACAACCCCTTGGCCGCGGAATGCTTGTGCGGCTAGTTCCGGCTCTTGTCCACCAGCCGGTTCTTGGCGATCCAGGGCATCATCGCGCGCAGCTTCTCGCCCACCTGTTCGATCGGGTGCTCGCCCGTCTGTCGTCGCATCGCCTTGAAGCTCGTCTGGTTCACCTTGTTCTCGAGCATCCACTGCCTTGCGAAACGTCCTGACTGGATGTCCGCCAGCACCTCCTTCATCGCCTCTCGCACGCCCTGATCGATCACCCGCGGCCCGGAAACGTACTCACCGTACTCCGCCGTGTTCGAGACCGAATAATTCATGTTGGCGATGCCGCCCTCGTAGATCAGGTCGACGATCAGCTTCACCTCGTGCACGCACTCGAAATAGGCCATCTCCGGCGCGTAGCCCGCCGCCACCAGCGTCTCGTAGCCCGCCTTCATCAACTCGACGAGCCCGCCACAGAGCACCGTCTGCTCGCCGAACAGATCCGTCTCGCATTCCTCCTTGAACGTCGTCTCGATGATCCCCGCGCGGCCCCCGCCGATCGCCGAAGCATACGAAAGCGCCACTTCGAGCGCGTTCCCCGAAGGGTTCTGTGCCACCGCCACCAGGCACGGCACGCCGCCGCCGCGCTGATACTCGCTCCTCACCGTATGTCCCGGGCCCTTCGGCGCAATCATGAAAACATCGATATCGGACCTCGGCTCGATCAGGTTGAAATGGATGTTGAGCCCGTGCGCGAACGCGAGCGCCGCACCGCTACGCATAGTGGGCCCGAGATGCTCGCGATAGAGATCGCCCTGCCCCTCATCGGGGGTCAGCACCATCACCACGTCCGCCCACTTCGCCGCCGCCGCCGCGTCCAGCACCGGGAGCCCGGCGGCTTCCGCCTTCGCCACGCCCGCCGAGCCCTTGCGCAGCGCCACCACCACCTCCTTCACCCCGGAGTCCTTGAGGTTGTTGGCGTGCGCGTGGCCCTGGCTGCCGTAGCCGACCACCGCCACCTTCTTCCCCTTGATCAGGTTCACGTCCGCATCGCGATCGTAATAGACGCGCATGCTTGCCTCCCTTCGGTTGCTCTCTCTCGGTCAGATCGTCCGTGTGCCGCGCGCGATCGCGGCAATCCCGGTGCGCGAAACCTCGGCCAGTCCGAGCGGCCGCACCAGCGCCAGAAACGCGTCGAGCTTCTCGGTCCCCCCGGTCAGCTCGAAGATGAAGCTTTCCGTGGTCGCATCGATCACGCGCGCGCGGAACGCCTCGGCGAGCCTCAGCGCCTCGGCGCGCTTCTCGCCCGTTCCTGCTACCTTGATCAGCGCCATCTCGCGCGCGATGTGCGGCCCCTCGCGCCCGAGATCCGCCACCCGATACACCGGCACCAGCCGCCCGAGCTGCGCCTTGATCTGCTCGATCACCATCTCGGTCCCGGAGGTCACGATGTTGATCCGGCTCTGCCGCCCGGCCTCGTCCACCGCCGCCACCGTCAGGCTGTCGATGTTGTAGCCGCGCCCCGAGAAAAGCCCGACCACGCGCGCGAGAATTCCCGGCTCGTTCTCCACCAGCACCGAAATGGTGGCGGAGCGCAGGCTCGCATCACGCCCCACTACACCAGCACCAGGCCGGGATCGGTGATACCGGCCGCTCGCCCCTCAGTCGCCGCCGAGAGGATCATGTCGTTGTGCGCCGCTCCCGACGGGATCATCGGGAAACAGTTCTCCTTCGGATCAACCGCGATGTCCGCGATCACCGGCCCCTCGGTCTCCAGCATCACCCGGATCACCTCGTCGAGCTGATCGACGCTCTCCGCCCGGAGCCCCGTCGCGTGGAAGCTCTCGGCGAGCTTCACGAAATCCGGCAGCGCCGCCATGTAGCTCTCGGCATACCGCCCGCCGTGCAGCAACTCCTGCCACTGCCGCACCATGCCCATGTACTGGTTGTTCAGGATGAACACCTTCACCGGCAGCCGGTACTGCGCTATCGTGCTCATCTCCTGGATGTTCATCAGGATGCTCGCCTCGCCGGCGATGTCGATCACCAAACCTTCCGGGTGCGCCACTTGCACGCCCACCGCCGCCGGCAGCCCGTAGCCCATCGTCCCGAGCCCGCCCGACGTCATCCAGTGCCGCGGCTGCTCGAAGCGGAAATGTTGCGCGGCCCACATCTGGTGCTGACCCACCTCGGTCGTCACGAACACTTCGCGCCCCAGCGCCACGGTCATCTCGTAAAGCCGCCGGATCGCGTGCTGCGGCTTGATCACCGCGCCCTTCGCCGCATCCTGCGTGAACGCCAGGCACTCCTTCGCGCGCCACTCGTCGATCGTGCGCCACCACTCCGCCAGCGCCGCCCGGTCGTGCGCCTTCGGGTCCGCCTCCCACGCCTCGATCAGACCCGCCAGCACGCGGCCCGCATCGCCGATGATCGGCACCTCCACCGGCACGTTCTTGTTGACGCTCGACGGATCGATATCGGCATGAATTTTTCTCGACCCCGGGCTGAACGCATCGAGCCGCCCGGTCACCCGGTCGTCGAACCTGGCCCCGATCGCCAGCATCACGTCCGCCCCGTGCATCGCGAGATTGGCCTCGTACGTCCCGTGCATCCCGAGCATGCCGAGGAAGCGCGGGTCGGACGCCGGCACCGCGCCGAGCCCCATCAGAGTCGAGGTGCAGGGATACCCGGTCAGCCGCACGAACGTCCCGAGCAGCGCCGCCGCTTCCTCACCCGAATTGATCACGCCGCCGCCCGTGTAGATGATCGGCCGCTTCGCCCCCTTGAGCAGCGCCGCCGCGCGCCTTACCGCCGCCGGATCGGGCTCCGTCCGCGGCCGATAGCTCGGATGCCCGTCCTCCGGCGGGTCAGAATAGGGCGCGCTTCCGATCATGATGTCCTTCGGCAGGTCGATCACCACCGGCCCCGGCCGCCCCGACCGCGCCACGATGAACGCCTCGTGCACGGCCCGCGCCAGGTCCTGTGGCCGTTTCACCAGGTAATTGTGCTTGGTCGCCGGCCGCGTGATCCCCGTCGTGTCCGCCTCCTGGAACGCATCGTTGCCGATAAGGTGCGTCGGCACCTGCCCCGTCAGGCACACCACCGGAATCGAATCCATCAGCGCATCGACGAGCCCCGTCACCGCGTTCGTCGCACCCGGCCCGCTCGTCACCAGCACCACCCCCACCTTCCCGGTCGAGCGCGCATAGCCCTCCGCTGCATGCACCGCACCTTGCTCGTGGCGCACCAGCACGTGCCGGATCGCGTTCTGACGGAAAAGCCCGTCATAGATCGGCAGCACCGCCCCGCCCGGATAACCGAAGATCACCTCGACCCCTTGCTCCTTCAGGGCCTGCAGCAGAACCTCTGCCCCCGATTGCTCGCCCGACATCCCGCTCTCTCCGCAACACCCGCGCGCGCCAACGGAACCGGATGCCGGCACGTACGTGCGCCCTCATTGCATAGAAGCCCTCTCGCCCCGAGGAAACCGGGGCAAGCTCCCGAGCCGCACCCATTAGGCGCCGCGCCGAACCTGCCGTCAACCCACCTTTCGAACGAAAGTGAGAAAATCCATGATTTCCTTTTCCTCAAATTTCGTTTCTTGAAGCATGCGCGCATGAATCCTACGTGTCACCCTGCCCTCCGCCAGCCCGTGGTGACGGAACCAGGTCGCCTGACGCTTCGCGTACTGCCCCGTCACCAGCACCGCCCGCCGGGCCGCCTCTTCGAGCGTCATCCGCCCGCCGAGATACGCCGCAAGTTCCGGCACGCCGTGCGCACGCATCGCCGGCACCGCCGGGTCGAGCCCTTGGGCCAAAAGCTCCCGCACTTCCTCGAGCGCGCCCGCCGCCAGCATACCCGCGAACCGCCGCCTGATCGCCTCTCGAAGTTCCGCCCGCGGCGGGTCGAGCAGGATCGCCGCGAACCGCCACCCCGTTCGCGCCCGCTCCCCTTCCTGCCACTCGGCAAGCCCCCGCCCGGTCGAGCGCCACACTTCCCACGCCCGCGCGAGCCGCTGCGAATCGCTCGGCCGGAGCCGCGCCGCCGTCTCCGGATCGACCGCCCGAAGCCGCGCATGCAGCCCCGCCGCCCCCAATTCGGCAAGCAGCGTCCGCGCCTCCTTGCGCGCCGCATCCGCCACCGCCGGCATCGCCGAAAGCCCACGGAGCAGCGCGTCGAGGTAAAGCCCGCTGCCCCCGCAGAGCACCGGCACGCGGCCCGCCTCGATCGCCTGTGCCATCTCTTGGAGCGCCACCTCCCGCCACCAGGCCGCCGACGCCGGCAACGCCGCCGCCCGCACCCCGTAGAACCGGTGCGGCACCCGCGCCTCTTCCTCTTCCGTCGGCCGCGCCGTCAAAATCCGAAGCTCGCGATAGAGTTGCATCGCATCGGCGTTGATCACGACGCCGCCCACCCGCTCGGCCAGCATCGCCGCGAGCGCGGACTTGCCAGAGGCCGTGGGTCCCGCAACGATCAGCGCTCGATGTCTCACGTCCTCGTCCTGATCGCGGACCGCCGCTCGACCACCCTTTCCGACGCCGTGCTCGCGCGCGTCGGCAAAGCCATCGCCGCCGGCCCGCCCGTGATCCTCTCGCCCGGCGAGGCCGTCGAATTTTCTTGTCCCACGCCCCCCGACTTGCAAGCCGTTCGCGCCGCTCTCGCCCCCTCGCCGATCGACGCCATAGCGATCCCCGCCGCCGGCCGGCGCAAAAAGCTTCTCCTTGCCGACATGGACAGCACCGTCGTCACCGCCGAAACCCTCGACGAGCTGGCCGCCTTCGCCGGCCTCAAGGAAGAGGTCGCGGCCATCACCCGCGCCGGCATGAACGGCGAGATCGACTTCCGTGAAGGTCTGCGCCGCCGCGTCGCCATGCTCAAGGGCCTCCCCGTCATCGCGCTCGAACAAACCTGGCGCACCCTTCGCTTTTCCGAAGGCGCGGCCGCCCTTATCGCCACCATGCGCCGTCACGGCGCCACGACCGCCCTCGTCTCCGGCGGTTTTACTTACTTCACCTCCCGCGTCGCCGTCGCCCTCGGCTTCGACATCCACCGCGCCAACGTTCTCCTCCATGACGACGAAATGCTCACTGGCTTCGTCGCCGAACCGATCCGTGATCGCGACGACAAGCTCCGCGCCCTGCACGAGCTCTCCTCGACCCGCAACCTTCCCCTCAGTGCTACCCTCGCGGTCGGCGATGGCGCGAACGATCTCCCGATGCTCCTCGCCGCCGGCCTCGGCATCGCCTGGCACGCCAAGCCCTCGGTTGCCGCTGCCGCGGCGGCCCGCGTCGACTTCGCCGACCTCCGCGCCCTCCTCTTCATCCAGGGTTTTCATCACTCCGAGATCCTCGAACCCTGATCCCCACTCGTGCTCTCCCGCGCCGCGAGAGAACCCCTGCCACGACACACCCGCCCCTTTTGCCCTCGCCCGCTCGCGGGAACCGCCGGCACCCTGAACACATCCGTACCCCTCTTTGCCCTCGCCTGCTTGCGGGAGAGGGCGGCGCCCGGACGCATCCGGGCGCCCTGGTGAGGGCCCGCCCCGCCGCGCCTCGAAGCGGCCGCGGAGCCGGGCATTACGAAAGGCCCGCACCTCAACGCCGCGCGCCGCACTGGAGAGAAACCGCCGCCTCCGCCTCTCCGCCCTCGCCCTCGATGTCGGCTCCATCCCGCTCGACAGCGTCCACCGCACCCCAATGCGACCTCCCTCACTGGCAGGGAAACCAACCGCCCCACATGCGCCTGAGGCGCGCACCCGGTCGGCGCTGCGCGCACGACCCTCCCGGACGCGCTATATGCGAAACCGAGGAGGCCCTATGGTCAACACGGTGAATGTGACCCTCCCGCTCGACGCCGAAGCCGCCAAGGCGCTCGACAGCCCTGCCCGACGCGAAGCGGCGGGCCGTTACCTGAGCAGCCTGCTGAAGACTGGGCGCGCCCGCGACGTTCTCGCGGAGACAATCGCCGACGCCAAGCGCGAAGCCCGTGCGAAGGGCCTGACGGACGATGACATCGACGCCGAGCTCGATGCCTGGCGGTCAAAGCGCAAGGCTTGATCGTCGTCTTCGACGCATCGACCCTCGTTTCCGCAGCCCTCAAAGCGAATAGCCTTCCCGAACGAGCGCTCCTGCGTGCCGTGAGCGTGCCCGACCGGCTCATTCTTTCACAGGCGGTCGAAGACGAGTACCGCTCAGTCATCCTCCGCCCGAAGTTCGATCCCTTCGTCTCCTTCGAGCGTCGCCGGCGAATCCTCGATATCGTCGTGTTCGCGGCCGAAAGGGTCGAACCGGCCGAGGCCGTGCAGGAGTGCTGGGACCCCAAAGACGACAAGTACCTGGCGTTGGCCGCCGCAGGCGGCGCAGATGTCATTGTCAGCAGCGACGTGCGCCACCTACTTTCAATGCACCCCTGGCGCGGGATTCCCATCCTGACACCAGCAGATTATCTCTCGCTCCGCAAAGCACGAATCGCGCCCGCTGACCCCTGCGCTTGCTCGCGCAAGCCGCAGCCCCCGGGCCCGCCAGCCCAGGGCGGCCAGCCACCTACGCAGTGCGCTTGGAGCGTAATCACGCGCCGCCATGCTGCTCGGCGAACAGCTCATCAATCCCACCCAAAACCGCCTCTGCCTCTCCGCCCAGCTCGGCGTCTCCGGCATCGTCATCGACACCCGCCCCAACATCCAACTCCTCGGCGAGAACGGCCGCTGGGACCCCAAACGCGTCGCCGCCCAACGCTTCGTCGAATCCTTCGGCCTCCGCCTCGATGTCCTCACCCTCGACGTCGCCTCCATCCTGCTCGACAGCATCCATCGCCCCGAACGCGCCGCCGATTACCGCCGAAGCCATCCGCACCGATATCCGCGCCGCCGCCCACGGCGGGGTCCGCACCCTCAAATACAACCTCCAGATGGTCGGCATCACCCGCCCCGGCACCGTCGAAGGCCGCGGCGGCGTCCGTTGCAGCGCCTTCCGCGCCGCCGATTACCGCCCCGAAGCCGACGAGCCCCCGAACGCCCTCGGCACACCCGAAGCCTGCGGCCAGGTCCCCGCCGCACGATCCGGCGGCGTCTCCGAATCCCAAGCCTGGCACGCCTTCACGTGGCTCGCCGAACAGATCCTCCCCACCGCTTTGCGCGAAGGCATGCGCCGCTTCCTCGACCTCGATCCCGCAAACCCCTGCCACGGCCTCAACTTCTGCCAAGGCACCGTCGCCGAGATGTCGCCCGACCCGAACCGAATCGTCCGGCAGGCGATCGCCGAGTTCGGTGCCCACAAACGCATCTTCATGGTGCACTTCCGCAACATCAAAGGCGGCTACTGCGATTTCCACGAAACCTTCCCCGACGAAGGCGACGTGGACATGCCCGCCGCCATCCACGCCTATCGCGCCGTCGGCTATGACGGGCTCCTCTGCCCCGACCACGTGCCGCTTTCCGACCTCGCCCCCGGGCGCGAGCGCTTCTTCGCCTTCGCCCCCGGGCGCGAGCGCTTCTTCGCCTTCGCCCTCGGCTATACGCGCGCCCTCCTCCAGGCCGCGTGAACACTTCCGCGGAGATCGCCTATGCCCGACGCTTCCCAACCCGCCATCACGCCCGAGCACCTCTCCCGCCTCGCGAACTGCACCAGCGGCTCCATCACCACCGAACTCTTCCGCCGCGGCTTCCGCCAGTGCTTCCTCGTCGAGCTCAAGCCGCTCAACCCGAACGTCAAGCCCTTCGCCGGCCAGACCTACACGCTTCGCATGACCCCCGCCCGCGAAGACAAGGAAACCTGCGCCGCGCTCATTCCCGCACCGAACCGCGACAACCTGCAATGGATCGCCGTCGAAGAAATCGGCCCGCATCAGGTCATGGTGATCGACAGCCGCAACGATTCGCGCGCCGCCAGCATGGGCAATATCCTTCTCACCCGCGTCGCCCGCCGCGGCGCCGCCGCCCGCGAGCCCTTCGTCAGCGCTCAGGATGACGCGCAAGAAGCCCGATCGCATCGTCGGCCGCCATGGCGGCGGAGATCAGGTGCGACAGCCGCCGCGTCAGGGATCGGAATGCATCGCTCTCTATTTCGCCCGCGCCCAGCAGCCGATGATAATGCTTGTGGACCTCGCCAAGCTCGGTCTCATGCAGGTCGTGCACGTCAAGAAACCGCCCCAGATAACAGCGATGGGGATCCTGCAGGTGGGGGACGCGCGACAGAATGTCCGGGCTGATCGACCACACCGAGCGGTTCAGCAGATGTGCCACGTAGGCGCCGAACAGGGTTTCCGTCTCGCCGCCGAGCCGACGCCTGGGCGCCGAGCGGCGTTGGCTGCGCCCCGACGCCGCGACGTCGCCTCGATCACTCTCGCCGGCCTGCCGAAGGCCGTCGAACGTCCGGCCGCACGCTTCAGGACGCCCAGCCAGCCAATCCTCCATCTTCGCCGCCGACATCGGCCTTGCCAGCAGATACCCCTGTGCGCAGTCAACGCCCAGCACCCGCAATGCCTCCAGGGTGCGAGGCTGCTCCACGCCCTCGACCACCAATTGGATCTGCAGTGTCCGCGTCACCATCTGGACGGCGACGACGAACGCCACGTCGTCAGGCCGGCGGACCAGATCGGCAATGAAGCTCTGGTCCAACTTCACCTGATCGATCGGCAGTTCCTTGAGCAGCATCAGCGAAGAATATCCCGCGCCCAGGTCGTCAAGCGAAATGCGTACCCCCAACGTCCGGAGGCGCTGAATCTCGACTTTCGTCAGGTCGATCGAGCGGAACTCGTTGCTCTCCAGCATCTCGATCGTGACCCTGCCGGGGTTGATGCCATGCCCGGACACGATCCGCTCCAGTTCCTGCTGGAATTCGGGCAGGACAAAGACATCCCGCTCCACGTTGATGCCCACATTGAATTGCCCGAGGCCCTTGGCAGTCCAGGACTGCAGGTCGTGAATGGATCGCCTTGCCACCGCAACGGCAAGCTCGAGCCGATCGGCCGGGTTCAGCGCCGGCAGGAATTGCCCCGGTCTCAGCAGCGCCGCGCCGTCGGCCAGCCGCGCCAGCGCCTCCACTTCCACGACGGCGTCGTCCCGCAATCGGACAATCGGCTGATATTCAAGTTCCAGCCGATCCCGATGCAACAACCCGAGGACCGATGCGCGCTTGCCAACGGGATCGAGATCCCGATCGTAGATGACCCAGGGGCAGGGACGCGTCGCCTTCGTGCGTTTGGCGACGTAGAGGGCATGGTCGGCGCGCGCCAGCAATTCGCTCTCCGTCGCGCCGTCGCCCGGAAAGAGCGCAGCCCCGAAGCTGCAGCCGAGCCTTGCCGTCACGCCCGCGGGCAGGCCGAGCGGCGATTCGATGATCTCGCCCAGGCGGTCGAGCAGCGCCGGCACGGCCGAGCGGTCAGGTAGCCCTCGACCCACGATCGCGAACTCGTCACCGCCCAGGCGGGCGACCAAGTCCTCCGGCCGAACCGCCTTGCCGAGCCGGGACCCCAGCGCCCGCAGGACGGCATCGCCGGTCGCATGCCCGTAGGCATCGTTGATCGGCTTGAAGTCATCCAGGTCGAGCACGATGATCGCCGCCACTCCGGCCGTGCGCTCGGCTGCGTTGCGGTCCAGAAGCGTCGCCAGGTATTCGAAAAGGCCGCGCCGGTTCGGCAGGCCCGTGAGCTCGTCGAGCCTGGTCGCGGCAACCCGCCGGCGCATGCCCCGCGCGATGACGATATAGGCCAGGAGTAGAAAGCCCAGGGCAAACCCAAGGCCGACGGCAAGCGGGACCAGCCTTGCAAGCCATTCCTCCTGAACGCGCCGCATCGGGACGGAAACGCCGATCGCCATGGGATAACCTGCGAGCCGCCGCCAGCGCCCGATCCGATCGACCCCGTCAAGCTCCGTCACGCCCTGGTACACCCCCATGCTGCGCTCGGGCGAGGCGGCGAGCGCCCGCGCCATGGGGCCGGTGAGCGACCGGCCATAGTACTGCTCCGCGGTGCGCCGGGCCACCGGGGGCCAACGGCCGAACAGACGCGCACCATTGCCGACGATGACGATCGCTTCGCCCGGGCCTGCGCTCGCCTTCGGGCCGATCACGGCGCGGCGCCACTTGGCCAGAAGATGATCGAACGAGACGAACGCCACCAGATATCGCGGGGCGCCTCCCTCCGAGCGGACGGCACGAACAACGGGAAACATCGTCTGGCGATCGCGGCCTTCTGGAGTGCCAATGGCCGTCCCGTCCCGGCCAGCCGCCCGTGCGAGATCGCGGCCGAATGCGGCACGGCTTGCGGCGCCGGACGGCAGACGAAAGCCGGGAGATCCGGCAAGCACGGTGCCGTCCGATGCAACCAAGCCGAGAACCGCGCTTCGTCCCGCTTGGCCGGCCAGTTGCCGGAGGAGGGTCGCCTCGGCACCCGCCATGGCGGAGCGTCCCGGCCGAGCTTCCATCCGAGCCGCACCGAGCGCCAGGACCGTGTCCAGCCGGCGAAGCGAATCCTGAGCGGAGATTGCGACCAGCGACGCCTCGGCCCCGAGCAGGCTCTCGGCGTGATGCCAACGAGCCCGCCACTCACGCTGCGCCAGCATCCCCGCCGTCACCACGGGCGAAAGTGCGAGGAGCAGGAACACCCGGCGCACCCAGGCGAGCGGATCGCCCGATCGACCGACGAGAATGCGGCCGACGGCGGACCGCCGCACCGCCCCCAGCCGGGCTCCCAGCCAAAGCTTCACCGCGGGCCTCATCCTTCAGCCCATCCTCGCCGGCATCAGCCGCACGCTCGCCGGCGCCGCTTTCTCTCCTGCCGCACCGGCCTCGTGGTACTCCGCGTCCTCGTTCGCACCCCAAAGATCGAACATGGCCGCGCCCGCGAGAATGTTCCTGACCGCCAGCATCGCCGTCATCATCGCGTGGTCCTGGTTGTTGTAGCGGTGCATTCCGTTCCGCCCCACAAGATGGAGCGTCTCCCGCCGCGCCCTGTCGCGCGCCACCACCTCCGCCGACTTCGAGAAGAACCGGTGCCCACCGATAGCGAAACGAAATCCGTTGTGCGTCACCGTCCGGCCGATCCCGCCCACCGGCGCCGGATCCGCTTCGAGCACCACCGTCCGTCGCCCCGCCTTCGTCAAGGGATAGGCGGCCGTGAGCCGGCCGGCCCGGCACCGGTCACGGCAACGTCGTATTCTCTGAGCGAGTCTCGACCGATGGCGCGCTGCTCCGGGCGATGGCCCTGCCAGCATCCGGCCGCGAAGTTGCCAAAACGCTACTGCCGCGGCGTTCTCACGCCTGCAGAAACCCGAGCCGGTCCTCCTCGAGGATCCCCGCCGTCAACCGCCCGCCATAAACGGCGCCCGTATCGAGCCCGATCCGGTTCGCCCGCACCACCGGCTCCTTCCCCGGCGTGTGCCCATGCACCACCACCGCATCAAAATCCCCGCGATAGGAAAGGAAGGGCTCGCGGATCCAGACGAAATCCTCTTCGTCCTGCGCCGCCAGCGCCACCCCCGGGCGCACCCCCGCATGCACGAACACGTAGCCGTCTTCGCGATGGCAAACCCGAAGCCCGCGCAGGAACCGAAGCTGCGCCTCCGGCACCTGTGCCGCCCATCCCTCGTGCGGCGAAGCCGGGTCGATCCCCCAGCTCCTGAGCGTCGGTTCGGCGCCGTTCATCCGCCAGAGCGCCACCGCCTCCTCGTCGCCCCCGTTCAGCACCGCAAGCGCCAGCGCCTCGTGATTGCCGCGCAGATTGACCGTCTCCGCCCCCGCAACCGGATCCCCCGCCGCAAGCCTCGCCAGCACCGCCGCGCTCGCCGGCCCGCGATCGAGATAATCGCCGAGATGCACGACGAGCGCCGCCCGGCACGGCCGCGCCGCCAGGTCCGCCGCGATCGCCGCGTGCAACGCCAGAAGCCGCCCCGCCAACCCGTGCACGTCCCCGATCGCGTAAACGCGCCGCCCCGCCCTGAGCAGGGCCGGTGCTAACCGGAAGGTAACCATCGCGGCCGAGGCTAGCAGCTTCGACCGTTCGCTCCGAGACGCCGTTGCTCCAGCAGGAACAGGCGCTTCCTTCGGCTCGCCCTCGCGTGGGCAGAGGGCAGCCCGCGATCAGCGCAGCCGATTGGGATCAGGAGGCAATTCCCCCCCGGGTGCCTCCTTTCGCACCCGCGGCGCACGCTGCAGCCGCTTCGCTCACCGGCGGCGAACCCCCTTCCCCAAGCCGCGGCTCGCCCGAACACCTCCTCCTCGATGCCGCCCGCCGCGCCGCCCGCACCCCCGAAGGCCGGCTCGCCCTCGTCCTCCATCTCGACCGCCTCGCGCCTCCGGCCCCGCAGCCGCACCACCGGCGGATCGCGCGCGCTCTCCTCCTCGAGGCCGCGCAGCGCCACGACGGACAGCTCTTCCCGCTTCGCAACGGCGATCTCGTCCTGCTCTGCCGCCGCACCCTCCCGCCGCTCACCCCCGGCGCCGACGACCCCGCCGCTCTCCCGGCAACCCTCGCCCGCCTCTTCGGGGCGGACACCCCCGACCCGGCCGCGGTCGTCTCGCTCTGGCCGCTCGGCGAGCAGGCGGACGAGCTGCTCGGCTACGCGGTCGATCGGCTGAGCGCCACCGCCGCCCCCTTCGCCCGCGAGGCACCACCCTTCGAGCCCATCCCGACCCGCGCGCCCGGTTCGTCGCTCCCCTCGGAGGGCACGTTGCCCCCGCAGGGCACGTTGCCCCCGCAGGGCACGTTGCCCCCGCCGCCCGAGGCGCTCACCCACCTCCCCGATCTCTCCGGCCTGATCCAGCGCCGGACCGCCGCCCAAATCGCCGGCGCCTCCGCCGCACGCGCACGCCGGCTCCGCCCGATCTTCCGCGAAATCGCCTTCTCCCTCGCCGCGCTCGAAGCCCGCTTCGCCTCCTCCGCCGACCCGGCCGATCCCTCGCTCCTGCGCCACTTTGCCCGCCGCCTCGACGGGGAAATGCTGGCGATGATGGAGGCAGCCCTTCCCGGCCACGGTCCCCTCGGTATGGCAGGCTGCCCGCCAAGCCTGGCTCTCCATCTGAACCTTGGCCTTGAAACCATTCTCGGACAACGCTTTGAACATTTCGCCTTCCTCTGCCGCACCATCGCCGTGCCGCTCGGTATCGAGGTCCCTCTTGTCGAAGCCGTGGCGGAGCCGGGCGCCTTCGCCCGCGCCCGCGCCTTCCTCGAGCGCTCCGGCTTCCGCACCATCCTCGGCGGCATCTCCTACCACGCGCTCCTCTTCGCGCGCCCACAGGCGCTCGGCGCCGATCTCCTGAAACTCGAATGGTCGGCCCGCCTGCCCGGCCTGCCCGCACCCGAGCGCCAGGCCCTCGCTGCCGCCATCGCCGCCGTCGGCCCGGACCGCCTCGTGCTCACCCGCGCCGACACCGAAGCGGCCCTGCTCTGGGGCCTCGGCCAGGGGATCCGCCGCTTCCTCGGCCGCTATGTCGAGAGCATGTTGGGGGCAGGGCGCATCCTCGCCTGCCCCTCTGCCGACGTCTGCACGCTCAGCCAGTGCACCGAGCGCGCCGCCGCCGCCACCGCGCCCGGGCGCCGCTTCTGCCGCAACCTCGCTCTCCTCGATGCCGGCGCGCCCGAGCCCGCCTCGCCATGAGCGGCCCGCCGAAGGTCTCCGCCGAGGAGCTTGACGCAGCAGCACTTTCCACCCTCGCCCGCGATTGCCGCCTGGCCGGGGTCGAGCGCCAGGTGCTCCTGGTTCGTCTCTCCCTCGTCACCGCAGACTCTTACCGCCCGCATCACGGTCGTCTCGCCGAGGGTGCGCTCGAACCCCTCTCCCGCGCCGATCGCTCCCGCCTCTATCGCTTACCCGGTCACGACCTTGCCCTCGCTTGGCGCGGCAACGCCCCCGGGCGCGAGCAGGAGGCGCTGGCCGCCCTCTCGGTCCTCTTCGCCGACGCCGGGCCGCCGCTCCCCCGGCTCGCCGACCTCGTCCGCCGCTTCATCCTCCCGCGCGACGCCGAGCGGCTCGCCGCTTGCCTGTCCGCTCCGCCGGCCGCCCCGCGCGCCGCGCCGCGCCGCCCGCCGCTCGACCTCGCCCTCCTCTCCCGGATCGAACGCGCGCTCGCCTCCGCCGACATGTCCCGCTTCGCCCGCCGCCGCCCCGTCTGCCGCCGCGGCGCCTCCGGCCGCTTCCGCCTCGCCTGGGAAAAGCGCTTCCTCTCGGTTGTCGAGGTCGGCGAAAGTCTCGCCCCCGAGCACGACATCACCGCCGATCCCTGGCTTTTCCGCCGTCTCACCCGCACGCTCGACCGGCGGATGCTGGCCCTGCTCTCGGCCCCTCGCGAGCTCGCGGGCGCCGCCCCCTTCGCCATCAATCTCAACGTCGAATCAATCCTTTCCCCGGCCTTCCTCGCCTTCGACTCCGCCCTCCCCGCCGCCCTTTGCGGCCATGTCACGCTAGACCTTCTGCCTTCCGACATCCTGAGCGACGCCGCCGCCTTCGCCTTTGCACGCAATTTCGCGCTGAGCCGCGGCTACCGCCTTTCCGTCCGCGGCGTCACCGCCGCCCTCCTGCCCACCCTGCCGCTCGGTCCCCTCGGGCTCGATCTCCTCCTGCTCCGCTACGAACCGGCCCTCGCCTCGCTTCCCCCCGCTGCCCTCGATGCCGTCTCCCCCGAGCGCGAGCGGATCGTCCTGACCCGCGTCGATCAACCCGCCATCCTTGAATGGGCCGAGGCCCAGGGCCTCGTGCTGTTCCAGGGCCGCGCCGCCCTCCCGCATCCGTAACCGGCCCGACCCTTGGCGGGGGCGCGCGTTCGGCCTATCCCGCCGCCATGGATGCAATCGTGGCGAGCGGCCTCACCAAGCGGTACGGCCGCGGCCCGCTCGCCGTGGACGGCCTCGATTTCCGCCTCCCCGAGGGCACCACCATGGGCGTCCTCGGCGGCAACGGCGCCGGCAAGACGACCACGCTCGCGCTCCTCCTCGGCCTCCTCGTCCCCACCGCCGGCCACATCACCGTGCTCGGCCATGACATGGCCGCCGACCGTTTTCCCGCCCTTGCCCGCATGAATTTTTCCTCGCCCTACGTCGCCCTCCCGCAGCGCCTGACGGTCGCCGAAAACCTCCGCGTCTATGGCCATCTCTATTGTGTGCCGGCGCTCGAGCGCCGCATCGAGGCGCTCACCGAGGAGCTTGATCTCGGCGCCCTCCTCCACCGCCCGGTCGGCGAGCTTTCCGCCGGCCAGAAGACGCGCGCCGCGCTCGCCAAGGCCCTCATCAACCGCCCCGACGTGCTCCTCCTCGACGAACCCACCGCCAGCCTCGATCCCGACACCGCGGACTGGGTGCGCGGCTGGCTCGAGCACTACCGCGCCGAAAGCGGCGCGGCGATCCTGCTCGCCTCGCACAACATGGGCGAGGTCGAGCGCCTTTGCGCAGACGTTCTGATGCTGAAACAAGGCCGCATCGTCGATCGCGGCAGCCCCGAGGCGCTGATCGCCCGCTACGGCCGCGACGACCTCGAGGAGGTCTTCCTCGATATCGCCCGCGGCCGCCGCACCCGGAGGCTCCCCGCATGAGCTGCGCGGCGCGGCGCATCTGGGGCCTCCTCTACCGTCACATCGCGCTCTACCGCCACTCCTGGCCGCGGCTCGTCGAACTCGTCTATTGGCCGGTCTTGCAGATGTGCATCTGGGGCTTCACCGCCCGCTTCATCACCAGCCGCCTGCACTCCCCGCTCGTCATGGCCGGCAGCCTCCTCATCGCCGGCGTCCTGCTCTGGGAGGTCGCGCTCAGGAGCCAGATGGGGGTCGCCGTGAGCTTCCTCGAAGAGCTCTGGTCGCGCAATCTCGGCCACGTCTTCGTAAGCCCGCTCCGCCCCGCCGAGATGGTCGCCGGGCTCATCGTCGTTTCGATGCTCCGCATGCTGGCCGGCGTCATCCCCGCCATCCTCCTCGCCTGGCTCCTTTACGCCTTCAACCTCTTCACCCTCGGCCCTGTCCTCGTTCTCTTCTTCGCCAACCTGATGATCATGGGCTGGTGGGTCGCACTCGGCGTCGTCTCTCTCATCCTGCGCCACGGCGCCGGCGCCGAAACCCTCGCCTGGGCGGTCCTCTTCGGTCTCACGCCCCTCTCCGCCGTTTTCTATCCCGTCTCCATCTTGCCCGCCGCCATCCGCCCGCTCGCCCTCGCCCTGCCCTCCACGCACGTCTTCGAAGGCATGCGCGCCGTCCTCCTGCACGGCTCCCTCGCCTGGGGCGAGATGGCCGCCTCCGCCGGCCTCAATCTCGCATGGATGGCCGCGGCGATCCTCCTCTTCGCCCGCCAGTTCCACGCCGCCCGCGTGCGCGGCGCACTGATTTCGATCGGCGAATGAAACCGCCGGCCCGCTTCTGGCTCATCCGCCACGCACCCGTCAGCGAAGAAGCGCGCGCCATCCTCTACGGCACCATGGATGTTGCACTTTGCCCTGAGAGCCTCGCCTCGGCCGCGCCGCTCTGCCGCCTCCTCGCCGCCCGCCTGCCGCATCCGGCTACCTGGATCGTCTCGCCCCTTTCGCGCACGCGCCTTACCGCCGAGGCAATCTTCGCCGCCGGTTACCCGGTCACCGAGCCGGCCGTCGAGCCGGCGCTGATCGAGCAGAACCTCGGCGCCTGGCAGGGCCTCGTGCACGCCGAGCTGCCCGCCCGCCTCGCCGCCCCCGCGCACGCCTTCTGGCCGCTCGCCGGCGCCGAGCGCCCGCCCGGCGGGGAAACCATGACCGACGTGATCTCCCGGGTCGGTGCCGCGCTCGACACCTTGGCCGAACGCCACGCCGGCGCCGACATCGTCATCGTCGGCCACGGCGGGGCCATCCGCGCCGCCCTCGCCCACGCGCTGGGCATCGACGCCGACACCGCGCTTTCGTTCTCGATCCAAAACCTTTCACTCACCCGCCTCGAACGCCACCCGCACGCCTGGCGCGTCATCTCCGTGAACGAGCTGCCGGAAGGCTGAAGCGGCACCTGCCGACCGGCAGCGCCGTGCCGGCCGCGTGATGGTGCGCTCGCCAGGAACCAACGGAACAGAGCCGCATCGCTGCCCGACGCAAGCTCGATACCAAGCTCTTCCGAATAGAGCGGACTGCGCTCGAGCGCGGCAACCTCGGCACGCGAAAGGCTCACGCGCTCGGCCCGAAGAACCCGCCTCCCGGACCCGCGCAAGCTCTCATCGCTCGAGGTCAATGCCGCCCCGCTCTCCGCCCGATCCCCTTGCGCCGATACCGGGGCCCCCGGGATTGATGCAGATCAAGCACCAGAAACCAGGACCGCACGAGGATCGAGGGGAGCCCTGAAGCATGAGCGGATCTTCCCCTCCGGTCCCGCCCGCCACCGGCACACCGCCGGGCCGAGACGCCTCGGTTCAGCTCTTCCTCTCCGGCGACGTGATGCTCGGCCGCGGCATCGACCAGATCCTGCCCCATCCCGGCGATCCGCTCCTGCACGAGCGGTTCATCCGCTCGGCAACGGATTACGTCCGGCTCGCCGAGGCCGCCAACGGCCCGATCCCGCGCCTCGCCGCCTTCGATTATGTCTGGGGCGAAACGTTGCCCGCGCTCGCGCGGGCAAGCCCCGCGGCCCGCATCATCAATCTCGAAACGAGCGTCACGCGATCCGCCGCCTTCGTCCCGAAGGGCATCAACTATCGCATGAACCCCGACAACGTCGCCTGCCTGACCGCCGCCGCGATCGATTGCTGCGTACTCGCCAACAACCACGTGCTCGATTTCGGCCGCGACGGGCTCCTCGAAACGCTCGGCACCCTGCACCGCGCGGGCATCAAGACGGCAGGCGCCGGCCGCACCCTCGCGGAAGCCCGCCAGCCCGCAATCATCGGGCTGCCGCAGGGCGGTCGCCTGCTCGTCTTCGCCTTCGGGCACCCGAGCAGCGGCATACCGGCGGGCTCTGCCGCCCAAGCCGATGTCCCCGGCATCGATCTCCTCGAAAATCTCTCCGACCGCGCCTTGGCCGCGCTCGCCGATCGGGTTTCGGCCCTTCGACGCCAGGGCGATCTTCTCATCGCCTCGATCCACTGGAGCGGTAACTGGGGCTATGCCGTCTCGGTTGCCGAGCGGCACTTCGCGCACGGCCTCATCGATATCGCCGGCTTCGACCTCGTGCACGGCCATTCCTCGCACCATCCGAAGCCGATCGAACTCTACCGGGATCGTCTCATCCTTTACGGCTGCGGCGATTTTCTCAACGATTACGAGGGAATTTCGGGCTACGAGGAGTACCGTGGCGATCTCGCCCTCGCCTACCTGCCGCGCCTCCGAGCCGCCACGGGCCGGCTCCTCGGCCTTCGCCTCATCCCTTTCCGCATCGCCCGCTTCCGCCTTCACTGCGCCGCGCCCGCCGATACGCGCTGGCTGCAACAGAGGCTTGCGGCCGAAAGCCGCCGCTTCGGCCTCGCGATCACGCTTGAACCCGACGGTTCGCTCGAAGTCTATCCTGGACGAACCGCGAGCGACCCCGCCCCGCCCTGACCACCGCCGGACCAACCTTCCTTGCTGCGCGACCTCCCCGTCGCCGTCATTGACATGGATCAATGACCGGAGCCGCCGCGGCGCGCAGCCATGCTGCGGTTCCCCGGGCGCGCCCGCGGGCGCCAAAACCGGGGGGCGGAGGTTGGGCGGCGGATGGAGCCAGGCGGCGAGCAGCGATCATTCCCGGCCGGCCTCGCCCGCGCGGCGATCTGGGCGTTACCGCCGCCGGCGCTCCAAGCCGGCGCGTCGGCACTCTTGCGCGGCATCGGCCGGCGCCACCCGCGCCTCTTTCGCGACCTCGCTTCATTGCCACCGGCGCGCATCCTCATCGCGCCGACCGACCTGCCACACCGCTTCCTACTCACTCTCGGCGGCGGCCCGCCGCGCCTCTCGCTCGCCGCCGCCACCGAATCCTTCACCGCCTCCCTCAAGGGCCGCTTCGCCGCCCTCATCGATCTCCTCGAAGGCCGGCTCGACGGCGACACCCTCTTCTTCTCCCGCGCCCTCACCCTCACCGGAGACACCGCCGCCGTGGTCGGCCTGCGCAATACGCTCGATCGCGAAACGATCGATCTCCTCTCCGAAGCCGCCGCCCTCTTCGGCCCTTTCGCCGCGCCCGCGCGCGCCGCCGCCCGCCGGCTCGAACGCCTCGTCGATCTCGCACATCGCCGGATCGTCCTCCTGCACGCCGCCCTGCACGCTGCCGACCCGCAGGGCCGCTCCGCGCCCCACCCCACGCCCCACCCCGCAACGGCGCCCGATCTCTCGCGCCTCCGCACCGATCTCGATCGCCTCGCCGGCCGCCTCGCCGCGCTTGAAGGCAAAGAGCGGCGCCGGCCGCACGGAAAAGCAGCATGAACCCGCCGCGCTACCTTGAGCTCGTCTGCCCCGCCGGCACGCCGGCCGCGCTCTCAACCGCCGTCGATGCCGGAGCCGACACCGTCTATTGCGGCTTCCGCGACGCCACCAACGCACGCAACTATCCCGGCCTCAACTTCGATCCGATCGAGATGCGCGAGGGCATCGCCTACGCCCACGCGCGCGGCCGGCGCGTCCTCATCGCCGTCAACACCTTCCCCCGCGCGGGCGAGACCGCCCTCTGGCACGACGCGGTCGATCGCGCCGCCGCCCTCGGCGCCGATGCCGTCATCCTTGCCGATCTTGGCGTCCTCGATTACGCGGCCCGCCGCCATCCCGGCCTCCGCCGCCACCTCTCCGTCCAGGCCGCCGCCGCCAACCCGCTCGCGATCAACTTCTACCACCGTCGCTTCGGCATCAGCCGCGTCGTTCTCCCCCGCGTGCTCGCCGTCTCCGAGGTCGCGGCCCTCGTCGGCGCCATCAGCGTCGAAACCGAGGTATTCGCCTTCGGCTCGCTCGGCACGATGGTTGAAGGGCGCTGCTATCTCTCCTCCTACATCACCGGCCGCTCGCCGAGTTGCGACGGCGTCTGCGCCCCTGCCGAGCACGTTTCCTACCGCGAAGAGGGCGACGATCTGCTCGCCTCTCTCGGCGATGCCGTCATGAACCGTTTCGCCCCCGGCGAGCCGCGCTCCTATCCCACCCCTTGCAAGGGCCGCTTCGTCACCCTCGGAACCCCCTCCTATCTCTTCGAGGAGCCGGTCGGTCTGAACGCCACCGCAATCCTCCCCGAACTCAAGGCCGCCGGCGTCACCGCCCTCAAGATCGAAGGCCGCCAGCGCGGCCGCGCCTACGTCGCCGAGGTGGTCCGCACCTTCCGCACCATCCTCGACCAACTCGCCGACGGGCGGCCGGCCCCTCCCGTGAGTGCCTCTCTCCTCGCTCTCACCGAAGGCGGGCAGCAAACCTTCGGCGCCTACCGGCCCGGCTGGCGATGAACGCAATGACCGCCTTACCTCCCGCACGCCTTACTCTCGGGCCGCTCCTCTTCCACTGGCCGGCCGCCGAACGGCGCGATTTCTATTTCCGCATCGCCGACGAGGCCGATATCGAGTGCGTCTATCTGGGCGAGGTCGTCTGCGCCAAGCGCATACCCTTCTTCGCCCCGCATCTCCCCGCCGTGCTCGAACGCCTCCGCAACGCCGGCAAAGAGACGATCATTTCCACGCTCGCCCTCATCACCTCCGAGCACGAGCTGGCCGAGATCACCGAGCTCGCCGCTGGCGGCCTCACCGTCGAGGCGAACGACGTCACCGCCATCGAGGCCCTCGCCGGCCGCCCCTTCGTCTCCGGCCCTCTGATCAATCTCTTCAATGAAGGCACGCTTGATTACCTCGTCCACCAAGGAGCCTTCCGCGTCGCCCTCCCGGTCGAGCTTTCGGCCGCCGCGATCGCCACCCTCGCCGCGCGCAACCCGACGGGAGAGACCGAAGTGCAAGTGTTCGGCCGCCAGTCCCTCGCCATCTCGATGCGCTGCTACCACGCCCGCGCCTACGGCCTGCACAAGGATGCCTGCCAGTTCATCTGCGAGCGCGATCCGGACGGCCTTCCCGCCGACCAGATCGACGGCCGCGGCCTCCTTTCGGTGAACGGCACGCAAACTCTCTCCCACGGCTATCTGGTGCTGCTCTCCGAACTTCCCGCGCTCCGCCAGGCCGGCGTGAGCCACCTTCGCCTCTCCCCCCAACGAGGCGCGGACGGAGGCATGGACATGGTGCGCATCGCCGCACTTTTCCGCGCCGTCGCCTCGGAAAGCCTCGAACCCGCCGCCGCGGAAGCGGAACTCCGCACCCTCATCGGCTCCACCCCCCTCATCAACGGCTACCTGCACGGCCGCGCGGGCATGGCCTGGGTGCCAGCCGGAGGAAACACATGAGGTCCTGCCTGGCCAGCCCGCCCGGCCTCGTCCTGCTGCTCGCGGTGCTGGCCGCCGCCGCACCCGCACCCGCGCCGCCGCCCGCCGCGGCCGCCGGCTTCGTCTATGTGCCCATCGAAGACGCGAACCGGATCGTCGAACTGAACGCCGCCGGTCAGGTGATCTGGCAGGCCCCTGTCCGGGACCCCGACGACGTCTCCGTCACGCCCGCAGGCAACCTCCTGGTGAACGAGCCGGACCTTGCCTGCGTCGTCGAGCTCGACCGACGCACCGGGCGGGTGCTCTGGCACTACGGCCATGCCGGCCATCCCGGCTCGGCGCCCGGCTTCCTTCGCCAGCCCGACGACTCCTTCCGCCTTGCCGACGGCACCACGCTCATCTCCGATTCCGGCAATCAGCGTGTCATCCGCGTGGATCCCGCCGGGCGGATCGTCTGGCAATACGGCCATACCGGGCGGTGGGGAACCGCGCCCGGCTATCTCGCCGCACCGAACGACGCCGTGCCGTTGCGCAACGGCAACATCCTCATCACCACCGAATATCCTCCGCGCGTCCTCGAAGTGACGCCGGCCGGCGCCGTTCGCTGGTCGCTCGCGCTCGACCGCCTCCCGTCCATCCGCCCCGCCGTCCGCCGCGCATCGGACGCGGTGCCGACCGGAAAGCCTGACCGTTATCTCGTCGCGGTCTATGAGCGGCCGGGACGCATCCTGGAACTCGACCACCTCGGGCGCGTGCACTGGTCGTATGGTCCGGCGACCGGGCCCGGTGCCCTCGACCACCCCTCGGCGGTCATCGGGCTGCCGGACGGAAACATCCTCATCTCCGACGATGGCCACGACCGGGTGCTCATGGTGAACCACGGAGGCCGGGTCCTCTGGCACTACGGCAACCCCCGCCTCACCCCCGGCGTCTCCGACGTGAAGCCCGTCTCTCCCTGGCCGATCGCGCCGCGGAGCCCTTGATCCGGGCGCCCCCCCCGTTCATCCCGCCGCGTCGCGCTGCTCCGCGTCCCGCTCACCCCTTCCACGCCACGAGGTCGATTTCCACGAGCGCGCCCAGCGCGAGCCCGCTCACGCCGACGCAGGTGCGCGCCGGCCGCCGGTCCTCCGGGAAGAAACTCCGCCAGACCTCGTTCATGGCCGCGTAATCGCGCCCGAAATCCGTGAGATAGACCCGCGCCTGCACCACGTCGCGCCACGCGTAGCCCGACCCTTCGAGCACGATCCCCAGATTCTCGAGAACGCGGCGCGTCTGCCGGCCGATGCCCTCGGGCAGCGGCCGCGCACCGTCGGCGGGATCGGTCGGCATCTGGCCCGTCACGAACAGAAAAGGCCCCGCGCGCACCGCGTGGCTGAACGGGGCAACCGGCGCCGGTGCTCCGGCAACCATCAGGAACTCCGGCTCTCCGGGCATTGTGCGTGCTTCCTCTCGGCCTTGCCGCACCATCGCAGCGCGCGGGCCGGCCCGGAAGCCGCACGCCGGAGATCACAAGAAGTCGGCGAACACGAACCCCTCGCGCTCGACGACCTCGCCCGGGGCAACCGCGATCGGTGCCGCGAACATCGGGCCCGCCGAGACGAACGTGTGGAACTCGCCGTTCTCCCCGCAGGGATCAACGCCTCCGGGCAGCGCCGCCAGCAGCGCCTCGTCAAAGGCGCGCCCGGCAAACCCGCGGTCGAGCTTGCCGGGATCGATCGTCACCAAATGTGCAACGAACCCTTGCGCGATCATCTCTCTCGCCAGCGCCGCCGTGTCGCGCCGCCAGAGCGGAAAGATCCCCCTCATCCCCGCCGCCGCCAGCCGCTTTTCCCGATACGCGCGGACATCCTCGAGGAAGAGATCGCCGAACACCACGTGCCGGACGCCCTCGCCCTTGATCCGCGCGACCGCCTCCGCCATGCGCTCCTCGTAGATCTCGTTCGAGCAGGGGCTCGGCAGCTTCACCTTCACGCACGAAAGCCCGAGCGCCGCCACCTGCCGCTCCAGAAGCGCAGTGCGCACGCCGTGCATCGAAACGCGATCGTGCACCTCGCTTACCGTCGTCAGCACGCCCGCGATCTCGGCAAGCCCAAGCCGCCGCGTCTCCAGAAGGGCGAATGCGCTGTCCTTGCCGGAACTCCACGAGACATAGGCCCTCGGCGCCGCCCCGCGTTCCCCCCGTTCGCCCTCGGCGGCAAAAACGCCGGCCCGATCCACAACGCGCGCTCCTCGCATCCAGGGATCGTATGCCCTTCGCCGCACCGCGCAACCCTTGCGCTACCATACGCAGCGCTTTCGGGAACCGGGCGCCGGCGATGCCGGATTGGCCCAATCCCGGCCTCGCGCTCGCCGATTCGGGGCAAAAGAGAGGAAAAACGACCGCGCGGGCGTCGTCGAAAGATCTGGAGGAAAGGCCATGAATTCATTGTCGTTTTCCTGGTTTGAGGGCAGGCGGTACGGGACAAACCGGACACGACGTCATGGCTTTTTACATAGTAATTCGTTTAACATCAATTAGTTAGCTGAGACGGGCCTGCCAGATCGGCGCCCGCGACCGGGGATGTCCGGATCAAGCAAGCGCCCACCGGGGCCTGCTAAAAGAAAGGAATGCTCCTCTCCCTCGTCGTCCTGCTCGGCGCCATCGCCCTCGCCGTCACGGCCACCCGCCGCGCCGGCCTCGGCAGCATCCTGGGCTATCTTCTCGCCGGCGCCGCCATCGGCCCGGCCGGCCTCCGCCTCGTCACCGACATCGGCCAGATCAGGGCCGTCTCGGCGCTCGGCATCATCATGCTGCTCTTTCTGATCGGCCTCGAGCTCCGCCCGCACCGCCTCTGGCTTCTGCGCAAGGCTCTCCTCGGCCTCGGCCCGGGCCAGATGCTGCCCACCGCCGCCCTCATCGCCGCCCTCGGCGCTCTCGCCGGCCTTCCCTGGCCCGAAAGCCTCGTCCTCGGCGCCGGCCTCGCCCTCTCCTCAACCGCGATCGTGCTTCCCATGCTGCGCGAGAGCGGCGTGCTCGCCTCGCCCTCCGGCCGCGACAGCTTCGCCGTCCTCCTCTTCCAGGACATCGCCTTCGTTCCGCTCGTCGCGCTCGTGCCGCTGCTCTCGCCCGGGGCCCTGCTCACCCACCTGCCCACCCATCTCCCGGCCCACCTCCCCTGGCTCGCCGCCGCCCGCACCCTCGCCGCCGTTGCCGTCATCCTCTTCGGCGGCCAGACCCTTCTCCGCCCCGCCTTCGCCGCCGTCGGCGGCGCGCGCACGCCCGAACTCTTCACCGCGACCGCCCTCCTCGTCGTCCTCGGCGCCGCCGCGATCGCCGAGGCCGCCGGCCTCTCGCCCTCCCTTGGCGCCTTCGCCGCCGGCGTCCTCCTCTCCGATTCCGAATACCGCCACGAGCTCAAGGCCGATATCGAGCCCTTCCAGGGCCTTCTCCTCGGCTTTTTCTTCCTCTCGGTCGGCATGTCCGCCGACCTCGGCCTCGTCCGCGCCCATCCTCTCGAAGTCGCCGCCGCCGTCATCGGCCTCATCGCCGTGAAAGCCGCGGTCGGCTTCGCCCTCGGCTTCCTCAAGCGCGACACCGCGCCGAGCGCGCTCCGCTTCGCCCTCGCCCTCGCTCAAGGGAGCGAGCTCACCTTCGTCTTCTTCGCCTCCGCCGACGCCTTCGGCGTGCTCTCCCATCGGGTCACCGCACTCGCCACCCTCGCGGTCGCGCTCTCGATGGCCGCCACGCCCCTCCTCTTCGCCGCCTCCGAGCGCTTCCTGATCCCCCGCTTAGAGCGCCGCACGCCGCCCCCGCCCGACCTCATCCCCGACACCCGCACCCCCGTCCTCATCTGCGGCTTCGGCCGCGTGGGCCAGATCGTCGGCCGCATCCTCCGCCTCCAGCGCATCCCCTTCACCGCGCTCGACCGCAGCCCCGCGCAGATCGCCGTCGTCCGCCGCTTCGGCGGCAAGGTCTATTTCGGCGATCCCGCGCGCCCCGACGTCCTCGGCGCCGCCGGCGCCGCGGAGGCCCGCCTGATCGTCGTCGCCCCCGACGAGGAGGCGGAGGTGCTGGCGATCGTGGACGCGGCAAAGCGCCACTTCCCCCATCTCGCCATCCTCGCCCGCGCCCGTGACCGCCGCTCCGCCCACCGCCTCATGGACCGCGGCGTCACCCGGATCATCCGCGAAACCTTCTTCTCGAGCCTCCGGCTCGCCGAATGGGTGCTCGAAGACCTCGGCATTGCGCCCGCCGAAGCCAGGCGCACGATCGCGCTCTTCACCGAGCACGACGAGCGCCTGCTCGCCGAGACCCACGCCATCTACACCGACGAGAAGCAGCTCATCCAAACCACCCAGCAGGCCGCCGACGAACTCGCCCTCCTGCTCGACGCCGACCGCGAACAGGCGTAACCGCCCGCGCCGTCCGGCCAGTCGCCCAGCGCCTGCCGCTCAGCGCTTCACTGCCCGGAGCGCGCGAAGATGCTCGAGCACCGCAACGCCGAAGCCGAGCGCCGCCTGCGTCTCGGGCCGGCGCAGCAATTGCCAGAGGCCAGAAAGTCCGCCCGCCGGCTTCGCCCCGGCCGCCTGATCCGCCGACGCCCGGTCGAGCGCCGTCAAGAGATCGGTGATCAGGTTCGAACGCTCCCACTGGTCCGCAAGCCCCACCAGCCGATCCGCGAGCCCCGTCCGCGTCACGCGGTCGATCAGCACCAGTGCGTTCGTTGCGGTTTCGGCGAGCCGTCCCACGATATCGTCCGAAAGCGCGTCCGCCGCGCCCCCGAAGGTGCGCGCCAGCGCCACCAGCCGATCGAGATCCCCGCTCGCGACCAGTGCCGCGATCGCCGGCAGCGCGCGCGCGATGCCGCTGCGGTTCACCCGGTCGAGGAGATCGAGCCCGTCCGCCGCCGTCCCCGCGAGCCGCCCCACGATATCGTCCGAAAGCGCGTCCGCCGCGCCCCCGAAGGTGCGCGCCAGCGCCACCAGCCGATCGAGATCCCCGTTGGCGACCAGCTCCGCCAGCGCCCGCCGCGCCGCAGCCTCCGCCGCCTCGTCAGGCTGGGGCGGAGTGGCCAAAGATGCCGACATGACACCCGCCTCCCGTTACATCAGGCCCCGGACCGACGCCCAGTAAAGCTGATTGTAGGCCATCTTGAAGGCATGCATCGCCGCGTTCGGCGCGCGCGGCTCCGGCGGCTTCTGGTAGGTGAACATCGCATACGTCGCGCGGTCCTTGCCCGCCTCGATGAAGCAGAACACCTTGCCGTCGTAGCTGCGCGCGGCCCGCCCGGTCTTCACCATCGCCGCCGCATTCTCCGCCGCCACCTCGGCCTCGAAATGCGCCGTCGATCCCGCCTTGCTGATCGGCAGGTTCGTCGTGTCGCCGAGCACGATCACCTTCTCGCCGTGATCACCCTGCATGTGCAACGAATACCGGTCGGTCGGAATCCAGCCGTTCGGCCCGAGCTTGTTCTCCTCGATCACGGCCTCTCCGCGATGCGGCGGCACCGCAACCAGGAGATCGTACTTCACCTCCGAGCCTTCCTCGCTCCTGACGCATCCCTTCGCCCCGTCCACCTCCTTCAGATTGAAGAACGTCTCCTGCCGCACGCCGAGCTTCGCGAACTCCCCGCTCGCCCACGTCGCGACATTCTCCAGGCTGTGCGCCCGCCCGATCGGATAGGTGTAGTAGAACTCCGTCTTGTCGATGAGGCCGCGGTCGCGGATGAAGTCGTGCATCGTGAAGGTGATCTCGAGCGGAATCATCGGGCATTTGTGCGGCAGCCCCACCGTCACCAGGATCCGCCCGCCGGTAAAGGCCTGAAGCCGGTCGTGCAGCTTGAGCGCGTCCTCCGCCGAATAGCAGTGCACCGAGTTCTCCTTGAGCCCCGGCACATCCTCCGGCACCGGCCGCGAGCCCGTCGCGATCACCAGGAGATCGTATTCGTGCACCTTCCCCGAGCGCGTCACGACGTGGCTCTCGCCGAGCCGGAAGCTCTGCACCGGATCGACGAAGAACGCGATCTCCGGCTCGAGCAGGCTCGCCTCTTCCCGCTCGAGTTCATCGGGCGTCATGCGCCCGAGCGCCACATAGAGCCAGCCCGGCTGATAGATGTGCTTGTCGGAGGCGCTCAGCATCGTGATGCGCGCCTTGCCGGCCTTGAGTTCGCTCGAAAGCCGCCGCGCCAGGTTGTTGGCGAAGATCGTCCCCGCCATCCCGCCGCCGACCACCACGATGCGCATGCGCTCCTCCCTTGCCTGTTATTTCGCCTTCCGCACGAAAAGATGCCACACCCTGGCATCGTCCCGCTCGCTCCGCTCCATCACGTGGCCGACCTTCTGCACCCATTCCGGCACGTCCCTGGCCGAGCCCTCGTCCGAGGACAGCAACTCGAGCGTATCGCCGACCGCAACCTGCTTCATCGCCGCGATCAGCTCCATCAGCGGGCCGGGGCAGAAGCTGCCGCGCGCATCGACCACCCGGTGTCCGATCATCGCGCCTTCTCCGCCGCCCGGCACCTCTGCCGGCACCTCAGAATACCACGAGCTGCCCGGCCTCGGCATCGCTCAGGAATTTCGTGAGCCCCAACGCGCCGGCCACGTGCCCGGCAAGCTCCGCCTCCTTCACGCCGAGCACATCCATCGCCATCGAGCAGGCATAGAGCCGCGCCTCGCCAAGTTCCACCGCCTGGCGGAACAGCTCCTCGAAGCGCGGCGCGTGATGGCTCACCAGAAGCTCGCCCATCTCGCCCTCCGCCGGCGCCTCGGGAGCCGGTCGCCGCAAGAAATGCTGCAGCGCGTTCATCGAGAGAAACACCGTCACCTCGCGGCCCGAGACGGCCGCGATCGATGCCGTCATCGCCGCGAACTGCAGGCTTTCGCGCGCGCCGCTCTGACAGACGACGAAGAGAGGGCTCGCCATGAACCCCGTTCCTCCCTTTTCTCGCCCCGGGGCCGATCCCGGAACGGAGTATACCGCCGGCCCAAGGGGCCATCCCGCTCCCCGCGGGGGTCATCGCGAGGCCCTTACCCGGACCCTCTCCCAAAGGAAGAGGGCCTCGCCCTCGTTCGAAGAATCAAGAATCGAGGCCGGCGGTATCGGAAACCTGCCGTCCATTACGCGAACCGTTGCCGCCCGGCAAGCTCGCCCGCCGTGCATCGCCGCGCATCCCCGCCCCGCCCGCGTCTGGCCGATTGCGCGCCTGCCGTGCTACCGCCCCGGCATGTGCTCCGCCCCTGCCGCATGGCCATGCTGAAGCGCCTGGCGCGCACGCCTCGCGCGCAGGCGGCTCTCGCCTGGCTCGTCGGCCTCTACGCCCGCTTTGCCTACGCCACCACCCGCTGGCGCCTCTTGGGCGCCGAGCACATGGAGCCGCACGTCCGGGGCGAGCCCGTCATTGTCGCCTTCTGGCACGAACGCCAGGCGCTCATGCCGATGCTCTGGGTGCTCGCGCGCCGGCAGGGGAGCCGGGCGCGCGTGCACGTGCTCGCAAGCCGCCACCGCGACGGCCGGTTCGTGCACGCGATCATGCGCCGCTTCGGAATTGAGGGCGTATCCGGTTCCACCACGCACGGCGGCGCGGCAAGCCTGCGCAATCTCTGCAACCTGCTCGCCGCCGGAGACCACATCGCCATCACGCCGGACGGGCCGCGCGGCCCGCGCCGCCAGGCAGCACCCGGCGTCGCGCAGATCGCCGCCCTGGCGCGCGTTCCCGTGCTTCCCTGCGCCGCCCAATCCACCCGGCGCCTTTGCCTCAGCACCTGGGACCGCATGGTGCTGCCCCTGCCCTTCGGCCGCGCCGTGATCGTCTGCGAACCGGCGATCGCCGTCCCGCGCGACGGCTGGCAGCAGGCACTCCCGGCGATCGCCGCCGCGATGACCGCGGCCGCCGAAACGGCCGACCGCCTGTGCGCCGCCTGAAGGGTGCCCTCCCGGCCGCCCTCTGGGCCGGCGCCACGAACCTCGCCGCCCCGGGCCTTCGCCTCTGGCTCCGCCGCCGCCTCGCGCGCGGCAAGGAGCGCCCCGGCCGCCTCGCCGAACGCCGCGGCGTCGATCCCACCCCCCGCCCGCCTGGCCGGCTTCTCTGGCTGCACGCGGCCAGCGTCGGCGAAACCGTCTCGGTGCTGCCGCTCATCGCCGCCCTCGGCCGGCAGGATCCGCATCTCAACCTGCTCGTCACCACCGGCACCGTCACCTCCGCCGCCCTCCTCCAGGAGCGGCTGCCCGGCCTCGGTCTCGGCCAGCGCGCCCGGCATCGCTTCGTTCCGCTCGACGTGCCGGCCTGGGCGGCGCGCTTCCTCACCCATTGGCGCCCCGACGCCGCCGCCTTCGTCGAAAGCGAGCTCTGGCCGAACCTGATCGCCGCCGCCGCCGCCCGCAACATCCCGCTCGCCCTTCTCAACGCGCGCCTCTCGGCCCTGAGCTGGCGCCGCTGGCGCCTGTTCGCCCCCGGCCTCGCCCGCCGCACGCTCTCCGCCTTCCGCCTCATCACCGCGTGCTCCGAAGCCGACGCCGCCCGGCTCTCCGCGCTCGGCGCGCCCGCGGTCGAAACCCCGGGCGATCTCAAGCTCGCCGCCCCGCCGCTCCCGGTGGACCTGGCCGAGCACGCCCGCCTCGCCGCCTTGCTCGGAACCCGGCCGCGCTGGCTCGCCGCCAGCACCCACCCCGGCGAGGAAGCCCTGGCCGCCGAGGCGCACCGGCGCCTCGCCCCCGAGTTCCCCGGCCTCCTCACCATCATCGCCCCGCGCCACCCCGAACGCGGCGCCGAGATCGCCTCAGCCCTCTCCGATCTCGCCCCGAGGCGCCGCGCCGCCGGCGAGGACCCGCCTGAACAGGGTCTCTGGATCGCCGATACGCTCGGCGAGCTCGGCTTCCTCTATCGCTTGGCCCCCGTCGTCTTCATCGGCAAGAGCCTCGGTGGCCGGGGCGGCCAGAACCCGCTCGAGCCCGCCCGCCTCGGCGCCGCCATCGCCGCCGGCCCCCACATGGAGAATTTCGCCGCCGCCGCCGCCCGCCTCGAGGAAGCCGGCGCCATCGCCCGCATCGCCGATGGTCCCGCCCTGGCGAACTGGGTCCGGACCATGCTACACGATCCCGCGGCGGCCCGCGTCATGGGCGCGGCGGCACGCGCCGCGGCGGCAGCGAACGCCGGGCTGCCGGAACGGCTCGCCACGTCCCTGCTCGCCCTTCTGGACCAACCGAAAAATCCCTGAACTGCCGTGTTGCGCCCGCCCCTGTTCTGGATGGAAGATGGAGGGAAAGTAGGAAACGCTTTGTTTCCGTTGCTTTTTTCTCCGGCCTCGGCGATCGTCTCACGGCTTGCCGCACGCCGCGCCGCCAGGCCGGGCTTCCTCGCCCCGGTGCCGGTGCTCTGCTGCGGGAACGTCACGCTCGGCGGCGCCGGCAAGACGATCCTCGCCCTCGCTCTCGCCCGCCTTCTCGCCGAAGCCGGCATCGCCGTGCACATCCTGGCGCGCGGCTACGGCGGGCGCCTGGCCGGCCCGCTCCGCGTGCAAACCGGTTCCGAACCTCCCGCGCACGACGCGACCGCGGTCGGCGACGAAGCCCTCGTTCTCGCCGCCGCCGCGCCCACCTGGATCGGCGCCGACCGCGCCGCCACCGCCCGCGCCGCACTCGCGGCCGGCGCCAAGGCGTTCCTCCTGGATGACGGGCTGCAGAACCCGACCCTCGAAAAATCCCTTTCCTTCCTCGTGATCGACGGCGCCGCCGGATTCGGGAACGGGCGCGTCGTGCCCGCCGG
This sequence comes from Pseudomonadota bacterium, assembly GCA_021816925.1. GTDB lineage: Bacteria > Pseudomonadota > Alphaproteobacteria > Acetobacterales > Acetobacteraceae > JAKAWQ01. Next base: position 34,444 of record JAKAWQ010000023.1, read on the forward strand.
CCCGCTCCGAGAGCCGCCGTCCGCTGCGGCCAGGCGTGTGCAGGCCGCCGTCCTGATCGGCGCGGACCTGCACGGCGCGCGCGCCCTCTTGCCGCCTGCCCTCCCGGTGCTCACCGCGCGCCTTCTCCCCGGGCCCGAGGCCGCCTTACTCGCCGGCCGACCCGTGCTTGCCTTCGCCGGCATCGCCCGGCCGGCAAAGTTCTTCAAGACCCTCGAAGAGGCAGGTGCCGTCCTGCTCGCCCGCCGCTCCTTCCCAGACCATCATCCCTACCGTCCGCGCGAGGTCGCACGCCTTCTCGCCGAGGCCGCCCGGCTTGGCGCGCTTCCCGTCACCACCGCCAAGGACCGCGTGCGGCTTCCCCCCGCCGATCAGGCGCGCGTCGCGGCGCTCTCCGTTTCGCTCGCCTTCGACGATCCGCCGGCGCTCGAAGCCCTCCTTTCGCCACTCTTCCCGCTGATGGCCGGGCCATGACGCCGCAGCAACGGCTAGAAGCCGCCCTCGCCCGCGCGGGCTTGGCACTCCTGAAGGCGCTGCCGCCCGCGGCCGCGGCCCGGCTCGCCGGCGGGGTCGCCTCCGCGATCGGGCCCCTTCTGCCGGTCTCGCGCATCGCCCGGATCAACCTTCGCCTCGCCCTCCCCGAGCACAAGGGCTTGATGCGCCGGCGCATCATCCGGCGGATGTGGTGGAATCTCGGCTGCACGGCCGGCGAATTGCCGCATCTTTCCGCCTTCCGCCCGACCGGCGCGGCGCCCGGGTACGAGGTCGAGGGGATGGACATCGTGCGCGCCCAAGCCGCGCGGGGCGGACCGGCCATCTTCTTCTCCGGCCACATCGGCAACTGGGAGCTGTTCGCTCCCGCGGCCGCCGCCCACGGCGTGCGCATGGCCTTCCTCTATCGCGCCATCGAGAATCCCGCCGTCGATGCGATGGTCGAGAGGCTCCGCCGCCGTGCGGCGGGGGGCGAACTGACCCTCTTGCCGAAGGGTGCCGAGGGCGCCCGCGGCGCGCTCGCCCATCTCGCCTCGGGGGGCTTCCTCGCCATCCTCGCCGACCAGAAGATGAACGACGGCATCGCCGTGCCCTTCTTCGGCCGCTCCGCCATGACCGCCCCGGCGCTCGCGGCGCTCGCGCTCCGCTTCCGCTGCCCGGTGATCCCGGCGCACACCGAGCGGCTCGGCCCGGCGCACCTGCGCGTCATCGTCGAGCCACCGCTCGAGCTTCCCTCGAGCGGCCGCCGCACCGCCGACATCTTCGCCCTCACCGGCGCGGTGAACGCCTGCCTCGAGCGCTGGATCCGCGCGCGGCCGGAGGGCTGGCTCTGGCTGCACCGGCGCTACGGCAAGGAAACCTACGAGGCCCGCCGCCTGTTCTGAGAAGATGGCTTGACAGTCTTCGGAAAGGCTTGCCCCGGCACGGAGCCTGCATTGCCGATCAGACGCGGCAAAGGGCATAGCCCGCCAGCTGCACTTCGGGAGATACCAGCATTGTTCCTGGGTCAAAAGGTCTACTCACGGGCGCGCGTGCATGTCTGCGAACCGCGCAGACCAAAGGAGGACGCGCCCTGATGGACGCCGTCTTTCTCACCGTTCTCGTGACTCTCGTCATTGCCGCCACGGGCATCCACGCAGCCTTTGCACGCGCCTTGTCCAACGCGCGCTCGCGTCTCGCCGCCCGCAGCAAGACGATGGAAACGTCCTTCGGCACGCTGGAATATGCGGTCATCGGTGATGGCGAGCCGGTGCTGATCATCCACGGCGCCGGCGGCGGCTTCGATCAGGCCATCGACATCGGCGGGAGCCTGGCCGGGCGCGGCTACCGGCTCATCGCTCCGTCCCGCTTTGGCTATCTCGGCTCGACCTTGCCCGGCAACCTCACGGCCGCAATGCAGGCCGACGCCTATCGCGACCTGTTCGACCACCTTGGCGTGGGCAAGGCGTTCGTCATCGCCATCTCCGCCGGTGCGCGGTCGGCCTTGCAGTTCGCGATCCGTCATCCGGAACGCTGCCGGGCGCTGGCGCTTCTTGTTCCCGCCGACCACTTGCCGCGGCAGATACGCAACCGCGGCGGGGCCTTCGTCTGGGCGGTGTGCCGCTCCGATTTCATCGCCTGGGCAGGCTTGAAACTCATGCCCGGCGTGATGACTCGAATCATGCTCGCCACGGATCCTGCCCTCGTGTGCGCCGCCGGGCCAAGTGAAAAGGCGCGCGTGCAACAGGTTCTGGACCACTTTCTGCCCGTCAGTGCGCGCTCCGGGGGGATGCAATCCGACATCAGGACCGGCGCCACGCCCGGGCCCGATCCGATCGAGCGGATCGCCTGCCCGGTCCTCGCGATCAGCGCCGAGGACGATGCGTTCGGTACGGCAAGCAGAGCAAAATACATCGCCTCCTCCGTGCTCAACGGCAGAGCCGTCATCTATCCGACAGGCGGTCACGCCCTGGTCGCGCGTTACGGCGATACCCTGGGCGAGATCACATCCTTCCTCGGCTCCGCTCGGCCGGCCGATCCGCCGGCCGAGCGAAGCGGAGGCAAGATGTAGAGGGTATCGCCGTCGAGCGCCGGAAATCCCGACAGGATATCCTTGTCATCTGCCACGGCTCTTCCGCAGCTCTTCCGCCGTCATAAAGCCCGTGCCGGCGGTACGCCGCCCGACTCTTCATTCCGCCGGAGATCTGCGGACAGCCGCGCGCGCCGGGCACGCGCGCGGCGGGGCGAAGCAATCTGGTGCCCGTGGGGCACTCTGCGCGCCAACCCGCCCGCCGCGATCCCGCCAACGGAAAAGCTTGACTTCCGCCGCCAACACAGTTTTGATAGGCACACTAACTGGAGGAACGGAAAGCCGGCTGCCGCGCTTTGGCCCTCGAATGCCGGAGGCGTGGAATGCGCCCGGAGACATCCTTGTTCAAGAAGGCCGGCCCCGCGCGCCGCGGACAAAACACCAACCCGCAAAGCAGCAACCCAGGGAAGGATGCCCCTCTGCAAACATTCCTTGAATTCTGGGCGAAATCCGGCCGGGCGGGCGACACCGTACCGTTCCACAGCGTCGCCCACCACTGCCTCGACGTGGCGGCCGCGGGCTCCGCCCTGCTCACCGCGTTCCCCCCGCCGGTTCCCGTTCCGCCGGGCGCGCTCGCTGCACTCCTGGCGCTGCACGACATCGGCAAGTTCACCCGCACCTTCCAGGCCAAGGTCGAGGAGCTCTGGCCCCAATCCCTCGGGCCATTCATCGCGCCGCCGGCCGGCTACCCGCACGACGATGCGGGGTTTCTCCTCCTGACCGAGCAGCTTGCCGGCCGCCTTGACCCGCTCTTCCGCGACTGGCCCAGCCGGGCTGCCCGCGAGCCATTGCTTCGCGCCGTCGCCGGCCACCACGGCCGGCCGCCCAGCGAGGCGCGAGCGGTGCTCCCCCGCGCCCACGCCTGCCCGGTCTCCATCAGTGCCGCGGGCGCCTTTATCGACGCCGCGCTTGCCGCCATCGATCCGCCGCCGCTGCCGCTACTGGACGGCCCGCAGCGCGCACGCCTCGCCTGGTTCCTCGCCGGGCTCGCCGTTGCCGCCGATTGGATCGGCTCCGCCCGCGGCTGGTTCCCGCCGGTCCCGGCTGCCGCGCACGCCGATCTTGCGTTTTACTGGCGCGACGTCGCGCTCGCGCGGGCCGGCCGCGCCCTCTCTGCCTCCGGGCTCGTCCCGGCGGCCGTTGCGCCCGCAACCGGCCTCGCCGCGCTCTTCCCCGGCATCACCCCGCGGCCGCTGCAGCGCTGGGCCGAAACGGTACCGCTCCCCGAGCGCCCGGCGCTCATCGTCATCGAGGACGCGACCGGCTCCGGCAAGACCGAGGCCGCGCTTCTGCTGGCACACCGCCTGATGGCCGCCGGCCGCGCCCACGGCCTCTACTTTGCGCTGCCGACGATGGCGACCGCCAATGCCATGTACGACCGCCTTGCCGGCGCGTACGGCCGTCTCTTCGCCGCCGATGCCCGCCCCTCGCTCGTGCTCGCGCACGGCCGGCGCGCCCTCAACCCGCGCTTCACCGAAAGCATTCTCGACGAGGCGTCCGAGGCAGGTGCGGCCCCGCGCGAGCCGGCCGATCAGACCGCCGGGGCGCAGTGCGCCGCATGGATCGCCGATGACCGCCGCAAGGCCTTCCTCGCCGAGATCGGCGTCGGCACGATCGATCAGGCGCTCCTTGCCGTGCTGCCCACGCGCCACGCGCCGCTTCGCCTTTTCGGCCTCTCCGGCCGCATCCTCATCGTGGACGAGGCCCATGCCTACGACGCCTACATGTTCGAGGAGCTGCGCCGCCTTCTGGCGTTCCATGGGGCGCTCGGCGGCACCGCGATCCTGCTCTCCGCCACCCTCACCGCAAGGCAGCGCGCGGAACTTTCGGCCGCGTTCCTGAATGATTCCCGCCCGCCCGCCGCAGTGCGCCCCGCGGCAGCCTATCCGCTGGCGACGATCGCCTCGGCGGACGGAATCGAGATAACCGCCTGCGCGGCGGCGCCGGAACTCCGAAGGTGCGTCAGGGTGGAGCGCATCCCGGACTTCGAGGATGCCGCCAGGACCCTCGCCGATGCGGCCGCATCCGGCGCGGCGGTCGCCTGGATCCGCAATGCCGTGGACGATGCGATCGAAGCCGCCGACAAGCTGCGCGAGCCTGGCAGAGACCCGCTCCTTTTCCACGCGCGCTTCGCCATGGGCGATCGTCTGGCGATCGAAGCCGACGTGCTCGAGCGATTCGGCAAGACCTCCTCGCCCGACGCGCGCCGCGGCCAGGTTCTTGTCGCGACGCAGGTGGTGGAGCAAAGCCTCGATCTCGACTTCGATCTCATCGTGACCGACCTCGCGCCGACCGACCTCGTGATCCAGCGCGCCGGCCGCCTCTGGCGGCACGACCGCCCCAACCGGCCGATCAAGGAGCCGCGCCTTCTGCTCCTCGCACCCGAGCCGATCGAAGATCCGCCCGAGGACTGGCTCGGCCCGGCGCTCCGCCGCACCGGCGCCGTTTACGGCGACCACGCGCTCCTCTGGCGGAGCGCCCGCGAGCTCCTCGGCGCCGGCAAGATCGAGGCACCAGAAGGAATCCGCCCTCTGGTCGAAGCCGTCTATGACCGCGACGCGAGCGATGCCGAACCCGCCGGCCTCCGCCGCGCCACAGACCGCGCCAAGGGCCGTTGGCTCGCAGCCCGCGGCGCCGCCTGGCAGAACCTCCTCGAGCTCGACCGACCCTACGAGCGCCGCGCCGGCCTCTGGGAGCCCGATGCACGCACCCCGACGCGCCTCGGCGACCCACAAGTAACGTTCCGGCTGGCGCGGCTGGATTCGGGGCGGATCGTGCCCTGGTGCAAGGACAAGACCCTTGGCGCCGCCTGGGCCCTTTCCGAGGTTTCGGTGCGCGCCGGACGCATCAGCGCCGCCGCGCCGGACGCCGAAGCCGATTCGCTCGTCGCGGAGGCGAAGAAGGCTTGGCCGGTCTGGGATCAGGATGTTCCGGTGCTGGTGCTCCGGCCCCAGGGCGCGGAAATCTTCAGGGGCCGAGCGCTCGGACCGGCCGACGCCGTGGTAGAGGTTGAATATGACCGTCGGAAGGGCCTATTATTCCAACGCGTTGGATCCCCCAAAGAGGGATGAACCGTGCCTGCGTGCGGACAGGTTGAACGACGGTTCCCCGCGCTCGCGGGGTTACTTCATGTGTCTGCGTGCCGACGGATTGGGCGACGTTAGTCGCCCAATCCGTCGGCACGCTTTGTCGTTGACACAATGCGCCCGCAGGTCCACAAGAGCAGCGGCCGGAGCCTCAGCTCCGGCCGCTTTAACGATTTCGCAGCATCTGTTCTGTTCTGTAAGGAGAAAAGCGCGGTGCAGATCACCCTCCGGAGATCACCCGCACCTTGCGTCTACCCTCGGGTAGCGCACCTCGCCGGCCACACCCGGCGAGGTGCAAATATCGCATTTCGAGCGCGTTTTGTCCAGATAAGCACGCGAAAAACTGATGAATCTACTCACTGATACTTGGCTCCCTGCCCGCCGCGCCGGCGGCGGCACGCTCCGCATCCGGCCCACCGACCTCACCAGCAACCTCGATGGCGATCCCATCGTCTCGATCGACTGGCCGCGCCCGGACTTTCGCCTCGCATCGCTTGAGTTCCTGATCGGCCTGCTGGCCACCGCCCACCCGCCTGCGGACGAAGAAGCCTGGGCCGATGGCTGGCACACCCCGCCCTCGCCTGAGGCGCTTGCCTTCGCCTTCGCCCCGTTTGCCCACGCCTTCGAGCTTGACGGCCCTGGCCCGCGCTTCATGCAGGACCTCGAGGACCTTCCCGGGGATCCCGACATCCCCGAAACGCTCCTCATCGAAGCGCCAGGCCAAGCCACCCGCCGCAAAAACACCGCCCTTCTCGTGAAGCCCGACCGCGTCCTGCGACTTTCCCGCCCCGCCGCGGCGATGGCGCTCTACACGTTGCAAACCTTCGCCCCCGCGGGCGGGCGCGGCATCCTCACCTCGCTGCGCGGCGGCGGCCCGCTGACCACGCTCGCCCTGCCCGGCGAGCACGCCGCGCTCTGGTACACTGTCTGGGCAAACGTCCCGGCCGGCCGGCCGGCCGGCGCCGCCGATCTCCCGCGGGTTTTCCCGTGGCTGGCCCCCACGCGCACCGCCGACCACTTCCCCGCCGCAACGCCGGCCGACACCCATCCGCTGCAAGCCTTCTGGGGAATGCCCCGGCGCATCCGCCTCGACTTCGCACCGAATCCTTCCGGGCGCCCCTGCGACCTCACCGGCGAGGCCGACGCCACCCTCGTCACCGGCTGGCGTCAGCGCCCCAACGGCACGAAATACGCCAATTGGATTCATCCGCTCTCGCCTTATTACCGGGACGCCAAGAACAACATCTGGCTGCCGGTGCACCCCCAGCCGGACGGTATTGGCTACCGCCATTGGGTCGCCCTCGCGCTTGGCGTCCCTGGCGCGCGCCAGCCCGCCCGATGCGTGTCCGATTGGCCTGCCCGCAGCCGTGACGTTCCCGAACCAGCACGACACGGGACGCGCCTGCTGGCCGCCGGGTATGACATGGACAACATGAAGGCGCGCGGCTTCGTTGAAAGCGAGATGCCACTCCCCGGCACCGATCCTGCTCGCGCCGAGGCGCTGGCGACGCTGGCGCGTGGCCTCGTCGGAGCGGCAACCGAGGCCGCAAGCGCGCTCCGCGTTGCCGTTCGCGGCGCCCGGTACGGCGACAACGCAGGCGCCGACAGCGCACCGCTCGCCAGCCTTTCGCAATCCTTCTGGGCAGCAACCCAGCGGCGCTTCTTCGCTGCCCTCGACCACATCGGCGACGACGACGGCGAAACCCTCCTCGAAGCCGCCGCGCAGGGGTGGCGCGACCGCCTGCGCGCGACCGCCCTCGACCTCTTTGACGAAGCCGCGCCGCTCGACCCCTCCGCCGCATCATCCAACCCGAAAAAGATCGTGGACGCACGCCGCAACCTCTTCGGAACCTTCGAGGGCCGTGGCCCCTTCGGCACGCGCCTCTTCGAGGCACTTCTCCTTCCGCTTCCGGAACGGGCGAAAAAACCGAAAGGCCGCAGCCAGAAGGAGCCCGCATGACCGGCATCGACCGCGAAAGCCGCGCCGCAGCGCAGTGGTGGCGGAGCCTGCAGCAAAGCCTTCCCAACGGCGAGCGCAACCCGCGCGCCGACCGCGCGGCCCTCGCCCGGTTGCGACGCGCCGATCTCGCCGCCGCCATGCAAGAACCGGCGACCCTCGGCCTCTTCCGTGCGCTGGACCGCCGCCGCCCCGAGGCCCTGCCGGATATCGCCCTCTGCGCGGCCGTGCTCGCTGCCGTGCGCGAGGACGATCCACGCTTCCACGCCGCGCGCCAGCTCGGCGCCCCCCCGGGCGAGCCTGACGCCCGCCCGGTGATGAGCCCGCTTCGCTTCCGCCGCCTGATCGAGGCCACCACTCATGAAGAGCGCCTCACTGCGTTCCGCCGGGCCGTCGCACTCGCGGGCGGCACCATCAACGTCCGCGAGCTTGGCGCCGCCTGCCTCGACTGGTCGGAGGCACGGCGCAATCGCTGGACATTCGAATATTACGGCGCCGGCTTCGCCGCACCCGCCCCTGCGACTGCTGAAGAGGAAACGCCTGCATGACCTCCTTTCTCCAACTCCATTTTCTGACGTTCTACCCGCCCTCCAACCTCAACCGGGACGATACCGGCCGGCCGAAAACCGCAACCGTCGGCGGCGCACCGCGGCTTCGCATCAGCAGCCAGTCGCTCAAGCGCGCCTGGCGCACCTCGAGCGTTTTCGCCGATCGGCTCGGCGCGCACCGCGGCGAGCGCACGCAGCGCATCGGTGAGGAAATCGAGCGGCACCTCCGCGAGCGCAACATCGCCGCCGACCGCGCGCTCGCCATCGCCCGCGAGATCGCCAAGCATTTTGGGAAGCTGAAGCCCGAGAAGGACAAGGCCCCGGCGCGTACAGAGCAGCTCGCCTTCATCGGCCCGGAGGAACGCGCAACCGCGCTCGCGCTCGCGGAGCGCATGGCCGGCGGCGAAAAACTCGAGCCCGCCGCGGACGATCTTCTCCGCCGCACGGACACTGCCGCCGACATCGCCATGTTCGGCCGCATGCTCGCCGACAACCCCGACTACAACCGCGAGGCTGCCGTGCAGGTGGCGCACGCGATCACCACGCATCGCGTCACCATCGAGGATGACTATTACACCGCCGTTGACGATCTCAAATCCGCCGAGGAGGACGCCGGCGCCGGATTCGTCGGCGAACTCGGTTTCGGCTCCGGCATCTTCTACCTCTATGCATGCGTCGATACCGGACTCCTCGCAGGCAACCTGGGCGGCGATACGGCGCTCGCCGCGACCGCCAGCGCAGCGCTCGCCGAGGCCGCCGCCACCGTGTCGCCCAAAGGAAAGCAGCCTTCCTTCGCCGCTCGCTCCCGCGCGCACTACATCCTCGCCGAACGGGGCGCCGCCCAGCCGCGGACGCTCGCCGGCGCGTTCATCCGCCCGGTCGACGGGATCGACCTCGCCGCGGATTCGATCACCCGGCTGACCGATTGGCGCAAAAGGCTGGACGCCACCTACGGCCCGGCCGCCGATGCCACCGCCGAGATGGATGTCCTCGCCGGCAAGGGCTCGCTCGCCGAGATCATCGAATTCTGCCTCGCCGCCGCCCATGGCTGAATTCCTCACCTTCGTGCTCGCCGCTCCGCTCGCCGCCATGGGTGAGCTCGCGGTGGGCGAGCGGCGCGGCACCTGGGAGCGCCCCGGCCGATCGGCAGTCCTCGGCCTCGTCGCCGCCTGCCTCGGCCTCGAACGCGCCGACGAATCTGCGCACACGGCGCTTGAGCAAGGCTACGGCCTCGCACTCCGGACCGAATGGTCTGGGCCGCTCCTGGCCGACTACCACACGGCCCAGGTCCCGCCCGGGCGGCGCAACCGGCGCTTCGCAACCCGCGCCGACGAGCTTGCCGCCCCCGAGCTCGAAACGATTCTCTCGCGCCGCGACTACCGCAGCGGCCTTGTCGCCCTGGCCGCGCTCTGGGCGCGCCCCGCCGCTCGCTGGGCGCTTGCGGAATTCGAAGCCGGGTTGCTCGCCCCCTGCTACACCCCGTACCTCGGCCGCAAGTCCTGCCCGCTCATGTTCCCGCTCGCGCCAAGCCGCATCGAGGCTCCAGATCCCGCCGCCGCACTGGCTCGGCGAGCCGCCGAACGCAAGGCGCCGGAGCAGACGCTCCTCCCCCGCCGTGCCGAGGCGCCCCAGGTAACGATGGACGCAGCGGACGCGCACGCCTTCGGCCTCGCGATCGCGCGCCGCGAACTTCGCCGCGATAGCCTCGTCAGTCGCCGCCGCTGGCAGTTCGCGCTTCGCGAGGAGGCAGTCCTGGATTCGCCGCGATGAGCCTCTCCCCTTCGCCGGGCCTCCTGCTCGTCCGCGCTCGCCTCCGCCGGGATGTGCCCGCCGCCGCGCTTGCTGGCCTCCTCGTCCCAGACGACCCGAATGCCGAAATCGGCGCGGCCCACCGTCTCGTCTGGTCGCTTTTTGCCGATGGGCCAGACCGCAGCCGCGATTTTCTTTGGCGCCGAACCGCGGCGGGCGATTACCTCATCCTCGCATCGCGCCCGCCGTCGGACCCGCACAACCTTTTCGCCCTTGAATGGAAGGGGTTCTCCCCGGCGCTTCGGCCAAGTCAGCGCCTCGGATTCAACCTCCGAGCCAATGCCGTCACCAACGTTCCGCGCGGGCCGGACCAGCGCGGTCATCGAGCCGACGTCGTCATGGCCGCGATGCATCGTTTCCCACAAGAGGCGCGCGCGGCCGCCAGGGCGGAGGCCATCGAAACCGCCGGCGCCGCCTGGCTCGCCCGCCAGGGCGCAAAATCTGCCTTCTCCGTCGAACCGCGTGCCCTCCGCATCGATGGCTACCAGGCCATGCGCATCCCGCGTGCCCGCCGCCAAAAGCCGATCGCATTTTCCGTCCTCGAATTCGAAGGCGTCCTTACCGTCAACGACCCCGCACGATTTCTCGCCGCCCTCGCGCACGGCTTCGGCGCCGCCAAGGCGTTCGGCTGCGGCCTGATGCTGATCCGCCGCGCCCGCTCGTGAGCGGCGCGCTTCCGGGTCTGCCGCCGCCGCGGCCGATTCCGCTCAAGGAACGAAGCTCGATCCTCTTCCTGGAGAAGGGGCGGCTCGACGTGCTCGACGGCGCCTTCGTCCTGGTGGACGAGGCCGGCGTGCGGGTCCACATCCCCGTCGGCGGCGTCGCCTGCCTGATGCTGGAGCCGGGCACGCGCGTCTCCCACGCTGCCGTGGCCCTCGCCGCGCGCGCCGGCACGCTGCTCATCTGGGTGGGCGAGGCCGGCGTCCGGCTCTATGCCGCCGGCCAGCCGGGCGGTGCGCGAGCGGACCGTCTGCTCTACCAGGCACGCCTCGCACTCGACGACGACGCGCGGCTCCGCGTCGTCCGCAAGATGTACTCGATGCGCTTCAATGAAGACCCGCCGGAGCGCCGGTCCGTTGACCAGTTGCGCGGAATCGAGGGCGCGCGCGTACGCGAAACGTACAAGATCATTGCCTCACGCTATGGTGTTGCGTGGCAAGGCCGCGATTATGACCCCCACGACTGGGGCTCCGCGGATACCGTGAATCGCTGCCTCTCCGCGGCAACCTCCGCCCTTTATGGCATCACCGAGGCGGCCGTCCTCGCTGCCGGCTACGCCCCGGCCCTCGGTTTTCTCCACACCGGCAAACCGCAGAGCTTCGTTTACGATATCGCCGACATCTTCAAGTTCGAAACTGTCGTGCCGGAAGCCTTTCGCGTCGCCGGCGCAGCGCAGTCCGGCCGGCACCTAGACGGCAGGTCCGTTTCCGATCCGGTCGCCGAGGTCCGCCGGCGCTGCCGCGACGCCTTCCGCCGCGCCGACATTCTCTCCCGGCTGATCCCCGCCATCGAAGAGGTGCTCGCAGCCGGAGGCCTGCCCATCCCTGAAGCGGCACCTGAGGCGCTGCCGGTCGCGTTCGAAGATCCCGAGAGGCTAGGCGATGTTGGCCATCGTGGTTGAGAATGCCCCGCCGCGCCTACGCGGCCGGCTTGCCGTTTGGCTGCTTGAAGTCCGCGCCGGCGTTTATGTCGGCAACTACGGCCGCCGCGTGCGCGAAATGATCTGGGGGCAGGTCCAGGCCTACATCGAGAGCGGCAACGCGGTCATCGCGTGGGCCGCAACCAACGACGCAGGCTTTCTGTTCGACACCTGCGGCGCCAACCGGCGCGTCCCCCTCGACCTTGACGGGTTTCGGCTCGTACAGTTCGGGCCCGAGGCCGCCCTGCCTCGGGAGGCCGGGCCCATGGCGGTGCAACCAAGCCGACGCCGCGGCCGCTGAACAGACGTTCCAGCCGGTTCGGTCTTTGACATTCAAATAGGACTGCGAGATCAACCGCTTCTCAGAAGAGTGTTCCCCGCGCGCGCGGGGATGAACCCCACCATCGCTGGGAACTCCAATGCCCGGGCTCGTGTTCCCCGCGCGCGCGGGGATGAACCGGCGAATAAGTGGCGATTACGACGATTTGGTGCGTGTTCCCCGCGCGCGCGGGGATGAACCGGTTGTTAGGGACTCTTACGGATTCCGACAAGTGTGTTCCCCGCGCGCGCGGGGATGAACCGCTTTGGCGGATGCGCTTGTGGGGAGGGCGCAGGTGTTCCCCGCGCGCGCGGGGATGAACCGGCTGAAGTTACCACTGAGCGGTGTTGCAGAGAGTGTTCCCCGCGCGCGCGGGGATGAACCGATTGTCTGTTGTGCCGTGTAACTGGTGCCTTGGTGTTCCCCGCGCGCGCGGGGATGAACCGGGCTCGCGACCCGCTTCGCAAGAGCTCGAGGGGTGTTCCCCGCGCGCGCGGGGATGAACCGGCGTGCCTGATTCTGACGGTTTTATCTCGCAGGTGTTCCCCGCGCGCGCGGGGATGAACCGTGCCGGCATCACCGAGAGCAATCGGTTTCTGAGTGTTCCCCGCGCGCGCGGGGATGAACCGACGCTGGTTACAACCACAACGTCGTTTCCTATGTGTTCCCCGCGCGCGCGGGGATGAACCGGAGCAATCACAGTGATTCAGGTTAACCTCTGGGTGTTCCCCGCGCGCGCGGGGATGAACCGTAGTGTGAGGTAGTGTGGGGTAGTGGGGGGTAGTG
>JAKAWQ010000024.1 GCA_021816925.1 Pseudomonadota bacterium
GCCGGCAGTCCGGGTCGGTCGTGCTGGCGTGGCTGTCGTTCGTGCGCCGCTGACCGTGGAAGTCCGTCCCATCGCCGCCACCGCCATCCTTGGGGCGGAAGCTCTTCTGTGATGCCCAGGCTTCAATCAGCGTGCCGTCCACCGAGAAATGCTCGCCCGACAGCAGCGGCTCAACCTTCGGATGCCCGAGCAGCCTGGTCATGAACTTCCCGAACGCCTCGCCCCGTTGCAGCCGCTCGCGGTTCTTGCTGAACGTCGTCGCGTCCCACACCGGATCGTCCGGCGACAGGCCCACGAACCAGCGGAACAGCAGGTTGTCGTTCAGCCGCTCGATCAGCTGCCGCTCAGAACGGATGCTGAACAGCGCCTGCACCAAGAGCGCGCTCAGCAGCTGCTCCGGCGCTACCGACGGGCGGCCTTCGCTCGCATGAAGACGGCCGAAGCTTTGGCTCATTTCCTTGAGCGTGTCACGAACCAGGTCCCGGATCGGGCGCAGCGGATGCTCCAACGAGACCCGCACCTCCGGGGAGATGTAAGAGAACAGGCCGGCCTGGTCACGAAATCTGCCGCGCATCGCTCGTCCCCACACTCGCCAGCCTGTTGAGAATCATTCCGCTCGGCGTCGCAGCAAGGGATTTTTCAGCAGACTAGAACGAGGTTCCATCCTTGCGCATGAACCGATATCGGCCGCCGGGCTCCATGCGGGCATGCATGTCGATATCCGGGTAGCTCACTTCGTCGCCGGCCGTTCGGTCGCCGACCACCAGCAGAAGCACATCCTCGGCCGACCGGTTGACGAACCGGTGCGCGTTGTCGGAGCCGGCCGGGAAGCCGGCGCACATGCCCGCCCGCAGATGCTCCATGCCAGCATTGGTCTCAAGTTCGACATCGCCCCTCAGAACGTAGATGAACTCATCCTGCCGCGAGTGCGCATGCCGGTGCGAGGACTGCCCGCCCGGAACGATCCTTGTGAGATTCACCCCGAAATTGGTGAGGTTGGCATGATCGCTGAGGCGGCGGTTCCATCGCATCCGGTTCGCGGCGCGGTACGGCTCCGGATAGCTCGTTGCATTGCTCTCGGGGAGCGTCAAAGGGTCAAACGCTGAGTGCTCTGGCATGGCCGACCTCCGGGCGATCGTCTCTCTATCATAAATGCAGCATACGCAATGCCTTGGAGGTCGAACATCCCGCGCTTGGTCGGGAAGCTGACGGCAAGGCGGGAAACGCCGAGAACGGGCGCAGGCTGAGCGACGGCAGCGGGAGTGGCGGACACTGCCCGAGGAGAGCGGCCATTGCACCCGGACGGTTGACCTCGCGCACGCTTTGCCCGGAGATCACCCGGAACGAAGGAGAGGGGAATGCGGATTCTGGTCGTTGGCGCAGGGGCCACGGGGGGATATTTCGGTGGGCGGCTCGCCGCGGCGGGGCGGGACGTGACATTCCTGGTGCGGCCGGCGCGGGCGGCCGAACTTCGTGAACGGGGACTCTTAATCGTCAGCCCGCACGGCGATCTCGCTCTCACGCCGAAGGCGCTGACCGCGCCGGAGATCGGCGTACCGTGCGATCTCGTGATCCTCGCCGTGAAAGGTTTCGCACTCGAGAGGGCGATCGCGGATCTCGCGCCGGCCGTCGGCCCGGAAACGATGATCCTGCCGCTCCTGAACGGCATGCGGCACCTCGACTTGCTCCGGGCGCGCTTCGGCACCCGCGCGACGATCGGCGGCGTCTGCCGGGTGGCAACAATGCTCGATGCCGAGGGGCGGATCGTGCAGCTCGCGAAGTTCCAGGAACTCCTCTACGGCGAAATGAACGGCGCGCCGTCCGCGCGAACCGACCGGCTCCACGCGGCGATGCAGGGTGCAGGCTTCGAAGCCCAGCTTTCGCGCACGATCGCGCAGGACATGTGGGACAAATGGATCTTGCTCGCAACCATCGGCGGGATCACCTGCCTGATGCGCGGCACGATCGGCGAAATCGAAGCGGCACCTGGAGGAGCGCGGTTCGCGCTCGCCTTCCTCGATGAGGTGGTCGCCATTGCGCGTGCCGCAGGCCATCCACCGGGAGAGGAATTCCTGACCGCGACGCGCCGGCAGATCAGGGTGAAGGGCTCGAGCGTGGCCTCATCGATGTACCGCGACCTGACGCAGGGCCATCCGGTGGAGGCGGAGCAGATCCTCGGCGATCTGATCGCGCGCGGCCGGGCCGCCGATGTTCCGGCGCCGTTGCTCGCGGCCGCATTCACACATCTTTCGGTCTATCAGCAGCGGCTCGGGCTCGGCTGAGGAGATGAGGGCTTCGCGGCACGGAGCCGCTCGAGGCCATAGCAGGCCGCGCCGAGAAGCGCGGCCTTCGTCACCACCACCTTGACCGGAACGTCGCGGAGAAAACCCGCAAAGCGGCCCTTGGCGGTGAAGGCGCGCATGAAGCGCCCGTCTTCGAGCCGGGGCAGGATCCGCTCCGGCATTCCGCCGGCGAGATAAAGGCCCCCCGTCGCCAGCACCTTGAGAACGAGGTTGCCACCCTCCGCGCCGAGCACCGAAACAAAAAGATCGAGCGTCGCCGGCGCGAGCGGATTCTTCGCGCTGTCCTCCAGCGCGGCTGCCACAATCAGCCGCGTGCGGTCCTTTGCCGCAGCCAGACGCCGGGCAAACTCCGCGGATTCCGCGGTCGGCTCGCGGGCGCGGAGGAATGCGTAGAGTCCCGGAATGGCGCTGCCGGAGCAGACGCGCTCGTAGGAAACGTGCCCGAAGGTCCGTGCAAGATGCTCGAGAAGCGCCGCCTGCAGCGAATCGACAGGGGCGAAATCGGCATGTCCGCCTTCCGAGGCGCACGCAATATGTTTGCTACCGTTACGGATCAGGAACGCCTCGCCGAGCCCCGTGCCAGGGGCAAGAATCGCGATCGGGCAGTGCGGTTCGGCCTTGCCCGGGTTGATGGCCCAAAGCTCGTTCTCCTGCAGATGAGGAACGGCGTAGGCAACCGCCATCAGATCGTTGATGATGCTCACCCGCGCCAGCCCGAGTTCGCGCGCGAGCGTTTCTTCTTCGATCAGCCATGGCAGATTGGTAAGCTCCGCGCGCCCGCCGACCACCGGGCCGGCCACGTCGAAGCAGCCGGCGGTCACTTCTTGGCCGACATCGGAAAGAAACACACGCACGATGTCGGCGAGCCCCGCGAACGCCTCGCTCGGAAATTCCCGCTCTACCAGCGGGCATCGTGGCCCGCCTTCCTCAGTGTACAGCGCGAGCAGCGTCTTGGTGGCGCCGATGTCACCCGCGATCAGCACGTCCTGCCCGAACCGCGGCGCCGGCGATAGCGCGCAATCAGCGCGTTGGTCGATCCGTCATGTCCGAGCTCGGGTTCGTCCTCAGCGGTGAGTTCCGGGACGATTCTCCGGGCAAGCACCTTGCCCAGCTCCACGCCCCACTGGTCGAAGGAATCGAGGTCCCAGATCACGCCTTGCGTGAAGACGCTGTGCTCGTAAAGTGCAACCAGGTTGCCGAGACTCCTGGGATCGAGCCGCTCGGCCAGGATCACGTTGGTGGGGCGATTTCCTTCGGTCACGCGAAACGGGATCTGGAAGGCAGGCGCGCCCTCGGCCGCAAGCTCGGCGGCGGTCTTGCCGAAAGCCAACGCCTCTGCCTGCGCAAACAGATTTGCCATCAAGAGGTCGTGCTGCCCGGAAAGCCGGCTTAAAGGTTCGCAGAAGCCAATGAGGTCGCAAGGGACGAGCTTCGTGCCCTGATGGAGGAGTTGGAAGAAGGAGTGCTGCGCATCGGTGCCGGGTTCGCCCCAGATGATCGGGCCGGTCTGCCAGGCAACGGGGCGACCATCGCGTGCCACGCGCTTGCCGTTGCTCTCCATCTGCAATTGCTGGAGATAGGCCGGAAACCGGGAGAGAGGTGTGGCGTACGGCATGATTCCGATCGTCTCGGCACAGAAGAAATTGTTGTACCAGACACTGAGCAGCCCGAGCAGCATTGGCAGGTTGCGTTCGGGCGGCGTGCTCAGGAAATGCTCATCCATCGCGCGGAAGCCCGCGCGCATCTCGTCGAAGCGCTCCGGCCCGATCGCGATCATGGTCGCAAGCCCGATCGCCGAATCCATCGAATACCGCCCGCCGACCCAGTCCCAGAACCCGAACATTCGCTGCGGCTCGATGCCGAACGCCGCCACCTCCATGGCGTTGGTCGAGACCGCAACGAAGTGCCGGGCCACGGCCACCTCGGCGCCCAGCCCGCTGACGATCCACCGCCGCGCGGTCGCCGCGTTGGTCATCGTCTCGAGCGTCGTGAAGGTCTTGGAGCAGACGATGAAAAGGGTCTCGGCCGGATCGATCCCCTCGGTCGCCGCGGTGAAGTTGGCACCGTCCACATTGGAGACGAAGCGGAACGTCATGCTCCGGTCGGTGAACGCGCCAAGTGCAAGGCAGGCCATCTCCGGCCCCAGGGTCGAACCGCCGATGCCGATATTCACCACATGGCGTATCCGCTTGCCGGCATGGCCCTTCCAGATCCCCTCGCGGACCTCGCGCGCGAAGGCCGCCATGCGCTCGAGTACCCCTTGCACCTCCGCCACCACGTCCTGCCCGTCCAGCATGATCCGGGTGCCGCGCGGCGCACGCAGGGCCATATGCAGCACAGCGCGCCGCTCTGTCGTGTTGATCTTCTCCCCACGGAACATCGCGTCCCGTTGCCCCGCCACATCCTGCTCGCGCGCGAGATCGCAGAGGAGCCGCACGGTCTCGCCGGTGATCCGGTTCTTCGAATAATCGAGGAAGAGCCCGGCACCTTCGGCCGAGAATTTCTCCGCACGGACGGGATCCTCGGCGAAGAGTTGACGGAGATGCCGATCCTTGATCGCCGCATGATGCAGGGCGAGCGCGGTCCACGCGCTGCTCCCGGTCGCTGGCTTGCCGATCATCGGAATCCCCCCCGCCCGGCTCAGGATAGTGTCACGGCCCTCCGGATGCGAATGGCCTGCCCGCTCCTCCCGCGCGCGGCCGCCGGAGGCGCGCCCACCGAGGTGCCGGAGCCGCCGCTCAGCGCTTGCTGAACTGGAAGCTTCGGCGCGCCTTGGCGCGGCCGTATTTCTTGCGCTCGACGACGCGCGAATCGCGCGTAAGGAAACCCGCAACCTTGAGGATCCCCCGCAATTCCGGTTCGTAGAAGGTCAGCGCGCGGCTGATGCCGTGGCGGACCGCACCCGCCTGGCCCGAAAGCCCGCCACCCGAAACCGTGCAGATGACATCGAACTGGTTGTAGCGGTCGGCCACCAGGAACGGCTGGGTGATCAGCATGCGCAACACGGGCCGGGCAAAATACTGCGCCGCCTTGCGCCCGTTGATCGCGATATCTCCCTTGCCGGGCTTGATCCAAACCCGCGCGACCGCGTTCTTGCGCCGCCCCGTGGCGTAGGCGCGGCCCTTCGCGTCGCGCTTCGGTTCGGGCCTCGGCTGCTCGGCAAGCTCCGGCGCCTGGGCCGCCAATTCCTTGAGATCGGCGAGCGTGCGCGTCTGGGTTGCGGACATGGGCTCAGCCTCTCGCGTTCTTCGAATTCATCGCCGCCACGTCAAGCTTGCGCGGCTGCTGCGCCGCGTGCGGATGCTCGGCGCCGGCATAGACGTGCAGATGCCGCATCTGCCGGCGTTGCAACGGACTGCGCGTGATCATCCTTTCTACCGCCTTTTCCACCACCCGCTCGGGATGCGCGCTCTCAAGCCGCTGGCGCAAACTGCGGCCCTTGATGCCGCCCGGATAGCCGGTGTGGTGATAGAAGATCGACTGATCGAGCTTGCTGCCAGTCACCCGAACGCGGCCGGCATTCACCACCACCACATTGTCCCCGCAATCGACGTGCGGGGTGAATTGCGGCTTGTGCTTCCCGCGCAGCCGTCCCGCGATCAGCGCGGCGAGCCGGCCGAGCACGAGGCCCTCGGCGTCGATCAGCACCCACTCCTTGCTGACCTCCGCGGGTTTGAGCGAAAGGGTCGTCCTCATCGGCTGGTTCCTCTAGAGCGGCGGCGGCTTATGCCGGCAAAGCCAATACCCGTCAAGCCTTTCTCTTTGTGGTAATATACTACCACAAATTGCTCCCCCGCCGCGCCCGGCCTACCATGCGGCCATGGCAAGCGATCTGACGCGCGGGCTCTCACGCAACGCCGCAGGCTACGGTGACCGCGACTTTGCTCTCTATCTCCGCCGCTCCTTCGCCCGCTCCATGGGTTATTCCAAGCCGATGCTGGATCGGCCCGTGGTCGGCATCGTCGATACGGCGTCTGGCTACAACAACTGCCATCGCACCGTCCCCGAGCTGATCCGGGCGGTTGAACGCGGCGTACTGGCCGCCGGCGGGTTGCCGCTCGCCTTCCCCACAATCTCGCTCTGCGAGCCGGCGCTGTTCCCGACCTCGATGCATTATCGCAACCTCGCCGCGCTCGAAACCGAGGCGATGCTGTTCGCTCAACCGATGGATGCCGCGGTGCTGGCCGGCGGCTGCGACAAGACCGTGCCGGCGCAACTCATGGCCGCCGCGTCGGCCGACCTTCCGGTCGTCGGCCTCGTCACCGGGCCGATGCTGGCAACCCCCTTCGAAGGCGAGCGGCTCGCCGCCTGCACCGACTGTCGCCGCTACTGGGCCGCCTACCGCGCCGGACGCGTCAGCGCCGAGCGCATTGCCGAGATCGAAGGCAGGCTCGCCACTACTGCCGGCACCTGCGGCGTGATGGGCACTGCGAGCACGATGGCCTGCGTTGCCGAAATCCTGGGCTTCCTTCCTTCCGGGACTGCAAGCATCCCCGCAGTGCACGCCGAACGTCTGGTGGCCGCCGAAGCGGCAGGTACGCTCGCCGTGCGGCTCATCGATGCGCCGATCCGCCCGTCTCAACTCATCACGCCGCACTCAGTCGAGAACGCGCTCACCGTTTTGCTCGCCCTCGGCGGATCGACCAACGCCCTCATCCACCTGGCCGCGATCGCCGGCCGGCGTGGCGTCCCCGTAGATCTCCATCGCCTCAACGCGCTCTCGGATGCCACTCCCGTGCTGGTCGATCTCAAGCCGACGGGCGATGGCTACATGGAGGATTTTCATGCTGCCGGCGGCCTCCCTGCGGTGCTCTACGAGCTCCGCGACCTCCTGCATCTTTCCGCGGTCGACATCACCGGCACAACGCTCGAACAACGCCTCGCCACGCCGCCCCCCTTCGTTGATCGGCGCTATATTCGGGCGCGCGACAAGCCGGTCTCGCCGGTCGGCGGCCTCGTCGCTCTCTTGGGCACGCTCGCACCGCGCGGCGCCATCCTGAAGCGGAGCGCCGCCACTCCCGCGCTCTTCGAGCGCGAGGCCCGCGCCGTCGTCTTCGACGGGCTCGAGGATCTGGCGCGCCGCATCGACGATCCCGCGCTCGACGTGGTGCCCGAGGACTTCCTCGTGCTCAAGAACGCAGGGCCCCGCAGTGCAGCCGGCATGCCGGAGGCGGGGTACCTGCCCATCCCACAGAAACTCGCCCGCGCCGGCGTGCAGGACATGGTTCGTATCAGCGATTGCCGCATGTCCGGCACCGCCTTCGGGACGATCATCCTGCACGCAACTCCCGAAGCAGCCGCCGGCGGCCCGCTCGCGCTCGTCGAAACCGGCGACCGTATTCGCCTCTCCGTCGCCGAACGGCGCCTCGATCTCCTTGTGGACGAGGCCATCCTCGCCCGCCGCCGCACTCTCTGGCGTGCGCCGCCCGTTCCCGCTCGCGGCTGGGACCGGCTGGTCGCCGAGCAGGTGTTGCAGGCCGACGAAGGCTGCGATCTAGGGTTCCTCACCGCAGCGGCACACTGATCCGCGGACGGCCGTGACAGCCCGACGGCGCACGGAATTCGGGTCTTGATGAAGCTCCCGGCTACGTACCGACAAGCGATCGCTACGCGATCGCCGGCACCACGAGGAAAAGGTCCGTCTCGCCGGTTCTTTCCCCCGCCCGCGTGATGAGCGCATGCGCCTGGCCGCGATGATGGCTCTGATGGTTGAACATGTGCGCAACGAGCAGCGCACGCGGTGCCGTGCGTTCGCGTCCGGCACCGCCGCTGAACCAGGTCTGATCGGCCGCGAGCCAAGCCTCGTCCAGCCCGCCGGCCCACGCCGAGATGCCCACATCCGCCGTCTCCCTCGCCGCCACAAGCGCTGCAAAATCCTCGATCATCCGGGCACTCTCCTTGATCGTCACCTCCGGCTTCGGCCAGCCGGCGAAGCGCGACATCCAGATCGAATCGCCCCACAGGAGATGCGAGAACGTGCCGTGGATCGAGCCCCAGAACGCACCATGATCGCGCCGGCGCTCCGCATCCGAAAGACGCGCGGCCGCCGCGTAGAGTCGGCGGTTCATCTCCGTGTTGTAAGCAGCCATCGTACGGACGTAAGCCGGCGTGATCATTGGCGTTTTCCTTAATGGTCTGCGCAACCGTGACTTTCCTGCAACGCATGCCTGCCACGACTTGCGCGCAGTTATCGAGTTCCTACCTGCCTCCCTGTCACCAACGCACTCGAGGAGACCGCCCATGCAGGCAGAGGACCCGATCGGAGTGGCCCGCCAAGTGATCGAGCGGCACGGCATCCGCGCTGCCGCGGTTGCGGAGGAGCGCGCCACCGAGGCCCGACTCGCCGGAAACGCAGCCGAACTCGATCGCTGGCAATCGGTGCAACTGCTCATTGCGGAACTGCGCCGGACCGCAGGCCGGAAAGCCGCCTAAGCATCCGCCCACGCGCCGCGCGGGGGCGGCGTGCGGACTATCAAGTGAATCACGCCTGGCTGGGATGGCGAAGCGACCCCAACGGACCAACGGAAGCACGTGAATCCGGCCGGCAGAACGAACGTGAGCGTTTTCAGCGACGCTGAAAGCGCTCTACGTTCGGGTATTTCCGGACGCTTTCGCTTCCCACCTGCCGCCCGATGCCGTCGCGCAGCTCTTCCGCATCGTCAACCCGGTGCCGAACCACAAGACCTCGTGGAACACGGCACCGCGCCATGTGCCACGAGGCCAGTGCCTTGACCTGCCGGCTCAACGTCCCGACTCTCCCGAGCAATGATCCGCTCGCCAAGGAACGGAAGGACCCCGCATGACGATCGACGATGCCGCTCTCGACACGCTCTTCCGCTCCGCCCGCACGCACAACAAGTGGCGCGACGAGCCCGTTTCCGACGATACGTTGCGCGCACTCTACGATCTTCTCAAATGGGGCCCGACCTCGGCCAACTCCTCGCCGGCACGATTTCTTTTCCTGCGCAGCAAGGAAGCCAAGGAGCGCCTGCGCCCCGCCCTCTCACCCGGCAACATCGAAAAGACGATGCTTGCACCCGTTACCGTGATCGTTGCCTACGAGCCGAAATTCTTCGACCAGTTGCCGCGTCTCTTTCCGCACGATGCGGAGGCGCGCTCCTGGTTCGCCGACAACGAGTCATTCGCCGCCGAGACCGCGTTCCGCAACGGTTCGCTGCAGGGCGCCTATCTCATCCTCGCCGCGCGCGCGCTCGGCCTCGATTGCGGGCCGATGTCGGGCTTTGACAAGGCCAAGGTGGACGAAGAGTTTTTTGCTTATCGCGGCTGGAAGTCGAATTTCCTCTGCAATCTCGGCCACGGCGATCCAGAGGGACTGTTCGAGCGCTCCCCGCGCCTTGAATTCGAGGAAGCCTGTGAGCTCCTTTGAGACCTGCTTGCCACGAAGCCGCGGCTCGGGTACCAGAGTCCGGGCGCGGACGTAGCTCAGTTGGTAGAGCATGAGCCTTCCAAGCTCAGGGTCGCGAGTTCGAATCTCGTCGTCCGCTCCAATGAAATCAACTTCGAGGAGAATCGCGCCTCGGCAGGCCAGCGTGATTGGCAGCGAGTAGCAAACAAGGAGCGCCGAGCACTTGCTTGGGGAAGATTCTAAGGAAACGTCTTGGGCCGCCAGCGGAACTGCTGTGGGGGCCGGTTTCCACGCGCTGGCTCCATTTGTTAATCTGGTGCGCCTGCCGTAGCGCCGCTCCGGGCGTTGTATAGAGGGCGCCCCGCGCCTGGGCCCGTTGCCCGGACTTTGCATAACGACAAATGCCGGACACCACTCGCTGCTGGATGAATCATAGGGGCAGCGTCACTGGACCCCGGTTCACCCCGGATCAAGCACGAGGGGCAACGCCAAGCGGGAGCTTGCTGTAGGAGCCGATCCCTCGCGCATAATTCATTGATATCCTGAAGGAATTGGCGCGCCCGAGAGGATTCGAACCCCTAACCCCCAGATCCGTAGTCTGGTGCTCTATCCAATTGAGCTACGGGCGCCGGGCCGCGATCTAGCCGATGGCCGGCCGGCCGGCAAGCTCAGACGATGCCGGCCTGGCGGTGATTTTGCATGTTGTCGAAATAGACGACGAAGGCAATGAGCGTCACCTCCATCACCATCTGCCAGAAGGAATTGATCCCGAGCAGGTTGGCTCCATTGTCGATGGTGGTGAAAAGCAGCGCGCCGATGAAGCAGCCGAGAATGGTGCCGCGCCCGCCCGACAGGCTCGCCCCGCCAACCACCGCCGCGGCGATCGCCCGCAGTTCCGAGCCCACGGCGGTCCGGCTGCCCATCGATAGCCGGGCTACCAGCAGAAGGCCGGCCACGGTCGCGAACAAAGCGGCCAGCGCATAGGCGATCACCATCGTCCGGGTGACGCGGATGCCGACCCGGCGCGCCGCCTCAGCATTGCTGCCGATCGCATACATATGGCCGCGGATGGCGGCATCCGAGGAGTGATAGGTCGGCCTTGTGCGCATCAGCGCCTTGGCGGTCCGGAACAGCTCCTCAACCTGCAGCAGATCGCGATAGCGCAGGACCGCCTGCAACGGGGTGATGCGGGCATTGCTGCGCAGCACGAAGATGCCATCGAAGCGTGCTTCGTCGGCGAGTTTGCCGGGGTCGATCTGGAACGCCCGGCTGTCCGTGGTGGTGCGCAGGTAGCGGCGATAGGCGGAGTTGCCGATCAGCGCCTTGTCGCCGCGCTTGAGCTGCTGGTCGAGTGCGGCGATAATGGCGCGGCGATTAGCGGCATCCCTGGCTGCCGCGGCTTCGTTGCGGCAGCCCTGCGCGGTGACCTGCTTGACGGACAGCTGCGTCACCTCGCCGCCAGCCCGCCGGACACACAGCGGCGTGAAGGCCCGCGCATCCTCGAGCACCAGCTTGCGGATGAGCGTGTCCGTGCGCTCGCGGACGCCGAGGAGGTATTCCAGCCCGCGCTCCTCCAGGGCGGCGATGGTCGCAGCCGAGATCAAGCCGCGATCGGCGGCCACGCAGACACGGCCGATGGCAAAGCGCGAGCGCAGGCGGTCGATCACCGGGATCAACACGGTGACGTCGGCCGTATTGCCCGGCCACATCTCCGAGCAGATCGGCCGCCCGTCGGCGTCGATCACCACGGCCACGATCATCTGCATCAGGTCGGGTCGGTAATCCTTGGAGTAGCCGCGTTCGCCCAGCGTCTCGCCCCCGGCGCCGGCGAACGACAGTGAGGTGGTGTCCAGAAAAACCACGGAGAGTTCGCTGAACAGATCCCGCCGGCGCGCGAACAGCTGCTCCTCGATCAGATCCTTGACCGTGCGTGGGGCGAAGGCGGTCACCCCTGCCTGCTGGTCAGCGGCGAGTTCCTCGCCGAGCCACGCCAGAGCTCGGTAAAGGTGATGCAAGGCCAGGCCGCCGATGCCCGGGACAGCATAGTCGGCCACCCACTTCTCGCACGCCCGGTCCGAGCCAGACACCATGATCCGATGCAGCACCGAGACGAACACGGCGCGCTCGACCGGGAACTCGAAGCTGCGCGTGGCGAGCAGCTCCTCGATCACCACACGGCAGCCAGTCTCCTCCCAGAGCCGACCAAACAACAGCGGCGCGCCAATGCGCCGGCAGGCCAGCCCGGCCGGATTGCCCGTCTCGAGCTGCGAAAGAGCCACCGCGCGCTCGGCGTAACAACCGACCGAGGCGGCCAGGCGCTCGAGCTCACCGGAGGCAACCACCGCCTCCTTGCAGCCGAGGTTCTTGATGATGCGCTGCTTCGCCCGCCCACCCTCGCGCACGCTCTCGACAAGGTAGAGGTTAGGTGTCGCCGTTGATATGCTTCTCGCGGACGAACACAGGGCTGGCTACAGGACCTCGGCGGCTGCCTTCACGTCCGCGGCGTGGCCGGGCACCTTGACCTTGCGCCAGACGCGCGCGATGCGGCCTGCGCGATCGATCAGGAAGGTCGATCGTTCCATGCCCATGTAGGTCCGGCCGTACATCGATTTCTCGACCCAGGTCCGATAGGCCTCGGCCACCTTGTGCTCGGCATCCGAGGCGAGCGGAAAGCGGAGGCCGAATTTCTTGGCAAAGGCCTCGATCCGCCCCATCGGATCGGGCGAGACGCCGATCACCTCGATCCCGATCCTGGCGAGCGCCGGGAGTGCTTCCTGGAAATCGCAGGCTTCGCGCGTGCAGCCGGGGGTGTCCGCCTTGGGATAGAAGTAGAGCACGAAGGGGCGGCCACGCAGGCCATCGAGGCTCGCGATGCGCCCGCCGCTCGCCGCCATCGCGAAGGCGGGCGCGGCATCTCCCTCGCCCGGGGCGGCCTTGCTCGGACGACTCTCGCTCGGTTTCATGGGCCTTTCTCCTCGATTGTGCCGACCAGCCGCTCGAACCGTTCGCGAACCGCACGGCCGAGCGAGTCCAGCGTGGCCTCGAGGCCGGCCGCGTCAAGCACCGCCTCGCCGCTCGCCCGGACGGCGTGGAGAAGCGCCAGGAAAACGGCCTCGGGCAAGGCCCCCGTGACCGGGCTGCCGAGCGCCACGCGGAGCATGCCGAGCACCGTCCGGTAGAGCCGCTCGGCACGCAACAGGAGGCGCGCATCTTCCGCTTCCAAGATGCCTGCGGCGGCGAGCCCGGCCAGCGCACCGCGCGCCGAGGTGTTCCAGAGATCCGGGCGCACCGGGGCGTGGATGAGTTGCAGGACCTGAGCAATGAACTCGACCTCCAAAAGCCCGCCCGGGCGGAGCCGCACGTCCCACGGGCCGGCGGGCGGATGCTCACGAGCGACGCGCGCGCGCATGGACGCCGCATCGGCGCGGATGCTGGCCTCCGGGCCGGCGGCTTCGAGCGCAGTGCGGATCGCCGCCGCAACCTCGTTGCGAAAGGCCGCCGGGCCGGCGACCACGCGGGCGCGCGTGAGCGCCATGCGCTCCCATGTCCAGGCATCCGCGGCGTGATAGCGGCGGAAGGCCGAGAGCGAGACCGCGACCGGGCCCTTGTTGCCCGAGGGACGGAGCCGCATGTCCACCGCGAACACCGGCCCCTCCGCACCGGGTGCCGTGAGGGCCGCGACGAAGGCGTGGGCGGCGCGGATGAACCACTCGCTTGCCGCAAGGCGCCGGACGCCACGGCTTTCCGCAACGCCGGGCGGATGGTCGTAGATCAGCATCAGGTCGAGATCCGAGCCGGCCATCATCTCCTGCCCGCCGGCCTTGCCGAGCGCGACCACGGCCATCTTGCCGGCGGGCACGCGGCCGAAACGGCGCGCGAAATCGGCGAGGACGCGAGGAAGCAGCAGGGTGAGGGCGGAATCGACCAACGCCGAACGGGCGAGACCGGCAGCATCGGCGTCGAGACGGCCCTCCAGCGTGGCCACCGAGATACGAAACGCCTCGGTCTGCACGAAGCTTCGCAACTCTGCGATGGCTTCCTCGAAATCCCGAACCGGCGCGAGGCGAGCGGCGAGGGCGCGTGCAGGACCGGAGGATCCGTTGGCGGGCGCCTCCGCGGGCTGCAAGAGGCCCTCGAGCGCAATCGGATTCTGGGCCAGATGCAGGGCGAGCGAAGGGGCGGCGCCCAGCACGGCGGCGACACGGCCGAGGAGTGCGGGATAACGCTGGAAGAGCGAGAGAATCTGGACCCCGGAGGGCAGGCGCGAGAGCAAGGTGTCGAAGCGGGCAAGCGCCGCGTCGGGCGCGCGTTGGCGGCCCAGGGCGGCAAGCATCTGCGGCAGGAGGTGGAAGAGAAGCGCGCGCGCGCGCTCGGAGCGAACGGCGCGCACCCGGCCGGTCTGCCAGCCCTGGACAGCCGCCGCGGCGGCGGCGGAATTGGTGAATCCGAGTTCGGCGAGGGCCGCGAGGGCGGCGGGCGGCGGGTCCTTGACGCCGCGCAGGTCGAGCGCCTGCGGCAGCACCTCGGTCTCGTGCGCCGGCTCGAACATCTCCCGATAGCGCGCCTCGACCCGCTGCAGATGGCCGACCAGCCGTTCTGCAAAGCGATCGGCGCTCGGCGCACCCATGAAGCAGGCGAAGCGGACCACCGCCTCGGGGGCATCGGGCAGGCTATGTGTTTGCCGGTCCGCCACCATCTGAAGGCGATGCTCGACCGCGCGGAGGAAGCGATACGAGGCGGCGAGGCTGGTTGCGGCACGCGGTGGAAGAAGGCCGGCGCGGGCGAGCGCGGGGAGCGCAGCGAGGGTGCCCGGCACACGAAGAGCCGGATCCCGACCGCCCCAGACGAGCTGGAGCGTCTGGACGATGAACTCGATCTCGCGGATGCCGCCGGCGCCCAGCTTCAGATTGTGCCCGGCCAATCGTGCGAAGGGTCCGTCACAATGGGGGGATTCGGAGCGCCGGGCGGAGGCGACACGCGCGTCGATTCGCCGGCGCATGGCATGGATGTCCGCGATCGCCGCGAAATCGAGATGGCGGCGCCAGACAAACGGGCGAATCTCTTCCAGGAACTGAGCCCCGAGCGCAAGATCGCCCGCCACCGGGCGCGCCTTCACCAGGGCCGCACGCTCCCAGTTTTGCGCCATGCTCTCGTAATAGGCGAGCGCGGCCGGGAGCGAGACGGCGGGCGGCGTCGCGGCCGGATCGGGGCGGAGGCGGAAATCGATTCGAAAGACGTAGCCGTTCGGATCACGGGCCTCCATCAGCGAGGCGAGGTCGCGTGCCAGCCGCGCGTGCACCGCCCCCGGCTCGCCCTCGCCGCGGGTGAGGCCGGGGTCATAGAGCAGCACGAGATCGACGTCGCTCGAGTAGTTGAGCTCGCGCGCGCCGAGCTTGCCCATGCCAAGAACGACGAACCCCGAGCCACGGTCCGGTGCGGCGGGATCGGGCAGGACGATCTGTCCGGCCCTGTGAAGTGCCAGGAGCAGATGGCGGGTGGCCAGCTGGAGCGCGGCCTCGGCGAGATCGGAAAGTACTGCCGAGACCCGTTCGAGCTTCCAGAGGCCTCCGATATCCGCGACCGCCGTGGTGAGGGCTACCCGCCGCTTGGCTTGGCGGAGGAGTGCCGCGAGACGAGGCCTGGCGAGCGCGGGATCGGCCGCCGCGAGCGGAGTGATGGAGGCGGCAAGGGCAGCATCGGGGCCGGACTCCACCAGAAGACGCAGCGTGGCCGGCTCGCGGAGCACGAGGTCGGCAAGATAGGGGCTGTTGCCGCCGAGCGCGGCGAGCAGCGCCCGGGCGTCCGGCCGGGCGGCCAGCCGGGCTTCGGCCCGGCCGAGGGCGGAGAAGCACTCGAACAGGCGGTCCCGGGCGCCGGGATCGGCAGAGGCGGGCCAGCGCTCGGGCAGGCGGAAGGCGGACGGCATGCGAGGGGAGGCTCGCCATGCTGAGGCGCTCGGGTCAAGCGGCCCGCTGGATTCTCCATGTCGTGGCCGAGATCCTGCTCGGGCTTGCGTTGCTTGGCGTGCTGGCGACGGGCGTGCTGGCCTGGCGGTTGGCTGAAGGGCCGATCGATCTCGGGTTCCTGCTTCCCCGGCTGAGCGCCGCGCTCTCCGGCCGCCCGGGCAGGCCGAGCGTCAGGGTGGGTGCGGCTTCGCTCGCCTGGGAAGGGTTCCGCCAAGGACTCGAAAGCCCGCTCGACCTCGTGCTCGCCGATGTTGTCATTGCCGGTTCGAACAATTCCGGCATGGCGACGATCCCGCGTGCCGAGGTCTCACTTTCGATGCCGGCGCTGCTGCTCGGCCGGATCGTGCCCCGTCGCATCGTGATCGAAGCGCCGCGACTGCATATCGTGCGCGAGCGATCGGGGGGGCTCGCGCTTTCGTTCGGTTCGCGGCGCGGCGGGCAGGCGCGTGGTGCGCGCAACGAACCCTCCGCGAGCACTCTGCGTCTGGCGGGTGAGATCGTCAGCGCGCTCGCGGCACCGCCCGGCGACGACGGGAGTGCACCGCGGCCGGGCCTTCCGTGGCTCAGTCAGCTGCGCTCCCTCACCATCCGGGACGCCGAGATCACCGTGGTTGACCAGGCGCTTGGTGCCACTTGGTACGCGCCGAGCGCCGACATCACGCTTACGCGCGGCGCGCTTGGCGGGCTCACGGCCAATGCGCGCATCGTGCTCGCGCTCGCGGGCCATCAGGCGGTGCTCTCGGTTGAAGGGGATCTCGAGGCGCATCGGGGTCTCGACCTGGCGGCCCGGCTCTCGGCGGTCACGCCGGCCGAGCTGGCCAGCGCAGCGCCAAGGCTCAGCCCGCTCATGGCGGTCAATGCACCGGTCCGGCTTGCGCTTACCCTCACGTTCGGGCCGAGCTTCGCACTTCGGCGTGCCCGGCTCGAGGCAAACGTGGGCGGCGGCAGGATCGTGTTCGGGGGCGGATCGGTGCCGATCGCCGGCGGGGCGTTGGCGATCTCCGCAGAAGGCAATGCGCTGAAACTCGGGCAGGTGGTGCTGCGGCTGGCTGCGCCAAGCGGGGCGGCGGAGCCGATGGTGACCGGTTCGGGGTCAGCCCAACGCGATGCCGCGGGTATCTGGCAGGGCAGGCTCTCGCTCGCAACCGGCGCGGTGCCGATGGCGGATCTTGCCCGCTACTGGCCGCCCGATATCTCCCGCGGCGGACGCGCCTGGGTGAGCAGGAACATCACCGGAGGAACGGCGGAGACCGCGACGCTCACGGTGGGATTAGCCTATGCGCCGAGCGGCGGCGCCCTGGCGCTCAACAGCGTCTCGGGCCGGGTGTCGGCAAGCGGACTCGTGGTGCACTGGCTTCGGCCGATCCCGCCGCTGACGGACGGACGGGCGACGCTCTCGATCGGCGGGCCGGACGCGATGACGATCACCGTGCAGCACGCGATCGAGGGTCGCCTTCAGGTGACGGGCGGAACGGTCGGGATCACCGGGCTCGAGGAGAATGACCAGAACGCCGCCATCACGGCGCGGATCTCCGGGCCGCTCGGCGACGCGCTGGCACTGCTCAAGGAGCCGAGGCTCGGGCTGCTCGCGCGCCATCCGTTGCCGATTTCGACCGCCGCCGGCAACGCCGATGTCACCGTTTCGGTTGCGCTGCCGCTGCTGGCGAAGCTCACGATGGACCAAGTGGCGGTGCACGCAGAGGCGACGCTTGCCGCCGTGCGGCTTGGCGGAATTGCCGCCGGGCGCGATCTCACGGAAGGCTCATTCCATCTAAGCGCGGACAATGAGGGGCTGACGATGGCGGGCACGGCGGCACTGGCCGGTATCCCGACACGGCTTTCCTCTGCGATGGATTTCCGCGCCGGTCCGCCCGGCCAAGTGGTGCAGCGGTTGGAGGCAAGCGCGACGCCGACGGCAGAGGAGCTGGCGCAGCTTCACATTCTGGATGTGACGAGCGTCGTGGAGGGACCGCTCGTCCTCTCGGGGGAGATCACGGTTGCGCGCGACGGCGTGACGAGCGCGCGGATCAAGGCGGGTCTGACCGGGGCACGGTTGAGCGTGGCGCCGCTCGGCTTCGTCAAGCCGGCGGGTGCCGCGGCAGCGGCCGATGCCGTGCTCCGCCTTGCGCATGGGCGGATCGCGGCGATCGATACGTTCGATCTCACCGGAACGGGGATCGCGGCTCTGGGTTCGGCGAGCTTCGCGGGGGGGCGGCCGATCTTCGTACGCGTCGATCAAGCGAGGCTTGGCCGCACCGAGGCCTCGGGATCGGTGCGCTTCCCTGGCGAGGGGCAGCCGATCGCAATCGTGTTGAACGGGCCGCTGCTCGACCTTTCCGCCCGCTTCACCCACCATGGGCCCGGGCCGAGCAAGAGCCGCGCCGCGGGCGCGTCTGCGGCGAGGGAGGCGCCTTGGGTGCTCGATGCGCGCTTCACTCGGGCGCTGCTGGCACACGACCAGCCGCTCACCGAGTGCGTGCTGCGCGCCGAGAGCGACGGAGTTCGCATCACGGCAGCGAGCCTCGCCGGGAACCTCGCGCCGGGCGAGCCGGCGTCGTTCGTGATCAGCCCCGAACGTGCGGCCCGCGCTCAGGGGCGCGCAGTGGCCATCACGGCGGCGAACGCCGGCGATCTGCTGGCCGCGACCGACATCACGGACAAGATCAAGGGCGGCAAACTTACGGTGACCGCGCGCCTCGGCGATGCGGCGGCGGGTAGTCCTCTTGCGGGGACGGCCACGATCTCGGATTTCCGCGTGCAAAATGCGCCCGCGCTCGGGAGGGTGCTGCAAGCGATGACGCTCTACGGGCTGGCGGACGTGTTGGCGGGTCCGGGCCTTGCGTTTTCGAAGCTGATCGTGCCGTTCCGGCTAAGCGGGCACACGCTGAGCCTCACGAAGGTGCGGGCGTTCAGCCCATCGCTCGGACTGACCGCGGAGGGCCATATCGATTTGGCAACAGAGACTGCCGAGCTTTCGGGAACGATCGTGCCCGCCTATTTCTTCAATTCCCTGCTCGGCAACATCCCGTTGATCGGACGGCTGTTCAGCCCGGAGAAGGGCGGCGGGCTGTTTGCGGCCACCTACAGCGTGGCCGGCCCGCTTGGCGACCCGAAGGTCGGCATCAATCCGCTGGCCGCACTGACGCCGGGGTTTCTCCGTGAATTGTTCCAGATTTTTTAGCGGGCGGATCGGCGGGCGATTCCCGATGCGCCGCTACTCCGCAACGAGTTCGCCGGAGCCGCCGAATTCGGCAGGAAAATCCTTGAGCTTCGGCAGGCCGTCACGCATCGGCAGCACCGTTTCGGCGTAGTTGACGTGGACCTGCGGCGCGAAGGCGAGGTTTGGAACCGTCGCCGCAAAGACATCGATCATCTTCAGCGATGGGTGAACGGCCATCAGATGACCGCCGCAGAGGCGACAGAACTGGCGGTGGCTCATGTCCGTTTTGTGATAGGTCGCGACATGCTCCGCGCCCTTGGTGACCTTGACCGCCTCCGGCGGCCAAAGCGTGAAGGCGTTCACCGGTCCGCCGGACCAGGAGCGGCATGATCGGCAATGGCAGTAGCCCATGGCATCGGGCGCGCCGCTCACCTCGATCCCGACGGCACCGCAGAAGCAGGTGCCTTGATAGGAACCGCTCATCGTTTCCTCCGTGTCATCACGTCTTTCGCATGGCCGAAAGCGGTTGTCCATGAGGGTGGCAACAAGCGTTGCGAACACGGGCCCAGCGCGCGCCAAGTCGGGCGGAGGCGTTCGGCCGGGGCCGCCAGAGGATGAAGGCTGTTGGCCGGCGCCGCTTCTGCCGCACCGGTTCGAAGGGGTGGATTGCACAGAAGCCCCGGCGGGCAAGACGCTGCGCGGTTCAATCGAAATCGGTCGGCAGGGAGTCATTGCGGGCGTGCTCGAACACGCGACGGATCTGCCGAGGCAGGACCCGGCCGAGCGAAAGGTCGGCCGGGATTTCGTCTTCGGCAAACCATCCGACCCCCGAGGTTTCCGGACCGATGGTCGGCGCGCCGCCGACGATGTCGCAGACGAAGAAGAGCTTGTAGCAGGAGAAGACGCCGGGCGAGTGACCCTGACGCGTGCGATCCCAGACGGCGGCAAGTTTGCGCACGCGCACCACGAACCCGCTCTCCTCGCGCACCTCCCTGATGACATTCTCGGCGGCGGAGAGATTGACGTCCGCCCAGCCACCGGGCAGCGTCCAGCGTTCACCGTCAGCGCGTTCGCGCACCATCAGCAGGCGGCCCCGTTCGTCGAAGGCGGCACCACGGACATCGATCTTCGGCGTTGCGTATCCGTTTTCCCCGGCGAACAGGGCGTCGATCCGCTCGAACGGCAATGCCGTGCATGACGCCATCATCCGGGAGGCGAGCGCGCGCAGCATCTCGTAGCGCTCGCGGTCGTAAGTATTGGTGGCGAAGGCAAGGCCCGTCTGGGCGATCGCCTGGAGTTCGCGCGTCCATTTCAGCCAATCCGGTTCGACGGTCATCGCGTTCTCGACCTTTGCTCCCGGGCGGCCGGACGCGCCCTTCCAAGAGGCGGAAGCGCCGCCGGCAAGCGGCTCGCCAAACCGTTGAACGATGCTTTGGTCGGGGCATAGCGTCCCGCACGCGTAGGCAACGGAGAAGGAGGATCGGCTTGGTCGCCGATCGGATGGCGGAGCAGGCTGTCGCGGCGGCGCCCGTGGTGCTCGACCGATACATGGCGGCGCTTAACGCGCGCGACGCGGCGGCGCTCGCGGCAACGCTCCATTTCCCGCATTATCGCCTGTCGGGCGGGCGCACGTGTGTCTGGCAGGAGCCTGACGCCTACTTTGCGGACTTCCTCGCGCGGGCGGGAGAAGGCTGGCTCCACGGCGCCTGGATCTCGCACACGCCGATTGCCGCCTCGGCAGAGAAGGTTCATCTCGATGTGGTGTCCGCGCGCTACCGCGTGGACACCACGCCGCTCGGCCGGTTCCGTTCGCTCGGGATCGCCGCCCCGCTCGGCGGGCGCTGGGCCGCGCAGGCACGCTCCAGCTTCGCCGACTGACGCCTTCGGACCGCGCGGCACAGGGCAGCCGTGGGGAGCGGGCTCAGGCCGGAGTAGGCGGGCGCGGTGGCGCAGCCTGCTCGCGGGCAGCAGCGAAGGACGGCAGGCGCGGGAGCGTTGCCAGCCAGGCGATTCGGGTTTCGGTGTAGATCTCGTCGCGAGGCGGAACGAGCGCGGGATCATCGAGGCTTGCGGTGGTGATGTCGATCTCGTCCGGATGCGCGCTCGAGCGGAAGAAAAGGGCGGTGCCGCAACGCGCGCAGAAGCCGCGCTCGGCGGCGGGGGAGGAACGAAACCAGCCCGGGGCGCCGGAGACGAGGGAAAGGCTTTGCCGCGGAACACTGAACCAGGCGACGAAAGGCGCGCCGCTCGCGCGGCGGCAGATGGAGCAATGGCAGATACTCTCGTGATAGGGCACGCCGTCGGTTGTGTAACGGATCGCCCCGCAGAGGCAGCCTCCGTGCAGCATATTATTTCACTCCTTGGCCGGAAGCGGAATCCCGGTCAGCGCCTGCCAGACGCGGATGACGAAGGCATCGTCCCGGCCGGCATGGCCGGCGGCCGCGGCGGCCAGGAAGAGCTGGTGCGCGGCGGCCGCGAGCGGGAGGGGAAAGGTGAGCGTGCGTGCCTCCTCGAGTACGATGCCGAGGTCCTTGACGAAAATGCCGACGGCCGAGCGGGGCGCGTCGTCCCCGGCGAGGATGTGCGGCACACGATCCTGCCACATCCAGGAGCTGCCGGCCGAAGCGCTGATCACCTCGAAGAGCATGGTGGGGTCGGCGCCGGCACGGATGCCGAACGCCAGTGCCTCGGCGGCCGTGGCTATATGCACCCCGGCAAGGAGCTGGTTGACCATCTTGACCGTGCTCCCGACGCCGGGCTCCTCGCCGAGGCGCCAGACCTTGGCGGCGATCGCCGAGAAAATTGGCTCGGCGGCAGCGAAGGCGGCCGCGGAGCCGGACGCCATGACGGAGAGCGCGCCCTCGCGGGCGCGTGCGGGGCCACCCGAGACCGGCGCGTCGAGCGGGAGATGCCCAAGCGCCGAGAGCCGGGCGGCCAGCGCGCGCGCGGCTTGCGGGGCCATGGTGACGGAACCGAGAACAAGCGTTCCGGGCGGGAGCCCGTTCACGGCGCCGGCCGGACCGAAGAGCGCCTCATCGGCCTCAGCGGCATTGACGACGAGGAGGACGAGCGCCCCAAGATCGGGCGGGAGGAGATCCGGCCGTGCGACCGCCTCGCCGCCGACGGCTGCGAACTCGCCGCGCGCCTCGGCGCGGAGATCGCAACCGCACACCTCGTGCCCGGCGCGCAGCAGACTTGCCGCGACCCCCATGCCCATGGACCCAAGTCCGATCACGCCGACCCGTATGACCGCATCCTCCCGGAACGGGATTTTGGCGGAGAGTTGGCGGGCCGGCCAGCCCCACGTTGGCGGGCGCTCTGCGGAGGCATTTTGTTCTCGTCGTGAAATGGTCGTTGCGGGCGCGGTATTATTACGGGAACATTAATAGAACATGACGGGTTATTCATCCTGACGCCCGAGCCAGCGCCACCAATCCTCCCCGGCCCGGTTCCCATGCCGAAGCACGCCTGTCGCGCCACGCTCGCCCTGCCTACGAAGGGGCGCGGCGGGTATTCTGGCGCAATGCGGGTGGCGCGGACGATCGGCGAGCTGACAAGGGCGCGGGCTGCGCTCGTAAGCGGCGGCCGGCCACTCGCCCTGGTTCCGACGATGGGCGCGCTGCATGCCGGCCATCTCTCGCTGATCGCGGCGGCCAAGCGGCGCGACGCGGCGGTCGCGGCTTCGATCTTCGTCAATCCTCTGCAGTTCGGCCCGGCCGAGGATTTCGCTCGCTATCCCCGTGACGAGGCGGCGGATCTCGCGGCACTGCGGGAGGCGGGCTGCGAACTCGCCTGGCTGCCTTCAGGCAGTACCATGTACCCGCCGGCGGCGGCCTCGGTGATCGAGGTCGCGGGACCGGCGCTGCTTTGGGAGGGTACGGCGCGGCCGGGGCATTTCCGCGGCGTTGCCACCGTGGTGGCCAAGCTGTTCGGCCAAATCCGGCCGCAGCTCGCGTGTTTCGGCGAGAAGGATTGGCAGCAGCTTCAGGTGGTACGCCGCATGGTCCATGACCTTTATCTCGGGATCGAGATCGTTGCGGTACCGACGGTGCGTGCTGCGGATGGGCTCGCGCTTTCTTCGCGCAATCAGGCTCTGGCACCAGCCGACCGGGCGCTGGCGCCGCGGCTCTACACGGCGCTTGCTGCACTGGCGGCATCCCTGGCGGATGGCCAGCCAGCGGCGGAGCGGACCGAAGCGGCGGCGGCAGCGCTGGCGGAGGCCGGGTTCCGCCCTGATTACGTGGCGCTCGTGGATGCGGAGACGCTGGAGCCGCTTCCGGCAGCGCGCCCACCGGCGCGGCTGATCGCGGCGGCGTGGCTCGGCCAGGTGCGGTTGATCGACAATGTGGCGGTGTGCTGAGCCGGTGCGCCGGGTCGAGCGTTTCCAGCCTGGTTGAAAGCGCTCTCCTTCCCTTTCCCGAGCGCGGGGATCCGCTCTCAAAGGCACCCCGCACCTGCCTGCCAGCGCTCGAAGCCCGCGGCGCGCAGCCGGCACGCCGGGCAGGTGCGGCAACCGCGGCCCCAGGAACGCCTGCGGCTGCAATCACCGAGATACAAGCTCAGCGTCTGCTCGATAATCAGCGAAACCGGCGGCTCGCCCCCGAAATCGCGGGCAAGCTGCCAAGTGGCCGCCTTGTCGAGCCACAGCAAACGGGGCTTTGATGACGAACTCGCCCACCATGCCGGGATTGAGGGCGATCTGCATAGCCTTCAAGGCATCGTCCCGGCAGTCGGGGTAGCCGGAATAGTCGGTCTCGCACATCCGGCCGACCAGCCGCCGCAGACCGCGGCGGGCGGCAATCGCCGCGGCAACAGGTGAAGAACAGAAGATCACGCCCCGGAACGAAAGTGTACGGCAGACCCGAGGCTGCGACCTTGATCCCTTGCGGGCCGGTCAACGCGGTTTCGCCGACGGCCGTCATGCCGCTCGTGATGACCACCAGGTGATCTGGGCCGAGATGGCCACGCCAGCCGCCGATCGCGGCCAAGCCTTCGCGGATGAGCAAGCGGCCATCGAGCTCCGCCCAGTGGCGCTGGCCGTAGAGGAAGCCCACCGTCTCGACGACATCGTACCGGGCGAGTGCCCAGGCGAGGCAGGTGGCGGAGTCCTGGCCGCCCGAGAGCAATACGAGGGCGCTCTCGCCAGCGGCGCTTGCGGTTTCCGGGGCGGACACACGCTCCCTCCTCTTTCGTCGCGGCCGCGCCTATCTTGGAATGATGGTCGAACTCTTCACCGAAGACGAGATTGAGCGCTACTCTCGGCATATCCTGCTCAAGGAAGTGGGCGGGGTGGGCCAGGCGAAGCTCCGCGACGCGAGCGTGCTGGTGGTCGGGGCGGGAGGGCTCGGCTCGCCGCTTCTGCTCTATCTGGCGGCGGCCGGGGTCGGCCGGATCGGACTCATCGATGACGACTCCGTGGAGCTTTCCAACCTGCAGCGCCAGATTGTCCACACCACCGCCGCGATCGGAACGCGCAAGGCGGAGTCGGCGGCGGCGACGGCGCGAGCGCTCAATCCCTTGGTGCGGATCGAGCCGCATGCGAGGCGGCTCGAGGCGGATAATGCGCCGGCTCTGATCGAGGATTACGATATCATCTGCGACGGGTCGGACAACTTCGCGACGCGTTTCCTGGTGGCCGATGCCTGTTTCCTCGCCCGCCGCACGCTGGTGTCGGCAGCGGTGCTGCGTTTCGAGGGGCAGCTTTCCGTCTTCAAACCGCACGCCGACCTTGCGGGGCCCTGCTATCGCTGCCTCTACCCCGAGCCGCCACCAGCCGGCCTGGTGCCGAGCTGCTCGGAGGCGGGCGTGCTCGGCGCGGTGACGGGCGTGATGGGCACGCTGCAGGCGACCGAGGTGCTGAAGGAGATCCTGGGCATCGGCGAGGGTCTTTCGGGGCGGGTATTGACCTGGGACGCGCTGGCGGCGCGCATGCGCACGGTGCGCCTCCGGCGCGACCCTGCCTGCCGCCTGTGCGGCCCGGGGGCCGAGATACGCGACCTCACGGAGCATACGCGCGCCGCCGCTGCCGGGGATCAGGCCGTCGTCTGTGCCGGCTGAGCGGCTGGGCATCCTGCTGCTCTCGGGACGGCACGACCGGGCGCATTATGCCTTCGTGCTGGCGACCGGGGCAGCGGCGCTGGGGCGAGAGGTCGTTCTGTTCGCGACCAACGCGGGCTGCCACGCGTTGCTCGCCGACTGGTCCGGGCTCGAGGATGCAGAGCGCGACGCGTGCATCCAAAGCCGCGGCGTGGCCGGGCTCGACGAGCTGCGCGAGGCAGCAGCAGGGCTTCCGGTCCGGCTGATCGCCTGTGAGGCGGGTTTACGGGCGGAGGGGCTCGAAGGCCGCGCGCTTCTGCCGGGCGTGGACATTGCGGGGATCGCCACCTTCTTCGATGCAGTGGGCGAGGGAAAGCTCCTTTCTCTATGATGAGCAATCGGAAACTTGACGCGGCGACGCACTGACGGCACGGCTTCAGCGTGACCGTGCGCCGGACAATGCGGACGATTCGGGTACTTGCCGCCGTTCTTCTGCTTGTCATCCCGGCCGCCTGGCTGCGCGCCGCGCCGGTGGCGCCGGCCGGCAAGGTTGTGCCGCTTGCGGCGCTGCCGGAGCAGCCGGCGCACCCCGAGAAAGGCTCCTCGACCGGTTTGCCGCTGCCGCGCTTCGTTTCGCTTGCCACGGGCGATGTGAACATGCGCGTCGGGCCTGGGTTCCAGTACCCGATCGCGTGGGTTTACAAGCGGGCGGGCCTACCCGTGGTGGTGGAACGGGAGTTCGATGTCTGGCGGCTGGTGTTGGCGCCGGACGGCGGACGCGGATGGATGCACGAGGCGACCCTGGCCGGCACGCGCACCTTCTTGGTGAGCGGGGGTGACCGGATCTTGCGGAAGCGCCCGGATCGCAAGGCACGGGCGGTTGCCGTTCTGAAGGCGGGCGTGATCGGGCGTATTCGGCGCTGCAAGGCAGGGGCGGCGTGGTGCAGCGTGGTGGTGGACGGACGGCGCGGCTACCTGCGACGGAAGGATTTCTGGGGCACCTTTCCGGGCGAGGCGGTGCCATGAGGCTCCTGGCGGGGCGCGAGGCAGCAGCCTAAAGCACGTGCGGGCCCGAGGGGGATGCGCTATGCTTTCCGGCATGGATCTCGAAACCCCTCGCGCCCACCATGATCTCGGCGGTGCGGCGAAATATCTTTGCCAGCCCATCGACCGCGCTGGGCACGCGCTCACCGATTTCGACAAGGAAGTGGACGCGCTTCGCCAGGTGCTCGGTGCCAAGGGCATCATGACGGTGGATGAGCTTCGCCGCGGCATCGAGGCGATCCCCGAGGCGGAGTATCATAAGCTTTCGTACTACCAACGATGGATCCGGTCGATCACGGCCATCCTGCTCGAAAAGGGCGTGGTCACCGAGGGCGAGCTCGCCGCCGCGCTTACGGCGCCATTTCCGGCTCTGCGGTGAGCGCGGGCGGTGCCGGACGGGTTTCGGCCGATCAAGATGGCGCGATGGCAGGCGTGGCGGTGATGAGCGTGCCGGGCGGGCGGGTTGCGGCCGGCAGCCGCGTGCGCGTCAGGGACAACTGGCCGGAGACGCGCGGCAAGGTGCATATCCGCACGCCGCATTACTTGCGCGGGCAGGTCGGCACCGTGGTGCGGCATCTCGGCGATTTCCCCAATCCCGAAGAGCTGGCCTTCGCGCGGCCGGCACAGATCCTGCCACTCTATCACGTCGTGTTCGAGCAGCCCGTCATCTGGCGCGAGGGGCGCGCGGGCGATCAGCTTCTGGTGGAGGTTTTCGGGTCGTGGCTGGACCCGGCGTGAGGATCGAGGAAATCGAGGGCGAGCAGCTGCTCGGAGCGCTCGCCGCGTTGCTCGCGGCGAAAGGGATCGTGACGCCGGCCGAGATCACGGCACAGATCGCCGC
This sequence comes from Pseudomonadota bacterium, assembly GCA_021816925.1. Lineage (GTDB taxonomy): Bacteria > Pseudomonadota > Alphaproteobacteria > Acetobacterales > Acetobacteraceae > JAKAWQ01. The sequence goes on from JAKAWQ010000024.1 coordinate 26,717, forward strand.
GACCGACACCGCCTCGCCGGCACAGGGAGCACGCATGGTGGCCAAGGCGTGGACCGATCCGGCTTACCGCGTGCTCATGCTCGCCGACGGCACACGGGCGGCGGAGTCACTGGGCATTCCGATGCGCGGGGCGCCACCGCTCGGCGTGCTCGAAGACACGGCCGGGTTGCATCACCTGGTCGTTTGCACCCTTTGCAGTTGCTATCCGCGCGCGGTGCTCGGCTACCCGCCGTTCTGGTACAAGTCTGCCGCTTACCGGGCGCGTGCGGTGCGCGACCCACGCGGCGTGCTCGCCGAATGGGGTACCGTGCTGGCGCCCGAGGTGAGGCTCCGCATCGTCGATTCGACGGCCGATTATCGCTGGATGGTGCTGCCGCTTCGCCCGCCGGGCACGGCGGGATGGAGCGAGGAGCGGCTGGCCTCGCTTGTGCGCGAGACCGACATGATCGGCGTGACCTTGCCCGAGGTTCCGGGCGGCTGAGGAGCGCGGGCGGCGCGATTGAAGCGGGTCGGGCGGGCGCGTAGGATCGGCTTCACTGGTGGGAGGGATTCCGCGCGCGGGGCTCAGGGCGAAATTCATCCTGGCAATCATCGTCGCGTTCGTCATCGGCTATGCCGGGGCCGGGTTTGTGCCGCTGCAGCTTTTTGTTGCCGGTGTGCGGGAGCAGGTGCTGCAGAACGCGCGCATCATGATGAGCGCGGCGAACGCGATCCAGAACTACACCAACAGCGTGGTGGTGCCGCTGATCGGCTTCCAGAGAAACGGGAAGTTTCTCGCAGCCTCGATCCCGTTTTTTGTCGCGCAGAAGACGTTCCGCGGGGTGCAGAAGAAGTTCCCCGACTACAGATTCCGCGAGCCGGCGCTCAATCCCACCAATCCGGACGATCGTACCACCGGCTGGGAAGCGGATTTCATCCACAGCTTTGCGCGCGACCCGAGACTTTCCGAGCTGGTGGCCGAGCGGGTGACGCCGACCGGGCGCTCGCTCAGCCTGGCGCGTCCGATCCGGGTAAACGACGCGAGCTGCCTCACCTGCCACAGATCTCCGAATGCGGCGCCACCTGCGCTGGTGGCACCCTACGGAAGGGACAACGGCTTCGGCTGGAAGCTCCATCAGGTGATGGGCGCGGAGATCGTTCCGGTGCCGATGGCGCTGCCGATGCAGCAGGCCGAGCATGCGTTCCTGACCTTCATGGCGATCCTGCTCTCCATGGGCCTCGTGATCATCGTTATTCTCAACGTACTGCTGCACTACATCGTGATCCGCCCGGTGAAGCGGATGGCGGCGATTGCGACGCCGGTCAGCCTGGGCGATCTCGGCGCCGAAGAATACGAGAAGAAGGGATCGGACGAAATTTCTACGCTCTCCGCAGCCTTCAACCGCATGCGCCGCGGCATCGAGAGCGCGATGCAAATGCTGCAACGCTAGCGGCGCCCGCGCGCATGGTCTCACCCTGGTAAGCGAGCCGGCCCTGCCCAAGGGTTCGGGCGCTATCGCGTGGTGTCGCGGCTCGGGCAGAGCGCCATGGGGGCGGTGTACAAAGCGCACAACCCGGTGATCGGGCGTAATGTCGCGATCAAGCTGGTGCCTACCCAGGCGCCGGATGCCGTGACGCGGAGGGAATATCTTGCCCGCTTCCGCGCCGAGGCGCAGGCGGCGGAGCGCTGCAACCACCCGGCGATCGTTGCGATCTACGATGTCTCGACCGAGGGCGAACACCCGTTCATCGTAATGGAGCTCGTCGAAGGGGCGAACCTGGCGGGAGGTGCTGCGCGATCCGGAACGGAGCGCCGCGACCGACTGCCTCGGCGTGATCGGCGAGGCGCTCGCCGGGCTTGACGTCACGCACGCCGAGAGCGTGATCCATCGCGATATCAAGCCGGCCAATATCCTGCTCACGCGGGAAGAGCGGGCGAAGATCGCCGATTTCGGAATCGCGCGGCTTGACGAAGGTGCGGCGACCGGGGCCGGGGCGATGCTCGGGACGCCGAATTACATGGCGCCCGAGCAGATCATCGGCAGCGCAGTGGATCAGCGCGCCGATCTCTTCGCGGTGGCGTTATGCTGTACGAGGTTCTCCCCGGGAAGCTGTCGTTCGCAGAGCGCAACCTGAGCGAGACGGTACTGCGCCTGACCGACGCCGCACCCGCGGACCTCGCCCCGGTCGCGGCGGAGCATGAGCCCTACGTGCCGGTGCTCGCGCGCGCGCTCGCCAAGTGGCCCGCCGAACGCTTCGAGAACGCCACGTCGTTCGCCGCGGCGTTGGCCGCAGCGCGCGGGGCGGATGTGGAGACGGCGGCGACCGTGGTGCTGGCGGCCGGCGGGCTCAAGCCGGCAGCAGGGCTGCAGTCGATACGGCCGCGCTCGGCGGGATCGAGGCGACTCTCACGCGGTTCCTGGGGCCGATGGCGCGGGTGATCGTGGCGCGCGCGGCCGAGGAGGCGGCCACCCGCGAGGAGTTGCTGGCCACGCTCGCTCAGCATCTGAGGCGGCCCGAGGACGCCGCACAGTGCCGCCGGCGCATGCTGGCTGCGGTCGGCGCACGAAAATCCCCACCGCCCGCGGGGTTCTAGTCTGAACTTTGCCCACTTTCGAGTGCAAGGCGTTGGCATAGTTCATGTTGTGTAGGAGATGTGTGTCTACGCTACCGGCGCGACGCCGAGCAAATCGAAGCTCCGGCGTTGTATTCTGGTGGCGGTAGCGAGGATAGCGGTGGGCCGATTGTGTCCCAGGCGCACGACGTTGCGTGTCAGGGTAGCGAGATCGACGAGCAGGGTGTGAAAGCTGTGCACCGGAAGCGGTTCGCCATCTACGGGATCGGTGCGTTTGCGGGCTGCCTTGCGCTGCGCCGCCGGGGAGGGTTTGGCCTTCGCCGCGGGTGAAGCCCTTTGCGCGCCGCGTGCCGCCGGGTCGTGCTCGTCGAACAACATCGGCGCCAGGCGCTGACGCATGTTCCATTCGAGATAGCAGGCCAGCATGCACAGCAGCACGTGCGCACGCACCCGCGGTGCGGTCCAGTGGAACACCGGGCGCAGGTCCGGATCGATGGTCTTGATCGATCGGAAGGCTTGTTCCACGCCGCTCAGACTTTTGTAGGCACGCACGGTGGCAGCGGCATCGGACTGCGCCGTCGGCAGGTTGGTGCGCACGACGTAGATGCCGTCCAGTGCGGCCTCGGCGGCATCGTTTCTGGCGAAGCTGAACGCCTCGTCGGTGATGCTGATCTGGAAATGCTTTGCCATCTTGCGCCGGCCCGGCACGGCGCCGACGGCCCGGCCGATCGCCGCGGCGCCGTACAGCGGGCGCGCAAGCCGCTGCACGCGGGCCTGGATGCGGACCAGTTCCTTCCCGGTGGCGGCCAGCGGCTCGCCGCGCTTGCGCGTGCGTTCCGCAGCCAGCAACGGGTTCTTGCAGACCACCAGGCGTTCGCCCGGATAGTCGGGGCTGGTGATCTCTGCCATGTCGCGGTCATCGAACAGTGACGGCTGCAACGGGCCGCCGTCGGCCGCGAGTTGCTTGATTGCCGGAGCACGCAGCGCCGTGATCCAATCGAGACCGGCCGGGCGCAGCGTCTGCTCGATCCGCGCACTGCTCAGCAGGCCGCGGTCGCCCACCATCACCACGCGTTGCCGGCGGAAGCGCTGCTTCAACTTGTCGATCTGCGACGACAGCGTCATCGGATCGGCCATGTTGCCCTCGAACACCTCCACCGCCACCGGGCAGCCGTCCGCGGCGCACAACAGGCCGATGACCAGTTGCGGGCGGTCGCGCCGGTGGTCGCGGCTATAGCCATACTGTGCCAGTTCGCAGCAGCGCCCCTCCAGGTAGGTGGAGGTGACATCGTAGAGCAGCAGCGCGCCGTCGTTCAGGTGGCGGCGGCCGAGGGTGGTTTCGATGAAGCTTTGCTCGCTGCCGAGCCAGTCCAGCGTGGCATAGACTTCCTTGGCGGTGACGCGGCCGAGCCCCAGCATCTCACCCAGTGAATGGCTGGCGGTGGCGGGATCCAGCATCCGCGCGGTCGCCAGCTTGGCCGCCGGCTCGAGCACGCGCGCGATGATCAGGGCGAGCGCCAGAGCCCGCCGGCGTTGCGGCGCCCGCCGGGGCAGCAGGGCATCGAGCTCGATCCGCCTCGCCATGCCGAGCGCGGCCAGCACGTGACCGTGTGGGAGGGATCGGACGATTTCGATGGCGTCGATGGCGGGCAACAGCACCTCGCCGCGCAGCACGGCACGCAACTGCTCGATCCGCTCAGCCGGCCAATCCGAGAGATTCTTGAGGGTCCGGTTCTTGGTCTTGCCATCCTCGCGATAGCTCTCGCGCAGCAGGATGGCCGGCGGTGAGCCCCGGTTGGGGATGACGGCGATATACATGAGCGTACCGAACTAGGCCGAGTCGCTTCGCGTCAAGAGAAATCTGCCGCATCACATGACCGCATACCAAGCCTCTTTTGGCCCTTTTCAAGGCACTCTGTAACAAATATGGCAAAGTTCAGGCTAAATCTGCTACGCTGCCGCTTCAACCGATCCGCCCCGCAACCCGCCCACCGCCGCTTCCCGTCGCCCCACCCTGTCCGCCAGCCCGGAGCGAGCGTATCAGCAGCTTCGGCCTGGCGTCCCCGTCCGCCGACGTCCCCGGGAGGCACGAGAATGCCGAGAGCGCCCCGCTCACCCCAACCGCCCGACGCAGCCCTCCGCCGCGCCGCCCGTCCCCTCGTTTGCTACTCGGTCGAGAACCTGCCGCCCCTCGACACCGCGTTCTACAACGAAGCCCGTTCCGATCTGACGAAGCTATCCGAACTCATCGTCCCGCCGCGAGACGCGCGGGCGTTCCGCGTGCCGGCCGGCCATTTCTTCCGCATCGTCAGCATCGAGGGTCCGCAAGTCGGTGATCTCAATCTCTGGAACGCCGCCGACCCCTCCGAACGTTTCTTCAGCGGCAAGACACGCGCGCTGCACGCAACGCATGTCAGCACCGGCGATCGCCTCTGGAGCACCCTGCCGAGCCTCCGCCCGCTCGGCACCATCACTCACGACACGCTCGACTGGTACGGCTGGGACGAAGACGGTGCCGGCGTGCACGACGTCATCGGCACGCGCTGTGATCCCTACACCAACCTTTTGCTCAAGGGTGCCGAGTATCATCACTGCTGCCACTCGAACCTGACGCGCGCGCTCGCCGCCGCTTGCAACATGCCGCTCTCCGAAGCCGAGCACCATGTCCACGACGTGCTGAACGTCTTCATGTGCACCGGCTTCACGCGCGACACGCACCAGTATTTCATGAAGGCGAGCCCGGTGCGGCCCGGCGACTTCATTGAGATCTTCGCCGAGATCGATCTCCTTGCCGCGCTCTCCGCCTGCCCGGGCGGCGATTGCGGCACGAGCCACTCCGACGACGTCGCCAAATGCTACCCGCTGAAGGTCGAGATCTTTCACCCGCAAGCGGCAGCACTCGCCCGCTGGCACCCGCCCACCCCGAGCGGCTATTCGCGCAACCACGGAATGGGGTGAGGGACGCGTCTCGGCGCCGTGGCCGGTCGGCACCCGTCGGAGAGAAAGCAAGGGTCGGCCCGAACGTCTCCACGCCTCCCATGCCGCAGGCGAGCAGCGCCACGAAAAGAGAGAATGCGAGCGTGTTCATGCGCGGAGCGACGCTGAGGCCGAGCAGCCGGAGCGAGCGCGGCGCGCAGGGCGGGTGGCCGAGCAGCCGGAGCGAGCGCGGCGCCGGGAGCTGCCGCGCCGCAGAGAGCCAAGGGCCGGCCGTGCTCGTGTGCTCGTGCCCTCGTGCCTTCGCATCTTGCGTCCGGGGCGAATTGGAGACCTCGCCTCACGCCCGGCCGATGGCCGCGCGCGGCGCCGCGAACCGCGCCATGCCGACGACGCCGATCGCCAGGATGCTCGCCGCCGCGCCCGCCATCACCACCGGCAGCGGCATCGCGGCGTAGAACGCCGGCGCCGCGAGCATAGTGATCAGCGCGCCGAGGTTGATCGTGGCCAGGTGCGCGCGCATCGCCGCCGGAACTTCCGCGCGCGGCAGGTCGGTCTGGCGCAACACGGCGATCGGGATGTCGTGCAGCGGGCCGCCGATCGCGCCGCGCGCCGCGGCGGCGGCGAAGCCGGCCACGGCCGGAGCAGGCGGCAACGGCGTTGCCGCGACGAGCGCAATCAGCATCGTTGCGCTGCCGAGCACGACATGCCCGGCGAACACCCGGCGCCCCGGATTGGCCGGCGTCGGCCACCCGCCGATCACCAGCGTTGCCGCGAGGTTCGTGCAGCCATAGGCGGAGATCACGAGGTCGTCCGCGCCGCCGCCGCCCGGGTTATGAACACGCTCAAGAAGAAAGGCGTCCGCACCTACGCGATCGTCCGCGCCGCCCTCGCCGCCGAGGTCAAGCCGCTCTGGACCAGCTTCACCAACCAGCACCCGGCAACCAAGCCCTTCCTCGAAGCGATCCTGGGGCGACCGGCAAGACCCTCTGACGGTGGCGCCCCCTCCGGGCCCCTCGTTCCCGGAACGCATCCTCGCCGCCGTCGTCGCCACCCTCTCCGCCCTCATCCTCGCCGCCGGCGTCCACGTCGTCTTCGCCGACGTCCTTTTCCGCTATCTCCTCTCCAACCCGCTGCAATGGGGCGACGAGGTCGCCATCGCCGTCCTCGTCGCCGCGCTCGCACTCCATCGCTCCGAGCATCTCGGCATGCGTGCGCTCCGCCTCACTTTCGGGCATGATCCTCTTCTTCGTCGCCGCCGCCGAGCTGCTGAGCTACATCCTCACCCTCAACCTGATCCCCCAGCACATGGCCGCCGCCCTCGCCGCCGTCGGCACCTCCTCCGGCACCGCGGCCTTCCTCCTCATCGTGATCCTCATGCTGATCGTCACGGGCTCCGTGCTCGAGGGCGCGCCCGCCCTCGTCATCTTCGCTCCGCTCCTCCTGCCTGCGGCGGCGAAGCTCGGCGTCAACCCGCTCCATTTCGGCATCCTGCTCATCGTCTCGATGGGCATCGGCCTTTTCGCCCCGCCGCTCGGCGTCGGGCTCTACACCGCCTGCGCGGTCGGCCAGGCCCCGGTCGGCTATCGCACGCCCCGCGCCGGCGCCGCTGCGGCGCCCACGATGCCAGACCTCCCCGGTCCCTCCAAGCGCGCCCGGTCGCCCCAGAGCGCCCGGATCAGCGCGGCGGCGGCTCGCGCATCCGCTGCCGCTCCCTCACCTCTGCGTCGGTCAGCCGCGCGTCATAGATCGACCGCGGCTCGATCGTCCGCGCGACCAGAGTCGCTCCCGCCACGGCCAGCAGGAGGGGCACGATAAAGGATCGATCCTCGCCCGTCAGCTCCCACATCAGCACCACCGCCGAGATCGGTCCCTGCGTCGTCGCCGCCAGCACCGCGCCCGCGCCTACCACAGCGAACAAGCCTGCCGGCGCCCCCGGCCAAAGCAAAAGCCATGCCCGCCCGAGCGCGCCTCCGAGCAGCGCGCCAACCGTGAGCGAGGGCGTGAAAAGCCCACCCGGCGCGCCGCTGCCCAGGCACATCACCGTCGCCGCCGGCCGCAGCACCAACAGCATCAGCAGAAGCGGCAGCGCCACCTGCCCGGTGAAGGCGAGCTCCGAAACATCCTTGCCGTTGCCAAGCACTTGCGGAAACGGAATCGAGACGATCCCGAGCAGGCCGAGCGCCAGAAGCGGCGCGACGAACCGCCCCCGCCCCTTCGGCTTGTTGCGATCCGCCCAAGCGATCGCGCGCACGAACCCGACCGAAACGAGCCCAGCCACCGGCCCAACCACCAGCGCCCACACGACCGCCGAAGCCGAGGTCGGATAGGCGGCGATGTGATAGGTTGGCGCATCCGGCAGCGCGATCCAGGAGACGGCGGTCGCGATCAGCGAGGCCAGCAGCGCCGGCAGCACGAGTCTGAGCGCCAGCACGCCCCGCAGCACCTCGAGCGCGAACAGCGCGCCCCCCACTGGCACGCCGTAGGCCGCCGCCATCCCCGCCCCGGCACCGCACGCCACCAGGAACCGCCGCTCCTCGTCCGACAATCGCGCCCGGTCGGAGACCGCGTTCGCAATCACCCCACCGGTCTGCTTCGGCGCGCCCTCCCGCCCGAGTGCAGCGCCCATCCCTACGATCAGGATCGAGAGCACGGCACTGCCGAACGTTCGCCACTTGGGCACCCGCCCCGCGCGGAACCAGATCGCTTCCGTGAGATCGATGTTGTTCCCGCTGGTGAGCCGCCCGATCAGCAGTTGCCCGCCTACCGTCACGAGCCCTGCCCCGAGCAGCACCAGCACGTGCCGCCAGGCGCCAACTGCCGCCGCAGCTGCCAGGATATCCGTGCCGGACCCGTGCCACATCAGGCTCTGCACGAGTTCGAGCAGCCGCGTCAGCGCCGCTGCGCCGAACCCCGCACCCATCCCGATCACGATCACCGCGAGCCAGAATTCCACCGCGCCCGGCTGCACGAGCGTCGCCGGAATACGCCCGCGACTTTGCCCGGCCCCGCCCGCCGGCGTTTGCTCTCCGCTCACCCCGCCCGCGTGCCTGAAGCGCCGCGCGTCCCGCGCCCTCAGCCGGCCGCGGTGCCGCCGCGGTTCCACCCGCGTGCGCCCTCGCCCAGAATCTCCCACCCCGCCGCGGTCACCGCCACCGTGTCCTCGAGCTTGATGAACCCCCGCTTCGGATGCGCCATCGTCGTCTCGACCGAAAGCACCATTCCGGGCTCGAGCGGGCGCTTGGCATCCACCGCCGGATACGTCATCTGCCCCCCGGTCGGCAGCCGCGGCGCTTCGTGGCTGATCATGCCCATTCCGTGCGCCATGAAGTGCATGCAGTCGTGTTCGGCGAGACCCGCCATCGCTCGTTCCGATTCCGCAAAAATATCACCGCCCGGCCGCCCCGGCGCGATCGTCCGGAACGCCTTCTGCTGCACCTCCTCCACCTTGCCGAGCAGCTCCTCGAGCTCCGCGTCCGGCTCGCCCAGAACCGCCATGCGCGTGAGATCCCCGATATAGCCGCGATAGTTGCCCCCGGAATCGAGCGAGAGCGGCTGCCCTTTCTCCCAGCGCTCCTCCGCGGGTGCGCGGTTCAGGCTCGTGCCCGCCGTGATGAGACAATATTCGAAATCAAGCCCGCGGCTTGCCTCCTCGCACTTCAGATCCTCGGCAATCTCCCGCTTGGTGGAACCCGCCCCGTGCCGCGCCATTACCGCCAGCATCGAGGCGATGATCCGTTCCGACGCCTCGCGCAAGAGCGTGATCTCGCGAGCGCTCTTGATCGCGCGCAGCCGCTCCAGCACCACCAGCGCCTCGCCGATCCCGGCCTCCGGCAACCCCGCTCTGAGCGCCTCCGCTGCATCCATCGGCAGGAATGGCCGCTCGACGCCGATCCGCCCGTGCGCTAGCCCAAGCTTCCGCACCGCTTCGACCGCGCGCTCCATCGCATCCACGCTGCCCGACGATGCCGCTCGCATCTCCGGCACCCAGAACCGCCCGACCTCGAGCTGATAGCGTTCCAGCCGGTGGCCGATATAGATCGTCTTCTCCGGCGCACCCTTCGGATAGACCAGCACCGGCAGATACCGGCTGATCCCCATCGCATCCATGAAGCTGAAGAACTGCGCGCGATGCCCGCCCAGCAGGTACTGCACGTTGTGCTTCGACGTCACCAAAAGCGCATCGAGTCCCGCCTCCTCCATCAGCCGATCGAGCTTCGCGATATCGAACGGCATCGCCGCGGTCCCGCTTCCCCCCACGCTTCCCTGTCCCGTTTCCCTCTGCAGCGCATCGTCCGGCACGGCCCGCACTCCTCCAGAGTTTTCCGGCTCACAATCGGCCCGTGCCGGCCCCCTCCGCAAGGGCAGCCCCGCTCACGCCGCGTGGCGCGGCGCCACCGGCAGAGCGACAACCCATCGATTGCTCGTGACGTCCTTGAGCAGCCTCAGGATCTTTCCATTTCGGAGATCGACCACCGCTGCCTCGCCGCGGCTCTCGATCGTGACAACGCCCTCCCGGCCGCCGGCGAGCACGGCGAGCCCGCTCAGCTTGTTGGCACCGGGCCCCGCGTCCACCGCCACCTCGCCGAGGGAGTGGCCCGTCGCCGCGGAGAATTTCAGGATATGCCCGGAGAATCCGGCCACATAGACGATGCCGCCCGAGCGCGCCGCCGCAAGCTGCATGAAGCCCGCGACCGCCGCGCCGATGCGCTTGTAGGAGAAATGCGGATCAACCTCGTTCGTGCGCACCGTAACAATCTTCCCGGTGCGTGGTTCCAGCATCGAAAGAACACCGCTCTTGATGTCTGCCGAGAAAAGATGCCCGTCCGCCATCAGGAGATCGCCGGATCGCGCAATCGGATAACTCGCGACCCGCCGCCCGCCGGGCAACGAGACCTCGGTCACGCTCCGATCCATGTTGCCGCCGACGAACACCCGCGAACCCCTCGCCGAAACCGCGATCGCATTGCCGCCCACCGGCAGCGTGAAAAGCGGCCGGTGCGTCGCCAGGTCATAGGCCGCAAGGTCCTGCCCCGAGAGAACGAGAACCAGATGCCGCCGCGCCACCACCAGCGCGAGCCGCGCCCCGCCGATGATCGGAAAGACCGCCTCAGGCTTGAGCGTCGCACCGTTGAGCACGGTCATCCGCCCGGCCTCGGAGGGCACATAAAGCGCATCGCGCGCGCGATCGTAGCCGATGCGGAAGCTGTTGCCCGAAAGCGTCCCCGGCTTGCCAAACCGCGCCACCTGCACAGCACCCGTCGCCGGATCGACAATGAAGACGCGCCCGGGTCCCGGCCCAACCGGCGGCGCCTCCTCAGCCCCCACCACCCTTTCGCCCTTGACGGGCTGCCCCGAGCCCGCGGCTCGCGCGCCCGCCGCACCGAGCACCAAACAGGATCCGCCAACAACCAGCACCGCCAGCAGCGCCTGCCTACGCCGACCGACCATGCAACCTCTCCCCCTCTCTCTGCTGCGCACCCGGTCCCCGCCAGATAGTCGCGCCGCCACCGCCCCGCAATCTCCCCGCTCAGCCGCCCGCCGCGGTCGCAAAAATGCTGCCCCACCCCTCGATCCTTGCCGGATCGGCACCCGCCAGCCGCAGTGTCTTCCACACCGTCGCCGCCACGGTGTCGTAAACCGGAATGCCGAGCTCCGCCTCGAGCCCCGCCGCCAGCGGCGCCGCACGCAAATTGGTGCAGATCACTGCGACCGCCTCCGGCCGCGCCGCTGCCACCGCACGCACCATCTCCTCAATCGTCTCGTGCGTTACCTCGGCGAACGAAAAATTGTCGCTGAGCCCGAGATGCCTCTCCGCCCGGCATTCATAGTCAAGGCTTGCATAATTCGCGACGATGCGTGCCTGCACGGCATCGAGATAGGGCGTCACGAACCCGAGGCTCCTCACCCGGCGCAACGCCAGGACCTCGTTCAGCGCCAGCATCGCCGTGGTCGCCGCCGCGCCCGTCGCCAGCTCGATCCGCGCAACCAGCCGCTCGTCCGCTGCAAACCCGAGCCAGCCCGACGACGTGCCGTTCCATGCGATCACATCGGTTCGCGCGTGTGCCAGCAGCGCCGCCGCCTCGAGGATCGACGCGTCGTCGAACTGCGCGAGCGCACGCTCGGAAAGCGCGATCTCCGTCACCGGAAAGCGTTGGAAATGCACCGAGACTCCCTGAAGCCCCGCCACCATCGCCGTTGTCAGCGGCTCCAGCACCGTGTTCGTCGAGGGCGTCAGCATTCCGATCCGGATCGCCCGCGCCACCGCCCGCCTCACCAGTGCCTGGCCCTCACCCCGCGCCGCCCGCCCGCGCCTTTTTCGCAAGCCCCCTACCCTGCGCCAAGATCCGAATCGTCCGTCCGGCTTGGGAGCCTCTCACGCATGGCACGCGACGTCTTCATCAGCTACTCCTCCAAGGACAAGCCCACCGCAGACGCCGCCTGCGCCAAGCTCGAGGAACGCGGCATCCGCTGCTGGATCGCCCCGCGCGACATCCTCCCCGGCGCCGACTGGAGCTCCTCGATCATCGACGCCATCAACGGCGCCCGCGCGATGGTGCTCGTTTTCTCGGCCAACGCCAACGCCTCCCAGCAGATCAAGCGCGAGGTCGAGCGCGTCGTGCACAAGGGCATCCCGATCATTCCATTGCGCATCGAGAACGTCGCCCCCGAGAACTCGCTCGAATACTTCATCTCCACGCCGCACTGGCTCGATGCCTTCTCCCCTCCGCTCGAGCACCACCTCGCCTATCTCGCCGATGTCATCCGCCATATCCTCGAAGGCATCGCCGTTCCCGCGCCGCCGCCCCCGCCGCCGCCCCCCTGGTGGCGCGACCGTCGCGGCGCCGTCGCCGGGGCGGCCCTCCTCGCCGGCGCCTGGCAACCCACGCGCTATCCCGGCGCTCCCGGCCTCGGCTCCAACGGCTCCGCCAACCGCATCGCCGCCACCCTCACCATCACCCGCGGCGGTACCTACGCGCTCGCCTACGATCTGCACGAAACCCGTCTCTGACAGGCCGCCAAAGACAAATGGACCCGCCAAATCCCCTCCTCCGTGCCTTAACGCGCCGCCCTCCACGATCGGCGGCACCTACCGCTTCACCGGCCGCAACGCACTCACCCTCGTCGATCAGTTCGGGGCGGCAACCTGGCAACGCGCCCGCTGACCCCTTTCACGGCAGCGGCATCAGCGCGTTCCGCTGATGAACGTAAAGCCTCTCCGTATCGTCGCCCGACTCGCCCACGACGAGCTTGTCCACACCCTCGAGTAGCGCCGGGTTCAATGCGTCCGCCGTCAGTAGCACCGGGTTGAACGGCGCCAGCTGCCCGCCCGCAGGCGGCCGGTCCGCACCGTTGAAATCGAACTTCGGCCCCCGCGTCGCCAGCATCGTGGCACCCTTCGCCGCGTTGTTCTCGACCGGCGGCGGGCAGATGCAGTTCGTCTGGGCCTCGCTTTCCCAATGGTAATAGAGCTGAGCCTCCTTGATCGGCACGGAAACGCAACGGCCAGGATCCGCCCGCCACCAACCGCGATTGTGCCATCCCGCCTGATCCCGCCAGCCCAGCGCGACGAAAATCGTCGTCCCGCAGCCGTCGCAGACCGCGAGGTTCAAAGAATCCGTCGCCACCGGCGCACCCGCCGCTTGCGCCGCCGGCACCGCGCCCCCGATGAGCCCCGCCATCGCCATCACGCCCGCAATCAGGAGCCGCCGCATCCTCACCCCTCACCCGATCCTCCGTCGCCCCGACCCCGCCCGGCGATCTCAGACCACCAGAACCTCCGCGGCCCCGCTCTCCAACCACCCGACGATCGCCGCCGCCGCAAATCCCGCCCCGCGGCAATGTTGCAGCACGCCCTCCGCTGCCTCCGGCGCGACCGCGATCAAGAGGCCACCGCTGGTTTGCGGATCGCAGAGCAGTCCTCGCGCGAACGGCTCGGCCCCCTCCGGCAGCCGCACATCCTCACCGTAGCTCGCCCAGTTGCGGCTCGCCGCCCCCGTCCCTACCCCGGCGCGCACCAGCGCCTCCGCCCCCGGCAGCAGCGGAACGGCGTCAAGCACAAGCCGCGCCGCCAGCCCCGCGCCACGACACATCTCGAGCGCATGCCCAAGCAACCCGAACCCCGTCACGTCCGTCACGGAATGCACGCCCTCCATTCCGGCAACGTCCTTCCCGACCGAATTGAGCTGGGTCGTGGAAGCGATCATGGTCGCGTACTCCGCCGCGCCCAATTCCCCCCGCTTCAGCGCCGCACTGAAAATGCCGACGCCGAGCCCCTTGGTCAGGATCAGCGCATCGCCCGCCCGGCCGCCGCTGTTGCGCATGATCCGCCCCGGGTCCGCGAGCCCGAGCGCCACCAGCCCGTAGATCGGTTCCGGGCTGTCGATGGAATGGCCGCCGGCAACGGGAATGCCGGCTCGCTCGCAGACCGCGGCGCCCCCCGCCAGAATCCGCCGCACCGTCTCCGCGGGAAGCTTATCAAGCGGCATCCCGACCAGCGCCAGCGCCAGGATCGGCACACCGCCCATCGCATAGACATCCGAAAGGGCGTTGGTCGCCGCGATCCGACCGAAATCGAACGCATCGTCCACGATCGGCGTGAAGAAATCCGTGGTCGCCACTAGCGCCTGCCGCTCGTTCAGCCGATAGACCGCCGCATCGTCGCCGGTCTCCGTTCCCACCAGAAGCTCGGGAACCGCGGCGCCGATCGGCGTCTCCGCCAGGATTTCCCGCAGCACCCGCGGCGCCAGCTTGCAGCCGCAGCCGCCGCCATGCGCCAGGGTGGTCAGCCGCGGGTCGCTCGACATCCGTGCCTCCATCGCCAAAAGCGAGAGACGTCACTGCCCTTGCCTTGCCCCCGCGCCTCCGCGCGTCGATGGCAGCCAATTCCGTCTCTCGTGCTACACTGTAGCGCCAATTCACGCGGAGGGGCGAGCACGCGGCAGGCGACAACTCCGGGGCAAGCGGCCGTTCTCGCCCTTGCCCTCCTCACCCCCGCCGCCCGCGCTGCGCCGCCTGCGTCAATCACTTCACCCGCCCTCGTCGCTCGCATCCAGGCGGCAACAGTCCTTCCCGCCGACACTCAAATGAAACTCGTCCATCCGCCCGCCTGCGCCCCGGCCACCGCGCCCATTCGCCTCCGCTGCATCGCCACCTTCGAAGACGCCGCGCGCTTCAACAAGCTCGACTACATCATCGTCTATGTCACCGCCCCGGTAGGGGTCTCGCAGCGATCCGCTCCGCGGTTTCCGCGCGGTTCAGCGCCGTCCCGGGCGTCGCGATCGTCCAATCGACGAGCCGGAACACGAAGCCGCCCAATCCCGCTGCGCCGAGGTTCTCCGCCCCCGTCAAGTGCCAGCAGGCCGGCAAGGATCTCTTCAGCTCCTACGCCGTCTGGATCGGTGCCGAATCGCTCACCCTCCTCGTCGCCTCTGCCGTCTTCCCCGGCGAGCTCACCAGCTCGGTCAGCGTCACGCACCCACCCGACATCGACCGCGCCATGGCACTCGAGATGTTCACCCTCTTCTCCTTCCAAAGCCTCGCCAACGCGCACTGAACGCGCGCCCCCCGAGCCCGTCCCGCCCAACAGAGTCGCATAACCTTCGGAGGAACATCCATGAGCAATGAAATCCGCGCCCCGAATCCACCCCACGCGCTCTTGTGCGCGCCGTCGCGCGATCCTCATCGGTGCCGGCACCGCCTCTGCCGCCTCGCTCATCGCCGCCGCCACCCGCAGCGCGAGCGCCGCCGGCACCGGGCCGTTTCCGCCCCATCCACACTGGCGCTTCGTATTCATCAACCACGTCACCGAAAACCCTTTCTTCGTCCCCACCCGCTACGGCATCGAGGACGCCTGCGCGTTGCTCGGCTGCACCTATCAATGGGCCGGCTCGACCAACAGCGACGTCGCCGTCATGATCAACGCGATGGACGCCGCCATCGCCGCCAAACTGGACGGCATCGCAATCCCGATCGTCGATCCCACCGCCTTCAACGCCTCGACCGCGCGCGCTCGCCGCCGGCATCCCCGTCTTCAGCTACAACGCCGACGCCCCGCCCGGCCGGCCGAACAAACGCCTCGCCTATATCGGCCAGGACCTCTTCCTCTCCGGCGAGATGATGGGCGAGCGCATCGTCAAGCCGGTCGGCTCCGGCGGACTTATCGGGGCGGCCAACATCGCAACCGGCCTCAAATTCGTGGTCCAGCGCACCGTCGCGCCCTACCTCACGACGAAATCGCGCTACGAGGGCAGCGCCGCGCGTCCCGAAATCCTGCCGCGCTCGGGGCCGGTCGCCGGCTGACAAACCGCACTGCCCCTGGCGCGCCGGGCCACCAAGGTCCGCGCGCCCTCCTTCCCCGCCGCCGCGCTCAGGCGCCGAGATCGGCGAAGGTCTGCCGCGCGCCGCCGAGCCGCCGCACCAGGAGCGCCGAGGGATAGCCCACCGCAAAGTAAAGAATGGCCGTCACGGTATAGACCGTGAAATACTGGTAGTTGCGGGCGGCGATGATCTCGCCGCGGAACATCAGCTCCTGCACCGTCACTACCGAAGCAAGAGCGGTGTCCTTGAAGAGCGAGATCAGGTAATTGCCGAGCGAGGGCAGCACGATCCGCACCGCCTGCGGCAGGATCACCCGGACGAACATCTGCACCCGCGAGAGCCCGAGGCTGATCGCCGCCTCGTATTGCCCGCGCGGCACCGCCATGATGCCGCCGCGATAGACCTCGCTCATGTAGGCGGAATAATTCATGGTCAGGCCCGCGATTGCCGCCGTCACCGGATCGAGCCTCAGCCCGAGGCTCGGCAGCACATAGAAGATATAGATCAGTTGCAGAATGAGCGGCGTCGCGCGGATGAACTCGACGAACAGATCCGCCGGCCACCGCACCAGCCGCGAACTCGTCAGCCGCGCGACCGCCAGCGGAACCGCCAGCGTCACCGCAAGCGCAAACACCACCACCGTGAGGAAGGTGGTCATCGCCAGGCCTTCCAGGAAAACGAACCCGTAGCTCCGGACAACCGCGAGATTGAGCAGTTCCATGGCACGCGATCCTCCGGCTCCCGCGCCGGCTTATAACAGCCGCCGCCGAATCCGCCTTCCCCGGGGCGCCATCGCGAGAGCCTCCGGCGAGCCCCTGAAGGGGGCATGGCCGAGCACCACGCACGCCGCGCGTGGCGCGATGCGGCGATCGCGATCGGGCTGACAGCAGATCGAGCAGACTCACGCCCGAATGGATCGCTCCGCGAGTTCGTCCATGCCGGCCTCGCCGCTACTGCAGCGGAAAGAAGACGAAATTCCGGTTCGAAAGCCCATACTTCTTCAGGATCGCGGAAACCTCGCCCACGCCCCGCACCTCCGCAAGCCCCTGCGTGTAGCCGGCGCGCAGCGTGCAATCCTGCTTCCTGATCCCGTAGCGCGCATAGCCGTAGCCGTACTTGAAGATCAGGTCCGTCGGCACCGCGACGTTCGGCACGATCTCGATCGGCGCGTTCGGGTTCGCCTTCATGAAGCCGATCGTCTTCACGTCGTCCTCCACCAGCGCCTGCACGCGCCCCGTGGAAATCGCGGCAAACTCTTCGGCATCGGTCGAGAACGGCACCACGTGCGCGCCGATATGCCGCAGATACTCATCCGCCGCCGAACCCGCGATCGCACCGATCTTCTTCCCCTTCAGCATTGCGAACGAGGTCAGATGCTCGGGATTGCCCTTCCGCACCACGATCGCCGGCCCGTACCACCAGGCCGGGCCGGTGAACGAGATCACCTTGATCCGGTCCGGCGTGATGTGGATGTTGGCCGCAATCACGTCGATCCGGTGCGCCAGCAGCGCCGGGATCAACTGCCCGAACGGCGCCACGCTGTAATGGATCTTGGTGATGCCGAGCCAGTGCAGCACCGCATCATTGATCTCGACGTCGATGCCGCCCGCCTTGCCCGTTTTCGGGTTGATGTAGGAATAAGGCGGCGAGGGCGAAATCCCGAGGGTGATGCCGTCCTTTTGCGCCTTGAGCAGCGAAGAATCCCCGCAATGATCGAACGAAGGCGTAGCCTCGAACTGGTACGGTTGCGCCTTCGCCAGCACCGAAGCAAACATCAGGCAAAAGGCGAGGATGATGGTTCTCATGCTCGTTTCCTCCCACGCGCGGGCCCTCGGCCCTTGACGAATCGTATACGATCATCAGTGTAGGCGGACTGTCAAGCGCCCCGCCTGGCCAACGCACCCGCCGCCTCGGCGCCCGCCGCCGAAACTGCGCCCGACTGGCAGCCGCTTCGCCCGCAAACCCTTGTCGATCTCGCGGTCGAGGCCATCGTCGCCGGCACCGCGTGCAGTCTGATCCTCCCCGGAGACCGCATCGTCGAGTTCGAGGTCGCACGCCGCCTCGGCATCAGCCGCGTCCCCGGCCGCGAGGCGCTCCGCCTCCTCGAAAGCCAGGGCGTCGTCACCAGCACTCCCTATCGCGGCATCCGCCTGATGGAGGTCTCGCACGAACGGATCGAGCAGGTGGTCGATGTCCGGATCGCGCTCGAAACCCGCGCCGCGCTCGCCGCTCTCCGCCTCGGCCGCCACCTCGACGGCGGCATCGCCTCCCTCGAGCACGCCCTCGCCGAGCTTTCGCTCATGGCCGCCCGCCGCGACGCCTACGGCTTCCCCGCCGCCAAGGCCGTCATCGAGGCACCCTATTCCCACACGTTCGTCACCGGCCTTTCCTCCCTCCTGGTCGGCGAGAACCCTCTCGAAACGACATGCCTTTGGAACAGGATGTACGGGGCCACGCTCTATTACGACCGCGGCGGCGCGCTGATCCAGGCGATGGCCGGGATCGACATTGCGCTCTGGGACATCCAGGGTAAGGCGCCCGGCTAGCCCATCGCGCGTCTGCTCGGCGGTGCGCTGCGCGACGAGATGTGCGTCTATTCCTCGAACATATTCCAGCTCCGCCTCGAGGACACGATCGCGCGCGCGGGCTTTACTCAGGCAATGCGCACCGCCGCCTATGCCGCCGCCCGCGGCCGCAAGGTCTGCAACCACAACTTCACCACCCGCCATCGCGGCCCGTGAACCCGAGCGGCCACCCCATGCAATAACCAATGACTGATGTGCGCGTCGTGGCCTCCGTACCCTGCCACAAGCACGCGAGCAGCTCAAGGCAACATTCACAAACACGTTGTACAAGAAGGGAAATGGGGCGGCACCATACGTCATCGTCCGATCCTTGCGCTGCCCACTGATCAGCGGCATCTTCAGGGGACGACCGTCCGCGCCCCCGCCGCGCATCTCCTCCCAATCGCAACCCAGCGAACACCACGCATTCGCCGCAGTCCGGTACTTGGCGACCTCAGGAGCCTGGCCCAACGGCCGAGTCGCAAAACCAAACCGCATGCTGCCGTGGAGATGGATAAGAACCGACGCGGCACTGTTCGCCCTCTGAAGCCACTCCTCGACGTCGAAGAAAGCGGGGTCGTCGTCGCCGCCAAGAGGGCCAAATCCATCGAACCACTCGCCTGCACGGTCGACAACATCATCATAATTCAGCGTCACGACGGTCAGATCAAACTCCTTCAAAAGAATCCGGAAGAACCCTCGCATCCGCGCAGTATCGGACAACCGGGCTCTCTCCATCAAAAACCGATGCAGACCATTCACAAAACCAACCCGCACTGAAAGAAAGCTTGAACCGGCTGGAGGGGCGATGCTCGGATGGAGATCGGCGAACCCGCTCAGAAGCCCACTAGCACGGTCGCAGATGCCAGGCGCCTGCTTTCGAAGCACAAACTCGTCGAGCTCCTCAAGAACGGCGAGCACCGTCTCAAATCCCCAACCTGCCTTGCCTCGCTGCGCGGTGAGCGCTCTCACGACGGATACAACGGTGGGGTCACTACTCTGACCTACGCGCCGGCTGATCTCGGCGGTAGTCGGCGCCCCCGCATGGACCGTCGAGCCCGCTCCGAGCACGATAAGAAGCCGGTCTTTCACCGGCCCGATATGCGTCGCCATCCGCAACCCTCCACCCAGGGACGGGCACACCGCAAGTTTGGGAGCTCAAAGCAAACCGCGCTTGGCAAATTGGCAAATTGGCATTGCTTCCCGCCCGAACCCCAAGGCCCCAAGGTCGTGGGCCGACCCACTGGCAGAGGTGGCCGGGGAAATTCGGACAGATCGATAGGTGGAAAATCTGCCTGAGAGCGGCGAAAATGCCGCGTAACAGGAGATACCATGACGAGACGAGCACGCCGGACCCATACACCGGGCTTCAAGG
>JAKAWQ010000107.1 GCA_021816925.1 Pseudomonadota bacterium
CGTCGCTCTTGCAAGCCAGAAAACCGCAGGTCAGCCGGCGTGTGGTCCGCCCGTGTGATCGTCAGTGCCACGCCCATTCAGTGCCTGCCAAGCGCGAATCGCCGCCCCGCAGAGCGAATCAGAATTCTGCAATTTCAAGAAGCCCCAAGAGTCACCGACCGCACGGGTTGGTATGATATGCGAAGAAAGGACCCGGCCATTCCAGGCCGTAGGCGTTGACGATAGGGCGACAGCGAATATCCCCGGCGGCCGTCACTCATTTCCTTCGTCGGCGTCAGGCGATTGCTCCAGCGCATCGCTTTCGGAGTAATCGGGTTCAAATTTTTTTACCTCGATCTGTGTCTCCTGGCGATAGAGCCGTTGGATATCCCAGGTCGTGATCCAAGACCTCACGTATTGACGCATGAATTTGGTGGCTTGCGGAGCCGTCATTTCGGTGTCCGGTGGGATCCATCCATAGGCATCGTCGTACAAAATGCGGATCGTTTCCAGAGCCTTTAGCAGCAGTGATTGGCCGGGAGCATTGAGCCGATGGTCCTGCCGTTTCAGCCTGGCGATTCCCTTTCTGGCCATCTCCGCCTGTTGCGCCAGGCCGCGCTGCTCGAGAAGCTGAGGAATCTTTTCGTCGTCGGCTTTCTGGTCGAACATCTCGTTAGAGAAATCTTCGGTGATAGCGGCGACGGTAAGGATCCCCGGAACACAATTCTTCTCGTCCATCCCGAGCCAGCGCGCCAATTCGGCATAGCTTTTACCGCGTTGCATCGCGCTATAGCGACCGATCAGCTCGACTTCGTCCAGCAGAATACACCAACCCTCAAACCCGGCAGCGGCGAGCAAGCGGGGCGCGAAGCGAAGACGCTGAAGGGACAGCTCCGGCGCGCGAACGGGAGAAAGTGGGAACAGCTTCGATGCGCCCGTTTCACGCAGCCACCGCTTGACATCGGTGACGCTCAGCTTCGCACCACCAAAGAAGCGGGCGATCCGGGCAAGGATGTCCGGCTCAATGCTTTTTTTCGGGATCAGCCATAGGAGCGCAGCGAACATCGAGCTAAGCCGTCCGCTCTTGACCTCTCCGCTGGTCCAAAGCTCGAGGTCATCGTACCGGCCAAGTTTTTCAACGAGTCGGTGCATGGCGGCTGTCATGACGTCGTCGTTGGCGTCTGGGACAACCGCTGCCCGAATGGCCGCCGCAAACAGCCTGGCAGGGTCGAACAGCGGCGTTTCCTTGCTGATCGGCAGCAAGCTGACGACGAAATTTCCTTTGCCCGCGCACTCGGCGAGGTAGCCGAGTTGATGGGATTTGCCCGCGCCGAACGCGCCGGCAATGACTATCCCGTCCACTGGGCGGTCATCACGGAGCGCTTGGCGGGACGCGCGAAGCCGCGTTTCGAAATCGTGGACGAGGGGGCTATCTGGTGTCCCCAACCGGCGGATGGCCGCCCGATTGGGGACCCCGGCCCGCAGCGCTTCTATGGCACTGCGCGCGTCAAGGCGCGTATCGGTATTCATGGCAGGGCCTCGAACTCGCCTCGTACCGGAAATGGCGATGGTACCAGGCGAACGAGCGGCATCAAGGGGTCGTCGCGACTTTCGGCGCGCACATCGTCCCAGACCCGCATCTTGAGTGCGAGATAGGCATTGAGGGACCGGCTTCTGTCATCGCCGATCAGGGTGTTGTCCGCAAGAACCACCAGCAGCATGCCACTAAAGTGTTCGGCGTCGTCGATGAGCTGCCTGAGCACTTCGAATCCGTCCATGACGGCCCCTGGGCTGTAATACAGCCGATCGCCGGCGGCCCGCCTGGTTTTCCCGAGGCTACGGATGTCAAGCGTCAGACAAAGGCCGTGCTGGCCGCACTTTCGCAACCATCGGCACGCGGAGCGCAGCATTGCGCGCCCGTTGTGGCGGGTGATCCTCGCCGTGATCGGAGCGTTCTTGAGCGCGCCGATCGCGCGAAGCTCACCCTTGAGCCATTGCGTGATCGGTATCTCGATGGCGGCCTCGGCGGACGGAACCTCCATCCGACCGAGGCACAGTTGAGTCATGGCCACGCGGAAATCCTGGGTCATTTCGCTGTCGCGCAAGACTCCCTTGGTGAGCCATTGCTTTATGTCGCGGCGGAGCAATGTGATGTCGATCCGATTGGTCCGTGCGAGCTCCTGCATCGGGACGGCGTCGCCGGGCTTTGGCTAGGCGTAGTCGTTCTTTTCGACCAGCGTCTCGACGAAGCGCTGAGCCAGGCAGTTCCAATCCAGGGCGCGGGCGATGCCGAAAAAGACATCCTGGATCATATGCAGTCTGGCATCGGCAGAATCGATCGCGACAAAGGCCAAGTTATGCTGGTCAGCTGCTTCTCGAAGGCAGCCTTGGACGGCCAACAGCTGGTCGTTGTCACTGACCACGAATTTGACCGCGGCGCCGCCGGCGGTGATGAAGTCGGCAAGATACTCCCGTTCGAGGATCTCGAGCCACTCGCACGTGGGTACGGTCATATCAGCCCATCCTTTACGAATCGAAGGCCGATGTAGGTGTGTTCACGGCCCTGTTCGTCATAGGCGATGATTCGCTTTGTCTTGCCCTTGCTCAACGTGGAGGCAGGGAGCTCGAAGCGGCAGCCGTCCTTTGTGAGCAGGTGTGGCTTGCGATCAAGAAGAAGAAGATCGCGGGCGAATTCCTCGGCGGGATAGTCGGTCTCCGGGAAAAGTGTGAGCGTCTCGTAAATGCCGGACAGAGCGATCACGCGCCCGGGACCGGAAGAGGGCCAAGCACCGCCCACCAACTGGCGCCAGGTTTGGTAAAGAAGGTTAAGGAACTGCTCTTCCCGGAAGCGCTGCGGAGCTTTTTGCGTGCGAATCAACATTTGCACCAATTTGCTCGGGTTGATGCGACGTTCTAACCTTCGGCCAAGCTTGACACCCAGCTCTTTGGGTTCGACACGCAACAGCAGAGGGAAACAATAAATTCGGCCGTCTTTCTCAAAGATGGAAAGGTCGGCTCTCGCCGCGGCTGCCTTGAGATCGTTGACAAATCTGCCGTCGGATAGATACGCGGCGGCGTCAAATGTCCATTGCTCGGGGAGGTCTCCGGCTTGGGCGCGTGCTTCGGTCATGCGCTGGTCGATCGCCGCGAGCGTTTTCGGTATTTCGGAAAGCTCGCCGCTCTTGACGGCGCTTCGTGCCCGGGCGATTGCCGAAACGACAACTTTTGCTAGCTTCTGGATTTTGTCCAGACCGGCATCGATCTCGCGCAGGCTTTCTTGAAGATCCGACACGGAAATTCTTCGTTCCTTTCCTGTGCTGTCGAAGAAGTCGAACCAGGACGACGTCACTTGGCCGTGGTCTTTCGCTCCCGCCCGACCGGGCGAAGGCGGGTTCGCAATCCAAGAGGGGGGATCGGTACCATACGAGGTGGCGGCGACAAGGCCAAGATGATCCGGCGTGATGTTCGTTCCATGCCGCACTTCGGCTCGCCTCGGGCACACCCCCGCTGGCCACTTAGGCCATGTGATCGGTTCGGCAGGACAATTCAAAAAGTGATGGCAGCCCACCATGATTGCGGGTCCTGCCGCTGCAAGGCCATCCAGGCCGGCCGCCACACCTCAGGGAGGTAGGCGGTGTGTTGGCAGGGTCGGGGCGCTGGCGATGTCCGGGTTCGATAGATGTGGACGGGCCGGTCCTTGGATGGGAACCGGGACCGCCGGAGGCTGAGATTACAAGGCCTGAGTTCAAGGATGAAGCTTTTTGCCGTCGGGCCTCACTCTATCGAGGTGCTGCGCTGCGGTCTCGCCTGACCCCGGTGGCCACGAGTATCGCGCCGATCAGGCAAGGCGCGACCGCGCCGGAGTGAGGCGCGAAGACCCCGGTTGACGCCGGCAGAGGCGGCATGTGCGGCGGCCGACATCGAGGCCGGGATCATCGGTCGGGAAGCGGAGGCGGCGGCTTGCCTCGTCGGCATAGTCGGGAACAGGGCGGATGCCGGCGCCGGCGAGGAGCGGCCTGCACTCCTCAAGGATCCGGCCCTTGGGGAGTGCCAGCACGAGCGGGGCCGCGGGTGCAGGCTCGAGCGCTGCGGCGGGATCGATGGCCGTCATGCCCTCTCCGGACTGATGGCCGGGCCTCCACCACCCAAGGGCCAGGGCCGGAAGGGGGGCGGGCCAACGCGTCATCCGGGCACGCGCTCGATATCAGCGCCGCAGGCGGCGAGCTTCTGCTCCACGGTCTCGTAGCCGCGGTCGAGATGATAGACGCGATTGACGGTGGTTTCGCCGCGGGCGCCGAGGCCGGCCAGCACGAGCGAGACGGAGGCGCGGAGATCGCTCGCCATCACCGGCGCGCCGGAGAGGTGCGGCACGCCGCGCACGATCGCCGAGGCGCCGTGCACGTTGATGCGGGCCCCCATGCGATTGAGCTCGGGGACGTGCATGAAGCGGTTCTCGAAGATCGTCTCGGTGATCATCGCCGCACCCTCGGCCATCGCCATCAGGGCCATGAACTGCGCCTGCATGTCGGTCGGGAAGCCGGGATAGGGCTCGGTCATCACGTCGGTGCCGGAAAGCGCGTTGCGGCGCGCGACGCGCATGCCACGCTCGGTCTCGCTGAGATCGACGCCGGACTCCGTGAGCGTTCGGCCGACGGCAGCCAAGTGCTCGAGGCGGGCGTGGCGGAGCAGGACATCGCCCCCGGTGATCGCGGCGGCGCAGGCGTAGGTGCCGGTTTCGATGCGGTCGGGGATAATGCTGTGCTCGGCGCCCGAAAGGCGCGTGACACCTTCGATGACGAGGCGGTCTGTGCCAAGGCCCTGGATGCGCGCACCCATGGCGTTGAGGCACCGCGCAAGGTCTTCGATCTCCGGCTCGCGGGCGGCGTTGACGAGCTCGGTCTCACCGTCCGCAAGGACGGCGGCCATCAAGAGGTTCTCTGTGGCGCCGACCGAGACGAACGGGAAGACGATGCTCGCACCCTTGAGGCGGCCGGGTGCGTGGGCTTCGATGTAGCCGCCCTCGAGGCGGATCTCGGCGCCCATCTGTTCGAGGCCTTTGAGATGGAGATCGACCGGGCGGGTGCCGATCGCGCATCCGCCGGGCAAAGAGACGCGGGCCTCGCCGGCGCGGGCGAGGAGGGGGCCGAGGACGAGGATCGAGGCGCGCATCTTGCGCATGATGTCGTAGGGCGCCTCGGTGCTGCGGATCCGGCCGCCGATGGCGAGCCTGCGGCCTTCGGCGTCGAGGAGCGTGACGTCGAGACCGTGCTGGGCGAGCAGTGTCGCCATCGTGCGGATGTCTTCAAGGCGCGGGACGTTCGAGAGGACAAGCTTTTCCCCGGTGAGGAGGCCCGCCGCCATCAGCGGCAGGGTGGCGTTCTTGGCGCCGCTGATCGCGATCTCGCCCGAGAGCGGGCGGCCGCCGCGAATCCGGATGCGGTCCATTTTCTTTTCCTTCCGTCAGAGGCGTGGGAGCGCGACGCCGCGCTGGCGCATGTATTTCCCGGCGCGATCGGCGTAGCTGGTTTCGCACGCCTCCTCGGCCTTGAGGAAGAGGAACTGGCAGATGCCTTCGCCGGCGTAGATCTTGGCCGGCAGGGGCGTTGTGTTGCTGATCTCGATCGTGACTTGGCCCTCCCATTCGGGCTCGAGGGGTGTCACGTTCACGATGATGCCGCAACGGGCGTAGGTGGACTTGCCGAGGCAGATGACCAGCACGTCGCGCGGGACGCGGAAATACTCGACGGTGTGGCCGAGGGCGAAGCTGTTGGGCGGGATGACGCAGCTTTCGCCACGGCGATCGACGAAGCTTGCCGGGTTGAAGGCTTTGGGATCGACGATTGCGGAATCGACGTTGGTGAAGATCTTGAATTCCTCGGCGACGCGCGCGTCGTAGCCGTAGGAGGAGAGGCCGTAGCTGATGACGCCGCTGCGCTGCTGGCGCTCGACGAAGGGCTCGATCATGCCGTGTTCCTCGGCCATGCGGCGGATCCAGCGGTCGGGCAGCACGGGCATCGGCGCCCTTTCGGTTCGGAGGCGGAGGGCCGTCTAGCGCAGGCGGCCGAGCTGGGGCAATCCCAATCCGGGCGCAGGCTCAGCCGCGCGCGGGGCAGGGTTTCGGCGGCGCGGCGGCGGGTTCGCCGGCCTCGGCGCGCTCGCGCGTCTGGGCTTTGCGCTTGAGAAGATTGGCGCGGAGCGCGGCTGCCTCTCGGGCGAGACGCGCGGCCTTTTCGGAGTTGCGCTGCTTCGGCGGGCGAACGGTCATAAGGCCTTCCCATCGGTGCGGCGGCGGGCTGCCGAGTGCAGCTTGCCGGGGCCGGCTTGCTTGCCCGGCTAGCGGCACGGAGACTATACCCCGGCCGGCGCTGCTGTAGCTCAGTGGTAGAGCACTCCCTTGGTAAGGGAGAGGCCGTGAGTTCAATCCTCACCAGCAGCATCGTGGATTCACCGGGCTGCGTGCCATTCGCGACTGGCTCGCCGGACCAAGCGGCCGCATCGCCGCTGGACCGCGCATGCGGCCGCGGCAAGGTAATGCGGCAAGGTAATCAAGAACAACCGACGCCAGGGCGCCAGCCTTTTCCAGGTCGCAGCCGTACTCTCGACCATCGGCCTGCCAGAGCTCGCTTGGTCGCTATCATTCCCCGACTGTTGCGCGGAACAGCTCATCCTCGTCGGCGCGGGTTGCTGCCGGCGGCGCAAGAAGGCCCGCGGCCATCTTCCGCTTGCGCTCGAGCAGCGTGTGCAAGGTTCGGTCAAAGCTACGCTCCTGCGCGGAGGGAAGCGAAGGGAAAGAGTGCCATGGTCAGATGCACCTCGACCGGCGCGAATGTCGGTCAGGCAGCGTTCTGCAATGGAGACGTCCTCCAGGTCGGCAAGATGCTCGCGGCTCGCCTCTGCGAGGAAGCGGGAGCGATTCGTCGTCGCCTTATCGATGGTTTCCTGCACACCCCGCGGCGGTGCCGGTTGGGGTTCGTTCGGCGGCCGTCCGCTCCGGCCAGGAGGAACGGCGCTTGTGTCGCACCCGGCCGCGGGCGCGCACCGCCGCGCAAGCGGGGCGTAATCGGAAACCGGGACTGCCGGGATCAAGCTATCTCCATCAGCGTGCGGGGCGAACGGCGGCACTGCCTTGCGTGGACCGGCCGACGGTCGAGCCGCGTCTAAAGATTGGTAGGTGTTACTAGAAAGTGAACGATCTTTGGTTGACTTGGCGGCGCAGCAATGCCTTCTTGCGTGCATCCGTTAACGCCGAAAACAACCTCGCGGCGTCTGTCGGCAGCATTAACGCTTCCATGAACGGTTCTCCGGGCACGCGGCGAGCCGGCGCGAGCGCCGGGCGGGCGGGCTTGGTCGGAGGTCCCCGATTCCCGGGGCGGGGAACATCTGGACCGCGGGAGCGAAAAAGAGATTGAAAAGGCTTACAGTCATGAGAAAGGCAATGATTTTGGGCGCCGCGCTTGCCCTCGGGGTTTCCGGCGCGGCGTACGCGGAGGGCGGGTTCACGAACTCGTTCACCCTCGGCGGATCGACGGGCACCGCCGTCACGAGCTCGGGCGGCGGCAGTTCGAGCACCTCCGGGTCCGCCTCTATCGGAGGCGGGATTGCCGGCGGCGCCACCACCGGCTTCTCCAGCACGATGGGCGGCGCGCAGGCAACCGGCGGCCCGACCAGCGTCACGGTGCAGGACTGGCGAACCTCCGGGAGCGGGGGGACAAATTTCTCCGGCTCGCTCGGCAATGCCGGAACATTGAACGCTTCGCAGACGGGCGCCGGCGGTCACGAGGGTGCGATGGGATCCTTCGGGAACTTCAGCACCAAAATGACCGCTCTGCCGCCGCTTTAACCCTCCTCCCCTGTCGGGTTCAGCCCCGGAAGGAGTCGGACCCGACACCCCGCCGTGCCAACGGCGGGATTTTTATGGAGACAGATATGAAAGCCAGCTTGCTCGGCATGGCTCTTGCCATGCTCCTCTTTGACCCGGCGATGGCGCAGACCAGCCGGGCCGTAAGCCAGAGCGGGGCGGTCGCGACGTCCGCCTCGGGCTCCTACGCGGCAACCGGCAGCTCGAGCGCGAGCCTCACGCAGATCTACAACGTCGACCCGCCGGGAGGGTCGGCGAATACTGCCGCCGATCCGACCGTCAACGACAACGTGACATACGGTGGCGCCTATACCGTGCACAACGTTCCGGAAGTGATTCCGCCCTCGTGGGGCGGCCAGAACGTATGCGCGGTCGGCGCGAGCGGCGGCGTCGGCGTGGCGGGCTTCGGAATCACGCTCGGCGGCATGTGGTCCGATTCGGGCTGCGAGCGGCGCAACTCGGCGGTCGTGCTCTATCAGATGGGCGAGCACAAGGCGGCGGTCGCGTTGATGTGCCAGGACCGGCACGTGGCGCAAGCGATGCAGGCGGCCGGCCAGCCCTGCCCAGTCACGGCGCCTGCGGTTTCCATGGCGGCGCCTGCGGTGCGATCGGCAGTTGCGGCTGCCACCGCGGCTCAGGCGGCGCCGCGGATCGCGGCGCGGGCGGCGCCGGCGGGCTTGCCGCGGCAACGCTGCCTCATGATCTTCCATTATCCGACCTTCCCCGACGGGCGGCCGAATCCGGACGGCGCGGGCTGGATGCAGAAGGAGTGCGGCTGACGCCGCACTCCCCTGCGACGCCGGGATAACGCGGGCGGGTTTCCCGGTTCACGCGTTCGGGGATGGGGGAAGGCACGCGCGGGGAAGGCAGGCGGTGCGGCGAAGAGCCTTTGGGAAATCATGTCCCGATCGTCTGCTTTTCCGCATTCGAGAGGGCCCGCCTCCGGCGCGTTCCGGGCAAGTCGGGGGCCGGTCTTTCCCGCAAAGGACGGACGGCACCGCAGGGTCCGTGACCGCCCCCAACCGGCAGCGCTGAGCGCTGCCGGTCTCGCTTACGAAGGAGGTGGAGAAAACCGATGCGAGCGCTGGCCATCTTTCAGAGTCTTCTCTGATTGGGGATTGGGGTTGTCGGGGTCAAGCTGCTTCTCTCGCCTCATCAGGGGAATCGGGTGAAGCAGCCTAGCGCGCGATCAGGCCTGCGAGGAAGTTGTCATCCCAGCCGGCAGCCTTGCGCTTGAGCCGTACTGAGACCTTGCCGGGCGTGTTTCGGATCAGGTTCTGGG
>JAKAWQ010000108.1 GCA_021816925.1 Pseudomonadota bacterium
TCCGGACGGCCAATTGGCGGTGTTCCGGGGGCCGCATCGGCCGGCCGACTACGATGCCAACGGCACGATCATCCAGTCGGAGCAACGGGCCGCATGACACGCTCCCATCGCGGCCGCTCTGTGCCGGAGCATGCCCCGGCACAGAGCAAGAACGGAGCGGACAGATCACGCCCTACCAAAACCAGACAGATTGATTAGCTAGCGACAGCGGCACCTTACGGTGCGAGGAGGCAAAGGTTGCCAGTCATGCCGGCGCGGCGTTGCAAACGGTCCCTTGTTCCGCCGCACCAGCGGACGGATATAAGGCCCGCATGAGTGACCCCCTGAAAGCCGGCGAGCCGCTCCTTCCGCCCGGGCGGTCCGGCGGCGGGCGTGAGAAAAAGCGATCCTCCTCGCGCCGGCCCCCTCCGGACAGGCCGGCTGTTGCGGGCGCGCGCGCCGCGCGCGGGTGGCTTGGCCGCATGGCACGCATGGGGTTGATCCTCCTCGCCGCCGGCGGCCTGGTCGGATATCTCGGCTACCGGCATTTCTCGGCCGGGCTGCCGAGCGTCGACGTGCTGCGGCACTATCACCCGCCGGTCATGACTAGGGTTTTTGCTGCGGACGGCCGGCTGATCGCGGATTTCGGTCCACAGCAACGTATCTATGTTCCGTATTCCGAGATTCCACCCTTGGTGCGCAACGCGTTCATATCCGCCGAGGATCGCTACTTCTGGTACCATCCGGGGATCGACCCTTTCGCAATCGTGCGCGCCGGCATCTGGGATCTGCTGCATATCGGCAGCGGTCGCCGGCCGCTCGGCGCCTCCACGATCACCCAGCAGGTGGTGAAGAACATCCTGCTCGACCAGCCGATGACCCTGCCGCTCAAGATCCAGGAGGCGATTCTTGCCCTCCGGCTCGAGCAGGTGCTGAGCAAGGAGCAGATTCTCGCCATCTACCTCAACCAAATCTATTTAGGGCTTGGCACTTATGGGGTGGCGGCGGCGTCGCAGGCCTATTTCAACAAACCGCTCGACAAGCTCACGCTGGCTGAGGCGGCCTTTCTTGCCGGTCTGCCGAAGGCGCCCAGCACCTACAATCCGTTCACCAACTCTGCCGCGGCCATGGTCCGCCGCGATTGGGTGATCGGGCGCATGCACACGGACGGCTATATCTCCGCCCGCATGGAGCGGGCAGCCATGGCCGAACCGCTGGTGCCGCGCGCCGCCGGGCCGCCGCCGCCGCCGCTGCCGGAGGCCGGCTACTACGTCACTGCCGTGCGCCAGGAACTGATCAACCGCTTCGGCCTGAAGCGGGCGACGGAAGGCGGGCTGATCGTGCGTACCTCGCTCGATCCGAGGCTCCAGCGCGCCGCTGTCGCCACGCTGCGGGCAGGCCTCCTTGCTTATGACCGCGCACACGGCGGCTGGCGCGGCCCGCTGGCGAAGCTCGCGCCCGGTCCTGTGCTCGCCGCCGGCTGGGCGAACGATCTCGCTCAGGTGAAGCGGCCCCCGGGCATGCTCAATTCATGGCGGCTCGGTGTGATCCTCTCCGAGACTCCCACGACAGCCGATGTCGGCTGGCTCGCCCCCGCGGCCAATGCGCCACCCGTCGGGCCCGCGCCGCCCGGTACGCCCCGGCACGGCATGCTTCGACCTGCCGATCTCGCCTGGGCGCGTCACACGCTCCGGCCGGGCGACGTGGTGATGGTGAAGCCCGTATCCTCTGCCCGCGGCACGCACCGGAGGGGCCCTGTGATGCTCTCGCTGATGCAGATTCCAAAGGTCGAAGGAGCGCTTCTTTCGCTCGATCCGCGCACCGGGCGGGTGCTCGCGATGGCCGGCGGTTGGAGCTTCGACAAGAGCCAGTATAACCGTGCGATGGAAGCGAAGCGCCAGCCGGGCAGCGGCTTCAAGCCCTTCACCTATATCACCGCGCTCGAGCAAGGCATCCCGCCCAGCCAGAAATTCCTCGACGCGCCGTTCGTCATCAATCAGGGGGCGGCGGGCGTCTGGCGGCCCTCCGATTTCGATCCCAACTTCATGGGACCGATCGCGATGCAGGTGGCGCTCGAGCAGTCGGTCAATCTCGCAACCTTGCGCGTGGCGCAGGCTGTCGGGCTTACCAACGTGGCCAAGACCGCCGAGGCATTCGGCGTCGTGCGGAAATTCCCACTCTATTATCCGGCGGTGCTGGGCGCGCTCGATACCACGGTGATGCGCATGGCCGGCGCCTATGCGTCGTTCGACGAGCTTGGCCGCAAGGTCACCCCGACGCTGATCGACAGCGTCGCCGACCCCGAGGGAAAGGTGATCTGGCGCTCCAAGGAAGTGGTCTGCGCCAATTGCGCGGGCGGCAGCGCGAGCCAGCCGCCGAAGCTCGTCAGCCGCCAGGCACGCATCGCCGACAAGGCGAGCGCGTTCCAGCTCGTGACGATGATGCGCGGCGTGGTCGAGCGCGGCACGGGAGTGCTGGCCGGCAAGGGTATCAAGCGGCCGATCGCCGGCAAGACGGGCACGACCGACAACTTCAACGACGCCTGGTTCAATGGTTTCACCCCAAACCTCGTGACGATCGTGTGGGTCGGGTTCGACAAGCCGAAGAGCCTCGGCTACAACGTGGTCGGCGGCTCGGTCTCGGCGCCGATCTGGAATGCCTTCATGAAGATCGCACTCAAGGGGCGCCCGGTGCTGCACTGGCCGATCCCGCCCGGCATGACCATGCAAAGCTTCGACACCGCCGACGGGGTTGCGGTGGGCGCCTTCAAGCCCGGCCAGACCCCGCAAACGGGAGTGCTGACCGTTGCCGGCGGCGCGGGTGCGAGCGGCGCCGGCGCTCCGGCGAACGGTCCGGCGGCGGCAACGGCCGCGGCAACCGCCACCGCCTCTTCCGGGCTCGACGCCGGAATGAGCGGTCTTTATTGATCTCTCTCACCTGACCCTGGCATCGAGGCTCCCGTGTCTGCCGAAGCCGACGCTTTGAACGAGCAGATCCGGCAATCGCTGGCGCTGCTGAGGAGGCATCTTTGACTGGGATGCCGCCTCCGCGCGCTTGGCCGAGCTGAACGCCCGGGTCGAGGATCCTACCCTCTGGGACGATCCGATGGCCGCGCAGGCGCTTTTGCGCGAGCGCACGCGGCTCACTGCCGGGCTCGATGCGGTGCGCCGCCTCGAAGCTGATACCAGCGACGCAATGGAGCTGGTCGGGCTGGCCGAGGCCGAAGGTGAGGTCGCCGTGATGGGCGAGGCGCTCGGCACTCTCGCGCGCCTCGCCGAGGAGGCCAAGCGCCGGGAGGGTGAAAGCCTGCTCGCCGGCGAGGCCGACGCGAACGATGCCTATGTCGAGATCAATGCCGGCGCCGGCGGGACGGAAGCGCAGGACTGGGCCGAGATGCTGCGGCGCATGTACATTCGCTGGGCCGAGGCGCATCGCTACAAGGTCCAGCAACTCGAGGAGAGCCCGGGCGAGCAGGCCGGCATCAAGTCGGCGACGCTGCAGATCTCCGGGCCCTTCGCCTATGGCTGGCTGAAGACCGAGGCCGGCGTGCACCGCCTCGTGCGCATCAGCCCGTTCGACGCCAACGCGCGGCGCCAGACCAGTTTCGCCAGCGTCTGGGTCTATCCGGTGGTGGACGAGACGATCGAGATCGACATCAACGAGGCGGACCTCAAGGTGGACACCTTCC
The DNA here is from genome assembly GCA_021816925.1 of Pseudomonadota bacterium. Classification (GTDB taxonomy): domain Bacteria; phylum Pseudomonadota; class Alphaproteobacteria; order Acetobacterales; family Acetobacteraceae; genus JAKAWQ01. The sequence goes on from JAKAWQ010000108.1 coordinate 3,668, forward strand.
GCTCCTCCGGCGCCGGCGGCCAGCACGTCAACAAGACCGAGAGCGCGATCCGCATTACCCATCTGCCGAGCGGCATCGTCGTCGCTTGCCAGACCGATCGCAGCCAGCATCGCAACCGTGCGACCGCGATGCAGATGCTGCGCGCGCGCCTTTACGAGCGCGAGCTGCAGAAGCGCGAGGAGGCGGCGGCGGTTGCGGCCAGCCAGAAGACCGATATCGGCTGGGGCCATCAGATCCGGAGCTACGTGCTCGCGCCCTACCAGCTCGTGAAAGACCTCCGCACCGGCCTCGAAAAAGGCAATCCCGCCGCTGTCCTCGACGGCGATCTCGATGCCTTCATGGCCGCCGCACTCGCCGCCCGCGTCGGCGGCACGCGGAGCGAAGCCAGCGCCCTGGTACGCCAGGCCAAGAGCCATTGACCTCGGCAGATGGATCCGATGATCGGGCGCGGGTGAGGCGATACGGCGGAGCGCTCGAGCGCGTTCAGGCTGGCCGAACGCGCTTTTCCTGATTTTCCCGAGCGGATTCACGCGGCCCCGTGGCCTCTTAACCCGAACTTCCTTCTCCCGATTACCATCAACCGTTGGAAGGACTCGAATCATGGCCCGAGATCGCTCTCATATGTAGCCATGTAATGTAAAACTTGAGACTTGTACGCAGCGGCTCATTGTGGCAGTGATCCGCCATGTATATCGAGTCGGTTCCCAATCGGAACTTGCCTCCCGCGATCTTGCTGCGCGAGAGCTACCGCGAGGACGGCAAAGTGCGGAAACGCACTCTCTGTAAACTTTCGCAGTGGCCGGCCGCGTATATCGACGGCCTGCGCGGAACATGGATCCCGGGCGCCTGCGGCCAAACCCGTTGGGTCTTATGGATATCGGCGACAAACACCTCTTGCGCATCATCCGGCGCCCGCAGGAACGCTGGCTCCTTGCCATAGCCGGCATCGACACCGACCCATGCGAACCGCAGCCCCCGGGCCCGCGCCTGCCGCACGATATCCAAAGCGTGTTGGCTTTTCGTCGTCGACTTGCGTGCGCTCTCCGGCACCCCGGCCTGATCGCACCGCGCCAGGTCCTCGATCCAGCGTTTCGGCAGATAAAACCGCATGTCCACCGGCACGTGCCGCTGGCCGTCCGTCAGCACCCCGAACACCGCAACCTGACAATTGTCCACCTTGCCCAGGCGCCCCGACCATTGCCGCGTCACGCCAACCGAGCGATCACCCTGCTTGGGGAAGCTGCTCTCGTCGATGATCAGGCAGCTCCTCGGCTTGCCGCCAAGCAGATGGTCCACATCCTGGCTGATCTGCACCACAGCCGGCTCATGGTTCCACGGCGAGTTGCTGATGAAATGTTGGAACTGCTGCGCGCAGCCGTGTTCAACCACCGCCGCCATCCCGGCGAACCGGCAGTCCCCCGCTTGCGCCAGCCCTTGCAGATAACGCCTTGCCATCGCCGCGCTGTCGCGCGTTCGCGTGCGGAAGAACCGACCGTAGCGCCGGTTCAGCGCCCCGAATGCCGCTGCGGCGCCATCGACCAGTGATCCACTCAGCCGTCATCCGCAAATGCGGTCACGCCGCGAAGTGCCCGTGTCACTTCGCCTTCCACGTCCCTCTCGATTCGATGGATACCCATCGATTCGACACCGGCCTCCCATGCCAAGAGGGCATTCGTTCCCCAGCCCGCCTGTCGCCCCTCTCCTTCCGGCTGCCACCACACGCCGGATGTGACTTTGTCAAAATAGGCAGGGGTAACCTGGAGTCCCGCTGCCAAATCGATGAGCCGTATGCCCCGCGCCAACCGCAGGCTGCGGACATGCGCCCCGAACGGCGTCATCGTCGCCTGCGAAGCAGGATCAGCACCGCGCCCGGGTTGGCGGGATGCGAGTGGCATGCCCCAAGGAGGAGTGGTCGGACGGCTGAACCGTTCAGCCAGTGGGGAAGCTCGCGACGGATCACGCCACCGTCCGCCCCGACCCCCTGGCCGGTGATTACTTCCACCGTACGGTGCCCTTCCTCGGCGGCCCTGGCGAGAAACCCCTCGAGGGCACGGGCCGCGCGCGCCGCCGGCAGCCCGTGCAGATCAAGCCGCAGTGCCGGCCGTGTCCTCCCCGTGGAAAGCCTGCGCCAGCTCGCTCGGTCGAGGCCGGCCGGCGGCTCGCCGATCACCAGTGGCTGCCGGAGGCTCGTCTTGTGCCTGCTCGCGCGTATCGGCGGCGCGACCGGCGCGGGGGTAAGCGGCGCCGGGTGGCGAGCGCCATGGCGCAGGGGCCGGACCGCGGCGGCAAAATGCCGCCAGGCGCTGCGATCGGCCGCGGCTTCCGACGGCTCAGCACGCGGGCGCCGCGGCGGCACCATCCTGCACCAGAATTACGTGGAGCCGGTGTGGCCCGTGGGCGCCGAGTTCCAGCATCTGCTCGACGTCGGCCGAGCGCGAAGGCCCGGTCACCAGCATCACACTGCGCGGCATGAAGCCTCCGTCGGGCAACCCCGGTCGCTCGGCGCGCAGTAGGTCCCAGGCCTCCTCATAGGCGCCGACCACACGGCTCGTTCGGAGCACGACAATCTCGGTTTCGACGAGGAGGTTGAGCGTGGTCGGCCGTTCGGCCGCCGAGGGCAGCACCAGAGTGCCCGTCTCCGCCACGGCGGCAAAAGCATGCTGGAGGCTCACGACGTCCGAAGCCTCTGCCCGGCCGACGCGCCATCGCAAGAGCGCTCGGTCTGCCCAGGGAAGTGCCAAGAGCTCCGGGTGTGGTGCGACGATCAGTTCGCTGGACAGGTTTTGCTTCGCTAAATACTCCGTGACCGCCGCCGGCACCGAGGCAAAGTCCGCAACGAAAGCGACCGTACCGTACTCCTTCTCCACGTTTCGCACGAAGAGACTGATCTGTTCCACGTGGGCCAACTGCGCCCGCGCCGGAACGAGGCCACGTGGATGCCGGACCAGTCGCGCCCGCAACATTGCCGCCTGATCGGGCGGGAGCGCGCCGCGGCCAAGGCAGCGGCGCAGCGTCGTCAGCATGGCGTCCCGGTTCACCGCTCCACCCGCGATTGCCGCGCATAGCGGGCGAAAAATGTCTCTCCCTCGGGTGCAGGCAGGTCACGTCCCGCCGTCCAGCCACCGGCAAGCGGCAAACTTCGGAACCGCCCGCGCTTTCTCCCGAGCACACCGAGTGCCAGCGAAGCTGCCCGCGCAGTCAATCGGTACGCCGTAGGCCGCCGTGCGAACCAGGCCCAAAGGGCAAGATTGCGGCGCCCGGACGGCGGCCCCAGATGCCGCTCGAACTCCCGTTCGCGCCAATGCCGCATCATTTTGGGAAGCGGAATCTTCATTGGGCAAACGCTCTCGCACCGACCACAAAAGGTGGACGCATTCGGCAGATCCCGAGCCTTATCCACACCGATGAGTGCCGGCGTCAAGACAGCGCCCATCGGCCCAGGATACACCCAACCATAGGCGTGCCCACCGATCGCGCCATAGACCGGGCAATGGTTCATGCACGCGGCGCAGCGAATGCATCGCAGCATGGGCTGGAACTCTGTCCCGAGCATGGCAGACCGGCCATTATCGAGCAGCACCACATGATACTGCTCCGGCCCATCGAGGTCGCCCGGCCGTCGCGGCCCGGTCGAGAATGTCGTATAGACGGAAAAATCCTGACCCGTCGCCGATCGTGCCAGCAGCCGGAGCAGCACACTTGCATCCTCGAGCGTCGGAACCAGCTTCTCAATGCTGGCGAGCACGACATGCACCTTTGGCAGCGTCTGTGTCAGGTCGCCGTTGCCCTCGTTCGTCACAATGACGCTCGAACCCGTCTCGGCGATGAGGAAGTTAGCGCCGGTAATGCCGACATCGGCGGCGAGAAAGCGCTGCCGAAGCTCTCCACGCGCCTCGGTCAGGATGTCGCGCCGTTCGCGGAACACTCGATCCGCGGGCAGGTCCTTGTGGGCAGCCCGGAATCGCGCTTCCCAGTCATCGCGATTGAGATGGAAGGCCGGAGCAATGATGTGGCTGGGCGGCTCATGGCCGAGCTGGACGATATATTCTCCAAGGTCGGTCTCGACCGGCGTGATGCCATTTGCCTCCAGGAAATCGTTGATCCCGATTTCCTCGCTGATCATCGATTTGCCCTTGGTGACGATTTTCGCGCTCGCTTGGCGGCAGATGCCGAGAATCGCCTCGCGCGCGTCCGCGGCCGTTGCACAAAAGTGCACGGTGCCGCCCGCCCGTTCCACCATTTCGGCCCAAGCATCGAGGTAGAAGTCGAGGTTCACGAGCGTGTGGTCCTTGATCTCCCGCCCGATTTCGCGCAGTTGCTCGAATTCTGGCAAGGCGGCCACGGCGGCCGTCCGGCGGTGCTGAAAATGCGGCTTGGTCCGCTCGAGCGCACGCTGTAGCCCGACGTCGGCAAGCGCAGCCGAAGCGTCCCTCTTGAATGCCGAACTGGTAGACAGCATGGCCGACCTCCCGACCCAGGCTGACTGTAGCGCAACGCGCGCAAACGAGCACCCTCGTTCACGCGGGTCCCAACGGCTAACCCGCTTTATGCATCATGCTTCTGCCCGGCCGAGCCGTTACGGCATACGATCTACCGATGGTTGCGGCGGCCATGCGCCATCGCTGCCGCTTCGGCAGTGGGATCAGGCGATAGAGGCGGTTCGGCGTTGCGGGGAGAAGGGCGGAGGTCCGGGGCATGCTGCCCCGGCGGTCATCTGATCAGCCGCGCCAGGCGTCCGAGCGCTAGGCCGAAGGTTGCCTGATCCGATGTGCCGGTCGGGAAGTGCAGTCTGATCTTTGATTTGAGCTCGACCACGCGGGTGGCAAGCTTGATCAGCCGCACTCGCAGGGTGTCGAACTGCGCCACCCGCCAGGACGATCGACGCGGCAGCAGCGAGCGCAAACTCCGCAGCAGCCAGTAAGCGCCGGCGTGCAGGAACAAACGGAACTGGTTGGCGGTGGCCTTGCTGCACGAGGTGCGATCGGCGGCGAGATGGCGCTTCCAGGCTTTGCTGTGGTTCTCCGCCTGCCCGCGCTGGCAAGAGATGTTCTGGTAGATGCTGCGGGCCGAGCCGCCGCCCAGGCGGGTGACGATGAAGCGGGTGTCCACCCTTGGCCAATGGAGTACAGCGCTCCTTGCGGCCTTTGCCGATGACCCGCACATGAGCGCCGGCTCCAAGGACAAGGTCTTCGCGTTTGACCCCCGTGATCTCCGACAGACGCAACCCCGTTTGAACCGCCATCAGGATAAACGCGTGATCGCGTCGCCCGAACCAGGTGTGGTGAACCGTCCCGGATTTGCCGGCTCCAAGCCTTGAGAGGATGGAGCTATGGAGAAGCGGAAGACATCGGTTCGGTATGCGCCTGAGGTCCGCGCCCGTGCGGTCCGGATGGTGCTGGAGCATGGCGGCAATTATGCCTCGCAGTGGGAAGCGATCGGCTCGATC
>JAKAWQ010000109.1 GCA_021816925.1 Pseudomonadota bacterium
AATCCATCGCCGCCGCCGCGATACGCCCACCCTGACGCGCCGGCCCAACCAGACACGCCTTTCTCCCTACCAGTCAAACAGTGATCGTCAGAAACAACAGCCCCAATATCCCATTTAGAATTGCTGAGGACGAGCACCCCTTCGGCGGCTATCGGCGTTGACCTACGGGATTCACGCATTTCAAATTTTCTCAAGATATCAAACGTTTATCCGAACATAATGGATACGGTTCCATTCCAATTATGGTGGGTTGAATATTGCGAATTGACAGAATGGAGCATGGCATCCGATGGAAAACCCGTCTCGATTCTTCATGGCAACAAGATGTGTGCATCCCGTAGCGGCGTTGACAGGGGTCTCTCGCCCCGCGATTTCGCCGCCAAGAGTTCGACGGCAAAGTTTGTGCCAACTTTTTCGCCGCCGCCGAATATGCGCGGATTCAGACCGCCATCGACAGCTGGTTTGGTGGACACCACCTTTAGCTCGCGGCGGCGATCCTTTCGAATTCCATAGGGCTGATGTAGCCGATGGTCGAGTGGCGCCGTTGCGGGTTGTAGAAAAGTTCAATGCAGTCGAACACGTCGGCGCGGGCCTGATTGCGGGTTCGGTAGACCTTGCGTGCCGTGCGTTCGGTTTTCCGCGACGAGAAGACGCTTTCCATGGCGGCATTGTCCCAGACGTTCCCAGAGCGGCTCATGCTGCAGGCGACACCGTTATCGGCCATGAGCTTCTGAAACTGCTCGCTGGTGTATTGGCTGCCCTGGTCGGAATGGTGCAGCAAGGCATTGGGCTTGCCACGGCGCCAGATCGCCATCATGAGCGCGTCGGTGACCAGTTGGGCGCTCATCGACCAGCCCACCACCCGGCGTGAGAACAGGTCGATCACGGCTGCCACGTAGAGCCATCCTTCGGCTGTCCAGCTACAGGTGAAATCGCCACCCATTCCTGGTTTGGCGCGCTCGCCTCGAACTGGCGATCCAACACATTGGCCGCGATCGCCGCGCGGGATCGTTCGCCGGTATCCGCGGGAAGCCCGCACCCGCGCCGTCAGCGCCTCATCCGTGCGGGCCCTCGCATTGGGCGGGCGGGAAAGCCGCTGCGCGAGACACCGAGCGCCTCACAAAGCCAACGCACCGGCCAGACCCCTCGGGGCTTCGCCACAAAGCTGAACTTCATGTCAGCTCCTTGGCAAAGTAGGCCGCGGCTTTTTTTAGGATGTCACGCTCCGCCTTCAGCTTGGCGACCTCGCGACGCAGCTGCATCAGCTCCTGCTGCTCCGGCTCGACCTGGCCGTGCCCGGGAAAGGCTTGATGAGGATCCGCATCTCCTTCCCGCAGCCAGCGCCGCAACACGCCCTCCGCCACGGCGATGTCGCGGGCCGCCGGAGCAACCGACTGAACCGCGCTCCTCGATCAACTTCACCGCCTCAAGCTTGAACTCTCGGCTGGATTTTCGACGCTGCATCCTCGGCCTCCGATCGGGTGAAAAACCTTAACTCGGTGTCCACCAAACCAGCAGCAGCTCAGTCGGCGATGGACCGGAACAGCACCAGTGCGTCGTCCCTTGACGGCAGTACTCTGTTAATCGGCATACAAAAAGGGCCTCTTCGGAAGTTCACCTTCGAGCGACAGCGAGAAGCGATCGAGCGGCGCGAGTTTCTCCTTCGCCAATACGTGCGTCATGTCGCAAAACGCGGCGCGGTCGGCTTTGAGGGCGCGTTCGGTCATTTCGGCGTTCAACGTTTTCCGTACTGCACGGCGACACGGCCGACGCGCTCGCGGGCGACGATCAGTTTCATGATGCCGGCCGTGCCGTCGCCGATCTCCAGGCCCATCACGTCGCGCATGCGCTGCTGATGCGGCAGGTCCATCGACCATCCGTAGTGGCCGAAGGTGAGCAGGCATTGGTGGATGACGTCGAACGCTGTCTTCGGTCCCATCCACTTGACCATCGCGGCTTCGGCGGTATGCGGCTGTCCGGCGTCGCGCAAGGCGATGGCGTGATAGGAAAGCTGACGTATCGCCGCGATCTGGCTGTCGCCCTCGACGAGCGGAAACGTGACGCCCTGATAGGAGGCAATCGGGGCGTTGAACGCCGTGCGCTCTTTCGTGTAGGCCCAGGTCTCGTCCAGAGAGGCTTGAGCGCAACCCACGCATTGCAGTGCAATCAATGCGCGGCTGAAATCGAAGCCGCGCATCACATGGGTGAAGCCTTGGTTCTCCTCCCCCAGACGGTTCTCCACTGGCACACGTACGCCGTCGAAAAAGACCGAGCCGCGACCGATGATGCGGCTGCCGACATCGTTGAACCGGGTGCGCGCGACGCCCGGAGCATCCGCCGGCACAATCAGCGCTGTCACGCCCGCGGCCCCGCTTTCGGGGGCGCCGGTGCGAGCGAACACAATAAAGGCGTCGGCGCTGTCGGCGAAGGTGATCGACGTCTTCTCGCCGTCGAGAACGTACTGGTCGCCGTCGCGACGGCAGCGCAGTTTCAAGGCGCCGGCATCGGAGCCGCCGCTGGGTTCCGTGACACAAACGCCCATCAGCGTTTCGCCGCTGACCATGCGCGGCACCCAGTATTCGGCGAGCGAGCGGGCGCCGCTGCTCATGATGACCGCGCCGAGCAGCGAGACCCCGACCGGAACTGCGCTCACGTTGAAGTCGCCGTAAGCCAACTCCTCAGCAATGATCCCAGCCGTGACCCCCGGCGCAGCCAACCCTCCATAAGCCTCCGGCAAGTCAACGCCCATGAGGCCGAGTTCGCCCATCTCGCGGATCAGCCCGCGATCCATCACGCCGTCCTTCTCACGCCTTTGATAATGTGGCGCCAGCCGCTCGCGCGCGAAGCGGCGCGCCTGGTCGCGAATGGCGAGTTGGTCTTCGTTGAACAGCATCTCGTCGCCTCAAAGTGGGAAGTTTCAGCGGCCCTCGAAGGCGGGTTTCTGTTTGGCGAGCACGGCCCGCATGGCGTTCCAGGCGTCCTCGGTGCTCGTCACCCGCGCCATCGCCCGCGCCTCCAGTTCAAGCTGGCCTTCGAGGCTTTCCATCGGGCTCGACAGCATGAGGTTTTTTGCCTCGCCGTAGGCGCGCGTCGGTCCCTGCGCCAACCGGCGCGCCAGCGCCCAGGCCTCGCTTTCTAAGGCCTCGGCATCGACGACCTTGTTTATGAGTCCGCACGCCGCGGCCTCTTCCGCGCTCAACGTTTCGTTGAGCATGTAGAACTGCGCCGCCCGCCGCGTCCCCATGCGACGCGGCAGAAAATAGGTGCCGCCGCTGTCGCTGACGACGCCGATGCCGGCGAACGCGGCGTAAAACTTGGCGTTTGCCGAGGCGAGCGCGAAATCCGCGCCAGCGACCAGCGCCACCGCGCCGCCGGCCGTCATGCCATGCACCGCCGCGACGACCGGCGCGTCGAGCCGCGCGAAGCGCGAAATGCCCATGTGCAGGTTGGAGGTCGCGCCGAACACGAAACGCGCGAGATCTTCGCGGCTGCGCGTCAAGGCGTCGAGATCACCGCCGACGCTGAAGAAGCGGCCCTTGGCGTCGATGAGCACCGCGCGCACGTCCTTGCGCACCGAGCACTCCGTCGCCAGCCGGTCGAATTCCGCGGCGAAAGTCTGGTCAATGGGGTTGCCGCGCTCCGGCTGGTTCATCGTGATATGCGCGACGCCGTCGACGACCTCAAAGTTGAAGGCGGTAAGCTTCATGGCGTTCGTTTCCTCCCGACGCGATCTCGCGGCGACCCCGGGCGGGTCGAAGCGACGATAGGGATCGTTAACTGGTAATCTACTTTATCATATCCTCCCCGCGGCTGTCTACACCAGGCCGCTTGTGAGAGCTACGGCAGCGTTCGTCGAGAGTCCACTTGATGGCTCCGGTCCGGAGTTGTGGCGAGCAAAGTAATGTGCTAGTTTATCGACACGCGGTGGAAATCGCGCAAGGCGAGGATAAGAGGTGCAGGAAGCGCAAGGAGCGGACGGGGCGGCGGTGCCTGCGTTTGAGAACGCAGACGACTTGGCCGAGCGGCTCGCCGAATATCTCGGCCGCGCCGCTGGCGGCCGCGTTTTCGTCGACGGTCTGACGAAATATCCCGCCGGCTTCTCATGGCGCACCTACGGCGTTCGGCTGCGCGGGTTTCTCCCAGCGGATGAGGCGATCCTTCGCGTCGGACCGCCTTACGGGCTTTTCGCCCCCTACAGCGCCATACCGGAGTTCGAATCGCTGAGCGCGCTTGCGGAGAGCCGCGTTCCGGCGCCGCGCGCCTACCTCGCCAGCGACGATCCTTCGATTCTGGGAGCGCCTTTCTTCCTGTCGCAGAAGGTCGAGGGCGATACGCCGCTGCCCTGGGGCACGCAGAGCCAGAAGCTCGAAGGCGAGCGGCGCCAGCGGCTGGCGGAAGACTTCATCGGCGCGCTCGCGGCGCTGCACGGGTTCGACTGGCGCGCGACTCCGCTGCGTCGCTGGGGCGAGGGTGTCACGCTGGAAAACGCCGCGCTGCGGCAGATCGACGAATGGGAGGCGCGGTTCCGGCGTTGGGCGCTAAAGCCCCATCCGATGGCGCATCGCGCCCTGGCCTGGTTGCGCGCGCGCGCGCCGCAGGCGCAGCGCCTGTCGCTGGTGCATGGGGATTACCGGCTCGGTAATTTCCTCGAACGCGACGGCAGGATCACCGCGATTCTCGATTGGGAGCTGGTCCATCTCGGCGATCCCATCGAAGATCTCGGCTGGGCGTTTCTGCCGCAATATCGCGGCGGCACCGGCCTTGTCTGCGGTCTCGCCGGCGAGGAGGAGTTCTTGAGCCGCTACGAGGCGCAGTCGGGCCTGACAGTCGCGCCGCAGACGCTGAAGTTCTACATCGTGTTCTCCCTGCTGAAACTGGCGTTCACGCATATGGCGGCGGCGCGCTGTTTCGAGGACGGCTTGTTCAACGACATGCGTATGCCGGCGATGGCGACGCAGATTGCGCCGGTGTTCCGGCAGATCGCGAAGATTCTGGGGGCGTCGTCATGAACAACTCGCTTGAGCGGCTCGTCGACGGAATGGCGGCTACGCTTCGCGCCGAGGTCGTTCCCCATATCGAGGGGGACTATGCGCGTGGCCAGGCGTTCGGTGTCATCTACATGTTGAACAGCCTGAAGCTGCGCGCCTCCTGGTCGAACGCGTTTTTCTCAAGCCAATTGCGGGCGCTGGAGGAGGCAAGTCACGCGCTTGCAGATCTTGCCCCCGATCTGCCCGACGCGCCGCTACCCGACGTCGCGGCGCCGGAAAACTTGCCTGACGCCGTGGATCTCCAGGCCGCCCGGGACGAGGGCGATGCAAAGATGTGCGCCCTGATCGACTGGCTGGCGGGACACGGCGGCGAGCGGGTGGACGCTGTCGCAAAGGCGTGGGCCATCGTCGACGACTATATCAAGAAACAGACGCAATACGAACTCACGACCAGCGCCAAGCCGATGTTCGTGGAAATGTCGGGCGGAGCAGAGTAGGGCTGAGCATGCTGAGCAAACAGGACGATTTTCTCGGGCATCAACTGCCGACGACCTTCGATCATGTGATGAGTTCCGATCCGGCATGGATGGAGCGGCTCTGGTACACCGGACATCCCATCCCGGGGGGTGATTTCATCTTCGACATCGGACTTGGATGGCATCCGAACCGTAACGTGATGGACGGCTTCGCCGGGGTCGCCTTCGGCGGCAAGCAGTATAATTTCCGGGTCTCGCGCCGGCTGCGCCCGAATCCGCTGGAGACGACGATCGGGCCGCTGGAGATCGAAATCCTCGAGGGCCTGCGCCGGCACTGGCTCGCGCTGAAACCCAACGAGTCCGGCCTCGCCTTCGAACTCGAATTCGTAGCGACCATGAATCCCCACGAGGAAGGCGAGCACTTCCGTCGGCGCAACGGGCGCGTCACCGAGCACATGGCCCGCGCCCAGCAACTCGGCGCCTATCGCGGATGGATCGAGGTCGCCGGTGAGCGGCGCGAAGTGAACGAAGCGACATGGCTCGGCCAACGCGACCATTCTTGGGGCATTCGTGCCGAGATGCGCACGGACGAGAGCCATCCGCCGCTGACCTTTTACCCGCCGTTCTTCTATTGCTGGACGACCGCGCAGTTCAAAGGGCGCGGCCTGCACATATTCTTCAAGGAGCGCGCGCCCGGCGACAAGATCTATATCTCCGGCGAGGAGGTGCGCGGGGTCGGGGCCGTCGCCAAGCAGATTCTTGGCTTGGAAGACGTCTCGCATGATGTCGTGTGGGCCAAGGACGCGCTCGGGCAGACCTTGCAAAGCGCCGAGTTCGAGGCCGTATTCTCCGACGGCTCGCGGCGGCGGCTGAAAATCCGCGCGCTGCCCGGACGCTATTACCTCAAGGGTGGCCTTTACGGCGGCCTCAACGGCTGGGCGCACGGCGACGACAAAGGCAAGCTCTACGCCGAGCATGACGTCTGGTCGCTCGACGATGCGGCGACGCGCAAGCTCGCTCGCACGCTGAGCGATCATGTGATCGAAGTGACGGATGGCGACGATGTCGGCTACGGCATCGTCGAATACGGTGTCGGCAAGGGCTACGCCAAATATGCGGAAGTCCAAGATCATCCGCCGATTTGAGGACCGCCATGAGTTACGCGACGCTGAAGCTGGACCGGCGCGACGCCGTTGAAATCCTGTCGCTGAACCGCCCGCAGGCGCTCAACGCGCTCTCACCGCAGATGGCGGAGGAATTGAGCGACTATTTCGCGGGACTGAAGTCGCGGCTGGATGTGCGCGTGGTCGTTTTGCGCGGAGAAGGCCGGCTGTTTTGCGCCGGGGCCGATCTCGGCACGGACGCTTTCGCGGAAAGCGGAGCGGGACGGGCGCAGCGGCAGATGGCGATGCAGAAGCTTTATTCCGGCGTCGTGCGCGCGATGCGCGCCTGTCCGCAGCCGATCGTTGCGCTAATTCACGGCGCCGCCTGTGGGGGCGGATTCTCGCTCGCGCTCGCCGCCGACGTGCGCTACGCGGCGCCGAATGCGCGCATGAACGCGGCTTATATCAAGGTCGGCCTCGGCGGCTGCGACATGGGCGCCGGCTATCTGCTGCCGCGTCTCGTCGGCCTTTCGAACGCGTCCGAGTTCCTGCTCACCGGCCGCTTCATCGACGCCGAGCGCGCGCTGCGGATGGGGCTCGTCAGCGAAATCGCGCCCGAAGACGAACTCCTCGACCTCGGTCTCAAGCTTGCCGCCGACATGTTGAAGACTGCGCCTATGGGCCTGCGTCTGACCAAGGAGACGCTGAACGCCGAAATCGACGCGCCGGGGCTCGACGCGGCCCTGACGCTGGAGGATCGCCAGCAGGTCATTCTTCTGGAGACCGCAGACCATCGCGAGGCGGTAACCGCCTTTCTTGAGAAGCGGGCGCCGCTCTACAAGGACGCCTGAACTCAGCGGGTCAGCCGGATCAGCCGCTTGCCTATCTTACCGTGGTAAAGCCCGTGACCTGCCCCTGGATTTTCGGACTGCTGCAAGCCGAGGCCGGGGCCGAGGCGGTCGGGCTCCGCAAGGATCTGGCCGCCGTCGAGCGCAAGCTCGCCGGGCTGATTGACGGTAAGCGCAGCTCCACGGCCCTTCTTCCGCTGGGACGGACGGATGTGCTTGGACGTCCTGGGTCTGGAGTGTTCGAGCTATCGTTATGGCTGACGTTACCGACGACGCGAAGGGTGAGTTCCGGCGGATCGAGCTGCTGACGGGTCCGACCCGGCGGCGGCGCTGGTCGGAGGCATGATCCCGGTTCCCCCCGGCGTGCGGGTGTTGCTGGCAACCCGTCCGGTGGATTTCCGCAAGGGCGCGCACGGCCTGGCGGCGCTGGCGGCGGTGGAGTTTGCGGCGCTGTTCGACGGTCTCGATTGGACGCACGTACAGCCGCTGCGGCGGATTCCCCAACCGACCGCGGCGGCGTAGGATTCGCGGTGTGACCCACGCCGCTCCCGCCGCGAACCCGAACCTGCCCGCCGATGTCGCGGCGCTGCGCGCGCTGGTGCTGGCGACGATGGCCGAACGCGATGTACTGGCCGAGGAGCGCGACGCGCTGGCGAGCCAGAACGACCGGCTGCGGCACCTGCTGATAAAACTGCAACGCCTGCAGTTCGGCCGGAAGTCGGAACGGCTGCCGGAGGAGCAGCTGCAACTCGGCCTCGAGGATCTGGAGACCGCGATCGCAGCGGGCGAGGCCAAGGCGGAGCAGCGCGATCCGGACCTGCGGCGTGCGCGGACCACGAAGCGCCGCGCCAACCGTGGCGCGTTGCCGGCGCACCTGCCACGGATCGGGGTGGTGCTGGAACCGCAGGACACTGCCTGCCAGGCCTGCGCGGGCGTCGTGGTGCAGACCCCGGCGCCGCCGCGGTTGATCGCGGGCGGCCTGCCCACCGAGGCGCTGGTCGCGCATGTTCTCGTGTCGCGCTACGCCGACCATCTGCCGCTGTATCGCCAGGCGCAGATCCTGGCACGCCAGGGTGTGGCGCTCGATCGCGCGACGCTGGCGTTCTGGGTGGGCTACGCGGCGGCCGAGTCGCCCCGGTGGTGCGCCGGCTGCGGGAGATCGTGTTGGCCTCGGCGCGGGTGTTCGCCGACGAGACCGTGGTGCCGGTGCTCGACCCCGGTCGTAGCCGAACCAAGCACGGCTACTTCTGGGCGGTCGCGCGCGACGACCGGCCCTGGGGCGGCACCGATCCGCCGGCGGTGGCCTATCGCTATGCCCCCGGCCGCGGGACGGAGCATACCCGCGCGCTGCTCGGCGGCTACCGCGGCATCCTGCAGTGCGGCGGCTACGCCGCCTACAAGAGCCTGGCCGACCCTGCCGGTGCGCGCGGACCCTGCGTGCTGGCGTTCTGCTGGAGCCATGTCCGGCGCGGGTTCTACGACCTGGCCCGGACGGCGGCGTGGCTTTGCTACTGAATTTTGGCCCAGCAGTGATGGCGAATTTTGGCCCACCTCCATCGTTGAACGTAGGGTCTCCTCGGCACGATCGAGGAACCATTCATGGACTGGAAAGCCAAAG
>JAKAWQ010000110.1 GCA_021816925.1 Pseudomonadota bacterium
CGCACCCTGCTCGCCGATCTGGCCAGCCCGGCGCGCAATACCATCGTCACCGCGATCACGCCGGACTATCCGCTGACCGTCCTCACCAGAGCGACGCCGATCCAGCGCAAGGCGTGCCACCTGTCGGAGCTGGCAGCGTAGCCAGTAAACACTGCCTCGTATCTCTCTTCACCGTTATTTCTCAGCCACTTACAGCTTTGGCGAAAAGGAAGTTCAGGTTAGGGATCGCCTGCGGCGATTCCAGTCAGCCGCGATCTGCTCTCAGCCGGCGGCGGGCATGGCCTGCTCGAAGGCCAGTTCCTCGGCGAGGCTCTCGGCGTCGCGGAAGATGGTGGCAACCGCTCGCTTGCGCTCGTTGGTAAAATAGCCGACGCGGCAGTCCCGCTCGCTGGGCGAACCTTCGAGTTCGGCCTTGTCCCACTCGGGCGCGTGCCCGACATAGGAAAGCGAGACGTCATACTGCTGGGTCCAGAAGAACGGAACGATATCGCAACGCTTCCGCAAGCCGAGCATGTTGCGCGCCGCGATCCTCCCTTGCCGTTCCGCCACCACCCAGTGCTCGATGCGGATCCGCTCGCCGGAGAGCCGATCCGGCCAGGAGGCGATATCGCCAGCGGCAAAGATTCCGGCCGCGCTCGTTTCGAGGAAGGGATTGACGAGAACGCCGTTGCCGACGGCAAGTCCGGCCTCGGCCGCGAGCGCCGTTTCGGGCACGACACCGATGCCGCAGAGCACGAGATCGGCCGGCAGATGCTCGCCGTTCGAGAGCGCCACCTCCTCGGGCTCGATCGCCGCAACACCCGCGCCGAGATGGAACCGGACACCGTGCTCCTCGTGCAATTTGCGGAGGAACGCCCCGAGATCCGGGCCGAGCACGCGTTCCATCGGCACCGCCTCGGGGGCAACCACGCTCACCGCGACGCCGCGTGTGCTGAGTGCGGCGGCGGCCTCGAGGCCGATGAAGCTCGCGCCGACGACAACGGCACGGCGGCCCTCCGCGGCACGCGCGATGATCGCGCGGCAATCGGCGAGCGAGCGCAAGGTCAGCACGTGCGGCAGCACCGCGCCCGGAACCGAAAGGCGGCGCGGCGCCGCGCCAGTAGCCAGCAGGATCGCATCGAAGGCAACTTGGGGGCCATCGCCAAGCCTGAGCGCGCGGGTGCCCGCATCGAGGCCGACGACCGGCTTGCCGAGCTCGATCGTGATCTCTTGTTCGCGATAGAATTGGGCCGAGCGCAGGAACACCCATTCCTCGGGGGCGCTGCCGGCGAGGTAATCCTTGGAGAGGTTCGGCCGGTCGCAGGGCAGAGAGTTCTCAGCGCTGAAGAGCACGAGCTCGCCGTCGTACCCTTCCCTGCGCAGTGTCTCGGCCGCTGCGTTGCCGGCCGCTCCGCCACCGACGATCGCAATCCGGCGCAGGGAAGCGGCCGGGCAGGGCTTCACCGCCTCGCGCGGCAGCTTCTCGCGCACGAAGATCCGGCCGTCCTCCCGCTCGACGCGGTAGCAGGGCAGCGGATCAAGCGCCGGCGCGCGCAGCGCTTCCCCGGTACGCAGGCTGAAACAGGCGTGATGCCAGGGGCAGCGGATCGTTTCGCCCACCATCAGACCCTCGGCGAGCGGGCCGTGGTAGTGCGTGCAGGCCGCGCCGACCGCGAACACGCCATCGCCCGAGCGCGCAAGCAGCACCGCTTCGCCGCCGACCTGGCCGGCAAGAAGTCCGTTCTCCGGCAGCTCCGCAAGCGCAATCCCGAGCGCCAGATCAGGACCGCTCTCTCCCGAGGTTGCCTCTGCCATCGCGCCCTCCCGGCATGTCCATTCGGTCCCGCCAGACTATCCCGGATTGGGAGAGCCCGGCCAGCCGAGCCGCCCGACGCACCCGGCCCCGTGCTTGCGCCGCCGGCTAGGCGCGGCTAGGCGAACCATTGCTACCGCGTATGGCCCGGCGACCCGCGATGACCCTGGCACCCATCGACTGCGACATCCACCCCGTCCTGCCCGGACTTGCTTCGCTCGCTCCCTATCTCGATCCGCATTGGCGCGAACAGATCGTGGCCCGCGGCCTGGACGAGCAAGAGTCCATCAGCTACCCGAAGAACGCGCCGCTCACCGCGCGGGCGGATTTTCGTGCCCCTTCCCGTGCCGGAACGGATCCCAGGCACCTCGCCGCGGAGGCGCTCGATCCGTTCGGCACCGGGCTCGCCATTTGCAACTGCCTTTACGGCGTGCAGCTTCCCTTCAGCGAAGATCTCGGCGCGGCGCTCGCGTCGGCACTCAACGACTGGATCGCCCGCGAATGGCTCGACCGGGATCAGCGCTTTCGTGCCTCGATCGTCGTGCCGACGCAGAGCCCGGCGCGCGCCGCGGCCGAGATCGCCCGCCTCGCGCCCGACCGCCGCTTCGTGCAGGTGCTGATGCTCGCCAACGACTCCGCTCCACTCGGCAATCGTGCCTGGTGGCCGATCTACGAGGAGGCCTCCCGGCACTGCCTGCCGGTCGGCATCCACGCCGGCAGCAGCTATCGCCACGCGGTCACGGGCATCGGCTGGCCCTCCTACTACATCGAGGACTATGCGGCGCAGGCGCAATCGTTCCAGTCCCAGCTCGCGAGCCTCATCGCGGAAGGCGTATTCGCCAAATTCCCTGATCTGGTGTTCGTTTTCATCGAGTCCGGCTGGACCTGGCTGCCCGCGTTCCTGTGGCGTTTCACGAAATTCTGGCGCGGCCTGCGCGCCGAGGTGCCGTGGGTGGCCGCGCCGCCGGCGGAGATAGTGCGCGCGCGCGTCCGCTTCACCCTCCAGCCGATCGACGCGCCGGAGGATCCAGCGGTGCTGCTCCGCGTGCTCGAGCATATCGGTTCCGACCGGCTGCTGCTGTTCTCGACCGACCATCCGCACTGGCAGTTCGACGGCACGGCGGCCATCCCCGCCTGCTTTCCTGAAGCGCTCGCGCAAAGAGTGCTGGCGGAGAACGCCCTAGAAACCTATCCTCGGCTCGCCGCGTCCGTCCGGGGCGGCAACGCGCCGCCGCCGCCCGGGGCGGACGCAGCGGAGGAGAACGGCCCAGGGGAGACCCGGTGATGAATGTCGCCCTGCTCGATCGCACAACGTCGCAGAACGCCATCCAGGCGGTGATCGACTGCGACGTGCACCAGGCCGCGCGCAGCATCGCCGATCTCCGGCCCCATCTTTCCGAGCGCTGGTGGCGGCATATCGAAACCTACGGTCTTCGCCGCCGCCTTGGCCCGGCACTCGGCCCGGCCTATCCGAAGGGCCAGCCCGGTGCGATGCGCCGCGATGCCTGGCCCGAGGGCGGCGGCCGCGCGGGCAGCGATCTCGGCCTGATGCAGCGCCAGCATCTTGATGCGAACCATGTCGCCTTCGCGATCCTCAATCCGCTGACGCCGACCGGCGAGGGCATGCAGAACCCCGAGTTCAGCGCCGCGCTTTGCACCGCGGTCAACCGCTGGCAGGTCGATGCCTGGACCTCGCGGGATGCGCGGCTGCGAGCCTCGATCGTGGTGCCGTACGAGGACGGTCCGGCGGCGGCAGCCGAGATCGAGCGCTGGGCGGGCGATCCGAACTTCGCCCAGGTGCTGCTCCTCAGCCGCACCGCCGAGCCGCTCGGCCAGCGTCGCTACTGGCCGATCTACGAAGCCGCCGAACGCGCGGGCCTCCCCGTCGGCATCCACGCCTTCGGCTATGGCGGCCAGCCGATCACCGGCAGCGGATGGCCTTCTTTCTACCTCGAGGAGATGGTGGGGCACGCGCAGTGCGCGGCGGCGCTGCTGACGAGCCTCGTCATGGAGGGCGTGTTCGCGCGCTACCCGCGGCTCGCCGTTGTCCTGACCGAGGCCGGTTTTGCCTGGATCCCTTCGCTCCTCTGGCGGCTCGACAAGCTTTGGCAACGCATGCGCGACGAAGTTCCGGACGTCGCTGAGCCCCCATCGACCACCGTGCGCCGCCAGGTCTGGCTCACCACCCAGCCGATGGAAGAACCCGAGCACCGGTGGCACTTCCGCGACATCGTGGAATGGATCGGCACCGATCGGCTGCTCTTTGCGTCCGATTATCCGCACTGGGATTTCGACGACCCGGCGCAGGCGTTTCCGGTGGCGCTCAGCCCGGAGGTGCGGGAGAGCATCGCATTCGCCAATGCGGCTAGGCTCTATCGGCTGAGGTGAGCGGCCCGGTCGGGCGGGCGCGCCGCGAGTCTGCTGCATCACGCGGAACGTCCGGGGATCGGGCATGAGTTCTGACTTGCCGCCGGAGATCGAGGCCGAACGTGCAAGCCTTGTCCGGTTCGTCGCCCACGACATCGAGCCGGCGAGCGACGGCTTCGAGCGACGCGGCGAATTTCCCCGTGCTCTCGTGCGCAAGATGGGCAAGGCCGGCTTCTTCGGCACCGCCTTCCCGACGGCGCTGGGCGGCTCCGCACTCGGGCTGCGCGCCGTCGCCGCGCTCGCCGAGGAGATCAGCCGGCTCCGGCCTGAATTCGGGTATTGCATGAACCTCCAGGCGATGACCTGCCCTTTCACCATCCTGAACTGGGGCACCGACGCGCAGATCGCGCGTTTTGTCCCCGGCCTGATCGGCGGGGAAAAGATCGGCATGTTCGCGCTGACCGAACCCGGCGGCGGCTCGGATGCGGCGGGCGCGATGCGCACCCGTGCCGTCCGCCGCGGCGATCGCTACATCCTGAACGGCGAAAAGACCTTCATCACCTTCGCCCACGCGGCCGATGCGGGGGTGCTGTTTGCGCTGGCCGATCCCGCCGCAGGGCACCGCGGCATCACCGCCTTCATCGTCGAGCCCCGCAACGCCCCCGGCGATACCGCGCAGCCGATTGCGATGCATGCGCTCGGCTACGGGCACCTTACCGTTGCCGCGCGGCTCACCGGGCTTGCCCAGGCGCTGCTCGATCTCTCGCTCGGCTACGCGCGCGCACGCGAGGTGCGCGGACGGCCGCTCGGGCAGTATCAGATGGTCCAAGGCCTGATCGCGGACATGGCAACCGAGACCGACGCTGCGCGCCTGCTCACGGCGCGCGTTGCCGGCCTCGCCGAGGCCGGGAAGCCGTTCCAGCGTGCGATCGCGCGGGCGAAATATTTCGCCTCGCAGGCGGCGCGCCGGGCGGCACTCGCCGCAACCGAGATCCACGGCGGCTATGCGCTTACCGAGGCCTACCGCGTCGGCTATTTCGCTGCCTACGTGACGATGCTGAATGCTGGCGAAGGCACCGCCAATGTGCAACGCATCCTGATCGCCGAAGATGCGCTCGGCGTCAAGGATGCTGATCGCCATCCGATTCCGCCACGCTTTCCGGTGGCGGAGGCTGCCTGAACGATGCCCGGGCTTTTCCTCGAGGACCTTACCGAGGGGCGCATCATCGATGCAGACTGGACGCGCACCGTGACCGAGGCTGACAACGTCTTCTTCTGCGCGCTCACCATGAACGTGCAGAAGCTGCATCTCGATGCCGAGTACGCCAAGGGAACGGAGTTCGGCCGCCCGCTCGTCAATTCCCTGTTCACCCTCGGCCTGATGATCGGCATGAGCGTGCACAACACGACCGATGGCACGACGATCGCCAATCTCGGCATGACGGACGTGCGCTTTCCCGCCCCCGTGTTTGCCGGGGATACACTTCGTGTGCAAACAACGGTGCTCGCCTCTCGCGCCAGCCGCTCTCGCGTCGATGCCGGCATCGTCACGTTCCGGCACGAGGCGTTCAACCAGACCGGCGTCCGCGTGGCGACCTGCGAGCGGGCAGCCTTGATGCGAAGACGAACGATCGAACGAGAGAAGCCGTGATGCGCCTACGCAGCCTGCTGTTCGCGCCGGGAGATTCCGAGCGCAAGATCGCCAAGGCACTCGGGGGCGAGGCCGATGCCGTCATCCTTGATCTCGAGGATGCGGTGGCTCCCGCCGCCAAGGAAACCGCCCGCTTGTACGTCGCCTCCTTGTTGCCCGGGCTCTCGCGTCCGGGCGTCATCGTGCGCGTCAATCCGGAAGACACTCCCTGGCACCTCGCCGATCTCGCCGCCGTGGTGCCGGGCCGTCCGGCGGCGATCCTCCTTCCGAAGTGCGACGGCCCGGAGGCGCTTCGCCGCCTCGATGACCGGCTTTCTGCCCTCGAGGTGGTGGCGGGCCTTACGCCGCGCACGATCGGCGTGCTCGCCCTCGTCACCGAAACTGCCGCCGCCGTGCAGGCACTTTCGCGTTACGCCCCCGGCCTGCCGCGGCTCACCGCACTATCCTTTGCGTCGGAAGATCTCTCTTCCGATCTTGGTATTCGCCCGCGCGTCACGGGCGGCGGATTTGCCGCGCCTCTCGCCGCCGCGCGCGCCCTCACCCTGATTGCCGCCGCCGCCGCCGGCGTTTCGGCGGTCGACACCCCCTTCCCCGACCCGCGCGATCTCGCCGGGTTCGCCGCCGAAGCCGCCGCCTCCGCCGCCGAGGGCTTTACCGGGAAATACCTGATCCATCCGGACCAAATTGCCCCCGCGCACGCGGCCTTCACGCCGCCGCCGGAGCGCGTGCGCTGGGCGCGCGCAGTGGCCGACCTCTTCGCCGCCAATCCCGAGGCCGGCGTGCTGGCGCTCGACGGGGCGATGATCGACCGCCCGCACCACCGGCTCGCGCTGCGCATCCTCGCCGCTACCGGCCCGTGAGCCCGGGCGGCCATAGGATCGAGCGCCGCCTCGCCGTCCTGAACGGCTTCGGCATGACGCTCGGCGATGGCGTGATCGGGCTCAGCGCGCTCTCGGCGGCGCGCGCCGCGGGCGCGCTCGGGGAAAGGCGCCTGGTCCTCGTGCGCAAGCCGCTGTTCGGCCGGCGGCTCATCAATGCCCTTTACGTCGCCGCGCGACCGCTCGCCGACACGGTTTGGTTTCCCTATCGCGCGGCCCGTCCACGCCCTTTCGAGGATCGCATCGACATCCGCGAGTTCGCCTTCGACCCCGCGTTCCGACGCGTCGCCATGATCGATTATTTCCTAGCCCGACTCGGTGCCGATCCCGCGGCCATTCCCCCCTCTGGCCGGCGCAATCTTTGGCTTGCGGACGCCCTTCGCCCGCAACGGCTGCGCTTCCTGCCGCCGCGCTATGTGCTTGTCTCCCCGCGCGCGGCGATGGCGCTTCGCTCTATGCCGGAGCCGTTCCACGCCAGGCTCCTCGAGCTTCTGCTGGCGCTGCAGGATTTGCCGATCGTCACCCAGGGCCGGCCGTCGATGCAGCATTCGCGCCTAGTGTACTGCCCAGCGGTTGCATCCCTCGCCGAGCTTGGCGGCCTCCTCGGCGGTGCCCGGCTCGTGGTTTCGACCGACACCGCAACGGTGCATCTTGCCGATGCGTGGAGTGTGCCGACGCTTGCGTTCTTCGTGACGCATCGCCCGGAATGGCGCGTGCGCGACTACCCGTTCTGCCGCGCGGTGCATCTGCCGGCGGCACTGCCGCCGGCGCTCGAATTTGCACGCGATACCGGAGATCTTGCGCGTGCGGGTGCGGCTTGGTTCGCGCCCGGGCGCGATCTCGCCTGGCTCGAACCTTTGCTTGCGGCCGCACTCGCCGATTCGAAGGCGCGCCTTGCGGCTTGACTTTCGTGCGCGCTTTACACATACCCCATGCGACCTTGCGCGCACTTGAGGTGTGCCGCCCGCGCTTGTCGCGTGGCTCAAGCCAGCCCTTGAACGAACGGAACCCTGCTTGATCGATCCCACCACCGCCACGGCGGAGCCGCCCGCGCACGCAATCGAGCGGGCGGAGAATGTCGTCCCTCTGTTTGCCGATCTCGGGCTTTCCGAACCCGTTCTCCGTGCGGTTGCAGAAAAGGGCTATCGGCAACCGACACCTATTCAGACCGAGGCAATTCCGGTCATTCTGATGGGTCGCGACGTGCTCGGCTCGGCGGAGACCGGCACCGGCAAGACCGCCGGCTTTACGCTCCCGATGATCGAGATCCTGAGCGCTTCGCGCGGGCGCGCGCGCATGCCGCGCAGCTTGATCCTCGAGCCGACGCGGGAGTTGGCGCTTCAGGTCGCCGAGAACTTCGTCCAATATGGCAAGTATCAGAAGCTTACGCACGCGCTTTTGATCGGCGGCGAGAGCGTCGCCGATCAGAGGGACGTCCTGATGCGCGGCGTCGATGTGCTGATCGCAACGCCCGGCCGGCTGCTCGATCTGTTCGAGCGCGGCGGCCTGCTGCTGACCGACACCCGCATCCTGGTGATCGACGAGGCGGACCGCATGCTGGATATGGGTTTCATCCCCGATGTGGAGCGCATCGTCTCGCTGCTGCCGAAGCAGCGCCAGACGCTCCTCTTCAGCGCCACCCTCGCGCCCGAGATCCGCCGCCTCGCCGATGCCTTCCTGCACAACCCGAAGACGATCACGGTTGCCAAGCCCGCCTCCGTTGCCGCGACCATCGTCGAGGGGCTGGCTCTCGTCGCCGAGCACGACAAGCGTGAGGCGCTGCGCCGTCTGGCGCGGCATGAGGACGTGCAGAACGCGCTCATCTTCTGCAATCGCAAGCGCGACGTGGACATTCTGCTTCGCTCCCTGCTCCGCCACCGTTTCAGCGCCGGCGCGTTGCACGGGGACATGGCACAACCGGTGCGTTTCGCCACCCTGGAGAAGTTTCGCGCCGGCGAGATCCGCCTCCTCGTTTGCAGCGACGTGGCCGCCCGCGGCCTCGACATCAGCGGCCTTTCGCATGTGTTCAACTTCGACGTACCGCACCACGCCGAGGACTATGTGCACCGCATCGGCCGCACCGGGCGGGCTGGGCGGGAGGGCCACGCGTTCACGTTCGCCACGCCTGCCGACCGCTTCGCAGTCGAAGCGATCGAGCGGCTGATCGGCCACAGTATTCCCCGCCTAGCCGTCGAGGGGCTTGATCCGGTGGACTGGGCGGAGGAGGAGGGCGGCCGGCGCCGCGGACGCCGCACCGCACCCGCGCGCACCGCACCCGCGCGCGCCACACCCGCGCGCACCGCACCCG
>JAKAWQ010000111.1 GCA_021816925.1 Pseudomonadota bacterium
CGATGCTTGTGGCCGATGCACACGGACCACGCTCTTCTCATCCCGAGAGGAGCAGCCACCGGGTTACCGGGGGGAGACCCCAATCACCCCATCTGAAACAGGATCGCGCTACCTCTATGCCGGACGCCGTCCGGCCCGCCAGCAGGCACCGTCCGGACTGATCCCGGCGCAACATCACTCGCCGGTTTCGACGTCTTCTGAGCACTTCCGACACTTGAACGGCAGTTCACTGGTGTCCGCCTTCCTGCCTCCTACCTGACGCCTCGCGGCGCCTTTTCCGTAACGCTCACGACCCGGGCTTTTGACCCGCTTACGGCGGTTTGCAACCCGCTCCCGCAAGCCGGTTGCGGGGGGCCATCCCCCATCTCTCACGCCGCTTGCTGCGGCACACCGATGTCCATCGCCCGGACCTGGTTCGGCCGCTCGACCGCCAACTTGCGCAGCAGATACGAATAGATTTTGTGCCCCGGCTCAGGCTTCGACGTGTTTGGACGGCGGTAGATCGCTTCGATCCCCATGCGCTTCATCATCGTCGCGACCCGCTGGCGGCCGATCGCGATGCCCTCGCCACACAGCAAGTCGCGCAGCATCCGGCCGCCCGTGAACGGGTAGTCGAGATGCAACTCGCCGATCCGACGCATCACCGCCAGATCGGCCGGTGCCACTGGCCGGAGCCGGCAGTGGAGGCCGCTGCGGCCGAGAATCAGGATCGCTGCCTGCCGAGCCAGCGGCATCTCGTGCTCGCGGCCGATCACCGCTTGGCGCTCAGCATGCCGACCTTGCCGAGCGCACCGGCCAAAAAACCGTTCTCCAGCGCCAGCTCGCCGAGCTTGGCATGCAGCGTCTTCACATCCATCGCCGGCGCGCCCGCCGGACCAGGGCCGAACACCCCGGCCGCCC
Organism: Pseudomonadota bacterium; assembly: GCA_021816925.1. Taxonomy (GTDB): domain Bacteria; phylum Pseudomonadota; class Alphaproteobacteria; order Acetobacterales; family Acetobacteraceae; genus JAKAWQ01. The sequence continues at coordinate 901 of JAKAWQ010000111.1, forward strand.
CGTCGAGAAGCCGCGCCTTCCAGCTCGTGACCTGGTTCGGATGAACGTCGAAGACCTGCGCCAGCGTCTTCTCACCCTTGAGGGCGGCTATCGCCACCTTCGCCTTGAAGGCCGGTGTGTGGTTCCGGCGTGCCCGTCATGTGCTCTCCTGATCCGCGACGACCCTCGCCGCCCTCAGGCAGAAAATCCACTTATCACGCTGCCCAGTCACGCTGCCCGGATCCTCCGGGCCAGCTCTCCTGCGCTCGGGGCAGGTGGCGAAACGCACGCATCGTGTTATATTGTAGTTGATCAGGAGCGCTTGCTTGACGCCGCTCGCGCGGGCGGGAGCGCGTTCTGGTACCCACCGGTTGATGCTGGGATCCGGGGTGCCCGCGACACGAGCGTCGGGCGAGACGGGAGTGGCGGGGTTTTTGGTCACGAAAGGAGCAAGGAGTGCCCAGCAAGGGTTCTTCTCGATCGTCAACAGCGCGCCGACGCGTAGTTCCGGCGAAGGCACAGCGTCGGCCCGCCGCGAGCAGCAATGTCAAGAGCGTGAAGAAGCCGGCCGCGAAGGTGCCGGCACGGGTGTTCAGCAAACCCAAACCCGCGGTGAAGGCCGGATCGGCCTCGCTCAAGGTGAAGCAAGCATCCGTGAGCGTTCCGCCGAAAGCCTCAACCCGCGCGGCAAAGCCCGCCGCAGCGCGGCCCGCGTCGGTCGCTCCGCCAGCAGCGCCGCCGATCCCGACGCCCGTCGCCGCGAGTGCGGTGCCGGGCGAAGCCTTCGCCCGGACCGCCATGCCGCCCGCAGGTCCCGCCGTCCAGGCGCCTGCCGCAGTGGCCCCGCAGGCCCGGCCTGAGGCGGCGCCGGTAGCGGCCGGGTTAGCCCTTGTGCGCCGGCCGGACGAACTGGGACGTGTGCCCGCGGCACCTGCGCCGCGCGGCTTCCCCGCCACCGTTGCAAGGCCGGCGCCAGCCAGGCCGATTGCGCCTGGCCGCCCCGCCATCAGCCTTCCGCCACGGGCGCCCGCGCCTGCCGAGATCTTCGTGGAAGGGGACCATGTTGTCTATCCGACACACGGCGTCGGCAAGATCGAGCGGATCGTCACCGAGAGCATCGCCGGGTACCGCCTTGAGCTGATCCACATCACCTTCGAGGAAAACCGCATGACGTTGCGCGTGCCGGTTGAGAAGGCGCGCAGCGCAGGCCTTCGCAAGCTCGCCAGCCGCCAACTGTTCGAGGCCGCCCTCACCACGTTGAAAGGCCGGGCGCGGATCAAGCGCACGATGTGGTCGCGCCGTGCCCAGGAGTACGAGGCGAAAATCAACTCCGGCGATCCGCTGGCGATTGCCGAGGTGGTGCGCGATCTGCATCGCAATGCGGGCCAGCCGGACCAGAGCTTTTCGGAACGCCAGATCTACGAGGCAGCCATGGACCGGCTGGCAGCCGAACTTGCCGCGCTCGACAACACCGACAAGGCCACGGCCGCCGAGAAACTTACTACGTTCCTCAAGACGCCCTGACCACTGCGAGCGCGATTCAATAAGAAAACGGCCCGGACACGATCATCCGAGCCGTTTCCTTGAGACCTGTTCGCGTTAGCGGCTGCGGTTGCCGAGGAGCTGCAACAGCAGCATGAAGAGGTTGATGAAGTTGAGGTAGAGGCTGAGCGCGTCGTACACGCTTCGCTTGGCCGCCTGCTCCGGCCCATACGAATAGGCGTACTGGACGTAGTCGGCCTTGATGCGCTGCGTGTCGTAGGCGGTGAGCCCGGTGAACACGATCACACCGATGATGCTGATCGCGAACTGCATCGCTGTGCTCTGCATGAACATGTTCACAAGGGCGGCGATGATGATGCCGATCAGCCCCATGAACAGGAAGCTCCCCATCCGCGAGAGGTCTGTCCGCGTGGTGTAGCCGTAGAGGCTCACGGCGCCGAACGTCGCTGCGGTGATGAAGAAGACGCGCACGATCGAATCACTCGTGTAGATGAGGAAGATATTGGTGAGGCTGGCCCCCATTGCCGCGCAAAAGAGCCAGTAGAGCGTCTGCGCCGTCGTTCGCGACAGACGGTTGACGCCGAAGCTCAGCACCATGACGAACACGAGCGGGGCGAAGATGCTGATCATCGCGAGCGGCGTCGGCTGCAGCGCGATTCCGGCCGGTGTTGTTACCTGATGGTAAAAGAGGTCCATCAGACTGGTGTTCGCGATGAGGTAAGCGACGATGCCCGTCAGCAGCAGGCCCGAGGCCATCCAGTTGTAAACCCGGAGCATGTACGCCCGCAGGCCGGCATCGACGACCGCCTGCGTTGCGGCCGAGCCGGACACGCCGGAGTACGAACGATAGTCGGGACTCAAGGCCATGGTTCCTAATTCCTCTCCCAGGCTCAGTGCCTGCGCCCCGTTAATCTGGATTGGACAGCAGGCGATTCAAGCACCGCCGCGGCTTCGGGTGGAGGCACGCGGCGCCCGGTTCTCCGGGCTCGACTGGCCTTCTAACACATCGGCTGCCGGCGCAACAGAGAGGATCGCGGCCACTCGTTCCTCAGCCACGGCGCCGCCTTGGCGCGAAGCGCCGCCCTTGTGCCCCACTGCCCCGCCACGACGAGCAGCCCAATCGCACCCAGCACGATCTCGACCAGCGGCGCCGGCAGGAAAATCCAATGTCCGTGCATCAGGAAGCGCACCACCCCGTAACTGGCCCCGGTTGCCACCAACGCGGCGATCACCCCCCGCGACGGCACCCTCGAGAGCGAACCCGACCAGCCAAGCGCGGCGAATCTGGCCGCTGGTGGCGCCCAGCGTCTTAAGGATGACCGACTGGCGGGTGCGCCGGCGCTCCTCGCTCGCGACCGCGCCGGCCAGCACGAGCAGGCCGGCGGTGAGCGCCAGCCCGCCGAGCGCGGCGAGCGCACTCGCAATCTGGCCGAAGATCCTGGCGACAGCCGCCAGCACGTCCGCCACCGTAGTTGCGCTGACATTGGGAAGCGCGTCCGTCACCGCGGCGAGGACCGCAGCCTCTCGCCCGGGCGCGGCCCGCACGGTCGCGATGTGCGTCTGGGGCGCCCCGGACAGCAGCCCTGGGCTCGCCACCAGGAAGAAATTCGGGCCGAGCCGCCGCCAGGCAATCCGGCGCTGGCTCGCCACCCGGAGCCGGATAGTGCGCCCCAGCACGTTCACCGTCAGCACGCTGCCGACCCCCACACCCCAGCCTGATGCCAAGCGCGCATCGAGCGAGACGAGCGGCGACCCCGATAACCCGCGCAGCCACCAGCGTCCGGCTGTGATGCGATTGCCGGATGGCGGCCGCGCGGCATTGGTGAGCCCGAGATCATCACCGAGTGTCCAGCGCGTCTCGCGGATGGCCGGCACCCTGGCCGCCGGCACTCCGTTCACGGCGACCACGCGCGCCCCCATCATCGGTACCTCGGAGAAGGCCTCTATGCCCGGCAGGCTGCGCGTGAGCTGCCGAAACCTCGCCACCTCGTTGTTCTGGATGTCGATGAAGTAGAAGATCGGGGCCGCCTTCGGCATCTGCCCGAGCAGAGCGGCGTTCAGGTTGCCCTCGATCATCGCCACAGCACCGAGCGTGGCCAGACCGAGGCCGATCGAGACCACCGTCAGCACTGTCGCCGCCCCTGGACGATGCAGATCGGCAAGGCCAACCCTGAGCCAAGGCGCCCGGGCTTTCCGTCGCCAGCCGCGCCGCCAGGCGCATCAGGAGGCGCCCGGCTGCCGCCAGCGCCACCAGTGAGACGAGCGCCGCGCCAGCATAGAACAGCACGAACCGAGGGGAGTCCGTGCCCAACGAAGGCGAGGCCGAGAAGCGCCGCCACCAGAGCCGCAGTCACCGCCGTGAGGCCACGGGTCATCAGCGCCGAGAGCGGCACCCGAGCCGACACGACCGAGTGGCGAAACAGCGCCGCACCTGACACACGGGCAACACCGACGCTCGGCCAGAGCATGCACAGCACCGAAGTGATAAACCCCAAGGCGCCGGCGAGGAGGAGCGGCCCCGGATAGAGGCCAAGCCGCGGCGGCACCGGCAGGTCGGAGTCAACAAGGGAGGCGACCAGCGGCGTGAAGCCGGCCCCGGCCACTATTCCGGCCGCGATGCCGACGGCCGAGAGCGCCAGCACCTGCAGCATGAGCGTCACCGCGACGAGCCGCGCGGATGCCCGAGCGCGCGCAGCACGGCGATTGACGGAAGCCATCCCTCGGCCCAGGATCCGACCCCGCTCACGACCCCGATGCCGCCCGCCAGCGGCGCCGTCAGCGCGACGAGAGTCATAAAAAGCCCCGTGCGATCGAGAAACCGCCGCAGGCCCGGCGCCGCCGAGGTTGCGTCGCGGACCCGCCAGCCCTGACGGGGAAACGCCGTCGCCAGGGCCGACCGAACGGCCGGGGTGCTTGTTCCCTGAGATAACACCACCTTGAGCACGTAATGGACGAGAGAGCCCGGCTGGAGAGCCGGGTCGCCGCGAGTGCCTGCATTCCGATCAGCACCGGCGGACCGAGCAGTGCGGGCTCGGCCACCTGACCCGGCTCGGAGATCAGCGCTGCCCGCACGGTGAACCGGGCCTGGTCGAGTATGACCTCCTGCCCCAGGCGAACCCCCAGCCGCTCGAGCGCGAGCGGCGCCGCGGCGAGCCGGTTCCCGTGCAGCGCGGCTGCTACGCCGAGCGCCGGCGCAAGGTGCAGCTGGCCGACCAGCGGCCAGTCATGACCGGACCGCCAGAAGGGAGACGAGTTCCCGCTTGCCGGACGGCGCCACGAGCATCGCGTGCATGGTGGCAACCTCGGTGACCCGCGCGCCGCGCGCCGCGCGCCACGAACCACGCGCGGAGCGCCGCCGGGATCGGCCGAGCACCGGTGCCGACCTCGAGGTCCCCACCCAGCAACTGCCGCCCCGAACGGGCGAGCCCCTCGGTCAGGCTGGCCAGCAGGCTGCCGATACCGCCGATCGCGGCAACCCCCCCGAGGGCGGGGCAGGCGAGTGCCACCCGAAGCCCGCGCGCGCCGGCGCGAAGCCCGCGTCGCGCCAGCCGCGCGGCGCGAGAAAAGGAAAGGCCACGCGACGCTGTCCGCGGCGCTGCTCCCGCCCGCGGAACCTGTCTCTACCCGAGGTTCGACCAGGGCCGGACCGTCAAGTCCCGCAACGCCCGCCCCGCCTGCCTTGCCCTCGGTCATGCCGCCACGGCGGCAACGAGGCGGCCATCCTCGAGCGCAAGCGTGCGTTCGCAACGATCGGCAAGCGCGGCATCGTGCGTGATCAGCAGCAGCGTGGTGCCGGCCTCGCGATGCAGGTGGAAGAGGATGTCGATCACCGCCGCACCGGGGTCGCACGATCGAGATTGCCCGTCGGCTCGTCGGCGAGCAGCAGCGAAGGCCGCGGAGCGAGCGCGCGGGCAATTGCGACGCGCTGCTGCTCCCCGCCCGAGAGGCTCGGCGGGAGATGGGCCAGGCGGTGCGAGAGGCCGACGGCGGCAAGCGTGGTGCGCGCGAGCGGCTCGGCGTCGCGCCGGCCGGCGAGTTCGAGCGGCACCATGACATTCTCGAGCGCGGTCATTCCGCTGATCAGGTGGAAGTCATGGAAGACGATGCCGATATGCCGGCGGCGAAAGCGAGCCAGCCCGTCCTTATCGAGCGAAGCGATGTCCGTGCCGGCGACGCGGACGCTGCCGCGGGTCAACTGCTCGAGGCCGGCCAGAACCATGAGGAGGCCGGCCTTGCCCGAGCCCGAGGGGCCGACCACCGCGACCGCCTCGCCGGCAGCCACGTCGAAGGAGAGATCGGCGAGGATGTTGACCGGCCCGGCCGGCCCGGGCAGGGTCAACCCGAGGCCGCGCACGGCTATCAGCGGCCGGGCGTCGGAGAACGAGAGAGCGGCGTCCATGCCGGCACGATATGGGGTTGGCGCCGTTCTCGGCGAGGTGTTCGCGCTCCCGGTCCTGCTCCTGCTCGGGCTTCGGGCGGCGCCGGCGGCCAGCGCGCCGGTCAGGCTCCTGGTGCTCGGCGATTCGCTTTCCGCGGGGTACGGCCTTCCGGCCGCGGACGGGTTCGAGGCGCGGCTGGCGGCCGCGTGCGCCGCGGCGGGCCATCCGGTCAGCATCCAGGACGGCGCGGTTTCCGGCGACACCACTGCCGGCAGCCTGGCGCGGCTTTCCTGGGTTCTCGGCGGCGGCCCGGAGGCGGTCATCGTCGGGCTCGGCGGCAATGACGGGCTGCGCGGCATCGCGCCGAGCGATGTCGAGGCCAATCAGCGGACGATCCTCGATCGGCTGGCGGCCCGGTACATCCCGGTGCTGTTCGCCGGCATGTATGCGCCGCCCAACCTCGGACCCCAATACGGAAAGGCCTTCCACGTCGTGTTCGACCGGCTCGGGGCAAGGTCGGGGGTGATCTATTATCCGTTCTTCCTGGCCGGGGTTGCGGGGAATCCCGCGCTCGACCAGCCGGACGGCATCCATCCGAACGCGGCGGGTGTGCGCATCATCGTGGCGAGAATCCTGCCGGACGTGCTCCGCCTGCTCGCCGAGTTACGCCGCGGATGAGGCTCTTCGTCGCCCTCGAGCTGCCGGGCCATCTCAAGAGCGCGCTTGGCGTGCTTGCCGGCGGCATTCCCGGCGCCCGCTGGGTCCCGCCCGAGAATTATCATCTGACGCTCCGGTTCGTGGGCGAGCAGCCGGCGCACCGCGCCCAGGAGATCGACGAGGCATTGGCCGCACTGCGCGGTCGTGGTTTCGCCCTTGTGCTTACCGGCCTCGGCACATTCGAGAAGGCGGGGCGGAGCACGGCGCTCTGGGTCGGCGTGGAAAAGAACGAGGCACTCGATCGGCTGCGCGCGAAAATCGAAACCGGCCTGCAACGAATCGGATTGGAGCCAGAGCGGCGGCGCTTCAACCCGCATGTGACGCTCGCCCGGCTCGAGGGTGTGGCGGAGCCGCGGCTCGCAGCCTACGTGCAGGCGCACAATCTTTTCCGCACCGAGCCGGTGGAGGTCGGGCATTTCACTCTTTTCAGCTCCAGGCTCGGCAAGGAACAACCGGTTTATACGCCGGAGGTGGAGTACGCGCTGGCGTAAGGGGGCTGTGCGCCAATTGATGTTGCCTGGCGGGAACGAGAAGGCTTGGCCGCGGCCTGGGGGGTGCGGTGGCATCGTCAGGGCACCGCACCGCCCTTTGTTCATTCCGCGATCAGCCTCGGCGTCGATACAGGCGCACCGGCTCTCGGATTTTAGGTACACATGCACCGCCGTCCGGTCAAAAAGTGAATAAAGTCAATTGGTTGATATCCATTACGTCTTCGGATCTGGCGGCCTCTGGGGAGAGTGCCGTCTGAACGGGCATTTTTCGAACATTGTGACCGAAAGGACCCGCAGCAATGTGTAGAGGGAAGGCTCCAGCTTGAGCCGCTTCCTGACGATGGCGATAAGCGTGTAGCGTCTTGCCGGTGCTCATGGTCGGGCCCCCAGAAGAAAACTTCCAGGAGAGCCTCACCGCGTTCAAATCGACACCACCCGAAATCCACCAGAAACCGTTATGGCTCAGACACTTCCCATCAGCATTGGCGCAGCGAACCGGACAGCAGTGGGACACATTATGAAACCACCAGTCACGCGATGCATCTTCTGCGGCGCCGCACCTGTCACGAAGGAGCATATCTTCCCGCGCTGGAGCCATAGGTACCACGAATTCCGCCGAGTACCGGTGGTGAGACCGGCCGCACCACACCCGATCAGGAGGGCTGGTCAGTGTGTTGGTGAATGAGAGATGTTATTGAGACACCCCTTGACAGCAAATGGAATCGAACAAGCGGCTACGCCTCTCCTTGAAAGCGCGCAGACCCGATACAGCGGTGGTGAATCCGGAGCGACGAACGGATCGTGCCGTGCGAGAGGGTTGTCTTGGAAAATGATTTGATCCAGGATTCCCCCGATGACCGGCCACTTTGGCCGTCACGGGGGCAGGGTAGCCACCGAGGTAGTGTCGCGGTTTGTGTTGAAATTGCCTTGGCGGCATCCCCGGTTTGGGCACGATGCTGATTTCAGGCGACGAGATCAAGGGGCATTGAGGCGGGTGGTGCGCCGAGGTCTTGCCAGCCGTCGA
>JAKAWQ010000025.1 GCA_021816925.1 Pseudomonadota bacterium
TGGATCGATCGCGTGCATGCACGTCGGCCGCAGACGACGATCGTGCTCGACATGGACAGCAGCGTGAGCGAGACGCACGGTGCGCAGGAAGGCTCCGCCTACAATGGCCACTTTGCCTGCACCTGCTATCATCCGCTGTTCGTGTTCAACCAGTTCGGCGACCTGGAGGGGTGCGCCCTGCGCCCGGGGAACGTGCATAGCGCCGATGGTTGGCGCGATGTGGTGGAGCCGGTCGTCGCGCGCTACCGGCACAGAATGAAGCGCCGCTACTTCCGCGGCGATGCCGCATTCGCCACCGCTCGCGTACATGGAAACAGTGCCAAAGGTCTGGTAGGTCCAGACGCTCGGCGGGCATCAGGTGATCATAATAACACCGCGCGGTTCAGAAAGGTTAGGTCCATCCTCCGTCGCTGTTTTGAAATCGACCCACAGCCGTTGACATGCGCGGCTCGTCTATGGTCGGTCCCAAAGGCGATGCCCCGGCCTATTCTTGTCCTGCTGTTGCTCGTGCTGGCGGCCGCGGCGCCACCCGCCGCACCCCCGCCTCTCACGCGCGAGCAGGCGGCGGCCGCCCTCTCCGTTCTCGAAAACCCGAAGACGCGTGACGCCTTCATCGCCACGCTACGCGCGATCGCCGAGGGAGCGCCGGCCTCGCCCGCCGCGGCCGCGGGTGCCGCCGCGCCCCCGCACGCCCCTTCGGCCGCGGCACCCGCGAAGCCGCCACCGGCGCCGGCAAGCGGCGCACCTGCCAAGACCGCAACGCCCAGCCCCCTCGCCATCCCATTGAAGCCAAATGGTCTCGGGGCGCAGTTGCTGGTCGATCTTTCGGTGGGCCTCTCCGCCGCAAGGGGCATGATTGCGGGGGCGATGCGGGCGATGATTTCTTTCCCGCTCCTCTCGGTCTGGATCACCTCGGTCTGGAACGACCCCTACCTGCACCGCCAGCTTTTCAATGTCGGTTGGCGCCTCGTGCTCGTGATCGGGGCCGGGCTCCTCGCGGAATGGCTGGCAATCCGGGCTTTAGCATCGCCCCGAACCGCCCTCGCCCGCTTGGCACGGCGCCCGAGAAGAAACGCGGAGGCTGAGCAACCCCCGCCGCTTCGCAATCCCGTGGACGAGGGCGAAGCAAGGGCGGAAGCCGGCGAGACCGAGCCTGCCTCGCTGCACCACGCGGCACTTGCCCATCTCAGGCGCGCCGGACTTGCCTTCCTCGGATTCCTTCTCGACCTCGTTCCGGTCTTGGTATTCGCCGCGGTCGCCAACGGCTTGCTCGCCTCCGGGCTCGGCGAGGGCACGATCGTGCGGCTCGCGATCTTCGCGGTCGCCAACGCCTACGTGGTCGCGCGCATCCTGCTTTCGTTCATGCGTATGCTGATGGGCGCGGAGTGCGCGGGGTTGCGCCTCATTCCGGTGAGCGATGCCGCGGCCCTTTACGCCATGCTCTGGGCGCGTCGCATCGTCGCGGTCAGCGTGTTCGGCTACACGGCGACCGAGGTCGCCCTGCTGTTCGGGCTCTATCAGAGCATCCATCTCGCGCTGATCAAGCTCGTCGCGCTCGTCGTGCATCTCCTTCTCGCCGTAATCGTGTGGCAGCAGCGCCGTGCGTTGGCGGCCCTGATCCGCGCGCCAGAGGAAGCGCGCGGGCCGGTCGCGAATTTGCGCAATCTGCTCGCGGCGCTTTGGCACTGGATCGCGATCTTCTACCTGATAGCGCTCTGGGTGGTCTGGGCGATCGGCATTCCGAACGCGTTCGCCGTTCTGCTCCGCTTCTTTGCGGTAACCGCGCTGGTGATCGTGCTCGCCTGGACCGGCAATCGCGCAGTCTGGCGGGCCGTCGAACGGCATATCCGCATCGGCGAGGATCTGGCGGAACGTTTCCCCGGATTGGAGCGGCGCGCGCGGCACTATTTGCGCGGCTTGCGGAGCCTTCTCGCCAGCGCGGTCGGTCTTTTTGCGCTCATTGTCCTCCTCGAACTCTGGGGCGTCGATTCGTTCGCCTGGTTTGCTTCCGGTTCGCTCGGCGGGCGCGTGCTCAACGCGGCGGCGGCGGTCGGCGTCACCGCGCTCGCCGCGCTGCTCGTCTGGGAAGCAGCGAACAGCGCGATCGAGCGGCATCTTGCGCGGCTCTCGCGCGAGGGGCACGTGACACGCTCGGCGAGGCTCCGCACGCTCCTCCCGATGCTTCGCACGAGCCTTGTCATCGCGATCGGCGTGGTGGTCGGGCTGATGGTGCTGAGCGAGATCGGCGTGAACATCGCTCCTCTCCTGGCCGGTGCCGGGGTCATCGGCATCGCTATCGGTTTCGGCTCGCAGAAGCTTGTGCAGGACATCATCAACGGGCTCTTCCTGCTCTTCGAGAACGCGATGCAGGTGGGCGACGTGGTCAGCCTCGGCGGGCTCTCGGGCGTGGTCGAGAACCTCTCGATCCGCACCATCCGGCTGCGCGCGGCCGACGGCTCGGTGCATATCATTCCGTTCAGCGCCGTGACCACGATTACCAACCAGACGCGTGACTACGGCTTTGCCGTCTTCAATGTCGGCGTTGCCTACAAGGAGGACGTCGACCGCGTGATCGAGGTGCTGAAGGAGATCGCGCGCGGGATGCGCAAGGATCCGGAATGGGCGCCGATGATCCGCGACGATCTCGAGGTCTGGGGACTCGACCAGTTCGCCGCTTCGTCGGTGGTTATCGCGTGCCGAATACGGACCGGCCCGTCGCAGCGTTGGTCGGTGCTGCGCGAGTTCAATCGGCGCATGAAGCACCGCTTCGATGAGCTCGATATCGAAATGCCCTTCAACACCCAGAAGCTGGTTCTCGACCAGCCGCTCTCGCTCCATTATCTTCAGGAGGGACGGAACGCTGTCGAGAGTTCCGCGCCGGGAGCTGTGCCATGACTCGGGCCGATCGGCTGGCCGATCTTTTCCACACGCTGGCCGGTGACGGTTTTGCTCATGTGCCCGGGCAGCGTATGCGATCCTTGTTCGAGGCGGCCGGGCCGCTCACCGACTGGCCGGAGTTTGCCGCGAGCTGGAACGATCTTGGTCTCGACACCTACATGGCGGACGGCGGGCGCTACCGAAAGCGCCGCTTCGGAGTCTTGGCCGCGGCCGCCGGGAAGGGGCGGATCCTGCGCGCGCCGCATCAGCCGCATTACCAGAGCCGCGACTACAATCCGCTCAACGGCGGCATCGAACGCTGGTTTGCCCCGATCGCCGATGCCGCTGCCGCGGGGCCGAGCATGCAGACGATCCTCGCGACCTGCCGAAACCTGTTCGACAGGCTTGCACCTCATCGCGCCTGGCATATCGAAGTGCATCAGTTCCGCATCGAGGCGAAGGTTGGCGTGGCCGGCCGCCCGACGCCGGAGGGCATGCATCGGGACGGCGTGGATTACGTGCTCGTCCTCCTGATCCGGCGCGAGAATATCCGAAGCGGCGTGACCTCGATCCACGATCTCGAGGGCCACACACTCGGCAGCTTCACGCTCGCCGAGCCGTTTGCTGCGGCACTCGTGGACGATCATCGGGTGATGCACGGCGTGACACCGGTCGAGCCTGAGGACCCGGAGCGTCCGGCCTTTCGTGACGTGCTGGTGGTGACATTTCGCGAGGCGCGCTGATACCGCAACGCGAAGGGCCAAGAAGCCCTTTGCGTGTCTCCTATTCCGCCGCCTTCCTTTCCCTCCCACACCGGCGGATCGACGGCGCCCGTCTGGCTGAAGATGCGCGTGTAGTGCAGGTGGGGCGAGCAGGCGCGAGATGATAAGGCCTACCGGCGGCCTCACCGGCGTTCTCGACGGGTCAGGAAGCGGGGCCGCCCGCTCCTCAAGGCTGCCGACTTCACTCGCGAACGATGAGGTCTATGTCCTTGCCACGGCGGAGGCCGGCAACCTCGCAGGCCCATGCCACGATGTTTTGCTTTATTGGGTTCGAGAGATTGGTCGCGATGTACCATCCTTGGATCTGCTGGGTCTGGTCCTGGAGATCCGGCCGGTGCGGATACACATCCTCGCGGCGGTGTGCGACGTAGTGCCGCTTCGTTCCTTTTGCTCGCGTTGCGAGCCGGGGCAGGAAAGTCTGGTCCCGTCTTGCGAGATGCTCGATGATGCGAGCCAGTCCCTCGATGGCGTTAGGAACCTGCTCGCGCTTCCCGTCGAGCAGGATCTCGACGGCGTGCCCTGCTTTGGAAACGCGGAGGCGCCTGGCTGGCGGCTGGAGCGGCGGCATCGAGGAACCTAGCGGGGGTCGAGGCTGCTGCTCGGCACGGAGCGAGGATAGAAACGTCTCGATGTCCTCTTGGGCAGGCCTGGAGCCGCAAAGCTCCTCGGTCTTTTCCGCCAGAAGATCAGTCAAAAGATCGTCCGCGGGCTGCACGAGGGTTTTCCAGGCCCGCGGCAGCGTCTCAAGCGCCTTGGCGCGGAGCTTGGCGTCCTGGTGGTCCTGCTGGGCGTCCTTCAATGACTGTCCGGATTTGACCCGGCTGTGCGAGAGGTAGCGTTCCAGGACCTTGCAGGCGTCTTCCGTCTCCCGCGCGAGGAGATCGAGCCTGTAGAGGCGCCGGTCTTCGTAGCTGCCCGCGGCAGTGGGCAGGTAGAAGCCCCATTCCTGGCCGTCGGTGAGCACGGCCATCGGCGTGCCTTCGTGAAACAGATACTGAAAGAGCTGCTGGTCGCCGCCCCGGGCGGGACCCTACGGCCTTCGCTTCGATCAGCATCGCGGGCGCCGCGCTTCCCGTGAAGAGGGCGTAATCGACCCGCGCTTGCAGGATCGGATATTCCCGTCGGACCACGCCTGGGTCGGCCGTTTCCCACCCCAAGGTCTGAAGAACGGGCACGACGATGGCCTCGCGGACGTCGGATTCGTTTTGATAGCGCCCTTCGCGAAGACGTTGTTGGATCTTTTGCAGCAAATTATGCAGCTCTTGAATCATTGAGTTCTTCTCCGCCGGCGCGCGGTGCCGGACGCTGAAGGACGATAGCACCCTACTCCGCCGCCTTCCGCTCCCAAACCGGCGGATCGACGGCTCCGATCTGGCTCGTGATGCGGGTGTAGTGCTCCGGCCGGCGGTGCTTCTCGAATGCGAAAACGGTGGTGCGGCCGAGCGTGCAAATGTCCAGATCGCACCCGGCTGTGATCACCTCGTCGTCCCAGGTTGTGGCCATGGCGATGATCTCGCCGTGGGGATTGACGATGATCGAATGGCCGAGAAGCTCGCAGCCATCCTCGGTCCCGGCTTTGGCGGTTGCGACCGCGAAGCAGGCGTTCTGGTAGCAACCGGCCTGCACCGAGAGGTGGCTGTGGAAGACCCTCAGGTGATGCGCCTCGAACCCACGTCCCTCCTGGTTGAGGCTCGGCGTATTGTAGCCGAGCAGAACCAGCTCGGCCTTTTGCAGCCCGAGCACGCGCCAAGCCTCCGGCCAACGGCGGTCGTTGCAGATCATCATCCCCATGTTGATTCCCGGGAGCGCTCCCATCGGCGCCCGGATCACCGGGAAGCCGAGATTGCCGACTTCGAAGTAGCGCTTTTCGAGGTGCTGCACGTTCCGCGCGGGGTCGAAGGCGGCGTGCCCGGGAAGGTGGATCTTGCGGTATTTGAGAAGAATGTCGCCCTCGGGCCCGACCAGGATCGCGGAGTTGAAGCGTCGGCGGCGCGCCCGTCCCGTTTCGCCCGCCTCCTCGCAAAGCTCGGCATAGCCGAGATGAAATCCGATACCCAGGCGGCGCGCGGCGGCGAACAGAGGCTCCGTTTCGTTCGAGGGCATCGCTGTCTCGAACCACTGGTCCGCCTCTTCGATCGACTCGTAATAGTGCCGTGGAAAGAAGGTCGTGAGCGCAAGCTCGGGAAACACGACAAGTTCGGTGCCGCGCCGGTGCGCCTGCTCGAGCAGGCGGAGCATCCGTGCGACCGCGACGGAGCGGGGCTCCGCCTTCTGGATCGGACCGAGTTGGGCGGCCGCCACAATGATATTGCGGGCCATGGGAGGCTCCTTGCACTGGATCAGCGCGGCCGAGCATAGGGTGAAGCGGCCGCCGCGATCCAGCGGAGACGCCGCCCGAGATTGACGGCGGCGCTCCCACCCGGCACCAATCCGGAGCCTTGGTCCAATCGAGGGATCGGAAGATGCGCCCGCTTGCCGTGCTTCTTGCGGTCGCCGGCCTCACGGCCTGTGCCGTCGCACCACACGCCGCCACGCCGCAAGTCGCGGCGGTGCCGGGCCGGAACTACGTCGTGTTCTTCCAGGAATGGTCGGCCGCGCTCGATGCGTCGGCTTTGCAGACGATTGCGGCGGCTGCGGGCACGGCGGCGCAGGATCCCAGCGCGGCCGTCAGCGTTGCCGGCTTCGCCGATCCCCTGGGGAGCGTCCAGGCCAACATCTATCTCACGGAGACACGTGCCCAGGTGGTCACCGATCAACTGGCGGCCGACGGCGTTGCTGCCGCGCGCATCCACCAGCACGCGGCAGGCAAGGTGCCCCACCAACTGACATCGCAAGAGAGTCGGCGCGTTGTCATCTCGGCCGGTGGACGATGAGGCGATGACCACGAAAATTCCGGTCTGGGCGAGCGGGACCAAGAGGGAGGTGTCTGCCGCGTAGTGTCCGGCCGACGGGCCTCCTTACCGCCGGACGTCGCCGTCATGCGCCTCGCGAGGTGTTAAGCCCATCAGGCAACCATCTCGGCAGGCTCGGCAAGCCGACCGGCACCGGTGTGGCGAGAGAGCTCGAGATGGCGCTCGTGCAGTGCGGTTACTGCCGGGCTGTGCGCAATCGAGACGATGGTGGCCGAAGGCAGCCTGTCGCGCAGGGTCCGGTAAACCTCTGCCTCCGATTCCGGATCGAGGCTCGCGGTCGCCTCGTCGAGGAAGAGCCACTCCGGGCGCAGCAGGAGCGCCCGCGCCAGCGCCAACCGTTGCTGCTCCCCGCCTGACAGCGTCTGCCCCCAGGCGGCCTCCTCGTTCAGGCGCGGGATCAGGTGCGCGAGCCCGGCATCGGTGAGCACCGCTGCGATCGTCGCGTCGTCGAAGCGGTTGGGGTCCTGCGGATAGGCGACCGCCTTGCGCAGCGTCCCGAGCGGAAGATAGGGCCGTTGCGGCAGGAACATCGCCCGTCCGGCCGGCCAGGTGATGCGTCCGGTCCCGAACGGCCAGATCCCCGCCATCGCCCGGAACAGAGTCGATTTGCCGGATCCCGATCGACCAGTGATTACCAGCGACTCGCGCGGGTTCACGGTTAGATCGACGCCGGTCATCAGGGTCTCTCCGTTGGGCAGCTTGAGGATCAGGTTGCTCAGCCGAAGTGCCTCGCCCGCGCCGGGGCCGGCAACGATCCCGGGGGTGACCGCGGCGGCACGCGCCGCCTCGATCGCGCCATGGAAGCTCGCCAGTCGTTCGACGGTCGCCCGCCACGATGCCAGCGATGCGTAGGCTCCGACGAACCATGACATCGAACCCTGCACCTGGCCGAACGCACTGGCCGTACGCGTGAGGCCGCCAAGCAGGATCTTGCCGGAGAAATAGCGCGGCGCTGCCACCACGATCGGGAACACCACGGCGACCTGCGAGTAGCCGACAACGAGGAAATTCAGAAGCTTGGTCCGGTTCATGATCGCGCGCCAGTTCTGCACGATGAAGCCGAACCGGTGCCGGAACCCCTGCTGCTCCTCCGCCTCGCCGCTATAAAGGGCCACCCCCTCCACATTCTCGCGCATGCGCGCGAGCGCGAAGCGGAAGTCGGCTTCGTAGCGTTGCTGGCGGAAATTGAGCCAAGCTAACGGCCGGCCGACGAGGTGTGTGGCCCAGGTCCCGAACACCGCGTAGATCAACGCCACCCAGACCATATAACCCGGGATGACGATGCCGAAGAGGCTGAGCGGACCGGAGAGGCTCCAGAGAATGCCGACGAAGCTGAACAGGGAGACCACGTTGGAGAGCAAACCGAGCCCAAGCGAGAGCGTGTTGCCGACAAACACGTTGAGATCATCGGCGATGCGCTGATCAGGGTTGTCGGGACCCTCGCCGGCCTTCACGGTCAGGCTGATGCGGTAGTAGGCGCGGTCGGCGAGCCATTCCCCGAGGAAGCGCTCGGTCATCCAGCGCCGCCAGCGGATCTGCAACCATTGGTTGAGGTAGGTGCTGTAAACGGCGACCGCGATGTAGAGCCCGGCGATCAGGCAGAAGCCAGGCATGATGCCGCTCGACGTGCGATGGTAAAAGAACAGCAGACCAAAGAAGGCGTTCCAGTCCTTCTGCTGCAGCGAATTGTAGAAGGCGCCGTTCCAGAAGTTCAGGATCACGCTCATGCCCACCATGAGAAGGTTGAGCCCGATGATCGAGAACAACAGAAGGCGCGCCGACCAACGCTCTTCCGAACGGAAGTAGGGCTTGGCAAGGCGCCACGCATCCTTGAGGAACGGTCCGAGGCCGCGCATGCGATTCACCTTCTCTCAGGAACGGCAACACGACGATCGAGCGCAGCAATCCATCCGATGATACGCGCCCGGTTCACCCCGAAGTCCGAAGAGCCGTAAACGCTCCGGGAATAGATGATCAGCGCAGCGTCGGTGGCGCCGCGCGGCTCGGCTGCAACAAGCACGAGGTCCGGAAAGTTGAAGACCCGGCTTCGCGCGACGTAATCCGCCTGCAGATCGACCGGATAGGCCGCCTGGAGGTAGGTCCGCGGCTCCTGCGCGGCCACCCTCTCGATCGCCATGAGGAGTTGCGGCGCCGGCAGATGGTAGAGGGGGGTCAGGAGATCCGGCGCCGGGGAAAATCCCGCTGGGCCCGCGAGCGCGGAGTTGGGGGTCGCCAGCCGCACGATTTTGAGCGGCGCCGATGCCGGCGGTACCGGCAGGCCCGCTGCCCCGTGGCCGGCGCAGGTCGGGAACAGCAAACTGGCGAGCAAGGGCAGGAGAAGCATCGCGCCTTCTGTCAGGGATGGAAGCCGAGCCGAGCGCCCGCTCGGCTCGATCCAGGAGCGGAAGGGACGGAAGCGTCAGGCCGCAGCAAGTTCACGAAGCCCAAGCTGGCGCATGAAGCCCACTCGGGCAAGTTACCGGAGATTCAGGTTCCCGCGGCGAGCATCATCCGCGTCACCAGCGCTGCGGCCGGCTGCGGATGGCTGAACAGGAAACCCTGCCCTTCGTCGCAGCCGATGCCCGAGAGAAAAGCGCGCTGGACCTCGGTTTCGATCCCCTCCGCCCCCATGACCAAGCCGAGCGCGTGGCCGGCGGTGATCACCGCCTGGACGATAGCAGCGTCTTCGCGGTTATCCGGCAGGCCGCGCACGAGTGAGCGATCGAGTTTCACGGTGGTCAGCGGCAGGCGCTTGAGCATCGAGAGGCTGGCGTAGCCGGCGCCGAAATCGTCGAGCGCCAAACCGATGCCGAGGTCCCGGATGGCCGAGAGGGTGAGCAGAGTCTCGATGTCGGTTTCGATGTCGGTGTCGAGCATCACACTCTCGGTGAGTTCGAGCTCGAGGCGTTCCGGCGGTAGGCCCGAGAGCTCGAGCGCCGCAGAGAGCTGTTCCAGCAGGACACGATCGGCGAACTGGCGTGCCGAGACGTTGACGGAGACAACCGGCGCCGGGCGCTGGCCCGCCGCCGGCCACCGCATCGCTTCCTGGCAGGCCGTGCGCAGCACGAAACCGCCGATGCCGGTGATGAGGTCCGTCCGCTCCGAAATCGGGATGAAGGTGGCCGGCGAAATCAATCCGTGCCGCGGGTGCGGCCAGCGCAGCAGAGCCTCGGCCCCGACGATCGCGCCCGATGCCAATTGAAGCCGTGGTTGATAGTACAGAATCAGGCCACCGCTGGAGACGGCGGCGCGCAGATCGCGCTCGAGGCGGCGCCGGGTGGAATGGCCGGCCCGCGGATCGAGGGCGCGGCGCAACTCTGGGTTCACCAATCGCTGTTCGCGCTCTTCGGGAGGGGCGTCAACCGTCCACTGTTCGAGCATCAGCCCGTCTTGTCTCCCGATGCGTTTCCGATTCTGGCGGTGGAACCATTACCGTGCGGTAAAATGCTTCTTCGGAAGCGCGCCGGCAGTGGTTTGGCAAAGCCTTCCTCCGGAGCCAGCGATCCGGCGAGGACGCGCATCGAATGCAGAGCCTGCCGGCCAGCGAGATCGGCGATCTGGTGGCGACAGGAGGTGCCATCGGCGATTACGATCTCGCCCGGCGGGGCGGCAGCCAGCGCGGGGAGGAGCTCGAGCTCCGCAATGGCGCGGGAGATCGCCTCGGTCTCTGCCTGGTAGCCGAACGCGCCGGCCATGCCGCAACAGGTTGCGGCGATCGGGCGCACCGCGAGGCCGGGGAGCGTCCCGAGCACGGCGAGGAGGGCAGGAAAGGTGCCGAACGACTTCTGATGGCAGTGCCCATGCACGTGGACGGTGCCAGTCTGCGGCACGAGGGGGAGCTGCGGCTTCTCGCGGACGAGGAACTCGGAAACAAGGAAGGCGCGCGCGGCGAGCGCTCGCGCCTCCGGCCCGGGCAGGAGGGCAGGGATTTCATCCCGGAGGGTCAGAAGGCAGGAGGGCTCGATCCCGAGAACCGGCCGATCGCCCGCGCAGGCCGCAAACAGCCGGCGCGCCTCCTCACGCGCCCGATCGACGAGGCCCGCGGCAAGATAGGTGCGCCCGCAGCAAAGCGGCCGGCCGCCCCGGAGCTCCGGGGCCGGCGCGGCAATCCGCGCGCGGTAGCCGCCAGCGGCGAGCACGCGGAGCGTCGCCCGCAGATTCTCCGGCTCGAAATAGCGGTTGAAGGTATCGGCGAGAAGCAGGACGTCTCCGCGCGACCCGGCTGGCCTGGGCCCTGCCTCGAAGTCGCGGAAGAAGTCGCGACGAAAGACCGGCAGGTTGCGGCGGGCGGTGATGCCGAACGCACGCTCGCCGAGCCGGGCCAGCAGCGCGCTTCGGTTACGCAGATTAACGAGGGGCGCGAACCTGGCGGCCAGGGGCGCGTATCGGGGCAGCGCGGCGATCAGGCGCTCGCGCCGGCCGGGCCTGTGGGCGCGCGCCCGCGCGGCCATTACCTCGATCTTCATCTTCGCCATATCGACCCCTGTGGGGCATTCGCGGCGGCAGGCCTTGCACGAGACGCACAGCGCCATCGCCTGCGCGACCGCCTCCGAGGCCATTGCCCCGGCGCCGATCTGGCCGGTCAGCGCCAGCCGGAGTGTGTTGGCCCGCCCTCGCGTGAGATCGATTTCTGCCCGTGTGGCGCGGAAGCTCGGGCACATCACGCCCGCATCGATGCTGCGGCAGGCGCCGTTATTGTTGCACATCTCGACCGCGCCGAGCAGCCCGCCGAATGGCCCGGGATGCTCCGACCAGTCGAGTGCGGGCGTGAAGTCCCTGACCGGGCCGTAGGCCGGGAAGTAGCGGAAGAGCGTGCGGTCATCCATGCGCGGCGGATCGACGATCCGATGGGGATTGAAGAGCCCCTGCGGATCGAAGGCCTGCTTGACCTCGGCGAAGGCGCGCACGATGCGTGGCCCGAACATCGCCTCGTGGAACTCGCTGCGCACGATGCCGTCGCCGTGCTCGCCGGAATGGCTTCCCTTGTAGGCGCGGACAAGTGCGAAACATTCCTCAGCCACTGCCCGCATCCTCGCCACGTCGAACGGATCCTTGAGATTCAACACCGGGCGAACGTGCAGGCAGCCGACCGAGGCGTGGGCATACCAGGTACCACTCACGCCGTGCCGGGCGAACACCTCGTTCAATTGCTCGGTGTAGGCATCGAGATCGGCCAGATCGACTGCCGCGTCCTCGATGAAGGAGACCGGTTTGGCGTCTCCTTTCATCGACATCATGATGTTGAGTCCGGCCTCGCGAACGGCGGCGATCTCCGCCTGGAAGGCGGCGTCCGGCACGCGCACAAGCGCTCTCGGAAGGCCGAGATCGGCCAACGCCTCGGCGAGCAGATCGAGCTTGCGGGCAAGCGGCGCGTCATCCTCGCCATGGAACTCGACGAGCAGCAGGCTCTCCGGCTCGCCGATGAGCATGCGCTCGATCGTCGGCCGGTAGAGCGGAATGGCGCGGCCGAGCGTGATCATCGTGCGATCGATGAGCTCGACCGCCTCCGGATCGAGCGCCACTAGCGCGGGCGTGGCCTGCATCGCCCGGCGGAAGGAAGGGAACTGGCAGATGCCGATCACCTTGCGCGGCTTGATCGGCGCGAGCCGGAGCGTGATAGCCTCGGAAAAGGCGAGCGTTCCTTCGGAGCCGACGAGCAGGCGGGCGAGGTTTCCCCGCCCGGCGGCGCGGGCGGCGGGGGTCAGCGCGTCGATATTGTAGCCCCCGACGCGGCGGAGCTGGCGGGGGAAGCGGGCGGCAATCTCGGTGGCCTCGGCAGCGCCGAGAGCCTCGAGGCGCCCGACCAGCGCGGTGATGCGCTCCGGGCGCCCGGGCTCGGGATCGTCAGGCAGCGGGCCGAAGCGGGAACGCGTGCCGTCGGCCAGGATCGCGTCGATCGCCTCCACGTTGTCGGCCATCAATCCGTAGCGGATCGACTTCGCGCCGCAGGAATTATTGCCCGCCATGCCGCCGATGGTGCATCGCGCGTGCGTCGAGGGATCGACCGGGAAGAAGAGGCCGTGCGGCCGGAGGGCAGCGTTCAGCTCCCCGAGCACCAAGCCCGGCTCAACCGTCGCGATGCGGCAGGCCGGATCGAGGGCGAGAATGCGGCGGAGATGCCGCGAGCAGTCAATGACGAGCGCTCGATTCACCGTCTGGCCGCACTGGCTGGTACCGCCTCCGCGCGCGAGCATCGGCACGCCCTCCTCGCGCGCGATGGCGATTGCCGCAGCGATGTCGTCCCGCCGCGCCGGCACGACCACCCCAATCGGCTCGACCTGATAGATCGAGGCATCGGTCGCGTAGCGGCCGCGGCTTGCCGCGTCGAACAGCACCTCACCTGCAAGCGCGGTGCGGAGCCGCGCCGCCAAGAGCGAGTCCCCCGGCCCGATCACGCCCGTCCCGCGCCCGGCGCGGCGCTCCGCCGGATGGCGATCACGCCGCGAAGTTGAGCCGGAGCCCCGGTTCCGGCCAGGCGAGTGCGCCAAGCCGCCCGGTTTCCGAGAGCGTGACATAGGCGATGCGGAGATCCGCGCCGCCGAAGCAGAGGTTGGTCGGGTGCGTCTCGGGCATCGTGACCTGTCGCAGTACCCTGCCCGCCGGGCTGACCACCGTGATGCAGCCGCTGACGAGGGTCGCCACGGCGATGTTGCCGGAGGCGGTGACGGCGAGGCTGTCGAAGCGCTGATAGCCGCCGAGCCCGACGACCAGCCGACCGCCATGGGGGGAGGGGAAACCCTCCTTCCTTACATTGCCTGGCGACTCGATTTGGAAGGCCCAGAGGCGCGCGGGTTCGGTGTCTGCGACGTAGACGGTCCGTTCGTCGGGCGCGAGCCCGACGCCATTGGCGCTCAGGATCGGGTAGGCGACCTCGACGATGCGCGAGCCGTCGGGCAGGGCGTAATAGAGCCCGCCGTGATCACGATGCCGCGGGTAGCGTTTGCCGAGATCCGTGAAATAGAAGCCGCCTGCGGAGTCGAAGACGAGGTCGTTCGGCGCGGAAAGCCGGTGCCCGCCGCACTCGGTGTAAAGCACGCGGTACTCGCCGCTCGCGGGATCGATCCGCTGAATCGAGCCGCCCCGATAATCCTCGGCCGGGCCAACGGCCATGAAGTGGCCGGGGCGGTAGGCGTTGCCGCCGTTGTTGCAGAGATAGAACGCACCGTCCGGCCCGCGCGCGAGCCCATTCGGCCCGCCACCCGGCCGGGCGAGGACGGAAGGGCGGCCGGCAGGATCGAGCCGGGTCAGGATCCCGGCGGCAATTTCAGCGACGATCACCGAGCCGTCCGCGAGCGCGACTGGCCCTTCCGGGAACCGGAGCCCCTCGGCCAGGATTCTCACTTCCGTCATCGGTTCCTCCGGATCGTCCCGTCGGCCAGGATCATGGCACGGGTCGGCCGGCGAGGGGAGGGCGCTTGCCGGCATGACGCCGAGTGGGTAGGGTTTGTGTCGTAACAATTCCCTGGGCTCTCCGGGGAAGCGGTTTTTCGGTTTTTATGCCCGAACGTCCCGCAAGCAACGGGGTCGGCGTGACCCCCGCCGAGATGGAGCTGCTGGTGGCGCGCGCCGGCCTTGCCCTCAATCCGGGACAGATGGCCGATCTCGTGCTTGCCTGGCGGCAGTTGGCGGCGCTGATTGCCGCGATTCCGCGCGAGAGGCCGCTAGCCGACGATGCGGCCTTTGCCTTCCGTCTCCCGCCGCCCACGGCGGGAACTAACAGCGCGCCCAGACGCAGCCGATGAGCGGAGCCGAGGCCGGCCCACTCACCATCGCCGAGGCCGCGCGCCTGATCGCGGCGAGGAGACTTTCCCCGATCGAGCTGACCCGCACCCTGCTCGCGCGGATCGCCGCCCTCGATCCCGAGATCAACGCCTTCCTGACCGTCACGGCCCGGAAGGCAGAGGCCGAGGCGCGGACGGCGGAAAAGGCGCTGAAGGCCCGCAAGCGCGGCCGACTTCTTGGCATCCCGCTTGCCTACAAAGACATCTTTGCCACCGCTGGCGTGCGTACCACCGCGCATTCGCGGCTGCTTGCCGAGAACGTGCCGAAGGAGAGCGCCGAGTCGGTGCGCCGGCTGGCAGAAGCCGGGGCGGTGATGCTCGGAAAGCTCGCCACCCATGAATTCGCGATCGGCGGGCCGGCCTTTGACCTGCCCTGGCCGCCGGCGCGCAACCCATGGGATCCCGAGCGGTTCACCGGGGGCTCTTCCTCGGGCGCGGGTGCGGCGATCGCTGCGGGGCTCGCGCTTGGCGCGCTCGGCTCAGATACCGGCGGTTCGAT
Source organism: Pseudomonadota bacterium (assembly GCA_021816925.1). Lineage (GTDB taxonomy): Bacteria > Pseudomonadota > Alphaproteobacteria > Acetobacterales > Acetobacteraceae > JAKAWQ01. The sequence continues at coordinate 14,852 of JAKAWQ010000025.1, forward strand.
CCGCATCCCGGCCGCCTATTGCGGGATCGCCGGGATCAAGCCCACGCCGGGCTTGGTTTCGCGGCGCGGCGTGATCCCCCTTGCGCCGAGCCTCGACACGGTCGGGCCGATGGCCTGGACGGCCGAGGACTGTGCGCTCCTGCTCGATGTGCTGGCCGGCTACGATCCGGCCGATCCGGCCTCGGTTCCTGGCCCCAAGGTCTCTTACGCGCGCGCGATCACGGCACCCGTCAAAGGGCTCAGGATCGGCCTCGTGCGGCATTTCCATGAGCGCGACGTTCCCGCCGGCGCCGAGACGTTGCGGATGATCGCGACGCTCGTGCGGCTCCTCCCAAAGCTTGGTTGCAGAGTGGAGGAGGCGACGCTTCCCTCGGTGCATGAATACAACGCCGTCGGCCGGGTCATCATCTCCGCCGAGGCTTATGCGCTGCACGAGGCGAACCTGCGTACGCGCCTCTCGGACTACTCACGGACCTTCCGCATACGCGTCTTGGCGGGCGGACTGATCCGTGCCGCGGACTATCTGGCCGCGCAGCGTCAGCGCACCGACCTCATCGTGACCACTGCCCGCGCCTTCGAGCGCTTCGATCTTCTGCTCACCGCGGCGGTGCCCGGTCCGGCGCCGCTTCTCAAGGAGCAGCGGGCAGATGAAGGCTTTGCCGTGCCCTTCCTCACCACGCCGGCCAACGTGGCGGCGATCCCCGCGGCCGTTGTTTGCGGCGGCTTCTCGGCAACGGGGCTGCCGCTCGGGGTGCAGATCATGGGCCCGGCCTGGGGCGATGCGCTCGTGCTGCGCCTCGCCCATCATCTCGAAAGGGCGGCAGGCACGCGGACACGCCGGCCGGTGCTTGCTCTCTCCGCGAGGTGCGAAAAGCCGCGCGAGTGGCTGGCTTCCGGCGTGCCGGCGCATTCCGCCGGGGCTGTGCCTCCTACGGGAGTGGGCTAGCGAGTTGGCGCGGTCGGCGGCCGGTCACACCACCGGCGAGCGGCCGCCGTCGACATTGATCGCCGTGCCGGTGATGTAGGAGGCCGCCTCGGAGGCGAGGAAGCAGGCGATCGCGGCGAATTCCTCCGGCCGACCCATGCGTCCGAGCGGTACGCCCGCCCCCATTTTCGCCACGAATTCATCGAAGGACAGATTGGCGCTCTCGGCCGCATGCCGTCGCTCCCATTGCTCGCTTACGATGATGCCGACGAGGAGCGCGTTGACGAGCACGTTGTGTGGCGCACCTTCGCCGGCGAGCACTTTCGTGAGCGCCATGCCGGCGGCTCGCGAGACGGCGGTCGGCCCACCGCGCGCAGGGGGTGCCTTCGCCCCGGTATTGAGCACGTTGATCACTCGCCCCCAGCGCCGCCCTTTCATCCCGGGCCAGACCAGGCGGGTCAGTCGGATCGTGGCGAAGAGCTTGAGATCGAGATCCCCCTGCCAGGTCTCGTCGGTGATCTCCTCGAAGGCGCCATGGCGCGAGGTGCCGGCGTTATTGACGAGGATATCGACCTTGCCGAACGAGGTGATCACCGCCTGATGCGCGCGGGCAATCTCAGGAGCTTGCGAGACGTCGCACGCGACGGTCGTGACACACCCCTTCGCGGTCCGGACGATTTCCTCCCGCGCTTCCGCCAGCACCTCCGGCCGGCGGGCAAGAATGGCGACGTCGGCGCCGGAGGCGGCGAAGCGTCTGGCGATTGCCAAGCCGAGCCCACGGCTGCCTCCTGTGACGATTGCGGTGCGGCCGGCAAGCGAGATTTCCATGGCAGAAGCTTACTCCGGCTGCTGGTCTGGCGGCAGCCTTTCGAGAATGACGGGAACCGGTTCCAAGACGTGGCCCCGGCCGGCGCGGCGTCCGGAGGCGGATGATCGATCCTGGCGTGCCCGAGGTCCATACGGCACAGCCGGAACCCCGGTTCTTCCCTGCAAGCGTTCGATAAATTCGCGTGGCCGGAGAAAACAACCGCATCCCAAGGATCCGGCTGTTGGCAGGGATCCAGGGGAAAGCGCCGCTTGGCCGCTGGTCGGAGTGAGAGGATTCGAACCTCCGGCCCCTGCGTCCCGAACACAGTGCTCTACCAGGCTGAGCTACACTCCGGGCGGCAAAGACGTATAGCCGCGCGGGGCCTAGAAGAGAAGGCCCTTGCGTAACATCCCGTGCACGCCCTTCTCGCCGTTCACCGTTTGCGTGACGCGAAAATCAACGGCAAGCGAGCAGAACTGGTAAGCCTCGTCGGGAGAAAGGTTGCTGCGCGCGGTGATGAAGCGAATCATCTCGCGCAGCGCCTGCTTCACGGCGAGATCGAGATCCTGATTCATGCCCATACTGATGAAGTGCGTGGGCGTCTCGGCGCGCGGATAGGTGAGCAGCGGCGCGCCGGCGCCCCGGGGCCGCTTGTGCAGGATCGGCGTGAACGTGCCGGTCAGGCAGATTTCGAGCGCGTTGATGCAGACCTCGCCGTCCCCCTGCACGCCGTGGCCGTCGCCGACCGAGAGGTTGGCGCCCGGATGATGTACGGGCAGGAAGAGGACGCTGCCGGCCGTCAGCTCCTTGTTGTCGAGATTGCCGCCGTGCTCGCGCGGCTCGACCGTCGAGATGCGGCCGTAATGGGCGGGCGGGGCAACACCGATCACGCCGAAGAAGGGGGCCAGCGGGAGCTCCGTACCCCAGGGCAAACGGCAGGTCTGCCGCGCCCGATCGACTGGAATGTGGGAAAGAAAGCGCTTGGGGAAATCTTCGGGGAGGGTGCCTGCAAGCGGGCGGAAGCCGCAGTAGCCCCAGTCCGCGCCGAGCGCGATCTCCTCTATCCTGATCTCGAGCATGTCGCCCGGCTCCGCCCCCGCAATCGCCACCGGGCCTGTCATGATGTGGCCGCCAAGCCGCGGCGGATTGGCCGCGTGGATTGCTGCGAGCGCCGGGGGAATGCGAAGTGCCGAGGAGGGCGGCGGCATCACCTCCGGTCCACCAGAGACGCATTCGAACTCGACCGTCTCGCCGGATTGGACGGTTCGCACCGGGGGCAGCGCCGCATCGAACATGCCCCAATGGACGGTCGTGGGCGTCGCCGGGATATGATGGTGCTGCATGACCGGCTCAGCCTGTGAGTGCCAGGATGGGGCGAGCCGTTCCGGCGAGGAAATCGACCGGCGCACCGCGGCCGAGCGAGCGGAGAGAGGCGAGCAGCGATGCACCGTTGGGCCGGCCGATAACGGGGATTGCGAGCTCGAGGAATTTTGCGTCGAGCTCGGCATCGGAAAGCGGCGCATCCGGATCGCCCTTGCGGGTCGCCTGAAAGTGGCGGAGCCGCCGCCCATCGGTCGTCTCGATCTCGATCATGGCCGAGCGGCGCCGCGGGAAGGCCGCATCGCACTCCGGATCGACGGCCATCGCAAGGCGCGGCATGAGCGCCTGCACGCGCGGATCGGCGAGGCGCTCGGGGCGGAAGGCATCGAGCCGGACGCTGCCATGGACGAGCGCGCTCGCGACGCAGAACTGGGTGCTGAAGCGGCCCTCGAAGGGGGTGGCAACGCGTGGCCGGTCGGTGACGTCGATGGCGACGCGATACGTGCCGATGCGGGCACGTGCAAGCTGCTCCGCCGTCAGCCCGCGTTCCGCCTTGAGCGCCAGCATGGCGTCGATGGCGGCGAAGATATGCCCGCAGCAACCGTGATTCTTGAAGGTCATGACGGTGATGTTGTACCGCTTGCCGAGGCCCTCGAGAACGGCCCGCCAGTCCGCCCCTTTGCTCATTGCGGCGCCGAACCCAGCTGGGCCGTCGAGCACATCAAGCGCGCCGGTGACGCCTCGGCCGGCGGCGAGCGCGGCGAGCGCCCCGGCCTCCGCGGCGTGCCCCGGATGCAGCGGTTTCGACATCGCATCCGAACGGAAAGCCTGCTGGAGCCCGGCGGCGAAGGTGGCCGCGGTGGCAAGCGCGTGCGCGAACGGACCTGCTTCGAGCTTCAGGATGGAAGCAACAGCGGCAGCCGCGCCGAACGTGCCGATCGTTCCGGTGGTGTGCCAGAAGCAGTAATGCGAAGGCATCACGGCCAGACCGATGCGCGTCGAGATCTCGTAGCCGATGACGATTGCACGCAGCAGCGCCTCACCATCCGCGTCGTGCGCCTGCGCCGCGGCCAGTGCGGCGCCGATCACCGGGGAGCCGGGATGATAGATGGCGTCGCGGAAGATGTCGTCGAACTCGACGGTGTGCGCGGCAGCAGCGTTGATCAGCGCCGCCGCGCGCAGACCCGCGCGCCTTCCGTTCGCATAGACGATTGCTCCCCTTGGCGCCCCCTCCGGCCGCATCTCCTCGGCCAGCGCCTCGGCGAGCAAGGTCGCGGGCGGCGAAACCGTGCCCGGTAGGAGCGAGGCGAACCAGTCGATCAGTGCCCGCCGCGCGTAGTGCCAGACCGGCTCGGCAAGCCGCTGGCTCCGTTCGGCAACGGCGTATTCGGCCATGCGCTCGACGATTTGGGTCATGCCCGACGCCCTCGGCGAGGGAATCCCCTCACACCGCGCTTGTCGCACCCGTTCCGGGCTTCCACAAGCCCGCCGTTTTCGAGTGCGCCGGCTGCGAAGTGCGTTGTCACGGCAGATCCCGCAGCCTTGGAACCTTGCCCCTTGGTCTTCGGCCGCACTCCGGTCATGTTCGGTTTCGAGGTGACCGGGACCGTGGTTCCATGGCATTCGCATCTTTGATCCGGCGACGCGGCGTTGCGCTCGTGATTGCCGGGCCTTCGGGCGTCGGCAAGAGTTCGATCACGGAAGGTCTTCTGGCCGCCGAGCCGGAAGCAACACGGTCCGTGAGCGTGACAACGCGCGCTCCGCGGGCCGGCGAGTCCGAGGGCGTGCACTACGCTTTTCGCGACCCTTCGGCCTTCGACGCGCTGGTGGCTGCCGGCGCGTTGCTTGAATGGGCGGAGGTGTTCGGGCACCGCTACGGCACCCCGCGTGCGTCGGTCATGCAGGCGCTGGAGGAGGGGCGGGACGTTCTCTTCGACATCGACTGGCAGGGGCATCGGCGACTCCGCTCGGCGCTGCCCGGCGACGTGGTGAGCCTGTTCGTACTGCCGGATTCGCGGACGACGCTCGAGGGGCGACTCGCCGGGCGGGGCGATCTGCCGGAAGTTCGTGCCCGGCGCATGGTCGGGGCGGCGGGCGAGATTGGGCACTGGCGGGAGTTCGATCATGTGCTCGTGAATCAAGATCTTGAGGCGACGATCGGTGCGGTGAGGGCGATTCTCGCTGCGGCGCGTCTGGTGACGGCGCGCCAAGTCGGGCTTGCCCGGTTCGTTGCCGGGCTCGGCTGAGTGGAAAGGATCCTCGGAGTCGTCGTTCCGGTCTTCGCCGTGATCCTGCTCGGCAGCGTGACCGCGCGACGGCGGCTGATCGATACGGCGGGCCTCAGAGGGCTCAACGATTTCGTCTATTTCATCGGGCTGCCGGCGCTGCTCTTCGGCTCGGTATCCGGGGGCGGCCGCGCGCCGGTGTTCGGCGTGGCCGGGGTTTATTTCGCGAGCTGCCTGATCGTCTATGCGCTGGCAATGCTGCTCGCCCGGCTGGTGCTCCGGGCAGATCCTGCCGGAGCGGCGATGTTCGGGCTCAACGCCACCTTCGGCAACACCGTGTTCATGGGCATCCCGATCGTCAGCGCCGCATTTGGCAAGGCGGGTCTTGTACCGCTGCTTGCGATTATCGCGTTGCATTCGGCACTGCTGCTGAGCTTGGCCGCCGTGCTGGTGGAGGTGGGCGGGCACCGTGGGGGTGCGCTCGGGCGGGTCTTGCGGGTTACGCTGCCGGGTGTGCTGCGCAATCCGGTGATTCTGGCGATCCTGGCAGCATTCCTCTGGCGTCTTTCCGGAGGCGTCCTGCCGGAGGTTGCGGCGCGGCTGATCGCAATGCTGGGCGCGACTGCGCCGGCCCTTGCGCTTTTCTGTCTCGGCGCTTCGCTGCCGGGCTTCGGTCGCGTTCTGGTGGCGCCGCAGTCGCTCCTGATCTCTCTGCTCAAGCTCGCGGTTCTCCCCCTCGTCGTGGCTGCGCTCGGACGCCTTGCCGGCCTCGCTGGACTGCCGTTCGCCGTTGCGGTGCTGACCGCGGGCATGCCGACGGGAGCGAACGCCTTCCTGCTGGCGCGGCGGACGGCGACGCTCGCCGAGGATTCGGCGGCGGCGGTGGCGCTGAGCACGGCGCTGTCGGTGCTCGGGCTCGGTTTCCTGATGGCGCTGGTGCGATAGGGAGAGTCAGGTCAGGAGGAGCCGGGCAAGGCGGTCGAACTCGGCGACGGAGAGGGTTTCGGCGCGCCGCTCCGGAGCGATGCCCGCGGATTCGAGCAGAGCCAGGCCGCCGAGCGGCTTCAGCGCCTGGCGCAGCATCTTCCGCCGCTGTCCGAAGGCGGCGGCCGTCAGCCGCTGCATGGCGGCGAAAAGTGCCGGCGGTGGCTGTGTTGGATACGGAACGAAATTGACCACCGCGGAGGAGACCTTCGGGCGAGGCAGGAAAGCAGAGGGTGGCAGGCGAAGCATGGTCGCGACGCGGCAGGTCCATTGCGCAAGCACGGAGAGTCGGCCATAGGCCGACCCGCCCGGTTGCGCGGTGATGCGCTCTGCAACCTCGGCCTGGAACATCAAGGTGAGGCCGGCAAAGGCGCTCGCTTGGCCAAGCCAGGTGATGAGGAGTGGCGTTGCGACGTTGTAAGGGAGGTTCGCCACCACGTGACGCGGCGGCGGGACGAGGGACGCGAGCTGCGTGTGGCGCGCGTCGGCCACGATGAGGCGGAATCGTTCGGGGTGGCGGGTTGAGAGACCTTCGAGCGCGGGCACGGCGCGCGGGTCGATCTCGATCGCCGTGAGGCTGGCTGCCGGCGCTGCAAGGAGCGCGGCGGTGAGGCCACCGGGCCCGGGGCCGATTTCGATCACGTGCGTGCCGGCGAGATCCCCGGCCGCCGCGACGATGCGGCGAGCGAGGCCGGTGTCGCGAAGGAAGTGCTGGCCGAGCGACTTTCGGGCGGTGAAGGCGGGCCGGGCGGGGCTTTGGGCGGGAAGGGTCAGGACGAGCGGATTTCGATCACGGCGCGCCGGCGGAGATCCGCCAGCAACTGGCGCGAAAGCCGTTCAGCTCGGCTTTCGAGGATGGCGCGCGCAACCGCTGCCGGGCTTGGTGCGGCGGGGTTCTGCATGCCGCGCGCGCACACCATCACAACGGCAACACCGTCGTTGGCGATCAGGGGCTCGCTCACCGTGTTGAGCGGGATGGTGCTGAGCAGTGTGCGAAAGGCCGGTGGCGTGACTCGGTCGAGCGCGATGGCTCCCGGGTCGGCCGCGCGCGCGGCACCGGCTTTTTGGTTCGCTGCTTCCATCTCTGTGCAGTTGTGCGCGCGCCCAGCGAGCGCCCGGGCTTGGTTGATCAGGGCGCGTTGTGCCGCGGTCGGCGCGCTCGGGTTGAAGGGAGTTGCGAACGGCAGGAAAACCTGACGCAGCGAGATCATCTCGGTGGGGCTGCCGCCGATCGTGCGGCGGCCGCGCAATTGGACGATTTCGAGCCCGCCGGCGACCGGGATAGGATCGCTGATCGCGCCGGGCGGCATCTCGTTGACGAGCCGGACCACCTGCGGATCGAGCTGGTTGGCCTGCACCCAGCCGAGGTTGCCACCCTGCAGCGCCGTCTGGCTCTGGCTGAACTGGGCGGCAACGACGCCGAAGGGCGCGCCGGCGCGCAATTCGGCGATCACGGTCGAGGCGAATTTTTCAGCCGCGCCGCGACGCGCAGGGCTGTCGATCGGGATGAAGATTTCCGAGACGAGATATTCCAACTGCCCGGCCTCCCGCTTGAGCGCGGCGAGGCGGGTGTCGATCTCCGCCTTGGTGATATGGGCCGCTGGGCCAAGACGCCCGCGCAACAGCTCGGTCCAGCCCAGTTCGACGCGAATCTGGTCGATCAGCGTGCGGAATGCCACTCCCTGGCCGGCGAGACGCGCGCGCAGGGCGCCGGGTGCAAGACGGTTCTGCGCCTCGATCGAGGCGATCGCGGCCGCGATCGCCTTGTCCGGCACGACGATATGCTCCTGCTCGATTGCCTGCAGGCGAAGCTTCTCGTCGATCAGTTGATTCAGGATCTGCGGCTTCAGCCGGTCGAGCGTATCCGGCGACATCGGAATGCCGGAGGAGAGAGCGAACAATCGCACGCGATTGTTCACGTCGGCCCGGCTGATGACCGCCCCGTTCACGACGGCGGCAATCGATTCGGTCTGCGCCATAGCCGGCGGCCCGATCGCGATCAGAAGAAGCGCAAGCAGGACCGGCCAGCGCGGGGGAATTCTCAGACGCATGCAAGCCTCGTCTTGGCGGTCAGGCATCGGGCGGGCAACCGCATCCGATAATTATAGGGCGTTGAAACCGAACTGTCCCACTGTCTTAAAGGTGATCTGGACCAGTAGGGTTGTCGCGCCGTTGTCCCCATTGAGAGAGGTGAAACGGCGATCGAAGCGGACGGCGAAGATCAGGCATTGATTCTCGTACGAACCCGCGAGCCCAGCCGAAACCATGTCGCCGTTCTGGAGATTCTGCCTTTCGTACCCGCTCAACCGCCACGGCCCGAGGTGCGAGGAGGCGCCGAGCGAGATTTCGTTGCGTGGCACGGTGAGAGCGGGTTGCGGCGTCGTCGGGGGTTCGCTGTCGAGCAGGTAGGGGTTCGTCGGGGTGAAGAGATATCCTGCCGTCAGGCGAAACCGGTCGGTTCCGAAACCTGCGGTTGCATCCGTGAAGCGTACTCTGGTCGGGTTGGTTGCAAAGCGACTCTGCCAAGTGAGATCGAGCCATGGGTTGGGCGTGAAGCTCAGCCGCGTGACGATATCGGAGAAGTTGTTCTCCAGGCCGGAGCCGGCGGGGAAGGTGCTGTCCTTGTGCAGGCGCCAGGACTGGCCGATCAGACCATCGAGCGTGGCGCCGCCGATATACCAGGCTCCGTGCAAGGCGTAGTTGGCACGAATGCCGCCCTCAGCGCGGTCGATGCCGGGAAACTTGTTCCAGCCGAACAGATTGGCGTCGGTGAACTCGAGGTAGAGGCTGTCCTCGTTCGGGATGGTCGAGTAGCTCGCTCCGCCGGTATTCGGCGCGGCGATGAGCTGCACGATCGGCTCGATGAGCTGGCTGCCCCAGGCGCCGGAGCGCAGCAGTGGCCAGCGGAACGTGATCCCCGCTTGCGGGAGCGCGCGTGCAGTATCCACGGCATTGACCGGGAAAAAGTCGGGCTGGAGTTCGAGACGGTTGGCGACATAGGCGGCCGTGGTGAGATGCAGCGCAAAGTTCCAGAGCGTGCCGTCGGGGCCGAGCGCAGGACGTTGCCAGTTCAGAATGGCATCCACGCGCTGGACATTGGCGCCCTGCGAGCGCAGGATGTTGAAGTAGCCGCCGTTGAGCGAGAGCCGGCCGCCGAGCGCATCCGGGGCGCCGAGATAGCTGTACTGCCAGTGCGGCAGCACGACCGGCAGAGCGGCATCGTCGATCGAAGAGTTGAGGCCCTGGTAGATGCGCGCGTCCAGGCGCGTATAGGCGCCCTGCCCAAAGCCTTCGACGTAGGCCTGACTGGTCAGGACGTCAGTGCCGCCGGCGATGTTGAAGTCGCGCAGGTAATTGGCCGAGGTCGCGCGATTATAGCTGAAGCCGTAGCGATAGGTGTTGTTGTAGTCGAAGGTGCCGTTGGCAAAGAGGGCGCCCTGGGCTGAGCGCTGGTCGTCGGCAAGATAGCCGTTGAGGTTGATCTCTCCATTGTTGAAGCGCCGACGATAATCGAGGTTGAGCTGCGGGCCGGTACGGGTGGCGAGTGTCGGGGCGATCACCACGTCGGATTGCCCATCGATCACGTAGTAATACGGGACGGTTAGGAAACCGCCGAGGTGGGAGGAGGTGCCGAAGGAAGGCACGAGCAAGCCGCTGCCGCGCTTCACCGAGGGATCGACAGTCCAGAAATACGGGAAGTAAAAGACCGGCACACCGTAGATTCTCATCATGGCGTCGTAATATTCGATCCGCTTGTTGACGAGATCCTGCACCACCCGCGACGCTGTGATCTGCCAGAGCGGCGGTGCGGTCGGATCCTTGGCGCAGAGGTTGCAGGTGGAATAGACGGCGCGCACGAGTTCGTTGATCTTGCCGCCCGTGCGGCGCGCTCCGTTGGCGATGAGCCGTCCGTTTTCGGCAAGCCGCACGCTCATGCCGGTGAGCACGGCGTTCTGCATGCCTCGGGACAGTTGGGCGCGATCGGAAAAAAGGACCTGGCCGTCCGGCTCGAGCAGCACAACGTGTCCGATGGCGATGGTGATCCCGGTGTTGCGGTTGTACATGATCTTGTCCGCCTCGATCACGTGTGCACCCTGCCACGCCTGGACGTGGCCGGTCGCGGTGACGATGCCAGTGCTGCGGTTGTAGGTGAGTTTGTCGGCCAGGAAGGTGACGGGCTCGCTGTTCGAGACTGGCGGCCCTCCCGGCGCGGAGAGGATCGCCGGTTGGGCGGTCGCCGGCTGGGGCAGGAGGAGTGTCGCGCCGAGAGCAAAAAGGAGGAACGCGAGCGCGCGGCGAAACCCGTGGCTCCCCCGGCGGATTACGGAGCGAATGGTCCATACGGCGCATACGGATCGGCGGGCAAGAACCGCCGAGGGCAGGTTCCTCCGGGCCACGCGCTCTCGCGTGCCAACCTTCATGGAAGGTCGGCGCATCCGTCTTGTCCCGGTACCTGCTGAGCGCGGCGAAGCGTGGTCGCCTCACGACCGACGCTTCTCCGAGATCGGGTACTAGCCATCTTCGAGATGCAGCAACAAGGCCAGTGCCAGCATCAGGCCGGCGGCAGCAGGTGCCCACGCGGCAAGCAGGGGCGGCAGCGCGCCTGATTTTCCGTACTCGGCCGCGACCTTTGAAATGATGAAGAGCGCGAAACCGGCTGCGGCGCCGCTCAACAGCATTTCCGAAACCCGGCCCCGTCGCGCCGGGCGCATCGAGAAGCCGGCGGCGACCAGGGACATCGTGCCGCAAAGAAGAGGCAGCGCAAGCAGGGTCTGGAAATAAAGCCGGTGCGCAACGGTCGAAAACCCGGACCGCGCCAGGAGCCCAATGAAGCCGGGAAGCTCCCAGACCGAGAGCGCATCGGGCGAGGCGAAGCTTTCCTGCACGCGTGCGATGGTGAGGTCGGTCGGCATCTGAACGGTGCCGGGCGGGCTTGGCAAATGCCCGGGTTCGAGAGTGCGCGCGCCGGTGAAGAGCCACGCACCCGGCAAAAGCGTGCCCTGCCGGGCTTGGATGCGCTCGAGCAGACGATCCTGGCGGCCGAGGCGGAACACGCTCACCTGCCGGGCCCGCAGGACCCTGCCGTGCACGGAGACCCCGGCGGCATGGATGATGGCGACCCCATCCGGGATCAGGCCGTTATCGGACTGGCGGAGCCAAAGCTGACCGCCGTTCAGGCTGAGCGGCCCGGCTCCGACCCTGAGATAGGCATTGTCGAGCGCGGTGGCGCGCGCGTACGTGACAGACGAGATCGGGCTGATGACCGCGGTGGCAAGCGCACCGATCGAGAGGGCGACCAGAAAGGGCGCGCCCAGGATCTGCCAGATCGAGACGCCGGCGGCGCGCGCGACGACCAGTTCGGAGGAGCGCGTGAGGCGCCAGAAGGCGTAAATCCCTCCGAGCAGGACAGCGAACGGGAGAATCTGCATCATCAGCCACGGCAGGCGCAAGGCCGCCATTTCGGACACGAGACCGAAGGTGGCCTTGGGCCGGGAGGCGGCACGCCGCAGGAGATCGATCAGATCGAAGAGCGAACCGAGCCCGGTCAGACCGGCCAACGCGGCTATTACCGCAAAGAGGAACTGGCGCGCGAAATAAGACGAGAGCGTGGAGGGAAATCTCACGGGGTGCCGACCCTCGGTGAACGAAGAATCGCCGCGATCGAGATCTTGGGTCCGAGCAGCAGCCAGCCGGCGATCACACCAGGCAGGATGGCGTGCACCCAGATTAGCGGCATCAAGGACGGGTGGCGAGAGGCAAGGTCGGCGATCGCGAGCCCGACGGCGAGCAGGGCAGTGACGGCACCGATCGCCCCGATCGGCCGGAGGAACCCGCCGTGGCGGCGGAACGAGCCGGCGAGCACGGCATAGAGCCCGATCAAGGCAAAGGAGAACACGGTGAACGGGCTAGAGAGGCGCCGGTAGGCCTCGACACGGAACTTCGGCATGTCACGCCGGCTGACCGTGGCCGGATTCGGGTGCAGGAGCTGCCCGAGCGGCAGTTCGGAAGCGTCTCGGAAGCGCTGCTGACTGGACCTGGTGGCGGAAGCGAGATCGATCGTGTTTTCGGCGAAAGTGAGAACGTTCAAACGCCCCGTTCGGGGGTCAATGACCTGCCGGCTGCCGTTGAAAAGCATGACCTCGGGCCCACGCGGACCGTCCGCGATGCGTCCCGTCTCGGCGAGGATCGTGGCTTGGTTGTTCGGGTCCCGGGCATCGTCCACGAGGATGCCGTGCAGCGTGCCGTTGAGATCGCGCTTGCGGACATAGACGGTGAAGTTGTTCGAGATCGGGGTGAACACGCCCTCCTGGAGGAGAAACGCGGCGATGCGGTTGCGAATCTCGAACTGATATTGCCGAAAGGCGGAGATGCTGGCCGGCACGACGACGAGATTGAGCCAGATGCAGGCGAGGAAGGAAAGACTTGCGAGCGCAAAGGCGGGCCGGGCGAGCGTGAAAGGTGAACAGCCCGCTGCACGCAGCGCCGTGAGCTCACGGTCTGCGGCGAGGCGCTGGTAGAGGAAGAGGATCACGATGAAGGTGGTGATCGGCAGGATCACCGCGACAAAGCTCGGGATGAGCAGGCCCGTGAGGCCGAGAAAGACGCCGAGACTGAGGCCACGATCGATAACCAGATCGAGGAAGCGGAGCGACTGGGTAAGCCAGATCAGTGCCGCAAGTCCGCCCGTGCTGATGATGAGCCCGGCGAGAAGCTGGCGGAAGAGGTAGCGGTCAAGCCGGCGGAGGAGGGGACGTCGGAAAACACGCATACGGCAGGGTTTGGCCGGTTTCGGGGGGAGAAGTCTATCCCCGGGGCAACGGGCGGCGGAAGCCGGTACCGAAATGGCGGGCCCTGGCTCCCGCTTCGGCGACCAACCGGTGCGGTCGAACGGGCTGGCTTATGCGATCCTGCGGGTGTCGGCGTTCGCGGCGGGCTGCGCGGGCGGGGCGGTGGAGGCGCGCGACGCAAGCCGGATCTCGATACGCGTGGCGTGCGGCGGCGTCTCGCCGGCGAGGCGGGCGAGCACGTATTCGGCGGCCAATCGACCCATCTCGGCGGTCGGGATGTGAATCGTCGAGAGGCCGATCTGCTCGGAGAACTCAAGGTCGTCGAAGCCGATCACGGAAAGCTCCGGCCCGACGCGGAGGCCGCGATCCCGCGCCTCGAACAACACACCATAGCCCAGGATGTCGTTGCCGCAGACGATCGCGCTCGGCGGCCGCGGCAAGGCAAGAAGCGCGCCTAACCCGGAGCGGCCGCCGGCGATCGTGTAAGGCTCTTCAACGATCGGCGGCTGCCAGCCGGGATCGCCCCCGGTGACTAACGTCTCCCGCACGCCGGCAATGCGACCGGCGGCCCGATCGTTGCCGGACGCGATGCCGGCCACCATGCCGATGCGACGATGGCCGAGATCGAGAAGATGGTGCACGGCGAGCTGCGCAGCCTCGCGATTGTCGAAACCGACGCACGGATAAGGGCCGTCGGGGTCGAACACGCCTTGGTTCACGAAAGGCAAGCGATGGCGTTCGAGGGCGGTATAGGTCGCGGGCAGGTGCGAGGCGCCCATGTAGATGAGCCCGTCCACACCACGGGTTATGAAGGCCTCAGTGAGATGGCGTTCGCGCTCGGCGTCGTAGCCGGTGGCACCGATCAGGAGCGTGAATCCCGCTGCCTCGAGCCGCGCCTGGATGGCCTCGAGCCCGCGGGCAAAGACGTTGTTCTGAATGGTCGGCACGATCGCCGCGACGGTCCAGGAGCGCTGCGCGGCGAGCATGCGTGCGGCAATGTTCGGCTTGTAGCGCAGCGTTGCCACCGCCATGCCGATCCGGGTACGCAACGAGACGCTCACCTTGCCCGGCATGTTGAGTGCGCGCGAGACGGTCGCAGTGGACACGCCCGCCAGCCGCGCCACATCGACAAGTGAACTCGTGTCCCCGCGCTTGCGCCGCCGGGCCGGACGCGGCGCGCCGTGCGATCGGTCCAATTCGATTCGTCTCGCCTCCTGGACCCGGACGGTCCTTCTGTAATGGCTTACAGAGGCGTCCGGCTTCGCACAAGCCGGCTCCTCCCGACCGAGAGGCCGCACGGGCACGAGGGTCGCGTCAAAGGCCGGCGAGCCGTCGCCACTCCTGCTCGTCGATCGTGGCGACACCGAGTTCGGCAGCCTTGCTTGCCTTGGAGCCCGCCTCGGCGCCGGTGACGAGGAGATCTGTCGTGCGCGAGACGCTGTCCGTGACCTTGGCGCCGAGCGCTTCGGCACGCGCCTTGGCCTCGGCGCGCGTCATGGTAGCAAGCGTGCCGGTGAAGACGATGGTCTTGCCGGACAGGGGCGAAGCGGTACCGCGGTCGACCGCCTCGTCCTCAATGGTGATCTCGCGCTCGAGGGCATCAAGCGTGGTAAGGTTGCGCGGTTCGGCGAAGAAGGCGGAAAGTTCCTCGGCGATCGCCGGCCCGATGCCGAGGATTGACTCGAGTGTGCGGCGGTGCTCGGAGGCGGGGTCAACGGCCTCCTGCATGGCGTGCCGGAAGTGGCGGTACGAACCGTAATGGCGGGCCAGCAGGTGCGCATTCGCCTCACCGATTCGGCGAATCCCTAGAGCGAGGATGAAGCGCGCGAGCGGGATGTTCCGCCGCGCCGCAATGGCACGGGAGAGGTTGCGGGCAGATGTTTCGCCCCAGCCTTCGCGCTTGGCGATGGCAGCCTCGTGCGCGGGGAGGGAGAAAATGTCGGCGGGACCACGGATCAGGCCGTCGGCATAGAACTCGGCGATCGTCTTTTCGCCGAGCCCTTCGATGTCGAACGCCGGGCGGGAGGCGAAATGGCGCAGCCGCTCCACCGCCTGGGCCGGACAGGTGAGCCCGCCGGTGCAGCGGCGCACGGCTTCGCCGGTTTCGCGCACGGCGTGGCTGCCGCAGACCGGGCAGGCTTCGGGGAAGGCAAACTTTCGCGCCCCTTTCGGACGGCGGGCGAGAACGGGGCCGAGTATCTGAGGGATCACGTCACCGGCGCGCTGGATCTGCACCCAGTCGCCGATGCGGATGTCCTTGCGGGCGATCTCGTCCTCGTTGTGCAGGGTGGCGCGCGAGACGAGGACGCCGCCGACATTGACCGGCTTGAGCTGGGCGACCGGCGTCAACGCGCCAGTGCGCCCGACCTGGATCAGGATGTCCTCGAGTTGCGTCACCGCCTGTTCGGCGGGGAACTTCCAGGCAACCGCCCAGCGCGGCGCGCGGCCGACGAAGCCGAGGCGATGCTGCAGCGCAAGGTCGTCGATCTTGTAGACGACGCCGTCGATATCATAATCGAGGCCCGCGCGCGTCTCGGTCATTTCCTCCTGGAGCGAAGCGGCTTCGGCGTCGTGCGCGAGGCGCCGGGAGAGCGGGTTGACCGAGAAACCCCAGGCGCGGAGACGTTCGAGATAATCCCAGTGCGCGTCGGCGATTTTTTCGGTGCAGGCCCCCATCGCATAGGCGAAGAGGGAGAGCCGGCGGGAGGCGGTGATCGCAGGGTCGAGCTGGCGCAGGCTGCCCGCGGCGGCGTTGCGCGGATTGGCAAACGTCTTTCCCCCAGCCTTCTCCTGGGCCTCGTTGAGGGCGAGGAAGTCTTCCTTGCTCATGAACACCTCGCCGCGGATCTCGATCAGCGCCGGGGCGTGACCGGCAAGGCGTTGCGGAAGCGCGGGCAGGGTTTTGAGGTTGGCGGTGACGTCTTCGCCCTCGATGCCGTCCCCGCGCGTGGCGCCGGCGGTGAAACGACCGTGCTCGAAGGTGAGAGAGATCGAGAGCCCGTCGATCTTCGGCTCGGCCACGAGTGCCAGCGGTGCCACCGGATCGCGCCCGAGGAAACGGCGAGCGCGGGAGAGGAACTCGGCGAAATCCTCCGAGGAGAAAACGTTGTCGAGCGAGAGCATTGGCTCGCGGTGGCGTAATTTCCCGAAGCCGCCGGCGGGGGCCGCGCCAACCCGCCGGGAGGGGGAGTCGGCGCGCACGAGGGCGGGAAAGCGCGCCTCGATCGCGGCGTTGCGGGCGCGCAGCCGGTCGTATTCGGCGTCCGTGATCTTCGGCGCGTCGGCCTCGTAATAGGCGCGGTCGGCCTCGGCGATGGCGCCGGCGAGGCGGGCGAGTTCGGCCCTGGCCTCCTCCTTGTTCAGCCCCTCGACGGGGGCGCTGGTGCGCTTCGTCACGGCCGGCTGCCGCGGCGGCGGGCGGGCAGACGGGGCGAGGCAAGCAGGCTCGAGGCGGCGGCGCGGGCTTCGTCGGTCACGGTGGCGCCGGCCAGCATGCGGGCGATCTCCTCCTGGCGCTCGGCCGCGCCGAGCAGGGTTGCCCGGATCGCGATGCGGCCCCGCACGGTCTCCTTGGTAATGCGGACATGCTGGCGGCCATGTACGGCGACCTGGGGACTGTGGGTGATGACGAGGACCTGTGTCTCGAGTGCGATGCGGGCCAGGCGTTCGCCGACCGCCGCTGCGGCGGCGCCGCCAATCCCGGCGTCCACTTCATCGAAGATGAGCGTGCCGAGATTGCGCGTGCCGACCAGCACCACCTTGAGTGCGAGCATCAGGCGGGCAAGCTCGCCCCCGGAGGCAGCGCGGGCGAGAGGAGCGGGTTCCTGGCCAGGGTTGGCAGCGAGCAGGAAGGAGACCGCCTCGGTGCCTTGCGGCCCCCAGGCCTCTTCGGCGAGCGGAGAGAGGCGGCAGCAGAAGCGCGCCTTCTCGAGCCTGAGCGGCGGCAATTCCCGGGCCAGCGCTGCTTCCAGCGCCGCCCCGGCCTGAGCGCGGGCGCCGGCCAGGCGGGCAGACGCTTCGAGATAGGTGCGCCGCGCCGCCGCCGCCTCGCGGGCCCGCACCACAGCGTCCGCGCCCCGGTCTCCGATCTCGGCAAGCTCGGCCCGCAAACGCGCGCGCAGACCCGGGAGTTCCGCGACGGAGACGTGGTGCTTTCGGGCCGCGGCGCGCAGCGCGAACAGGCGCGCTTCGGCCTGCTCGAGACGGTGGGGATCGGCGGCCAGCCGGTCGCGAAGCCGATCGAGCAGCGCCTCGGCCTCGGTGAGCGCCTCGAGGGCACGCTCGAGCGCTGCAAGTGCCTCCGCTGCGGTTTCGTCCGGTCGCGGGAGGTCAGCCGTCGGCGGAGCAAGCCGTGCCAGCGCCCGGGCGGCGGCACGCACGGCGGCGGCCGGACTTGGCGAACGGCGGTCGCGCGGGGCGATCTCGGCGAATGCCGCAACGAGCGCTTCGGCGCGGCGCTCGTCCTGCTGAAGGGCATGGCGCGCGGCCGCGAGCCGGTCTTCCTCACCCGTTTCGGGAGCAAGGGCGTCGAGCTCGCGAACAGCGTGCGAAAGCCAGTCGGCATCGCGCGCCGCCTGCTCGGCGGCAACGCCGGCCTCCTCGGCGGTGCGGGTGGCGGCGCGCCAGGCGGCCCACGCGAGGGCGACCGCCGCCGGAAGTGTCGGATCGACGGCGTATGCATCGAGCAGGGTCCGCTGGATCGCGGGCTCGACAAGGCCAAGTTGCTCGTGCTGGCCCTGCATCTCGACCAGTGCGGCACCAGTGCGGCGCAGCAGGCCGACGCCGACCGGCTGGTCATCGATGAAGGCGCGCGAGCGGCCGTCGGAAGCAAGCACGCGGCGGAGCAAGAGTTCCTCATTCGCGACGAGCCCGTGCTCGGCGAGCACCGCTCGGACCGGGTGTTCTGGCGGGGGAGCGAAGGTGGCGATGGCACTGGCCTCGGCAGCGCCCGCGGCAAGCAGGCCGGATTCGGCGCGCGCTCCGAGGGCGAGACCGAGCCCGTCGAGCAGGATCGACTTGCCGGCACCCGTCTCGCCCGTGAGCACGGTAAGGCCCGGGCCGAATTCCAGATCGAGTCGGTCGATCAAAACCACGCCGCGGAGGGAGAGAGCCGTGAGCATCCGCGATCGGCAACGTCACCGATCAGAAGATCGCGTTCCAGATGCCGCCAAGAAAGCCGGGACCGCCCTTCGGTGACGGGGCGTTGCTGGCAACGAGGCCGGCTTCGTGCAGGCGCGCATAGGCGTCCCGGTACCACTTGCTGCCCGGGTAATTATAGCCGAGCACGGCGCCGGCGTGCTGCGCCTCGGGCAGCATGCCGAGCTTGAGGTAGCATTCCACCAGCCGCTCGAGCGCCTCGGCCACGTGGTTGGTAGTCTGATAGTCCTGGACCACGCTCTTGAAGCGGCCGATGGCGGCAATGTAGTCGCGCTGACGCTCGTAATAACGGCCGATCATCATTTCGTGCCCGGCGAGATGGTCACGGCAAAGATCGATCTTCAGGCGCGCATCATTGGCGTAGGCGCTGCCCGGAAAGCGGTTCGCCACCTCCTGTAACGCCGCGATCGCCTCGCGCGTGGTCTTCTGGTCGCGGGCGATGTCGGAGATTTGCTCATAATAGCAGAGCGCCCGCAGGTAGTACGCGTAGGCAATGTCAGGGTTGGCGGGATGGAGCTGGACGAAGCGATCGAGTGCACCGATCGCACCCGTATAGTCCTGCTGCAGATACGCGGCGTAACCGTGCATCAACTGGGCGTTGGTGGTCCAGGGCGAGAACGGGAAATTCTCCTCGACACTATCGAAACTGTCGATCGCGAGCCGGTAGTCTCCCGAATTCATGTGCGCTACGCCCTCGTTGTAGAGGCCCTCGGCAGTGACCGGACTGGCGGGTTTGGTCGTGGTTGGGCCGCCGCCGAAGAGGCCGCAGCCGCCAAGCAGGAGCGGGATGAGAAGGGCGAGGAGTGTAAGACGAGGATGCATCCGCGGAACCTTGGGGAAGGGAGGCCGCTTATAGCACGACCCCGATCGCGGCAATCGGGCAGGCGCGTGCCGGGAGAAGTTCGCAGGCGGAGCCTCAGGCACGCGCCGCGAGCCGTTCGAGGGTAAAAGCGGGCGTTACCGGCCGGCCGGTGCGAATCGCCTCGGCGGTGAGCCGGCCCATCACGGGGCCGAGCGTGTACGCGTTGGCGGCGAGTGCGTTGAAGAAGCCCCGCGCGCCCGGCGCTTCGCCGAGAATTGGCGCGGCGTCTATTTCGGGGGCGAGGCCGGTCCAGGCGCGAATCGCGGTGAGGCCGGCGAGCAAGGGAAGCGCGCGCGCCGCGACCCAGAGATTGGCCTCGATGTTGCGGCGGCGATTGCGCGTGGCGCCGGTCGCGGGATCGTAGTCGCCGAACCAGCCGCCGCCGATCAGGATGCCGCCACTTGCCTGCTGCTTGAGCGAGAGATGCCGTTGCGCAAGCAACACGAGATGCCCCATGACGGGTGGGACCGGCGCGGTCACGATCACCTGCTGGACTGTGCCGGTGACGGGCACGGCGAGCCCGGCCTGCGCCGCGATCGTCTGGCCGTACGGACCAGTGGCGTTGATCACGCGGCCGGCGCGGATCGGGCCGCTGGTGGTCTCGGCCTGCCACGCGCTGCCGGCGCGGGAGAGCGCTCCGACCTCCACCCCGGAAAGGAGGCGCGCTCCCGCCTTTTCGGCAAGCTGGCGCAGCGCCGCACTGCCGCGCAGCGGATCACCGTAGCCCTCGCCAGGACAGAAATCCGCGCCGAGCAGCCCGGGCGAAAGAGCGGGGGCAAGAGCACGAAGCTCGTTCGCGCCGATCAGCCGGCTGGCGACGCCGTGCCGGTTCTCCATTGCGACCTTGGCGGCGAGCCAGCGCATGCCCGCCTCGTCCTCGGCCACCATCAGCCCGCCCTCGGCAACGATGCCGAGGGACTCGCCTGCGGCCGCAGCGATCTCCTTCCAGAGCGCGATGCTCTCCGGGCCGAGCGGAAGGGTCGCGGCGGCGGGTCCGCCATCCGCCGGGCCGGATTCGGAAAAATCATAAGCTAGGAGCTGGACATGCAGGCTGCCGGCATTTGCGGTGCTCGCGGTCATCGCGAAGTCGTCGCGCTCGGCAACCAGGACGTCGATACCTTCGCGGGCGAGGTAGTAGGCGGTGGCGAGGCCGACGATGCCACCGCCGACGACGAGCACGTCCGCCGTGCGCGAGGCGGCCTCCGGACCGGCGGCACGCGCGAGGGTAGGACGGGCCGGTGGCGTCGGGATCGGGATGTGCTCGGCCTCGAATTCCGGCGCGGGAAACATCAGCGGGGCGATCGGCACGGGGCGCACGGGCGGGCGCGGCGCGGCGAACGAAAAGGGCTCGGGCGCCGCGGGGCAAAGCCGAGCGATGGTGGCTGCGCAGAAGCGGCCCTGGCACGGCCCCATGCCGGCGCGCGTGGCGCGTTTGAGGGCGGGAAGGGAACGAAAGCCGCATGCGATCTCAGCGCGCAGCCGGCCCGCGGTGATTTCCTCGCAGCGGCAGACGACCGTGTCGTCGGGAAGGTGCGCAAAGTCGAAGCGGGGCGGGGCGAAAAGTCGCCAGAGCGCGCGCTGGAAGGCTTCTGCGCGGGCCAAGGCGCGGCGCGTGTCGCCCTTCGCAGGCACGGCAAAGCCGAGATCACGCGCCGCGGCAAGCCCGGCGAGCCGGCCGCGCGCAGCGGCGATGCGTGCGCCGCCGAAGGCGGCGCCGTCGCCGACCGCAAACACCGCGGGGAGGTTCGTCCGGCCTTCTTCGTCGGTCACGGTCGCCAGGTGGCCGAGCCCGACATCGACGAATCGGTGTGCGCAGCCAAGCGCGCGCGCGAGCGCGGTCTCGGGCTGAAACCCTGCATTGAGCGCGAGCAGGCTGATCTCGATGCGGCGCTCGCCGGCCGGCGTCGCGATGCGCACGGCGCTCGCGCGCTCTGTCCCTTCGATTGCGGCGATTTGGCTCCCCCAAAGAACGGGCACCTTCGCCCGGCGGAGCCGCAGCAGGTGAGAGAAGCCGGCGCCGAGGAGATCAGGCGCGGCACGGGAGAGCATAAGCATCTGCCAGAGCACGCTTGCGCCCGGGCGAGGCGCCACCTCCACCACGCCCGCAAGCCTGACGCCGGAGGCGAGCAATTCAGCCGCAAGCTGGAAATTGAGCGGGCCATTGCCGCCGATGAGCACGGGTTCAGCGGGGCAGACACGCTGGGCGCGGGCGAGAGTTTGCAGCGCCCCGGTCGTGAGGACGCCGGGGAGCGTCCACCCCGGCACGGGCACCGGGCGCTCGAGCGCACCGGGCGCAAGGATGAGCCGGCGCGGGTGGAAGACGACCTCCCGGCCGCGTACCAGCGCTGCGATCTCGTCCGGGGCAAAGGCGCCCCAGGCCAGCGCGCCCGTTTCGATCGCGACCGCCGCCGCTGCAGCGGCGGCGCGCAAGGCATCGCCCTCGCGGAACTGGGCGTCGGGCGCGCGCGCGAGATGGCTCGCGGCCAGCGGTTTGAAATATTGTCCGCCCGGCTTTTCGCGCTCGTCGAGAAGGATGACCGAGGCACCCGCGTTCCGCGCGGCGACCGCAGCCGAAAGGCCGGCCGGTCCGGCGCCGATGACGAGGATGTCGGGACGCTCCTCGGCGGGTTCCGGGCTGGCCGGGAGGGCAAGCGGGACTGGTTTGTCCGGAAAGCTGCCGCTCACCTCCATGCCCGGCGCGGCGCGGACGAGGCAGGCACGCTCTGCCCCCCGGCCGTCGATGCTGACCAGGCAGTCGAAGCAAGCGCCGATGCCGCAATGGAGGCCACGCGGGCTGCCGTGTGCGGTGCGGCGGAACTGCAGATACCCGGCCGCTGAAAGCGCCGCGGCAATGCTCTCGCCTTCGAGTGCGGTGATCTCCTTCCCCTCGAAGCGAAAGGCAATCGATCGACCGACTGGGCGGAAATCGGGATGGCTAAGGCGCATGGAGGGACACGCGTTCGGACGCCGGGGCGGCAAACTGCCAGAGCGGCCGGCAGGCGCAAGCAGCGGTCGGGTCCGGGGAACTACTCCGGGCCACCCTCGGGTCGGCTCGGCGCAAGACGCAGCACGCTGCCGTCGGGCCTCGCGATCTCGATGATCGTTTCCAGCCGCACAAGGCGCGCCTGATGGTCCTCGACCTTGCCGGCCAGCGCCTTCACCCCTTCGGAGAGCGCACCGACCCGCTCCGCAAGCGCGGCCAGCCGCGCGAGCCGGTCGAACCAGTCGGTCACGCCGCAACGATCCGGGCGAGAGCCGCAATGGCACCGTCGAGATCGGCCTCCATGCGCGCGATCAGAGCATCCGCTTGGCGGAGCGGCGCATCGTCACCAGCCCCCGCCGGAGCGCCTGCTTTAAGCGCGCAACCGCGCAGATACGCGCTGATCGAAAGGCCCGCTTCCTTGGCCATCCGCGCGACCTCCTGGGCTTCGGCTTCGCTCACCAAGGCCGTCAGGCGTGTGGTGCGGCCGGCCGACGGCGGCGTCAGGGCAAGACTCATGGCGGTGCCTCAGGATCCTTGTGCTATAGTTACACATGCACCTGCGCATGTTCAACTGCCGTGTTGCAGCCGGCTGCGCCGCCGTTGCATCGCCGGCCGGGCCGGCTCCTCAGCGTGTCGCGACGATGAAGAATCGGGGGAAGGGCAACAGCACGCGCCGGTCGGGGAGCAGTGAATAGGCGTCCGCAACAAGGTTGCGGTACTGAGTGACAAAGAGCGCGCGCTCGGATTCTTCCAGCGGATCGAGGAACGGCCGGAGGGCGGTAGCCTTGAACCAATCCACCACCCCCTCGGCGCCGCCGGCGAGCAGATGATGATAGGTCGTCCGCCAGATATCGACGCGCCGGCAGAGGGGCGCGAGCAGCCGATAGTACCAGGCCGCACCGGGCAGCGGCAATCGGCCGGCAGCCGCCGTGGCGAGCTTCCTCGCCCACGGCTCGCGCGCGGCAAGCTCGGCCATCAGTCGATGCGTCGGCTCCTCCACATTGTCCGGCATTTGCAGGGCGAGCGTGCCACCCTCGGCGAGCCCCGCCACCAGGCGGGGAAGAAGGCCGGCGTGGTCGGGCACCCATTGCAGCACGGCGTTGGCGAGCATCAGGTCCAACGGCGCGTACGCTGCCCATGTTTCTATTTGCGCGATCTCGAAATTGAGCGCCGGCAGGCGCCGCCGCGCGGCGGCGATCATGTCGGGCGAGCTGTCGATGCCGGTAATCTCGGCTTCGGGGAAGCGCGCGGCCAGGACCTCGGTCGAGTTTCCGGGCCCGCAGCCGAGGTCGACGGCGCGACGAATCTCTGTCCCCGGCACGGCTGCTAGAAGATCGCGGACCGGGCGCGTCCGCTCATCAGCGAATTTCAGGTATTGCTGGGCGGACCAGTCCACCAATCGCCTCCGGGTGGGCCACGACGGGCGAGAAGATTCGGGATGCGGTGCAGCGTGGTGCGTTGCTGCCCGATTTTTCATGCGTGTGGAAGGCCTGTCGTAAGGTCTATGGATTTGGCAGAACTCATTGCTTGATCGAATGGCGCGACCGACCTTCGTTTGCGAAGCGCTTCCGTTGCTGGCGCCAAGATCGAACAGGTCATGCCGGCGCTGGCCGCGCGCGCATTTGCGATGGATGATGGCGGCTGGCGTGGCGAAGGGGCCGGAGGCAATGGAGGTCAGCGGGCGTCCGGTTGGGTTCGCGGTTCCCGGCTGGAGCGCGCGGCCGCGACCGCCGTCAACACCGATCGAGGGACGGTATTGCCGAATCGAGCGACTCTCGCCCGAGCGCCACGCGGCCGAGCTATTCGCCGCCTCGACCGACGCGCCGGAGAGTTGGACCTACCTGCCGCAACCGCCGCCCGCGGATTTCGGCGCATATCGGCGATGGGTCGAGACCGCTGCCGAAAGGGATGATCCTTTTTTCCACGCCGTCATCGACGGCGCGAGCGGGCTTGCCGCCGGGGTTGCCGCGCTGATGCGCATCGATCCGGCGAACGGCGTGATCGAGGTGGGCGGCATACACTACGGGCCCTCCCTTCAGCGGACGCGCGCCGGAACGGAGGCGATTCTTCTCCTCGCGCGCCGCGTGTTCGACGAGCTCGGCTACCGCCGGTTCGAGTGGAAGTGCGACAGCTTGAATGCGCCTTCGCGTCGTGCCGCGCTCCGCTACGGCTTCACGTTCGAGGGGATCTTCCGCCAGGCGGTGGTGTACAAGGGCCGCAATCGGGACACCGCCTGGTTCTCGATCATCGATCGCGAATGGCCAAGGCTCCGGGAGGGTTATGCGCGCTGGCTCAATCCGGCGAATTTCGACGCCGAGGGGCGGCAACGAAGAAGCCTCACGGCGTGCCTCGGCGGCGATGGCTGAGGGGCTGCTCTCGGTGCGAGGGCTCGTCCGCAGCTTCTATGGCGTGCAGGCGCTGGCGGGCGCCGATTTCGACGTCACCTCCGGCACCATCACCGCACTGATCGGCCCGAACGGTGCCGGCAAGACGACGGCCTTCCAATGCATCAGCGGCGTCGTGCCGCCCGAAGGTGGGCGCGTGATCTTCATGGGCGCCGATATCACCGGCTGGCCGGCGGAGCAGGTCAGCCGCGCCGGGCTCGTGCGTACGTTCCAGATTGCGCGCGGAATCCCACGCCTTTCCGTGCTCGAGAACCTGCTGCTCTATGCACCGGACCAGCCGGGCGAGCGAATGTGGGCGGCCCTCCTCGGCGCCGGGCGGACGGCGGAACGGCGCGCGCGCGAGCGGGCGGTGGCGATCGCGCGGCGCCTCGATCTCCTGCCCGTGGCGAATCATGCCGCCGGCGCGCTATCGGGGGGGCAGAAGAAGCTCCTTGAGATCGGCCGGGCGCTCATGGCCGCGCCGCGGCTCGTTCTGCTCGACGAGCCGATCGCTGGCGTCAACCCCACGCTTGCCGAGCGGATCGCAGAGCATCTCGAAAGCCTGCGCCGCGAGGGCATCACCTTCCTGGTGATCGAGCATCACATGGACATGATCGCACGGCTCTGCGATCCGGTGATCGTGATGGCCGGCGGCCGCACGCTCACGGTCGGAAGCTTCGCCGCCGTCGCGGCCGACAGCGCCGTGCAGGAAGCCTATTTGGGACGGCGGACGTGAGCCTGCTCGCCGCGGCGGGCGTGGTGTGCGGGTATGGCGCTGCCGACGAGATCCTGCACGGCGCGGACCTCGCCGTGCGTCCGGGCGAGCTGGTCGCGATCATCGGGCCGAACGGGGCCGGCAAGTCCACTCTGCTCAAGGCGATCGCCGGCATGCTGCGGCTCAAGCGCGGCACGATCTGCTTCGACGGCCGCCCGATCGAGCGGACGTCGGCGGGCGAGCGGGCGCGGATGGGAATTGTCTTCGTGCCGCAGGAGGCGAACGTGTTCCCGACCATGACGGTCTCTGAAAATCTCGAGATGGGCGGCTTTCTCGAGCCGCGCCAGGCGCGCCAAAAGATCGCCGTGCTCTCGGAGCGATTCCCGGTGCTCGGGGAAAAGCGTCGCGCCGCGGCGCGCACGCTTTCGGGCGGGCAGCGGCAGGTACTGGCGATGGCGATGGCCCTGATGGTTGGCCCGCGGCTCCTCTTGCTCGACGAGCCCTCGGCCGGCCTCGCGCCGCTCGCCGCGGACAAACTCTTCGCCACGATCGGGGCGATCCACCGCGAAGGCACGGCGATCGCGATGGTGGAGCAGAACGCGCTCTCGGCACTCGCCATCGCCGATCGCGGCGTCGTTCTGGTGGACGGGCGCGCCGCGCGCACCGGCCCCGCGCACGCCATGGCCGAGGATCCCGAGGTGAGGCGTCTGTTCCTCGGCGGCTGAAGCCGGCTATCGTGAGCCGGAGCAACAAGAGATCGAGGAGGCTTGCATGCGTGTCACCGTCTCGCGCCGCTCGGCGCTCGCCGGCTCGCTCGCGCTGCCGTTCCTGGCACGCACTGGCTTCGCCGCGAACGCAATTCCTCTCGGCGCGATCAATCCGCTGACCGGCGCCGGCGGGGCCTACGGCCCCTCGATGGCCAAGGTGGCGGAGGCGCTCGTCGCGCGCATCAACCGCACAGGCGGGGTACTCGGCCGGCCGATCGCGCTCGATGTCGAGGATGACCAGACCAACCCCACCGTCGGCGTCGAAGCGGCGCACAAGCTGATCGACGTCGGAAAGGTGGTGGCGATCGTCGGCACCTGGGCCTCGGCAGTGACGACGGCCGTGGCCCCCCTCTGCTGGCAGAGCCGCACCATGCTCTTCACCGTCTCCGGGGCGGACTCGATCACCAGGCTGCCGCACCACGGCTACATCATCCGTACCCAGCCGAACACGCATCTGCAGTCGGGCCGGGCGGCCGGGTTCCTGCTCCAGCACGAGTCGAAGCGCGTCTTCGGGCTTTCTGCGCAAACGCCCTTCGCGGTCGATTCCTGGAGCCGACTCAAGGAGGTTCTGGCAAAAGGCGGCGCCACGGGCATCGGCGATATCATCTACGATCCGAAACAGACATCGTTCCGATCAGAGATCGACAAGGCGCTCGCGGCGAAACCGGACACGCTCTTCCTCAACAGCTATGCGCCTGATCTCGAGATCCTGCTGCGCGAAACCTATCAGGCGGGTTTCAACGGCAAGCGCTTTACCTTCGCCTACGCGGCAACGGATGCGGTGCTGAAGGCGCTGCCGGCGGGCGTTACCAACGGGCTCTGGAGCTTCGCGCCCTCGCCGGACGTGACGAGCCCGGCCTACAAGGCGGTGCAAGCGATTCTCGGCATCTCCGACCCCGATCCCTATTCCTGCCAGATCTACGACCACGTGGCGCTGGTCGCGCTCGCGATTGCAAAGGCGGGTGTGGCGAGCGGGGTCGCGATCCACGACAATGTGCGCAAGATCAGCCAGGGACCGGGTCAGAAAGTGAGCGATCCCGTCGCAGGGCTCAAGCTTCTGGCCGCTGGCAAGGAGATCAACTACGACGGCGCCTCTGGCCCCTGCCACTTCACGCCCATCGGCGACATACTGAACTGCAAGTTCCTGTTCCAGGTGGTGGAAAACCAGCACAACAAGACGCTCTTCATTTCTTGATCGCGGCGTTCCTCCAGGCGGTGGTGAACGGCGCGCTCGCAGGCTCTGTGCTCGCGCTGCCCGCACTCGGCTTCAACACCGTCTATGCGGTGCTGCGCTTCCCGAACTTCGCGGTGGCAGGGCTCGCGACCATCGGCGCCTATGCGGGGTGGGTTGCCAATGCGCTCTGGGGCTGGCCGGCACCGGCGGCCATCCTCGCCGCCTTCGTCGCCGGCGGGGCGGCTGGCGCGCTCTGCGATGCCGCCGCGCTGAAACCGCTTCGTCCGCTCGGTGCGCTCGCCGCCGCAATCGGCTCCGTCGCGCTCAACATCGTGCTCGAGAACGCCGTGCGCTTTGCCTTCGGCAACAATCCGCGCGGCTACGATCTGCCGGTCTTCCGCGACTGGCGCTTCGGTGCGATCGGGATCGGCCCACAGGAGGTGGAGGATGCGGCGATCGCGCTCCTCGCCATGGCCGCGGTGTTCCTGCTGCTCCGCACAACTCGCATCGGCAAGGCGATGCGCGCGGTTTCCGACAACGCAACTCTTGCCGAGAGCAAGGGCATCGATCCGGTACGGGTCGCCTGGGCGGCCAACATCCTTGGCCTCGGCCTTTGCGGCATCGGCGGCATGCTGGTCGCGCTCGACACCTCGCTCGATCCGCTCACCGGCTTCCGTGTGCTCCTTTCGATCTTCGCCGCCGCGGTGGTAGGCGGGCTCGGCAGCATTCCGGGCGCGGTGGCCGGTGCCTTCGTGGTCGGGATCGGCGAGGAGCTTTCCACGCTCGTCGTGGCGCCGACCTATCGCACGGCAATGGGCTTTCTTGCCATCCTGATCGTGCTTTCGTTCCGCCCGCGCGGTCTCCTCGGCGAGCGCGCCTACTGATGCTCGATTATCTGGTTTCGCTTTCGGTGTTCGCAGGGCTCTACGCGCTGCTGGCACTCGGCCTCAACCTCGTGTGGGGGCTCGGAGGCATGGTCAATCTCGGGCTCGCCGGCTTCTATTCGATCGGTGCCTATGTCTCGGCGCTCGCCGCGCTGCATCTTCATCTCGCGCTGCCGTTGGCCGCGCTGCTGGCGGCACTTCTTGCTGGCGCCGCCGGCGCCGCACTGGCGGTGGTCACGTCGCGGCTGAAGGGAGATTATCTCGCGATCGTCACGCTCGGCTTCGCCGAGGTGATCCAGTTGATCGCGGCGAACGAGATCTGGCTTACCAACGGCACCGACGGGCTTTCGGCAATCCCGGCGCCGGGGCGGGGCAAGCTCTCGCCCTTTCATTTCGACCTTGCCGCGGCGGCAACGGTATGGATCGTGCTCGCCCTCATCGCGCTTGGTCTCGTGCGGCTCTCGCGGGCATCGTATGGGCGCGTACTGCGCGCAATCCGCGAGGACGAGACGGTGGCGCGCGTAGCTGGAAAGCGCGTGCTCGCCTTCAAGATCGGCGCCTTTGCCGTCGGCGCCGCCGTGATGGGGCTGGCGGGCAGCCTCTATGCGGCGTACGATGGATACGTGGCGCCGGACAGCTTCGATGTGCTGGTGACGGTGCTCGTCGTGCTTGCACTGACGGCCGGAGGCGTCGGTAACATGGCGGGCGCGGTGCTGGGCTCGGCGCTCGTCGTCGCGCTCACCGAAGGCACGCGTTTTCTCGGGGGCCTGCTGCCCGGCCTCTCAGCACTTCAAGTTGCAAGCCTCCGGCAGGGCGCGATCGGGTTTTTTCTCCTTTTGCTGCTGCGCCTCCGCCCGCAGGGCATCCTGCCCGAGAGGATGCGCGTGCATCGGCTGGATGGTTGAACCGGAGCAAGCGATGAAACGACCCGACCCCGCGGCAGCGATCGCCGCTGTCCTGGCTGCCCAGCGCGAGGAGAATCAGCCGCAGACGCTCTTCCGCGCTCTCGATGCGGCGCTCGCGGCGGCAATCGGGAATATCCTTTTCACGATCCTGGTCCACCACCCCGCCGCACGGGAAAGCGAGCGGTTCTACAGCAACCGTCCGGCCGAGTATCCGCTCGGCGGACGCAAGCCAGTGACGGATTCGCCCTGGATGCGCCAGGTGATCGGCCGGGGCGAGCCCTATATCGGGCGCAACGCCGCGGATATCTGCGAGGTCTTCTTCGATCACGCCCTGATCCACTCGCTCGGCTGCGAGAGCGTGCTCAACATGCCGGTGCGCTGGCGAAACCGGACGCTCGGCACACTCAACCTGCTGCACCGCGCGGGCTATTACGAGGAGTCCGATTTGCCGGTCGTACGGCTCTTCGCCGGATTGACGCTGCCCGGTTTGATGATCCTTTCCACAGACTGAGGAGAAGCACGATGGCATTCCTGGGAGCGCGGGTGCATGCTGCGCGGCTCGCCGCGATGCGGGCTCTGATGGAGCGGGAGGAACTCGATGCGCTTGCCTTCACGAGTGCGGATTTCTTTCAGTTCGCGACCAACTTCGCGATCGACGTGCAGACCTGGGAGCGGCCTGTTCTCGCGGCCGTGCCGCGTACGGGCGAGCCGTTCGCGATCCTCGCCGAGCTTTCCGAACATCATTGGCGCTATGCCGAGGCAGCAGGCCGGCTCTGGGTGAAGGACGCGCATTTCTATGCCGAGCATCCGCGCGTCGGCGATCGCGCGCCGCTCGTCGTCGAATGGGCAGAGCTTGCCGCCGAATGCCTCAAGGCGCGCGGCCTCGCGCACGGGCGAATCGGCGCCGACGCTGCTTCCGCGCCGTTCGCTCGGGCGGTTTCGCTTCTCCGCCGGGCGCGGCTTTCCGTTCTTGCGGCGGCGGTGCGCACGCTTCGCTTCGTCAAGCATCCCGAGGAGATCGCGCTGATGCGCGAGATCGCCTCGCTCACCGACTGGCTGCAGGACCGCTACCGCGAGAACATCCGCCCCGGCCGGCTGACCCTCGAGCTCGACATGGCGATGGCCGCGCGCACCGCCGAGGAGGCGGCCGATCGCTTCCCCGGCCAGCATTTCGAGATCATGCGTTGCTGGTCGATCAGCGGCCCCGCTTCTTCCGCACCGCACGGCGATGGCCGCTCGGCCGGCGCGCGGATCGAGACCGGACACGGCATGATCAACGTCGTTGTGTTGCGCGTGAACGGGCTCGTCGTCGAGAACGAGCGCACCTGGTTCTGCGGCAAACCGACCGCGGAACAGGAAAGGTTGTTCGAGACGGCGCGCGCGGCGAACGAGGCGGCGATCGCCGCCGCGGTTACCGGCCGTCCGGTCTCGGGGATCGATGCCGCCGCGCAGGCGGTGATCGAGAAGGCCGGCTACGGCGATCTGATCCGCCATCGCACCGGTCATGGGATGGGCACGCTCGGGCACGAGTTCCCCGAGGATATGGCGTTCAACCACCGCCCGCTCCTGGAGCGCGAGGTCTATTCGGCGGAACCCGGGCTCTACGTGTTCGGATTGGGCGGCTTCCGCCACGACGACACGGTCGTCGTCGGAACAACGCCCGACGTTCTGACCAGGGCGCCCAAGGACCTCAAGAGCCAGACGATTGCGTAACCCCCATCTGTTCTCGGTCATCGCGAGCCGGGCCGCGCCCGAGTTCCTGGAAACCGAGGCGTACAAATACACCATCCGGTTGCCGGC
>JAKAWQ010000112.1 GCA_021816925.1 Pseudomonadota bacterium
CCCGACAGATGCAGCGGCAAAAATTGCGCTGTTCAGAGGTTCCTTAAGCTTTCCCAACTGCGGCGAGAGCGCCGACTGGTACAGGTTGAGGCGCTCTCGGCGGCGCGCATCGTGCTGCCTTCATGGAGACCACCCAGATTAGCGGACGTGATGGCAATTGAGGCCTGGCCTTCCCGTAAGTTTTATAAAAACGAACGGATTGTCACAATCTTTGTATTATAAAGAATCTAGCCTGGGCATTAATTAGGGGGGCGCTTCTCATCGGAGACGACCATGAACTCAGCCCTGACCTGGTGCCTCGCCCTCGGCCCCCTCGCGCTCGTCGTGTCCGGCCTTGCCGCTGGCGCGGCCGATCCGCGTCGCCGACGGGCGGGACCAGGCGTGGCCCTGGCGACGGCTTTTGCGCTGGCCCTGGCAGCCGCGGCGGGCCTCGCTGTCGCGGTCCACGGTCCACTCACGACAGGCACCCTCGGCATCGGCGGCGTGGGGTTGGGGTTCTATCTTGACGCACTGAGCGCGATCATGGTCGGCCTCGTCGCCTTCGTCGGGCTGATCGTCATCGTCTACAGCCGCAACTATCTCGACGGCGATTCCCGGCAGGGCCACTTCACCCTCTGGCTTTGCCTGACGCTCGCTGCGGTACTGCTGCTGATCGTCTCGGGCAATCTGTTCCAGTTCGCGCTGGCCTGGGTTGCGACAAGCGTCGGTCTCAACAAGCTGCTGCTCTTCTATCCCGAGCGGCAGGCGGCGGTGCTCGCGGCGCGCAAGAAGTTTCTCGCCAGCCGCGTCGGCGATCTGTGCCTGATCGCAGCCATGGTGCTGCTGCACCAGACGTTCGGCAGCCTCGATTATGTAGTCCTGTTCGCTGGCGCCGAGGCAATGCGCGCAACCGGGGCGGTCCCGGGCGCGATCCACTCGGTCGCGGCGCTTCTGGTCATCGCCGCGCTGCTCAAGTCGGCGCAATTCCCGCTGCATGGCTGGCTGACGGAGGTGATGGAGACGCCGACGCCGGTGTCGGCGCTGCTGCATGCCGGCGTCATCAATGCCGGCGGCTTCCTCGTGCTGCGCTTCGCCGGGGTGATTTCGCTGTCGGCGTCCTCGCTCGAAATCCTGGTGATTGTCGGCGGATTCACCGCGTTGTTCGGGTCGGTGGTGATGCTGACGCAGACCAGCGTGAAGGTGTCTCTCGCCTATTCGACGATCGCACAGATGGGCTTCATGATGCTGCAATGCGGACTCGGCGCCTTCCCGGCGGCGCTGGTGCACATCGTCGCCCACTCGCTCTACAAGGCGCACGCGTTCCTGTCGTCGGGCAGCGTCATCGATCTGGCCCGCGCGTCGTGGTCGCCAAGCCCCGGCGGGCGGCCACACCCGGCGCGGATGGCGATGGTCATCGGCCTGGTTCTGGCGGTGACGCTGATGATTGGCACGCTGTTCGGCGCGACGATCACCGCACAACCCGGCGTGTTCGCGCTCGGCGCGGTGGTGATGCTGGGTCTCGCGCACCTCATCATCCAGGCGTTCGACGAACGGCCGAGCCTCTACGTGATCGGGCGAACGGTGGCGCTCGCGGTCCTGGTGGGGCTCGCCTATTTCGGCTTGCAGCTTGCCGCCGAACATCTGCTTGCCGGCTCGCTGCCGCCGGTACAGGCGCTGCGAGGACCGCTCGATCTCGCCATCGTCGCGGCCGTCGTCCTCGCCTTCGCCGCGGTGACGATCTTGCAGAGCCTGCTGCCGGGCAAGGCCGCCGAACCACGCTGGCAGGCGCTCTATATGCACCTCGCCAACGGTCTCTACGTCAACACGCTCGCCAACCGGCTGGTGCTGCGGTTCTGGCCGAGTCCGCCGCCCGTCCCGACCGGGCGCGCTGCGTCCATCATGCCCACCAGCGGAGCCCACCCATGAGCATGGCCATCGAGACCGATCCGCCGAGCCCCTTCGCTGCAGCCCGGGCGACGGCAGGCGCGGAGAACGCGGCCGCCATCGACGCGGCCATCGCCCGGGCCTGCGACAGGATCGCGCCGCTCTGGCCGTTGAAGCATTTCGTCGCGGTCAATCCGTTCCTTGGCTTCTGCGACCAGAGCTTCGCGGCGACCTGCGCCACGCTGCGCCGCATCGCCCAGGTCGACATGCTGATGCCGCGCACCTTCTACCGCGACGCGCTCGCGGCGGGGACGATCGAGGATCGCGATCTGGAGGCAGCGAGCGTTGCCGTATCCGGCGATCCGGCCTTCGCGCAAGACGCGGCTTCGCTGCGCCTTGCGGCAGCGCGCGACGCTGTTTCCACCGCACGGCCCCGGGCCGTCGTCGCCACCGTCGCCGAGGTCCTGGACGGCTTGGCGGCGGGCGACCGTCAGGCCTCACGCACGGCGTTCATGATCGACGAGATCTCCAAATGGTCGGCGGCCTATTTCGACGAGGGCCAGGCCGCCTGGAAGCTGCCGGCGAGGATGCTGCCGCCGTACTCCGCCTGGCGCGCCGCGATGCGGTTCGATCGCAATCCCGAGACGATGGGCATCCGTGGCTTCCGCAAGGCTGTCGCCGCCATGCCGGAGGACCCGCGCGAGACCATCGCCGCGGTCGTGCGTGCGCTCGGCATCCCAGACCGCGCCGTGGAGGACTATCTCCACCGCGCGCTGATCGATATCGGCGGCTGGGCCGCCTATGCGCGCTACCGCGTCTGGGACAACGCGCTTTACGGGCGTGACGACGACACGCTGGTCGAACTGCTCGCGATCCGCCTTGTCTGGGGCTATGCGCTGTTCCTCGAACGGGCCGACCCGGCGTTCACTGCGGCGTGGGCGAAGGTGATGGCGGACGCTGCGGCCTTGCCCGAGGACGAGCGGCTCGGCGACGATCCCGAACTCGTTCTCGATCTCATCCTGCATGAAGCCTATGAGGCGGCATACCGGCGTCGGCTGCTCGCGCGTCTGGCGCAACATGTCGCGGCGCCCTACAAAAAGCCCGCCGCCACACGCAAGGCGTTCCAGGCGGCCTTCTGCATCGACGTCCGCTCCGAAATCTACCGGCGCGCGTTGGAAACCAGATGCCCCGAGATGGAGACGATCGGCTTTGCCGGCTTCTTCGGCTTCCCGATCGAATATGTGCCAATTGGCCGCGAGACCGGCGGCGCGCAATGCCCGGTGCTGCTGAAGCCCACCTTTGTCGTGTGCGAGGCGGTGGCCGGTGCGTCAGAGGCCGAGGAAGCGGAGATCCTCAACCTGCGCCTGCTGCGCCGCCGGGCCGCGAAAGCCTGGAAGGCATTCAAGCTCTCGGCGGTGTCGTCCTTCACCTATGTCGAGACGGCGGGATTGCTTTTCGCGGGCAAGCTTGTCGGCGACAGCGCGCGCCTGACCCGGACGGTCAAAGATCCCAACACAGACGGTCTCGATGGTGGGGTTATCGGCCGCATCGGACCGTGCCTCGAGCCGCGCGCTGTGGGCGGCCGGCTCACCGGCTTCGATGACGGGCAGCGCGTCGCGATGGCCGAGGCCGTGCTGCGGGCGATGTCGATGACCGAAGGCTTCGCACGGCTGGTGCTGCTGACCGGCCATGGCAGCAGCACCGTCAACAATCCTCATGCCTCGGGGCTCGATTGCGGGGCGTGCGGCGGCCACACCGGCGAGGCGAACGCCCGCGTCGCCGCCGCTATCCTCAACGATCCCGGCGTGCGCATCGGGCTAGCCGCCAAGGGCATCGACATCCCCGAAGACAGTTGGTTCCTCGGTTGCCTGCACGACACCACCACCGACGAGGTCCGCATCTTCGATGCCGACCGGCTGCCGGCGTCTCATGCCGGCGATCTCGCCCGGCTGCGCGAAGTCCTCGCCAAGGCCTCAGCGCTCGCCCGTGCCGAGCGGGCGCGGCTGCTCGGTATCGGCACGACCGAAAAAGTCGATCGCGCCGTGAAGGCGCGCAGCCGCGACTGGGCGCAGGTGCGTCCCGAATGGGGGCTGGCAGGGAACGCCGCGTTCATCGCCGCGCCGCGCGAACGCACCCGTGGGCTCGACCTCGGCGGCCGCGCCTTCCTGCACGATTACGACTGGCGGAAAGACGCGGGGTTCGGCGTTCTCGAACTGATCATGACTGCGCCGATGGTCGTTGCAAGCTGGATCAACCTCCAATATTACGGCTCGACCGTGAACAACCGCGCCTTCGGCAGCGGCAACAAGGTGCTCCACAACGTCGTCGGCCAGCTCGGCGTCCTGGAGGGCAATGCCGGCGATCTCAAGGTCGGGCTGCCCTGGCAGTCGGTGCATGACGGCCAGCGCTTCGTCCATGAGCCATTGCGCCTCAGCGTTTTCATCGAAGCGCCCGAAGACGCGTTGAACCGCGTGATCTCGACCCATACAGGCGTCCGCCAGCTCGTCGACAATGGCTGGGCCCACCTGTTCGCTCTCGCCGACGACGGACGGACGATCCGCCGCTACGCTGGCGATCTCAGATGGGAGGCGGCGGCATGACCGCGCGGCTCTCGCATCTGGCGCGCCTGGACTCTGAAACGATCCATATCCTGCGCGAAGCGGTCGCCGAAGCGCGCAAGCCGATTATGCTGTTCTCGGCGGGCAAGGACTCGACGGTGCTCGCGCATCTCGCGCTGCGCGCCTTCTATCCCGGCCACCCGCCGTTGCCGCTGCTCCACATCGACTCGACCTGGGAGTTTCGGTCGCTTCTCGACTTCCGTGATGCATTCGCGCGCGAGCACGGGTTCGAGCTGATCGTCCCTGCCAATGAGGAAGGCCGCGCCGTGGGGCTCAATCTCTTCGAGCATGGCGACCGCTACACGCTGGCGATGCGCACCGAGCCGCTCAAGGCCGCGCTCGACCAGGGCGGCTACGATATCGTCTTCGGCGGCGCCTGCCGCGACGAGGAAAAGTCGCAGGCCGAGGAGCGAGTCTTTTCCGTTCGGGGCATGGGGCATGTCTGGGAACCCGGTCAGCAGCGTCCCGAACTCTGGCGCTTGCACAACACGCGGCTCGGCAAAGATCCGTCGGCGCGCGTCTTCCCGCTGTCTAACTGGACCGAGATCGACGTCTGGACCTGCGCGCTGACCCACAGCATCGCGCTCGCGCCGCCCTACTTCGCGGGGCCGAGACCCGTGGTCGAGCGCGGTGGCGGACTGATCGTGGTCGATGACGAACCGCGCATGCGGCTGCGGGCCGGCGAAAACGTCGAAACAAAGACGGTGCGCTTCCGCACCCTCGGTTGCTGGCCGGTCACCGCGGCAGTCGAATCGGAGGCGACTGACCTCACCTCCGTGGTTCGCGAGACGCTGGCGGCCTCGGGGTCCGAGCGTCAGGGCCGGATCAGCGACGGCGAGGACGGCGGCTCGCTCGAGCAGAAGAAGCGCGAGGGGTATTTCTAGCGATGGCCAGCGCCCCCCGACCCTACAGGCAAGAACCGGCGGTGCTCGCGACGATGCACGGCAAGGAACGGGTGATCGCGCCGTTGCTGGAGCGCGCGCTCGGCCTGCGGGTCAGGGTGAGCAATGGCATCGATACCGACCGCTTCGGCACCTTCAGCCGGGACGTGGAGCGGACCGGCTCGCAGCTCGATGCGGCGCGGGCCAAGATCGCGGCGGCGTTCGCAGACGCGCCCGACACCCAGGTGGCGTTGGCCAGCGAAGGCAGTTTCGGTCCGCACCCCTACATTCCATTCCTGCCGCTCGCCCGTGAGATCGTCGTTCTCACCAACCGCGCCTCCGGCCTCGAATTTATCGGGCATCATGCGAGTCCGACTACGAACTTCAGCCACGCGGTTGTCTCGGACGTCGGAGCGGCACACGCTTTCGCGGACCATGCGCAGTTCCCTGAGCACGGCGTGATCGTCATGGGCGTCATCGACGGTCAGCCAGCGCCGGCCTGCGCGCTGATCAAGGATATCGGCAACCCGGCGGATCTCGAAAACGCCGTGACGCAGGTGATCGGGATCTGCGGCGCTGCCTTTGTCGAGACCGACATGCGCGCGCATCGCAATCCGACGCGCATGCGCGCCATCGAACGCGCGACCCTCGATCTGATCCGCAGATTCCGCAGCCCGTGTCCGGTTTGCGCAGCGCCCGGGTTCGCCGTGACCGAGCGCCTCGCCGGTCTGCCCTGTTCGTGGTGCGGCGGGCCGACCTTGGCGATCAGAGCGGAGGTGCTGTCGTGCGCGGCCTGTGGCCACCGGCTTGAGCGCTTGGTGTCAGCAACAACCGCGGATTCCGGGCAGTGCAGTGACTGCAATCCATGACGCGGCGATCTTGACCTGCCCTGTTTCTTCGGACCACGGTTAACTTGAGAGGCCGGCTCCTTGCTGCTGTTGCCCCAGGCGGGGCGGTGATGCAACGGGGCGGGACGCGGAGGCCCCACATACCGCAGCGTCCCGGCCCGTTGTCCGAGCGCAGGAACGCCGGCGCCCCGCGTGCGCTCACCAGCCGCGACAGCACCGCGATCACCCGCGGCGAGCGGATGCGGCCGTCGACGTCGATCGCCAGGCCTTCCTTGCGGCCACCCGCTTGCGGCCCCGCTTGCGTGGCACCTGCAAGCCACCCAGCCGCCACAGCCGATACGCCCGCCCGGGGCTCATCGGGTGCCCGTCTCGGGCCAGGAAGATCCGGGCCCGCCGGCGGGCCGGCACGCTCACCAGTTTTTTGCCGCCACCTCACGCATCACCTCGATCTCCAGATCGCGTTCCGCCACCAGCTTCTTTAGCCGGGCGTTCTCCGCCTCCAGATGCCGCCGCCGGCGCACGTCCTCGGTGCGCAACTCGCCGAAGCGCTTCCGCCAGGGGTAGATCGTCTGCTCGCTGACCCCGTGCCGCTTGGCCGCCTCCGCCACCGGCTCCCCGGTCCGCCGCCCGGATGATCCCCACCACCCGCTCATCCGTGAACCTCGATTTCCGCATCGCTCCCTCCCTCCAGGGAGCCAGTCTCTCAACTTTGCAGCAGTCCGAAAATCCAGGGGCAGGTCATCCCCCGCTGGAACGAAAAAATCGAGCCAAAATGCTCGGGCACCAAACCAGCAATTTACATGCCAGTGATATGGCGGGGACGCCGGCGAAAATGGCCGGCGCCGCGCCGACGTCATGCGCGTGATCCGGCCGTCTCCTTTGGCCCAAAATTTGCTAACAAATTTTTCCGATAGAAAATTTGCTCGATACGCGTGGCAAATTGCTCCTTCGCCGGAAACGCAATTCTACAGCAAATGGCCTGTAACAAATGAGGACAAACAATCGCATGACCCTCTCCGCAATAGTTCGGCGCTTTATGTTCGGCGCCTCGCGCGCGCTCGCGCCGGCGGCCCTCGCGTTTGCCCCGCATTTCGCCGGCGCGGCCGAACCGGCGCCCGTTCCGGTCGGCCTTGTCGCCGCGCTCTCGGGTCAATCGGCGGCTTCGGGCGAGGCGATCACGCGCGGGCTCTCGGTCGCCATCGCTGAGATCAACCAGGCGGGTGGCGTACTCGGCCGCCCTTTGATGCTGGTTCGGCGCGACGATGAGTCGAACCCCGGCAAGGGAATCGCCGCGGCCCGGGAACTGATTTCGCGTGAGCACGTTGCGGCTTTTTTCGGCGGCATCGACACCCCGGTCTCGATCGCGCTCGTGCCGATCGCGAACAAGGAAAAAACGCCGTTCCTCGGCGTCTGGGCGGCGGGCACCGGGATCACGCATAACGGCGCCAACCCCAATTACGTCTTTCGCGTCTCCGCCGTCGATACCCTGGTCGATCAGCGGCTGCTCCGCTACGCGGTCACCATCGCCAAGGCACAGCATCCCGGGCTCATGCTGATCGATAACCCCTGGGGGGAGTCGAACCATGCTGGGCTCGAAGCCGCCGCCAAATCCGCCGGCGTGTCACTCGCCGGTGCCGAGAGTTTCGAATCTGGCGACACCGATATGATCGCGCAACTCACACGCCTCAAAGCGGCGGGCGCGGATGCCATCATCCTGGTCGGCAACGCGGCGCCCGCGGCCGATGTGATCCATTCGCTCGACCGCATGGGCTGGAACGTTCCGGTGATTTCGCATTGGGGAATTTCCGGCGGGCGGTTTCCCGAACTCGCCGGCCCCTCGGCGGAGAAGGTCGCTTTCGTCCAGACCTACAGTTTTTTCAAATCGAGCCCGAAGGGCGAGGCCGTGCTCGCCGAGCTTGAGAAGACATATCCCGCCATCAAGGGGCCACAGGATATCATCGCCCCGGTCGGCACCGCCAACGCCTATGACGCGATGCATCTTCTCGCGCTCGCCATCGCCAAGGCGGGGTCGACCGAAGGGCCGGCCATCCAGGCGGCGCTCGAAGCGCTGCCCTCCTATGACGGGCTGATCAAGCGCTACGCGCCCGCCTTCACCGCCGCCAATCACGATGCCCTCGGCGCCGATGACTACATCATGGTGCATTTCGCGGCGGATAAGATCGTGCCGGTGGAATGACGCCGATGCTGGCCGCCTCGCTCGTCAGCGGGCTTGCCGTCGGGGCGATGTATGGACTGCTCGCGCTCGGCTACCATGTCACCTGGGTTGTGTCCCGCAGCGTGAATTTTGCCCAGGGTAGCGTGATGATGCTGGGCGCTGTGATCGCGTTCTCGCTGGCGGTTAGCGGAGGCTGGCCGATGCCGTTCGCGATCGCCGCGGCGCTGATCGGTTGCGCCGGGTTCGGGGTGGTGCTGGAGCGCGTCGCGGTGCGACCGTTCCGTGCCCGTGGCTCGGAATCGTG
>JAKAWQ010000026.1 GCA_021816925.1 Pseudomonadota bacterium
TGCGCGACCTGACGTTTGAACTCGACGCTGTGGGATCGGTGTTTCACCATGGCTTTCATCCTCCGAAAGCCCGGCACCACGGTCAATCCAGCGCCGCCTA
This sequence comes from Pseudomonadota bacterium, assembly GCA_021816925.1. Classification (GTDB taxonomy): domain Bacteria; phylum Pseudomonadota; class Alphaproteobacteria; order Acetobacterales; family Acetobacteraceae; genus JAKAWQ01. Next base: position 101 of record JAKAWQ010000026.1, read on the forward strand.
CTTGTCCACCCGCAAGGGCCCACTCCACCACCCCGGCCCTCTCCCAAGGGGAGAGGGAGGCTCGCGATGACATCGCGCGGGAAGGTGGGCCTGCCGGCAGCGATCGAACGGGCGGCGAACCGGTTTCAGGCAACTTCGCGCATCGCGCGGCCAAGCAGCGAAAGCCCGAGCGCGATCTCGTCCTCACTCACGGTGAGAGGCGGGGCGATGCGCATGACGCCGCCGGAAAAGCCGGCACGCACGATATTCGCGGAAAGACCAAGGGCGAGCGCCCGCTCCGTCACGGCGTCGGAAAGCACGGCCGCGCTGCGGCGGCGGCCCGCCGGTTCATCGATGAACTCGAGCCCGAGCAGAAGCCCGCGGCCACGCACGTCGCCGATCCAGGGATACTCTGACTTGAGCGCGAGGAGGCCCTCCTTGAGCCGCGCACCGATCGCCCTGGCGCGGCCGGCAAGCCCGTCGCGGACAACGATCTCGATCACCTTGCAACCGACAGCCGCGGGCAGCGGATCGTTCGCGTGCGTCGTGTAGAAGAGGAAGTCCCGCGCATCACAGACATCGCTGATTTTGCGGCTGGTGAGCACCGCGGCCAGCGGCAAGCCCGCGCCGAGCGTCTTCGAGAGAACCAGGAGATCGGGCACGACCCCGTCACGCTCGAAGGCGAACATCGTGCCGGTGCGGCCGAGGCCGGTCTGCGCCTCGTCGAGGATGAGCAACATGCCGCGCTCCTCGCACTTTTGCTTGAGGGCGGCGAGATAACCTTCGGGAAGCTCGATGATGCCGCCGCTCGAGAGGATCGGCTCGGCGATGAAGGCGGCGAGGTTTCCGCTGCTCTGCCGGTCGATCAGGGCGAAGGAATCGTCGAGCTCTGCCCGCCAGTCCACACCGGAAAAGCGTGGCCGGAAGGAGAGGGGCGCGGGGATCGCGAAGGAACCGACGGCGGGCGGGCCGTACCCGCGGCGGCCGGCCTTGTAGGTGGCCGAGGCGGCACCGCCGGTCATGCCGTGCCAGGACTGCGCGAAACCCACCACCTCCCACCCGCGCGTCACGAGCTTGGCGATCTTGATCGCGGCCTCGTTCGCCTCTCCGCCGGTCGAGAGCAGCAGCACCTTGGGAAGGCCGGGCACGTGCGAAGCGAGCGCCTCGGCCAGATCGACCACCGGCGGGGAGAGCATCGAGGAGAAGAGGTGATCGAGCGTGCACGCGGCGCGGCCGACGACCTCGGCGATTTCCGGGTGAGCGTGCCCGAGGATTGCGCTCATCTGGCCGGAGGTGAAGTCGAGCATCTTCCGCCCGCTCGCGTCATAGACGAACGAGCCCTGGGCGCGGACCGGCACGAATGGCACGAAGCGCCCGCCGAACCGCAGCATGTGGCGCCCCGCCCGTTCCCAGAACAGCGCCTCTGCACCCGGTCCCGGCCCTTCCATCGCTCTTCCCTCCTTCTCTGATGTCCGTTCAGGATAACAGTCCGATGCGCGCCGCGCGTTCCTCGATCGCCTCCAGAACCGAATCGGCGGCAAGCCGCGGCAGGCGCCGGAGCCAGCTGCGCGGGCGCGGCCGGATCCGGCGCGGCTTGGCGCGCTCTCCTCCGAGTGTGCGCACCAGCCCGTCAATATCGGCGAAGCCGTCGATCAGTCCGAGGCCGAGCCCCTGCTCGCCGAGCATGGCACTGCCGTCGAAGATTTTCTCCTCCTCGCCGGTGAGCCTGTCGCCGCGCCGCTCCCTGACCCACGTCTTGAAACGGACATGCAGCGCCGCGAGCAGTTCGTGGGTGTACGCCACGTCCTCCGCCCGCTCGGGAAGAAAGGGGTCGAGCCGCACCTTGTGCGCGCCCGCAGTGTAGAGCCGCCGCTCGACGCCGATACGTGCGATGAGGTCCGAAAAGCCGAAGAAGCCAGCGAGCACGCCGATCGATCCGACGAGACTCATCGGGTTGGCATGAATACGGTCGGCCGCGCAGGCGATCCAGTAGCCGCCCGAGGCGCCGACATCGCCGATCACCGCGTGCACCTCGATCTTCGCCTTCTCGGCGCGCCTTCGGATCAGGGTCGCGATCAGGTCGGACTGCACGGGCGAGCCGCCGGGGCTGTCGATATCGAGGATGACCGGTCGCCCCTTGGCGGAGGCAAAGCCCTTCTCGATCAGCGGGCCGGCGGTGCGCACGTTGAGCTGGCCTAAACGCCCCGAGATCAGGCCGTGCAGCTCGATCACGTTGATCCGGGGCTTGCGCCAGAACATCAACCCTCTCTCTCGAGCACCAGATGCGCGGCCCGCAAGCCGCTCCCCCAGGCCCCGCCGAGCGTCCCGGCGAGTCCCTGATGACAGGCCTCGCCGGCGAAGACGAGCCGACCTCCGGCGAGCGGCTGCGCCAGCGCCGTGCGCGCCCCGGCGTGGCCCGGCCGCGCATAGCAATAGGCGCCGCGCACCCACGGATCCGCATCCCAGTGCGTGACAAGCGCGGGCAGAGGCTCGAACAGCCGGTCCACCCGCTCCCCGAACATCCCCCTGAGCGACGCCCGCGCGAACGCCGCAACCGCCTCGTCTCCCTCCCGAGCCAAGCTCGACGCTGCGCGCCCGCCGATCCAGCCCTGCACGTAATCCCGCCCGTACGGCCAGCACTGGAACACCATCGTCGGTTCGCCGCTCCTTTCCACCCGCCGGTCCAGAGAGCAATGCGCCGGCAGATCAAGCTTGTCTCCATCCCGCGCCACCAGCACCACTTTCACCGCGAGCCCCATCGGCAAGGCGTCGATCGAGGCTACGACGGAAGCGGGCAGCTTCGGCTCGAAGGCGATCGTGCCCGCTGCCAGAACTCCGGTCGAGACCGTCACGATGCACCGCGCCGCGCGCAACGTACCACCCTCCGTCTCGACGGCGACGGGCGTACCGCGCGGGCCCTCCCATCGCACTCGCCGCACCGGCTTCGCCAGGCGAATCTTGAGCCCCTCGCCAAGCCGCCGCGCGACGAAGGCGCCGACTCCGCCTTCCGGCACCAGATTGCTGCCGGTCAGCACATTGGTTTTCCAATCGCGGAGGCTCATCGCATCGGCGTCCGCCGCGCAGATCACTGGCCCCTCCCAGGTCTCGACCGTCAGCGCCCAGGGATCGTCCAGCAGGCGCCGCGCCACCTCGGCGAGCGTCGCATCCGGCATGCCGGGACGCAACAACTCGTCGGCCTTCGCGGCGAAACGGTCCCACGCTGCCTGATAGTCCGCAAGCTCGGCCGCGGTTGCAGGCCGGTCGCCGACAAAGGTTTTTTCCGTCCGCATGGTGTCCGCCCGCAGCAGGACATCCCCGGCGGCCTCGGCGATCGGCACCAGCGGGTTCTGCTCCGCCGCGTGCAGCCAGACCGCACCCATGTCGAACCACGCGCCGCCGAGCGCACTCGGGTAGGTGGTCCAGGCACGCCCGCCGATGCGCTTGCTTGCCTCGAGCACGACGACCGTTCGGCCGGCCGCTTGCAACGTGCGCGCCGCCGCGAGCCCCGCCACCCCGGCCCCGACCACGACAACGTCGCATTCGCCCATCGCACCCGTCCGCTCCACGGTCGGGCCGAAGTGTCAGCCGAACCCGCCGCTTTTCGGGAAGCCGGAAGGCGGCAGGCGCCCCACTTGGCTGCGCGCGCCGAGCCAGGGAGTAAGGTTCATCTCTGTGCGCTGGCGCGATCCCTGCCGCCAGGAAAGTCCTTCGGCCAGCCGGAACACTTTCACCGCGGCAATTCCGCCCTCGCGATTACGCTGGAGGATTACGCCGCTGCCACGTGCAAGCTCGGGCACCTCCACGAGCGGGAAGAGAAGGAGCTTGCCGCTCCGGCCAAGCACGGCAACGTGATCGCCCTCGGCCGGCACCAGGGCAAGCGCCTCTTCGTCCGGGCGAAGGTTGAGCACCTGGCGCCCGGTGCGTTTCTCGGCTCCCAAGTCCTCTGCCCGCACCAGGAATCCCCGCCCGCCGGTGCCAGCGACCAGATAACGCGTGCGCGCGCGCGGCAGGAACAGGGCGACGACGTCGTCAGCGTTCCCAAGCTCGGCCAACAGCCGCACCGGCTGGCCGTCGCCGCGCCCCCGCGGCACGTCAGCGGCATGGAGCGTGTAGGCGCGGCCGTTGGTCGCGAACAGGCAAAGCCGGTCTGTCGTCTCGCAATTGACCAGGGTCTTCAGCCGATCGCCCTCCTTGAAGCGAAGCTCGCCCGGCTCCGCAACCGGCCCTTTGAGCGCGCGAATCCAGCCCTTCTCGGAAAGAATGACGGTGACCGCTTCGCGTTCGATAAGCGCCTCTGTCGAAACATCGATCGCGGCCGGCGCTGCCGCGATCCGCGTTCGTCGCGCGCCGAGGGCGCCTGTTGCAAAGCGCGCCCGCACCACCTCGATTTCGGCGGCGATGCGTTGCCAGCGCCGGTCTTCGCTTCGCAGCAACGCACCGATCTCCCGCTGCTCCTTCGCAAGCCGCCCGCGCTCTTCGCGGATCTGCATCTCCTCGAGCCGGCGCAGGCTCCTCAAGCGCATGTTCAGGATCGCCTCTGCCTGCGTTGCGCTAAGCGAGAAGCGCCGCATCAGCATCGGCTGAGGCTCGTCTTCCTTGCGGATGATGCGGATGACTGCGTCGAGATCGAGGAAAACGGCAAGATAGCCATCGAGAATTTCGAGCCTCCGTTCGATCGCCGCAAGCCGGTGGCGCGCGCGACGCTCCAGAACCTCGTGCCGATGGTCGAGCCAGGCGCGAAGCATATCACGGAGCCCCGTCACACGCGGTGTCCGCCCGCCGTCCAGCACGTTCATGTTGAGCGTGATGCGGTTTTCGAGCGCGCTCGCGCGGAACAGCGTCTCCATCAGCATTGCGGGCTCGATCGTGCGCGCCCTGGGCTCCAGCACCAGCCGCACGGTCTCGGTGCTTTCGTCGCGCACGTCGGCAAGCAGCGGCAGCTTGCGGTCCGCAAGCAGTGTTGCGATCTGCTCGACCAACCGCGACTTCGGCACTTGATAGGGGATCTCGGTGACCACGATCTGCCAGGTTCCGTGCTTGCCGCGCTCGACCCCCCAGGATGCGCGCAGTCGGAAGCTGCCGCGCCCGCTCTCGTAGGCAACGGCGATCGCTGCCGGATCCTCGGCGAGAACGCCGCCGGTCGGAAAATCGGGCCCCGGCATCAGGGCAAGAAGCTCGGCCGTGGAAGCCTTCGGGTGGCGGATCAGGCGGATCGCCGCCGCGCACACCTCGGCGGCATTGTGTGGCGGAATCGCGCTTGCCATACCGACGGCGATGCCGGCGGCGCCATTGGCGAGCAAGTTCGGAAAGGCCGCGGGCAGGACGACGGGCTCGCGCTCTTCGCCGTCGTAGGTGGGGCGGAAATCGACGGCATCTTCCTCGATTCCCTCGAGCAGGAGCTCCGCCACCGCCGTCAGCCGCGCCTCGGTGTAACGCATGGCCGCGGCATTATCGCCGTCGATATTGCCGAAATTGCCTTGCCCCTCGACCAACGGATAGCGTTGCGCAAAGTCTTGCGCCAGCCTGACCAGCGCGTCGTACACCGCAACATCGCCATGCGGGTGGAACTTGCCGATCACGTCACCCACGACACGCGCGCACTTCTTAAACCCGGCTGCGGGGTCGAGGCGGAGCTGACGCATGGCGTAGATCAGGCGCCGGTGCACGGGCTTAAGCCCGTCGCGCACGTCGGGCAAGCTGCGGGCCATGATGGTCGAGAGCGCATAGGCCAGATAACGTTCGGAAAGGGCTTCCCCGAGCGGCGCTTCTTCGATTCGTTCGTTCAGAGCGTCGGGCATGGCTGCTCCGTTGCGACGGACATCGCCGCCACGCGGTCATAAAGAAGAAGGCGTGCCTGCGGAAGCGGCCGGTGGCGCAGGCCGAAGACGTTGCGGGCGAGGAAATGCCCGCTGAGAAGGAGTCCGTCGCGCCAAGCCGCCGGATCCGAGTCGGCGGGGCCGAGAAGAAAGGTGGGCAACTTGAGAAGCCGCTCGCGCCAAGGCCCTGCCGCAGTCTCGCTCACCGCCCGACCGGTGCGCGGCGAGACGAAGGCAAGGTGCTCGTTGCTGCCCGTGGCGGCGCAGCGGGACAGGTCGAGCCCGTATCCCAGCGCCGCAAGCAGCCCAATCTCCCAGCGCACGAGATCGGCGAGGACCGCCGGCCCCTCGGCCAGATGCCGGATCACGTCGAAGAGGCCGGCGAAGACCTGAGGATGCGGCTCACGCTCGGGCAGTGCTCCCTCGGCCACGGCAAGCGCTGCATCCAGCATTGCGAGCTGTAGCCCGTCGGCCATCGCCAGTGCGGCGGTCGGATGAATCATCTCCGCCGAAAAGCTGCCGAGCTGTTCGGCAAGACGCGCAACCCAGCGCACGGATAGCACGTTCCCGCGCTGCCAGAGCGCCGCCCCGCGCCGCCCGGAGCCGCCACGAGCCAGCCCCCGGTAAGTTCCCTCAGCGGCGCTGAATACGGTTGCGAGTGCGTCGCCCTCGCCGAACGGGCGCGTTTCCAGCACGATCACGGGTGCCGACCACTCCATCGCACGGATCCGCTCCCCTCAGCCAGGATCCTCAAGGCCGAGCGTGGCAATTCGCCGGGGATCCTCGTCCCAACCTGCGCCCACCTCAACGCGAAGCACAAGATGCACCGTCCGGCCGAGCGCTTCGGCAAGAACGCCGCGCGCGCGCGTACCGATCGTTCGGATGCGCCGCCCGGCGGCACCGATCAGGATCGCCTTCTGGCTCGGCCGTGCAACCGTGATCGAGGCGCCGATGCGGACGGAGCCGTCCTTTCGTTCTTCCCACTGATCGGTCTCGACGGTCGCATCATACGGCACTTCATCGCCACTCTGCAGAAACACTTGCTCCCGAACGATCTCAGCAGCCAGCCAACGCTCGGAAAGATCGCTGATCTGGTCCGGCGGATAAAGATGTGGGCCCTCCGGCATCGCGCGTGCAAGGCTGACGCGGAGGTCGGCTACGCCATCGCCCGTTTTCGCACTCAGCATGAAGGTCTTAACGAATGGCGCGGCGGCGTTGAAGCTCGCGGCCAGCGGCAGCAGCAGCGGCCTCGGCAGGAGATCGATCTTGTTGAGTACGAGCCAGAGCGGTTTGTCAAACGTTGCATGGCGCTCGAAGATGCTGTGGATCACCGCGCCGGTGCCGGCTTTGGCATCCACGATGAGAAGGACCACATCTGCCTCGGCCGCACCCCGCCAGGCGGTGGCCACCATTGCCCGATCGAGCATCCGGCGAGGGACGAAGATGCCCGGCAGGTCCATCACCACGATTTCGGTTTCATCGCCTTCCGCCGTGCTCTCTACGACCACGCCGCGGATCCGCAGCCGCGTCGTCTGTGCCTTGGGCGTGACGATCGAAAGCCGTGCCCCCGTAAGCCGATTGAAGAGGGTCGATTTGCCGGCGTTTGGCGCGCCAACCAGGGCGGCAAGGCCAGAGCGGACGGGCATCAGTGTCCGGTCACGGAGAAGTGCGCGCTGCCGACCGAGCATGCTTCGTCTCGTGGATCGGCCACCGGGTCAAAGTGCAGATCGCAACGTTCAATCCGGAGTCCCGAAGACAGCGGGCGCTCAATGTGCGGTCGCGCTCTGGCGCTCAGTGCCCGGCCACGTACGCCGCGATCAGGCCCGTGAGCGTGTTCGCTGCCGTGTCCGGAAGCATTTGCCGCGGTCTCTTGGTCCAGGTCTGGAAGACGGCCATCGCGGGCACGATGCCAAGACGCCGTTCGATCAGCCTGATGTGGTTCTTCGCGTCCGCCACCCACGCTGCACTGGTCGGATCGGCAGGGGTTCCATTATAGATGATCCCAAGCGGAATGCCATTGCGACGAATGACCGGAACGGCCGCCTCGAACTGGCTGATCGCGTTGGGCCGGAGCCAGACGATGTCGGCATGCACGAACGCGAGCGGCTGGCCGGTCGCTGCCTGGAAGGCGCTGAACCAGTGCTGCAGAAGAGATGCCCAGGCTCCCGCGCTGATGAACGGGATTCCGAATGGCTCGGTGTCCCCGACCTGCACCGACGGGAATATGCGTCTGGCCGCTGCGATCTTGCGTGCCGCGTCGGCGGCGATCGTAGCGATCGGGGCGTGGCAGGCGACCCGCTGGTCGTGCGGGGTGAAGAGATGTCCATAGAACAGCGGCTCGTCCATCGAGATGTAGGCAAGCTGCCCACCGAGGCGTTTGATTCGTGCCGCATCATTTGCCATATCCCGTGGCGGCCCGTAGCTTTCGATGCCGCGGCCGCAGCCGCGCGGCGCTATGTTTGGAACGCCCTGCATGGCCAGTGCAATGCCGCGGCGCCTGAGACCTGCAATCACGAGGGAAAGTTGCTGCGCACTGGCCCGCTCCACGAATTGCTTTGCAATCTGGAATACCTGAACGTGACGCGCAGCGGTGCGCCAGGGCGCGCCGGGAGGGAACAGCTCCATGTAATCGTTCCTTCCCCAGCCGAGCGCCGCACGCCTAAACGGTTCCGTTGCTGCCATCCAGATCTGGGGCAGCGGTTCGGCCGCAACCGCTCGCCCCAGTCCGGCGACGAGCGAAAAGCCGACCAGAAGCAATCCGAGCAGCGCCATTCCTAACCGCGAGCCACGGCGCTGCCCGACGGTCCCTCGCCCGCCGACGGCCCGCACGGCCGGGGCTACCTGCGGCACTGCCCGCTCATCAGAGCGGGTAGCCGAAGCGCCGCATCGTCGGCCCGCACAAGCGCTCGAAGATCTCTTTTCCATGCTCGCTCCAATCCACGTCCGAAAGGGTCATCCGGTTTTGCCAGGAATGTGTCGAGCTTCGATCGAATTCGGTTGCTCGGAAGAAGTCGGCAAGCTCACCGGTCTTTTCCGGCTGAGCGAGATAGGCGGCGATCCGTTCGGCGACCTCAGCGGGGCGATTGGCAATATCGAACTGGTCCACGACCAGGATATCCGGAAACCTCTCAACCGTTTGGTGCAGCGCACCCATCGACCCGGCCCAGGCGCGGCAGGTCTCCTCGAAGTCGGTCGAGAATTTCGCGCCAAACGATCGCACCACTTCTACACCCGTCCGCTTGGTCGCGATGATTTTTGACGCTGGAAAGGCTTCCCGGATCAAGGGCGCCGCCAGAATTGCCTCCGCGCCGGGCGTCTTGTCCAGCCACGCGCCCGAGGGGAATTGCGCAACATAGAAGGAACGAATGAAGGCGATCATGTGGGCACGGAACTGCCGCGTGTCCAACCGATACGCGAGCACTCGCTTGTTCTTGACGTCCTTGGCGACCAAATTCTCCTTATATCTGTAGAATTCGTGGATCATTCGCGCGAAAATCGGGAAGACATGGCTCTCACCCGGTCCGCTCAGCCGGAACACGCGGTGCAGCGCAAGATACAGAATCGAGGTGCCGGAACGAGCCGATCCTACAACGAAGACCTTGAGCCCGTCAGGTAACCGGTCGTCACCTGCAAGAGCGCGGTCATCATCAACGAGAGACACCTGGGCCAATGGAATAAGGTACCTCCGGGCAACTTCGCCAGCCGACCGGCCGATAACTGCCTGTCCAGGAAACAGGCTGCCCGCGTTGCCGACCGGCACACACGTTCACACGTCCTCGTCTTTCGAACAGCCATATTAGCCAATCATGAGCAGACGCTGGCTGTCAAGTTGCGCCAAGCGACACGGTTCGCCGGACAGCCCTCTTCATTGCGATCTTGTGCCGCAGGCCTCGTCCGTGACTGCAGCGGCCGCTCATGTCTATTCCCGTGGGCACGCCACCGCAACGGGAGAGCAGATCGGGAGCGCGGCTCACACCAAAGGATCAGGCGCGGATGCGATGGTCAGTTGATCTATGGGAAGCGGGGGGAGATACGGATTGTCCTTGCCGTGCACGGGCTGAGCGGAGATGCCGGTGTACCATCTGTGGGCGCCGGGCCAGCGGCAGACCATGCCCCGGATGCGTGAGGCATCGCTGCGGCGGCGGCGGCAGGGAGAGTCGGCGGAATTGCTCTCCAGTGAACTCGGCACGCCGATCTATCGCCCGGAGCAGTGCCCGGAGGGCGCCCAGGCCGCGATTGACGCGGCGCTGAGAGAACGGGGAACCGGCGGCGAATGAGGGAGATCGCCGGCGCCGCGCGGCGGGTCGGTGCGCGATCGGTGGAAGTCGAATGGGTGCGCCCGGATGTGTCCCAGCAGTTTGGCCAACCGAAGGTCATGGTCGGCCCGCACGGCCTTGCCTGCGGCCGGGCGCCGCCACGGCATCAAGCGGACCTGTGCGGCATTCGGCGGGTGGCGCTCGTCCTTCCGTGCGCGGCGATCGAGGCCGACGAACCGGTGCCTGCGGCTTTGCCGGCATGCCATCCGCATGAGCCGCACGCGCGTGCCGCGGCCGATTGGGTGAGAGCGGCCTGCTCTTACCCCATCGCAGGCCGAAGACCCAACCCCATGAGCATGCCGGACGCGTCACCGCCGAGGCACCCAACCTCCTGCGGGTGACCGATGCGATCCAAACCCCTACCGTTCTTCACGGCCCGCTCTGGCTATTCGACGTCGTCGAGCATCGAGACGCCGAAGCGCTCGGCTGAACCGTCGCCGAACCTGACCTCCTTCCAGGACATGACCCCGGGGTGATTGGTTGGTCGGCGACCCCGACACCGATGGCGCCGCAGCGCGGTTCTCCCGAATCCTCGGGAAGCGGATCCACCATGGCCGTGTTGACCGGACCGTCGACCAGGCCCGCACCACGGTACTCGACTGCAATTCAGCATCTCCGATGCGGGCGCACCTTTCGGCCTGGCACATCCGATGCCCCGGGAATGGCGCTTCCGAAAGGCTTAACCTTTTGGCAAGCCATTTCGTGATTTCCTGCGAGGGACGAGGTCCGGGGCCCTCTGCGCACCGACCTTTCGGAGAAAATTCCGGGTGTTCGTCGAACAGCCTCTCACACGCCGCCGGCCGCCGTGCCGCGCGGATGGAAACAGGAACCGGAATGATGATCGAATACTTCAAGACGTGGCTCGCGCTGAAGACCGATGCGCGCGCGGTGACCGCGCTCGAATACGGGATGATCGCCGCGCTGATTGCAGCGGTGATCGTCGGCACTGTGGCAACGCTCGGCACCCAGCTCGAGGCTGCATTCACCACGGTCAGCACCCATCTCTGATCGGCCGGTCCGGCAGGCCGGCCTCCGGCCGCGGTTCGGCACGCGCTCCCGCGCGCGTCCTACCGCGCCGGTCCGGCGTGTCGGTCCTGGCGGTCTTCCCAAAACGGGTGGCATGATGCCGGAGCCCTGGTCGCAGTTCGCCACGACGCTGTTGCTGGCCGCAAGCGTTACGGTTCTTCTTGCAGCGGTCGCGACCGATATCGCATTTCGTCGCCTTAATTTGAAGTTGACCAGGTGCCGTGGACATCGGAACCTTTGCGCTCGAGGAGCCCACAATGGGCAGGACGCGACGACCCTGCACGCCGGAGTTCCGTCGGCAATGGGTCGAAATGGTGCATGCCGGTCGCTCGCCTAAGGAGTCGGCACGAGAGTTCGAACCGACGGTGCTGTCGATTGGGAACTGGCTTTCCCGGTCGGCGCGCAACGTCAACCGCGGCGACGGTGGCTGGCGAGTCGGCGAGCGCAACTGAAATCAAGAATTCGCGTCGATCAAAGGCAGGCGAAGCGACGTGGGCTGCATGAGCATCTCCAACCTTTGCGCACCTTTCGGCCTGGCACATCCGATATCCCCGGAATGGCGCTTCCGAAAGGTTTAACCTTTTGGCAAGCCATTTCGTGATTTCCTGCGAGGGACGAGGTCTGGAGCCCTCTGCGCACCAACCTTTCGGAGAAAATTCCGGGTGTTCGTCGAACAGCCTCTCGCACGCCGTCGGCGACTGCGCCGCGCGGATGGAAACAGGAACCGGAATGATGATCGAATACTTCAGGACATGGCTCGCGCTGAAGACCGATGCGCGCGCAGTGACCGCGCTCGAATACGGGATGATCGCTGCGCTGATTGCAGCGGTCATCATCGGCACTGTGGCAACGCTCGGCACCCAGCTCGAGACCGCTTTCACCAACGTCAGCGCCGGTCTCTGATCGGCCGGTCCGGCCGGCCGGCCTCCGGCCGCGGTTCGGCACGCGCTCCCGCGTGCGTCCTACCGCGCCGGTCCGGCGTGTCGGTCCTGGCGGTCTTCCCAAAACGGGTGGCATGATGCCGGAGCCCTGGTCGCAGTTCGCCACGACGTTGCTGCTGGCCGCAAGCGTTACGGTTCTTCTTGCGGCGGTCGCGACCGATGTCGCATTTCGTCGCGTGCCGAACGCGTTGCCCGCCATACTGGCGACGATCGGCCTCCTTCTGCGCGCCATTGCGGGTTCGCTTTCCGGAGGAATGGTCGCCGCTCTGGCGATGTTTGCGATGGCGGCCTTTTGCTGGCGGCGCGGCTGGATCGGCGGCGGGGACGTCAAGCTGCTGGCGGCCACCGCGCTCACGGTACCGCCGCTGCGTGCCCCCGCCTTTCTGCTCGCTGTTGCGCTCGCCGGAGGAGTGCTCGCCGTACTCTATCTTCTGCTTTCAGGGCTGCTGGCGGGGCGTGCTCATCCGTACCCCCCGCCCCGCCATCCGACGCATTCCCACGGCTCGCGCCTCTTGGACCAGACCAGAGATCTCCTCTCACGCATCCTGCGTATCGAGCGGTGGCGGATCCGCCACCGGGGCTCATTGCCCTATGCCGCCGCGATCGCGGCCGGAGCGCTCTTCACCTTGATGAAGCAATGAGGCTGCCATGGTTGTGCGGATCGCTCTCTTCGCTCTCATGGCACTTGGCCTCGCCGGCTTCGGCACCGTCGCCTGGATCGCAACCCGAGGGCCGGCGGTGCCGCACAAGGTGGTCGCGGCGCCACCCGAGAAGATTGCCGTGCTCGTGGCGGCGCATCCGCTGCAGCCGGGCATCCTTCTCCAGCCGAGCGATCTCTCCGCCATCAGCATGCTCTCCCCGGCGGTGCCGCCCGGCGCCAGCCGCGATACGCCGGCGGATCGAGCCGGCCTGATCGGGGCGATGATTCGCCGCCCCATGCTTCAGGGCCAGCCCTTCCTGCCGCTTGACGTGATGCGTCCGGGCGATCATGGCTTCCTGGCGGCGGTGCTTGCTCCGGGCATGCGCGCCGTCACTGTCGGTGTCGACGAGATCAGCGGCGGGGCGGGTCTTATTTGGCCCGGCGATCGCGTTGATCTGGTCCTTACCCAGCAGATTGCAGACAAGAACCTGCCGCTCGGCAAGCGCCTTGCGGCCGAGACGGTACTTAGCGATGTCCGCGTGATCGCGATCGACCAGCACTTGGTCCAGGGTGAAAACCCGAACGGGCTAAGCGCCAAACTTGCCCGTACGGCGACCCTCGAAGTCACTCCCCTTGAAGCCGAGCAGGTCGCGGTTGCGACACGGCTTGGCCAGCTTTCGCTCGTCGTGCGATCCGCGGATCCCACTCCGGGCGGGCTCAAGCGTGATCACCCGGCGATCGCCTGGGCCGGCCAGGTGTCCCCTGCCCTCAACGTCGCAGTGCCTGCACATGGGCCCGGCGCCACGCTCCGCGTGTTCCGGGGGGCGGCAAAGGTCGAGAAGGTGCATTTCTGATGCGCGGTCTTCTTGCGCTCGCACTCCTTCTTCCCGCGATCGCGTGCCCCAGACCGGCAATCAGCGCGGCGCCACACGAGACGGCGCAGATTGTCGTGCGGGCCACCGCGGACGATTGGGTCAGTGTGGCCGATGCCGCGGGGCATGTGATTCTCGGTCGGCTGCTGCATCGAAACGACCGCCTGGCGCTACCGGAAGGTCCCGGGTACGTCTTCACCGCAGGAAACGCCGCGGCCACGACGCTGCTCATCGATGGCCGGCCCGCGCCGCCGCTCGGCGCGGTCGGCCAAGTCGTCAGCAACCAGCCGCTCGACCCGGCGCTGATCGCCGCGGGGCGCCTGCCGGCACAGCTTGCGGCGGCCCGGAGCGCGGCCACGACAACCCCCGCCAAGCCGAGTGCGGCCGCGCCGATCGCGACGAGCGCGTCACCCAGGGCCGCCTACCTTCAGCCGGCCGCCATCGTGGTACCCCGGCACCCGCCGATCGAGGCGGCGAGCGCACCAGCGCACGAGGCGGCGCCTCCTGAGCCGGCGGTTGCGCCAACAGGAGTTGCCGCGCCGCCCGCTGCGACAACGGTGAGCAGTCCGAGCGCAGCCGGCGCCACCATCGCGCTCACCTCCGGGGCGGGGCGGGTGATTTCCCTTGGCCGGGCGGCTGCCAGTGTCTTCACGGCCGACCCGAAGGTTGCCGATGTGCGTCCGGCCAGTCCGACCAGCCTCTTCGTTCTCGGCGTAGCGCCTGGCGAGACGACCATTGCGGCACTCGATCAGGCGGGCCACCCGATCGCCCAGTATCGCGTGATCGTCACACCCTCCGCCTTTGGACCCGATGCGGCCGCTGCCATGATCGCGCGCCTGATGCCGGGTGCGCAGGTAACGTTGAGCGCCGTCCCCGACGGGCTCGTCGTCGCCGGAACTGTCGCCACTGCGGCCGATGCGGCCGAAATCATGGCCCTTGTGCACGGTTACGTCGACGCGAAGCAAACGGTGCACGATGAACTCACGGTGCTCGGCGACATCCAGGTATCACTGCAGGTACGAATTGCGGAGATGTCGCGCAGCATCACGCGCGAGCTCGGCGTAAACTGGCAGGCGCTCGGCAGCACCGGCGGCAAGATCACCGCCAACTTCATGGCGCCGAGCGCGCTTGCATTCCTGAACACGGCCGAGAACACGTTCAACCTGACCTACCAGAGCGGGCACACGAACGTGAATGCGATCATCGATGCGCTCGCCCAGGACCAGCTCGCACGCATGCTGGCCGAACCCAACTTGACCGCCATGAGCGGGCAGACCGCGAGCTTCCTTGTCGGCGGCGAGTTCCCGATCCCGATCGCCATGCAGAACGGCTCGATTTCGGTGCAATTCCAGCCGTACGGCGTTTCGCTTTCGTTCATTCCGACGGTTCTCGCGGACAACCGAATCAGCCTGCGCGTCCGCCCGGAGGTGAGCGAGCTGACCACCCAGGGCGCCGTACAGCTCAGCGAAGGCAACTCGACCATCCAGATCCCGGCCCTTCTCGTCCGGCGTACCGAGACCACGGTCGAACTCGGGAGCGGGCAGAGTTTCGCCATTGCCGGGCTCCTCCAGGACCAGGCCACGCAGATCGATCAGGGGCTGCCGGGCCTGAATGAAGTGCCTATTCTTGGCGCGCTCTTCAATTCCGACAGTTTCCAGCACAACGAAACAGAGCTCGTCATCGTCGTGACGCCCTATATCGTCCGCCCGGTGAACCATCCGTCGGCCTTGAGGCTGCCCACGGACGGCTGGAGCCCGCCTTCGGATCTCGAACGCATCCTCTTCCATCGCCAGCAGGCCCGCGGCGTGGCCACCCGGCTCACAGCTCGCATTCCGGGCGATGCCGGGTTCATCGCGCAATGAGAGGAAACGCCTTGACCGCTCTCCGACTTCTGCCTGCCCTCACGCTTCTCCTGGCGGCGTCCGGCTGCACAATGGCCGGGGATCCGATGATGCGCGCGGGCACGTGGCACCCTACCGGCGTCAACGCAGCAAATCTTGCGGCGATGGTTGCCAACCCGCATGACCTCGTGCAAGGCGAGGACGCCAACGGTACTCCCGGCCCGGTTGCCGTGCTTCCGGTCGCCCGCCTTCGAGCGGACAAGGTTCCCGCGCTGCCCAACAACAGCATCGTCCAGATCGGCGGGACGACGACCAACTCCGGTGGCGGTTCACCGGGAGGAACCGGCCCCTGATGCCTGACGACGGGGTTCTTTCGGCACGATCTGCAACTGATGCGCCTTCCAGCGGCGAGCGGACGGCGATTCTTGCCTTCATCGCCGATGCGCAATCGGAAAGCATCCTGCGTGAAGCGATTGTCGAGGCGGTTCCGCAAGGCATGGAGATTCGCCGCGGCAACATCCGGACCGCGATCAATGTGCTCTCGCGCGTCAACACTCCGCGTACCCTGATTGTCGACGTCAGCGGCGAAGAGCAACCGCTCACCGCCCTCGGCGATCTTTCGCAGGTGGTCGAACCCGACGTGCGGGTGCTGGTTATCGGCGATCTCGAAGACGTCAATTTTTATCGCCACATTACGCGCGGGCTCGGAGCGCTCGAGTATCTGTACAAGCCGCTCTCGCGGGACATGGTGGCAAGGCATTTCCGCCCCTTCATTGTCGAAGAGAAGAATCCCTCCGAGGCGGTACTCGGCGGGCGGATCGTCACCATCACCGGTGTCCGCGGGGGCGTGGGCGCTACCACCGTTGCCGCCAATCTTGCCTGGCATTTCGGTGTTGCCGCCCGCCGCCACACCGTTCTGTTCGATCCCGATCTCTATTGCGGAACGGCAGCGCTGCTTCTCAATGCCAAGACGGGCAGCGGATTGCGTACCGCGCTTGAATCGCCGGAACGGATCGATGAATTGTTCGTCGAACGAGCCGCGCAACCGGTCGCCGACCGGCTGCACGTGCTCGCCGGCGAGGAAAAACTTTCGGACGCGCCTTCCTATGCGCCCGATGCTGCCGTTAAGCTGCTCGAGGCACTGCGGCGGCGGTACAATTTCGTCGTTGCCGACGTGCCCTTTTTGCCGTTGCACCTCAACCGTGACCTGCTCGACCTCGCGCACCAGCGGGTTCTCGTGCTCGATCCCTCGCTTGCTGCGGCGCGTGACACGTTGCGGCTCCTTGCCCTGCCGCCCGGGCCCTCGCAACCGCGCCGTGCGGTTGTCGTGCTCAACCGGCTGGGACGCCCGGGCGGCCTCACCTCACGGGAGGTCGAGGAAGCGCTCAAGATGAGGCCCGACGTAACGATTCCCGACCTGCCCCGCCTGGTCGGGACGGCGGCCAGCATGGGGGAGCCTGCGGTGGCCGCGCGCGGCGGCTTCCGTACCGGAATCGTCGAGCTTGCGCGCGAGGTCGCTTTCGTCCGGCTGCTGGATTCCTCCGCGGGCACGGGAAGCACCGAGCTTCTCGAGCCTCGACGGCGACGCCGGCTGTTCGGGCGACGCCGATGAGTCAGAGCTACGCCGCCAGCAGCTTCGGTCGCCGCCCGCCCCGAGGTGAGCCTGCGCCGGCGCCGACCAAGCCGGCACCGGCGCCGACGGAGGTGCTTCAACCCTCCTCATCCACGTCGCCGGCCGCAACGCCCATGACGCCGCCGGTGCGGCCCGCCACCAGCGAGGCCATGGCCGAACTTCGCCGGCTTTGCCTCTCCCGTCTTGATCCGGTTGCCGCCGCGGCCACTCCTGCCGAACGCTTGACCGACGAGATCGAGCGGATGATCGGGGAGCTCGCGACCGACAAACGGATTCAGCTCAATGCCCGGGAGCAACGCGAACTCGCCGGCGAACTCGTCAACGACATGCTTGGGCTGGGTCCGCTGGAGCCGCTCCTTGCCGACGATTCGATCAACGACATCATGGTCAATGGACCTGAGCATGTGTTCGTCGAGCGCCGCGGCCGGCTGGAGCAGGTGCCGGTCCGCTTTCGTGATGCCCAACATGTCGCCAACATTTGCCAACGCATTGCCGCGGCGGTCGGACGCCGCGTCGATGAAGCGAGCCCCATGGTGGACGCACGATTGAAGGATGGCTCGCGCGTCAATATCATTTTCCCGCCGCTGGCGCTCAACGGCCCTTGCCTCTCGATCCGCAAATTCGCCCGCAAGGTGATCGATTTCGCCCGCCTGGCGGAAATCGGCTCGCTCACCCCGCCCGTGGCGCGCGTCCTCGAGATTGCCGCGCGATGCCGCCTCAACGTGATCATTTCGGGAGGCACAGGATCGGGCAAGACCACGCTGATGAACGCGATGTCGCGCCTGATCGACCCCACGGAGCGGATTGTAACGGTGGAGGACGCGGCGGAGCTCCAGCTCCAGCAGCCGCACGTGGTCCGGCTGGAAACGCGCCCGGCAAGCCTGGAGGGGCGCGGCGAGATTACGCAGCGTGATCTCGTGCGCAACGCGCTGCGCATGCGCCCCGACCGGATCATTGTCGGCGAGGTACGCGCCGGCGAAGCCTTCGACATGCTGCAGGCCATGAACACCGGCCATGACGGCAGCTTCTCCACCATCCACGCCAACAGCACACGGGATGCCCTCACGCGCATCGAGAACATGGTGCAAATGGGCAACATGGGGCTGCCGGAGAAGGCGATTCGCGCCCAGATCGTCGGCGCCGTCGATCTCATCGTTCAGGTGGAGCGGCAACGTGACGGCATGCGCCGCGTCATCCAGGTGACGGAGGTCTGCGGCCTCGAAGGCGAGGTCGTCACGATGAACGACGTCTTCCTCTTCGAGGTGCTGGGCGAGTCCACCAGCGGCCGCCTGCATGGCCGCTACAGGGTCGGCCGCACTCGGCCGGCGTTCTCACAGCGCCTTGCCTATTTCGGTCTCGATCGCGCCTGGATTGCGGCGCTCGATGAAGCAGACAGATGAATCCGCTTCTGCTCCGTCTTCTCCTCTTTGCTTGCGTCGGTCTCGCCGGTCTCGGCTTTTCCAGTCTCCTGGTCCTGAGGCTGGATCGTAGCAACGCACGTCGCCGCCAGCGTATCGCCGCGGCGACGACGCCCTACCTTCCCAGCGGCGAGGCGGAGATGGTCAATCTTTTTCGCCGCACGAGGGCCACCCGCTCGGGTGCGCTCAAACGAAAGGCAGCCCTGCTGATCGGGTTCGATCCCAACCGGCGGGATGTCTATCCGCTGCCCTGGTGGGTCGTCCTCGGGGCGGCACTCGCCGTTTCCCGCGGGGCCGCGGGAATCATGGGCGGCCTGCTCGGACCACTTTCGCTGGCACTCGTTCCCGTCGGCACGGTTTTCCTCTGCCGCTCCTTCTTCGGATGGTGCGACGGCCGACGGACGCGTCTGCTGTTTCATCAGATGCCGGACGCGCTGGCGATGATCGTCCGGTCCGTCCGCGTCGGCATCCCGATGCATGAGGCGATGCAGGTTGTTGCCCGGGAGGGTGCAGATCCGACGGCGGAGGAATTCAGGCTGCTTGGCAACCGCATCATGCTCGGCATGCCGCTCGACGAGGCGCTGCGCGACATGGCGGATCGCAACGGCCTTGCCGAGTACCGGTTCTTCGCCACCGCGCTTTCGCTGCAAAGCCAGACCGGGGGAGGGCTCACGGAAACGCTTGAGAACCTTGCCGAGGTCATCCGCAAGCGGGTGGCGCTGCGCGCCCGCGGCTATGCGCTGGCCTCGGAGGCCCGAACCAGCGCCGGCATCCTGGCGGCTCTGCCCGTGGTCACCGGGATCGCCCTCTGGTTCCTCAACCGTGCCTATACGTCCCAGCTTTTCACCGACCCGACGGGCCGGAAGATTTTCGGCACAGCCGTTCTCTCCCTCGTCATCGGCCTGCTGGTCATGCGCAGCATCATCCAGCGCAGCCTGACGTGAGCGAGAGCGCTCTCCTTCTCACGCTTGGGGGCATGGCGGTCGTCTTCATGCTCTTCTCCGCTCTGCTTCTTCAGGCGGTGGGCAGGCAAAACCGCTTCCACGCCCGGGTTCGCCTGGTGCAGGCCTCCGCCGGGCTGACGACCGCGGAGCCGCCGGTGACCATCGCGGGCCACGGTTTCCTGCGGGTGGTGGCGATGATCGGCACGGCGATCGCGCGCAGCGGGCTGCTCTCCACTCGCACGCTGCTCGAATTCCAGCAGACCCTCTTTTCCGCGGGCTTCCGTGGACCAAACG
Source organism: Pseudomonadota bacterium (assembly GCA_021816925.1). Lineage (GTDB taxonomy): Bacteria > Pseudomonadota > Alphaproteobacteria > Acetobacterales > Acetobacteraceae > JAKAWQ01. The sequence goes on from JAKAWQ010000026.1 coordinate 19,821, forward strand.
GACTTGGACTCTTCGTAGGCGGCAAGCTTCTGCTTCTCTGCCTGCTTCCGCTCGTTGCCTTCCCGCTGCTGCAGTCGATGCACCTGCCTGTTCTTCTCCGTAACATCCTGATTCTGGGTTCCGGCGCACTCGGCCTGCTTGCGCCGGACATCATTGTGCGCCAAATGCGCGACAGGTATCTCCGCCAACTCGAAAAGGGGCTGCCGGACGCTCTCGATATGCTTGTCATCTGTGCCGAGGCGGGACTCAACCTCGAGGCGGCCATCAGCCGCGTGGCAACGGAAATTCGCTTCGCCAACCGGGCCGCGGCCGAGGAACTTGCGCAGACCGCGGGGGAGCTCCGTATCACCTCTGATACGCGCGCAGCGTTGCTCAACCTTGGCAAGCGCACGGGACTCGACTCCTTGAAGCGGCTCGGCGCAGTTCTAACGCAGAGCATCCAATATGGCACACCGCTGACACGGGCGCTTCGCCTGCTTGCCGCCGAGATGCGCGAGGAAATGCTTACCCGTTTCGAGGCCCGGGCCGCTCGCCTGCCGGTGCTGCTCACCGTGCCGATGATCCTCTTCATCCTGCCGTGTGTGTTCATGATCGTGGGCGGTCCGGCCCTGCTGCAGGTCCTGCGTGCTTTCCATCATTGAGGATTGGCAAAATGCGAGTCCTGTTCGTTGTCGCGGCGTTGGCGCTGGCCTCCTGCGCTGCGCAATCTCCTGCCCTCCGTTCCGCGGCGGGCGCCAGGCTCAGCGTTGCAGATGCGGCCTTGCGAGGCGGCGATCCGAGCCTCGCGCTGCATGTCGCCGACGCCGTGCTCGCTCGCCAACCAACCAACGTCGAGGCGCTTCTGCGCGAGGGCGATGCGCTCGCCGCGCTCGGTCGCACCGATGAAGCGGCGCTCAGCTACCAACATGTGCTCGCGCTCGAGCCCGGATCGCGGGCTGCACGAATCGGGCTCGGCCGCATCCGCCTGAAATCCGATCCCGCGCAGGCGGAGAGGCTGTTTGCCGAGGTGGTACGGGCACATCCGAACGATGTCGTTGCGCTCGATGACCGCGGCATCGCACTCGACCTCGAGGGCCGGCATCAGGCGGCTGCGGTGTCCTATCGCGCCGCCCTCGCCGTGCAGCCGGATGACACCGCTGCCGAGGTCAACCTTGCGCTCTCACTGGCCCTGGCGGGACACGCCCGGCAGGCGGTCGCGATGCTCCGCCCACTCGCTCAGTCGGAAACCGCGAATCGCCGCATTCAAGATGACCTCGCGGTTGCGCTTGCCATGAGCGGGGAAACGCAGGCGGCCTCGGACGTACTCGCGCCCGAACTCAGTCGTAGCCAGATCACGACCGCGATTGCCGCTTACCGGGCGCTGCAGCCGGGACCCTGATCCCATTTTCGGCTTCGCGCGCAAGCCCCCGCACGCTCGAAGCACAGCGATGGACGTGCGGGCCGGAGTTCTGCCTCGATCGGACTTTCCCGTAGCGGGGGGTGGGAACCGCCGATACCGACGGGCCCGCCTCCCCAAGGGCTAGCGACAGCGTCCGAAGTGTCGTTACTTGCACATATCGGCAATGCGCCGCGGTATCGCGCTTGGCTGCGGGCCCTCTGCGGCAAGCGCCACGGTTCTTGATCAACGCCCCCCTTCGACCAGCCCGAGGCAGCCGAACCTGTTCCGAAAGGGCCGGGGAGTTTGACTTCTGCCACGGAGGAAGTCGAATATCGTCGTTTGCCTTGCCGGCGGCCGCGTTGGTGGTTCTCGCGGTCAGATACCGGGGGCCGAAATGGCTGAAAGGAGCTGCTCGTCGGATGATCCCTGCGCTCATGCCAACGTACAATCGTGCCGACCTCGTCTTCGAGCGGGGCGAGGGCGCTTGGCTGGTGGCAGCGGACGGCCGACGATTCCTCGATTTCGGTGCCGGCATAGCCACGTCCTCGCTTGGGCATGGCCACCCGCACCTCGTCGCGGCGATTGCGGCGCAGGCGGGCAAGGTGATGCATGTTTCCAATCTTTATCGCATCCCCGAGGCAGAGCGCCTGGCCGAGCGCCTGACTGCCGCGACGTTCGCGGATTCGGTCTTCTTCTGCAACTCGGGCGCCGAGGCGAACGAGGGCATGGTCAAGCTGATGCGCAAGGCGATGGCCGAGGAGGACCATCCGGAGCGCTACCGGGTGATCTGCTTCGAGGGTGCCTTTCACGGCCGCACGCTCGCCATGCTGTCGGCCACCGGCAATGCGAAGTACCTGAAGGGGTTCGGCCCGCGGGTCGACGGGTTCGAGCATGTGCCGTTCAACAATCTCAATGCCGTGCGTGCGGCGATCGGGCCAGAGACGGCGGGCATCCTCGTCGAGCCGGTGCAGGGGGAAGGCGGCATCCGCCCGGCGAGCCTGCAATTCCTGCGCGATCTTCGCTCGACCTGCGACGAGTTCGGCCTGTTGCTGGGCATGGACGAGATCCAGTGCGGGATGGGCCGGACGGGGAAGCTGTTCGCGCACGAGTGGGCCGGCATCACGCCGGACGTGATGTCAGCCGCGAAGGGCATTGCGGGCGGCTTCCCGATGGGTGCCATCCTGGCGACCGAGCGGGTAGCGCGACACATGACGCCAGGCACGCACGGCAGCACCTTCGGTGGCAATCCGCTGGCGTGCGCGGCTGCGAATGCGGTGCTCGATATCATCCTCGCGCCGGGGTTCCTGACGGAGGTCGATCGTACGGGGCGGCGTTTCTGGCGCGATCTCGATCGGCTGGTCGCGGATTACCCTGAGGTCTTCTCGGAGGTCCGGGGCGCAGGGCTGATCGTCGGGCTCAAGTGTGTGGCGCCGCAGGGCGAGGTGGCAGCGGCGTGCCTGGCTGAGGGCCTGCTCACGGTCAATGCCGCGGAGAACGTGCTCCGCCTGGTGCCGCCCTTGATCGTACGCGAGTCCGAGTGCAGGACCGCGGCGGAGATGCTGGCGCGCGCCGCGCGGCGGTGCCTGCCGTCGAAGGCCAAGGTGGCGGCGAAATGACCCGGGCGCTCAGACGGGCGGCGGCCGAGCCGGAGAATCCGGTGCAGCCGCCGCCGCGGCATTTCCTTGATCTCCGCGACTTCGACACGCCGACGTTGCGGCAGATGCTCGACATCGCGGGCGGCTTCAAGCAGGCCGGGGGGGTATCCTCCCGGCCGCTCGCCGGCCGGACTCTCGTGATGATCTTCGAGAAACCCTCGACACGCACCCGGGTGAGCTTCGAGGTGGCGATGCGGCAGCTTGGGGGCGAGGTGATCGCGCTCTCCGGCCAGGAGACGCAGCTCGGGCGCGGCGAGACGGTGGCGGATACCGCCCGCGTGCTTTCGCGCTACGTGGACGCCATCCTGCTGCGCACAGACCGCGCGGAAAAACTGGCCGAGATGGCGGCCCACGCGACCGTGCCGGTGATCAACGGCCTGACGGAGGCCTCACATCCCTGCCAATTGATGGCCGACGTGATGACCTTCGAGGAGCATCGCGGCCCCATCGCCGGCCAAGTCGTGGCGTGGTCGGGTGACGGCAACAACGTCGCGCGATCCTGGATCGAGGCGGCGGCGCGCTTTCGTTTCACGTTGCGCGTTGCCACCCCGGACCTGCTGCGCCCGCCACAGGAGCTGCTCGACTGGGCGCGGGCGGAAGGTGCCAGGATCGAGCTCACCGCCTCCCCCGAGGCGGCGGTGGCCGGCGCACGCTGCGTGGTCACGGACACCTGGGTCAGCATGTCGGACGATCCGGCCACCAACCGGCACAACCTGCTCGCTCCCTACCGTGTGACGCCGACACTGATGAAGGCGGCGGCGGCGGATGCGATCTTCATGCACTGCCTGCCGGCGCATCGCGGCGAGGAAGTCGACGCCGCGGTGATCGACGGGCCGCAATCGGTGGTGTTCGACGAGGCGGAGAATCGGCTGCACGCGGAGAAGGGCGTGTTGGCCTGGGTGCTCGGCGCAGCGCGATAGCGGCCACGACGGTGCGATTGCGCCGGGCGGGGTTCATGCCCGTGTTCCACCCTATCCACAGGGTGCCTGCTGGTGCACGAGACATTACTGTGGGCGCGGCATGAACACCCTTGAAGCGCCGCTCCTTGGTCAGACGCTGCGCCGCCCGCCGGCCAATCTCGAGGCCGAACAGGCGCTGCTCGGCGCGCTGCTCGCCAACAACAAGGCGTTTGAGCGCGTATCGGAATTCCTCGAGCAGGAGCACTTCGCGGATCCCGTGCACGGCCGGATCTACGAGGCAATCCGCCGGCGGATCGAGGCCGGGCAACTTGCCGATGCGGTCACCCTCAGGGGCGAATTCGAGCACTCTGGCCTGCTCGACGAAGTCGGCGGCACCGCCTACCTCGCGCAGCTCCTTGCCGCCACCGTCGGCATCATCAATGCGGGAGAGTATGGCCGTGCGGTGCACGATAGCTGGATGCGCCGCCAGCTCATCGAACTCGGCGAGGTGGTCGTGAACCGCGCCTTCGGCTCCGAGCCCGACATGGCCGGACGCGAGCAGATCGAGGCAGCCGAGCAGGCGCTCTACGAACTGGCCACCCGTGGGACGCCGGGCGGCAGCTTCCTCACGTTCGAGCAAGCCCTGGCGCAGGCGATCCTGGGCGCGGAGCGTGCGTTCAAACGCACCGGCCATGTTTCGGGCCTGGCGACCGGGCTGCGCGATCTCGACGCCAAGACCGGCGGACTGCATCCTTCCGATCTCGTCGTGCTGGCGGGCCGCCCGGGCATGGGCAAGACCGCGCTCGCCACGCGGATAGCCGCCGGTGCGGCACGCACGCTGCTCGCCGAGACGGGAGAGGAAAAGAAGAGGGGCACGGTTGCGATCTTCTCACTTGAAATGAGTGCAGAGCAGCTCGCCAACCGCGTGCTTGCCGAGCAGGCACGGATCAGCGGCGACCGCATCCGCCGCGGCGACATCGGGCAGCGCGACTTCGACCGCTTCGTGGCCGTCTCCCGCGAGATCAGTCATCTGCCGATCGAGATCGACGACACGCCGGCGATTGCGCTCAGCGCTTTGCGAACACGAGCGCGACGGCTCAAGCGGACACGCGGACTGGAACTCATCGTCATTGATTATCTCCAGTTGATGCGACCGGCTGCCGGCACACGTCCCGAGAGCCGCGTGCTCGAGATCAGCCAGGTGACGCAGGGATTGAAGGCGATTGCCAAGGAACTCGCGGTACCGGTCCTTGCGCTTTCCCAGCTTTCGCGCGCGGTCGAGGGACGCGAGGACAAACGCCCACAGCTCTCCGACCTGCGCGAGTCGGGAACGATCGAGCAGGACGCGGACTCGGTGATGTTCATCTATCGCGACGAGTACTATCTCGCGCAGCGCGCACCGAAGCAGATGGCCTTCGATTCCGAGGCGCGCTTTCTCGAGGCAACCGAAAAATGGCAGCGCGATATGGAGCGTGTGCACAACCGGGCCGAGCTCTTTCTGGCCAAACAACGGCACGGACCGACGGGCAAGATTGACCTCTTCTTCGAAGCGGAGTTCACGCGCTTTGCCGATCTCGACCTGCATCATGTCGACGCGGCCGGCTGACGGCGCATCGGCGGTTCTCGAGATCGATCTCGGCGCCATCCTCGCCAACTGGCGGAGTCTGGCCGCGCGGCATCCGGCAGGAGCCGTTGCCGGTGTCGTCAAAGCCGATGCCTACGGGCTCGGGGCCAAAGAAGTAGCCCCCGCCCTCTACGCCGCCGGCTGCCGGCACTTCTTCACCGCGCATCTGGAGGAGGCGCTTGCACTGCGTCCGCTCGTTCCCGGGGCAATGCTCGGCGTATTGAACGGTTTGCTTGCCGGTACCGAGCACTGCTATCGCGCGCACGCAATCACGCCGGTCCTGGGCTCGCTCGGCGAGATCGCGCTCTGGCGTGCCGAGGCGACGCGCGCCGGGACGGCGCTCGAGGCGATCCTTCACATCGATACGGGCATGTCGCGGCTCGGCCTCACGGACACCGACGTCGCCGCCCTTGCCGCAGATTCTTCTCTTCTCGAGGGGATCGCACTCCGCTACGTGATGACCCACCTTGTTAGCGCCGAATGCCAGGGGGATCCCCTCAACGAGCGCCAGAGGGAGCGCTTCGACGCGCTGGCCGCCCGGTTGCCGCCCGCGCCCCGTTCGGTTGCCAATTCCTCCGGGATTTTCCTCGGCCCGCGTTTCGCCTCCGACCTCGCGCGCCCCGGGGCGGCGCTCTATGGCATCAACCCGACGCCCGGGCGGCCGAACCCGATGCGCCCGGTCGTCAAGCTCATCGCATGCGTCCTGGCGGTGCGAGCCGTCCGGCCAGGGGAAAGCGTGGGCTACAATGCAACGTGGCGTGCGGTGCGGCCGAGCCGGATCGCGACGATCGCGGTTGGATACGCGGATGGTTGGCCACGCGGCCTCTCCAACCGCGGAGCTGCCTTTTTTGACGGCGGGCGTCTGCCGCTGGTAGGCCGTGTCTCCATGGACCTCACCACCTATGATGCGACCGAGAGGCCCGCTCTTGCCACGGGCGACTGGCTGGAGCTGATCGGCCCGGCGCAGCCGCTTGCCGCGGTGGCAGAGGCAGCCGGGACCAACGAATACGAGATCCTGACCGCGCTTGGGCGCCGCTACCAGCGCGTGGTGATCGGCGCGTGAATCTCCTTCTCGGGGCTCTGGCCGCGTTCGGACGGCCGGTGCTTATTCTCTGCCGCGGCACGGGTCGGTTGGCGCTGTTCGCGTTTGAAGGCCTTTCGCATCTCGTGCGCCCCCCCTTTCATGTCCGGCGGTTCGCCGCCGCTCTCATCGAGATGGCTTATTTCAGCCTGCCGGTCGTGGCGCTGACGGCGATCTTCACGGGCATGGTGCTGGCGTTGCAATCCTATACGGGCTTTTCGCGCTTCGCAGCGCAAAGCGCCGTGGCTTCGGTCGTGGTCCTCTCGATGACGCGCGAACTCGGGCCGGTGCTGGCCGGGTTGATGGTTGCCGGCCGGGTGGGCGCCGCCACGGCAGCCGAGATCGGGACGATGCGCGTGACCGACCAGATCGACGCGCTTTCGACACTTTCGACGGACCCGATGAAATACCTGGTAGCCCCGCGCCTGCTTGCCGGCATCATCGCGCTCCCATTGCTCGTCGTGGTGGCCGACATCCTCGGCGTGCTCGGCGGATTCATCGTCAGCACGGCTTCCCTCGGATTCAACGCGGTCACATACCTGCACAACACGTTCAACTATCTCGAGACGATGGACGTGGTCTCGGGCTTGGTCAAGGCGGCGGTGTTCGGTTTCCTGATTGCGTTGATGGGATGCTACAATGGCAATGCAAGCCGCGGCGGCGCGCAAGGCGTCGGCGCGGCGACGACGGCCGCTGTCGTTTCGGCATCGATCCTGATCCTCGCCTTCGACTACGTGCTGACCCAGCTTTTCTTTGCGCGATGAGCGCCGCCGCTCCCAAGATCCGCGTCCGCAGCCTTGCCAAGTCGTTCGGCGAGAAGCGCGTCCTCGACGGCGTCGATCTCGACGTCCCGGCGGGGACCTCGCTGGTCGTGATCGGCGGCTCGGGTTCGGGGAAGTCCGTTCTGATCAAGTGCATCCTCGGCCTGATCGAACCCGACGCCGGCACAATCGAGATCGACGGCGAAAATGTGCTGGCGCTCGGCCAGGAGGCGCGCCGCGCCATTGCAGCGCGGATCGGCATGCTGTTCCAGAACAGCGCGCTCTTTGACTCTCTTCCGGTCTGGGAAAATGTGACGTTCGGGCTGCTGGCGCGCCGGCGGATCCGCCGCGCCGAGGCACGCGTGAAGGCAGGCGAAATCCTCGGCCAGGTTGGGCTCGCGGCAAGTGCCGGCGAGCTTTTTCCGGCGGAACTCTCGGGCGGCATGCAGAAACGCGTGGCGCTTGCCCGCGCGATCGCCGCGACCCCGGAGATGCTCTTCTTCGACGAACCGACGACGGGTCTTGATCCGATCATGGGCGCCGTGATCGACGGGCTGATCCAGGATTGCGTGAAGCGCCTGGGCTCGACAGCGGTCGCGATCACGCACGACATGGCCTCGGCGCGGCGGATCGGAGACAATGCCGCGATGCTCTATGGCGGCCGGATCGTCTGGGAGGGCCCGGCGGCGTCGCTTCTCGAAAGCGGCAATGCGCTCGTCGATCAGTTCACGCACGGCCGGCGCGAGGGGCCGATCCGGATGGAGCTTCGGGCCTGATGGCGAAGGCTGCCGTTCGCTTCGTCTGCGAATCCTGCGGGGCCGCAGCGTTACGCTGGGCGGGTCGCTGCGAGGGCTGCGGGGAATGGAACACGCTCGTCGAGGAGCTGGCCCGGCCGCGGCCGGCGGCAAGGCGGGGCACGGCGCCGCCGATCGGGTTCGTCCCGCTCGCCGGCGAGAGCGAACCGGCGCCGCGGATTGCCATCGGCATCGGCGAGCTCGACCGCGTGCTTGGCGGTGGGCTCGTGCCCGCATCCGTGGTGCTGGTGGGCGGCGATCCCGGTATCGGCAAGTCCACCCTGCTCCTTCAGGCAGCCGCAGCGCTGGCACGCGCCGGCCGGCGGGTGCTCTACATCTCCGGGGAAGAGTCAATTGAGCAGGTGCGGCTGCGCGCGCGGCGGCTTGGGCTCGCCCGTGCGCCGGTCGAGCTTGCGGCGGCGATCGATATCGGGGTCATCGCTGCGGCGCTTGAACGGAGCGGGGCGTCGCTCGTCGTCATCGATTCGATCCAAACCATGTGGCTGGAGGCAGTCGAGTCCGCACCGGGCACAGTCAACCAGGTACGCGGAAGTGCCTTCGAGCTGACACGGCTGGCGAAATCGGCCGGGTTCGCGCTGGTGCTGGTCGGACACATGACCAAGGACGGGATGATCGCGGGCCCGCGCGTGCTCGAACACATGGTCGACTCGGTGCTCACGTTCGAGGGTGATCGCGGGCATCAGTTCCGCATCCTGCGTGCAACCAAGAACCGGTTCGGCGCGACCGACGAGATCGGCGTCTTCGAGATGACGGACCGCGGGCTTGCCGAGGTGGCGAACCCGTCGGCGATCTTCCTGGCCGAGCGCCGCGGCAACGTAGCGGGCAGCGCGGTGTTTGCCGGCATCGAGGGCACCCGTCCGGTGCTGCTGGAAGTGCAGGCGCTCCTGGCCCAAGGCTCCGCCGGTGCGCCTCGGCGGGCGGTTATTGGCTGGGATGGTGGGCGACTTGCGATGCTGCTGGCGGTGCTGGAGGCGCGCGCGGGGCTTTCGCTCGGCGGGGCCGACGTCTATCTCAACATCGCCGGCGGGCTCCGGGTCGGGGAGCCGGCAGCCGATCTTGCGGTGGCGGCAGCCGTCGTCTCGGCTGCCACCGGCTTGGCGACGCCGGCAGACATGGTGTTTTTCGGCGAGGTCGGCCTCTCCGGCGAGGTAAGACAGGTGGCTCAGGCAGAAGCACGGCTGAAGGAGGCAGCCAAGCTCGGCTTCACCGCCGCGTCCCTGCCGCGGCGCGTGGCGCGCGGTGCCCGGCCGCTGAGCGCACCGGAGGGCCTGGAGCTTGTCGGGACGGGCCATGTTTCCGATCTGGTCAGTCGCTTCCGCGCGAGCGGGCGGGCGGCTCCATGAGGCGTGGCGAATCCTTGGCTTTTCGCGCTATACGAGCCTGGCGCGGGCGGCGGCGGTTGGATGAACTGGGTAGATCTGCTGGTTCTCGGCGTGGTCGGTCTTTCGGCGCTGATCGGGTTTGTCCGCGGGCTGGTGCGCGAGGTGTTGGGTATCGGCGCCTGGATCGGCGCGGCCGGGCTGGCCATCGCCGCGTTTCCGGTGGCCGCGGCGGAGGCGCGCGGTTACATTGCCAATCCGGACATTGCCGACGGCGTGGCGATCGGAGCGGTGTTCCTGGCGTGCCTCATCGCGCTCTCCATGTTCGCGGCCTGGATCGGCGCGGTGGTGCGCAACTCGGCACTCGGCGGGCTGGATCGCACGCTCGGCCTCGCGTTCGGGCTGGCACGGGGTGCAGCGCTGATCGTGATTGCCTATATCGCAGTCGGGCTTGTCGAAGCACCGGCCGCATGGCCGTCGGCGGTGCTGGCGGCGCGTACGTTGCCTTACGCGTACGACGGGGCGGTTTGGTTCATGCAATTGTTGCCGCCGCATTACCGTCCGCGAGTCGATCCGCCGCCGACGCCGGGGCCTTCGGGTGCCAATGCCTTGTTGCGGGTGCAACCGCGAGGCTCGACGCTCGATCCGTCGAAACCATGAGGAGCCGTGCCGGATGACTCCCCCTGTCGAATCTCTCGAGGACGACAAGCCGCACGAAGAATGCGCGGTGTTCGGCGTGTGGAACGCAACCGACGCGGCGGCAGTCACCGCGCTTGGTCTGCACGCGCTGCAGCATCGCGGGCAGGAGGCGACCGGCATCGTCTCGTTCGACGGCAAGCACTTCCATTCGCACAAGGGTCTCGGCCTGGTCGGCGACAATTTCGGCGATGCCCGGGTGATTGCCGCGCTGCCCGGCACGCACGCAACCGGTCATAACCGCTATGCCACCACCGGCGATACCGTGCTCCGCAATGTCCAGCCCCTTTACGCGGACTTCGAATTTGGCGGCCTTGCCGTCGGCCACAACGGCAACCTCACCAACGCGCACGGCCTGAGAAGGCAACTCGTGCGCCGTGGCTGTCTTTTCCAGTCGACGACCGACTCCGAGGTTTTCGTCCACCTGATCGCGATCAGCACCTATTCCACGGTGCTCGATCGACTGATCGATGCCCTGAAGCAGGTCGTCGGTGCGTACAGCCTGGTGGCGCTTACCAACACGGCTTTGATCGGAGCGCGCGATCCCCTGGGTGTCAGGCCGCTGATCCTCGGTCGACTGGCCGGAGCGGATGCCAACCCCGGCTACGTGCTGGCAAGCGAGACCTGCGGGCTCGAGATCGTCGGCGCCGAGTTCGTGCGCGATATCGAACCGGGCGAGATCGTCGAGATCAGCGACCAGGGTGTGCGCAGCATCCGCCCGTTCGGCCGTTCGCACCCGCGGTTCTGCGTATTCGAATACATCTACTTCGCGCGGCCGGATTCCACGATGGAGGGCACCCCGGTCTATAGCGCGCGCAAGCGCATCGGTGCGGAACTCGCGCGCGAGGCCGGCGTCGATGCGGACGTGGTGGTGCCGGTGCCCGATTCGGGAGTGCCGGCGGCGATGGGCTTTGCCGGCGAAAGCGGCCTTCCCTTCGAGCTCGGCATCATCCGCAACCATTATGTCGGACGCACCTTCATCGAGCCCACCGACCAGATTCGCCATCTCGGCGTGAAGCTCAAGCATTCCGCCAACCGTGCCGTGCTCGCGGGACTCCGAGTGGTGCTCGTAGACGATTCGATCGTGCGTGGCACGACGAGCCGCAAGATTGTCGAGATGGTGCGCGCCGCCGGTGCTTCGGAGGTCCATATGCGGATTTCTTCCCCGCCGACGAAGCATTCCTGCTTTTACGGGATCGACACGCCGGAGGAGAGCAAGCTTCTCGCCTCGCGGCACGGCGTGGCGGAAATGACAGGGCTCATCGGCGCTGACAGCCTCGCTTTCATCTCGATCGACGGGCTTTATCGCGCGCTTGGGCGGGGCCCGCGCGATCCGCGCCGGCCGGCCTTCTGCGATGCCTGCTTCACCGGCGATTACCCGATCCCGCTCACCGATTTCACGGACAACGCCCAGCGTCAGCTTTCCCTTCTCGCCGAGGACCGCTGAGGCTTGACCGGGCCGCTCGAAGGCCGGCTTGCGCTCGTCACCGGCGCGAGCCGCGGGCTTGGCGCCGCCGCAGCGGTTGCACTTGCCGGGCTCGGCGCCGACCTCGTCATCACCGCGCGCACGGTGGGCGGGTTGGAGGAGACCGATGATGCGGTGCGCGCCGCAGGCGGTCGGGCGAGCCTGGTGCCGCTCGACCTACGCAACGGTCCGGCGGTCGATATGCTCGGCCCGAGCATCGCGCAGCGGTTCGGCCGACTGGACGTGCTCGTTTCCTGCGCGGCGGTGCTTGGCCCGTTGACGCCCGTCGGCCACGTTCTTCCCGATGCCTGGGCCGAAGTGATGGAGGTCAACCTGAGCGCGGCGTGGCGGCTGATCCGCACGACGGCACCGCTTCTCCTCGAGGCGCCGGCAGGACGAGCCGTCTTCGTGACGGACACGCGGGCGCGTGCTCCGCGCGCCTATTGGGGAGCCTATGGGGCCAGCAAGGCCGGAATGGAACACCTGGCTCTCACCTGGGCCGAGGAAATCCGCAACACGCGCGTTCGCGTCAACCTGTTCGATCCGGGCCCTATGGCAACCAAGCTGCGGCTGCGCGCCATGCCTGCGGAGGATCGCAGCCTGCTGCCGAATCCGGCGAACGTGGCGCCGGCGCTCGCTGCCCTTTGCATTCCGGAGGAAAGCCGCCACGCCGCCCTGATCAGCCGACCCCCGTCGCTTGGCGGATGAAAAAGCGCTTCAAGGGCGGGAGGTGGTCAACTGCTGCGATGCCGAGGTCGCGTGCGAGACGAAGCGGGGTGAAATCGTTGCTGAATAGGCGTTCGAGCCCATCGGTCGCAGCCAGCATGAGCAAGTTCCTCGCGCGCACTGCCTGCTGATATCGCCTGAGGAGCGCCGGGCCGCCCGGATCCTCGCCCGCGGCCAGGGCGTCTTCGATCAACCCGGCGAGCGCGATCGCATCGCGGAAGCCAAGATTGAGGCCCTGGCCGGCAATGGGGTGGATCCCGTGCGCCGCATCGCCGACGAGCGCGAGCCTGACGTCGGTGCCGCGATGGGCGTAGAGGGCGCCAAGCGGGTAGCGGAAGCGCCGGCCGATCGGGCGGACGGCGCCGAGTTGCGGGCCGAGCCGGCGCGCGATCTCGGCGCCGAAGCGCGCATCGTCGAGCGTATAAAGCGTATCGGCCAGAGCTGTCGGCTCGGTCCAGACGATGGCCGAGACATGCTCGACCGGCCCGCTTTCGATCGTCGTGGGACTCATCGGGAGCTGCGCGAAGGGTCCGGAGGGCAGAAAGTGCTCGAGAGCGGTATGGTTGTGTGGACGGGTATGCGCAATGGCAGTGACGATGGCGTGCTGGCGATAGGAATAGCGGGTCACGGGAATGCCGGCGGCGCGGGCAAGAGGGCTGTTCCGCCCCTCGGCAGCCACCACGAGCCGTGCGGCGATCTCCTGCCCGTTATCCAGCATGAGCCGCACTCCCTCCTCCGCACGCTCGACCCGGGCTTCGGCTGGGGCGAACACGGCAAGCGGCGCGAGGGTGCGCAAGCGGGCATTGAGGGCAAGCCGGAGGCTCCGGGCCTCGACCATCCAGCCGAAGGGCGGAACTTCTGAGCGGCTCTCCCGGTGGGCCTCGCAGTGGTCAAATGTGAGCGAGAGGGGCGAGGGCGGGTGGCCGAGCCGGCCGTCCGTGATGTGAATGCCGAGGATTGGGCAGGGAGCGAAGGGCAGGAGGCCCCAAAGGCCGGCCACGTCGAGAAGCGGGCGCGACCCCGCCGCGATGGCATAGGCGCGGCCGTCGAAATCCGGATACTCCATCGGCGGCAAGGCCACGCGGTCGATAACAGCGGTGGCAACGCCTGAGGCAGCCAGCCGGCACGCGAGCGCCGCGCCCACCGGCCCCGCTCCCACCACCGCTGTCACGACATCGATCCGTTTCGCCATCCCTGCGTCCGCGCCTTTTTCCGTCAAGTGCTTCCGCATTATACTCTAAGATACGAAGTGAACGGAGCCGGAGTTCCGAATCGGGTATGGCAGCCATTGTGCCGACACAGAGTCTCGCCTCGCCCACGCTGAAGGCGTTGATCCGCCGCCGGATCGCGGAGCTTGCAGGCGTGACACTTGGGCTCGCGGCGATCGCGCTCCTGCTTGCCCTGGCCTCCTACGACCCCACCGACCCATCGCTCGACACGGCGAGCGGCGGGCCGGTGCATAATTTGGCCGGTCCGGCCGGCGCGCTGGCGGCGGACTTCCTGCTGCAGGGGTTCGGATTGGCCGCGGCGCTGCCCGGTCTTGTCATGCTCGCCTGGGCATGGCGCGTTGCCTCCCAGCGCGGACTGGGCCGGCCGGGCCTCCGTCTTGCCGGCGCAAGTGCCGCCGTTCCCGCCCTTGCGGCCGTGCTCGGTGGCATGGCAACGCAATCCCGAACGCTGGCATGGCCGGTTGCCGCCGGACCGGGGGGAGCGGTCGGCCGAACGCTCGGGGACGCAGTGCTGGCGGCGGGGCAGGGGCTTCTCGGACCGGTTGGCCTCCTGCTCGGCTGGGTCCTGCTGGCCGGCCTCGCCGGCAGTTCGGGCTGGCTCGCGCTCGGGCTGACCGGCGGTGAATGGCAGGCAGCCGGCCGCGGGGCGGCCGGCGCAGCACGGCTGTCGGTGGGACACGGCCGCCGTGCCTTCCGTCTCTTCCTTCGCGGAGGTCTGCAGCGCCTCCGCCGCCCCGAGCCCACCGATGCATCACCCGAAGACCCGAGACCGGCGAGGGCGGAGCCTCGTTTCGAGACGACGCCTGCACCACCGCATCCTCCCTCCGGTTCGGCAGCCGGTCCACGCGTGGCGCCACGCCGGGTGGCATCACCTGCGCGGCAGGAGAGCCTGCCACTCGAGGACGGGTTTCGCTTCCCGCCGCTCTCGCTTCTCAAGGCGGCACCGGCGCGCGCCAGCACGGGGCCATCGGCGGAGTCTTTGCAGGCCAACGCGCGCCTTCTCGAATCCGTGCTTGCCGACTACGGCGTGCAGGGAGCGATTGTCGAGATCCGGCCCGGGCCCGTGGTCACGCTCTATGAACTGGAACCGGCGCCCGGCATTCGCAGCGCGCGCGTGATCGGTCTTGCCGACGATGTGGCGCGCAGCCTCTCGGTCACCGCCGTGCGCATCGCAACCGTCCCAGGGCGCAACGTGATCGGGATTGAAGTGCCGAACTCGCGGCGCGAGACCGTTTTTCTTTCCGAGCTGCTTGCCACCGAGGACTGGGCGAAGCATCCCGCGCGGCTTGCGCTGGCGCTGGGCAAGGACATCTCCGGCGCGCCGGTCATCGCCGACCTCGCGCGCATGCCGCACCTCCTGATCGCCGGCACCACCGGCTCGGGCAAATCGGTCGGCGTGAACGCGATGATCCTCTCGCTTCTCTATCGAATGCCGCCCGAGCAATGCCGGATGATCCTGATCGACCCGAAGATGCTCGAGCTTTCGGTCTATGAAGGTATCCCGCACCTGATGGCCCCGGTCGTGACGGATCCGCCGAAGGCCGTAACGGCACTGAAGTGGACGGTGCGTGAGATGGAGCGGCGCTACCGTGCGATGAGCCAGCTCGGTGTGCGCAATATCGGCGGCTATAACGACCGTGTGGCGGCGGCCCGTCTCAAGGGTGAGGTGGTGTCACGGCGCGTGCAGACCGGCTTCGACGTCGAAACGGGCCGCCCGATCTTCGATGAGCAGCCCCTCGCGCTTGAAGCGCTGCCCTTCATTGTGGTGGTGATTGACGAGATGGCAGACCTGATGATGGTCGCCGGCAAGGAGATCGAGGCGGCGGTGCAGCGGCTGGCGCAGATGGCGCGTGCGGCGGGTATCCACGTGATCATGGCCACGCAACGCCCATCGGTCGATGTCATCACCGGCACCATCAAGGCGAACTTCCCGACCCGCATCAGCTTCCAGGTGATCAGCAAGTTCGACTCGCGCACCATCCTCGGCGAGCAGGGAAGCGAGCAACTGCTCGGCCAGGGCGATATGCTTTACATGATCGGCGGGGGACGAATCACGCGCGTCCACGGGCCATTCGTTTCCGATGCGGAAGTTGAAGCAGTGGTCGAATTCCTACGTGAACAGGGAGAGCCGTCTTACGTAGAGCAAATCACCGAAGCGGCAGACGAGGAATCAAGCCCTGCCCTACCAGGCCTCGGCGAGATGGGTTCGGAAGGCGAGCGTGGCCTCTATGAACAGGCAGTGACGCTCGTCGCGCGGGAAGGCAAGGCTTCAACCTCCTTCATCCAGCGGCATCTCCAGATCGGTTACAACCGCGCCGCCCGTCTGATCGAGCAGATGGAAAAGGACGGCGTGGTCGGGCCGTCCAATCACGTGGGCAAGCGTGAGGTGTTGCTCGGCAACCGCAGCGAAGACTGACGACACGCACCCCGCCGCGGCCGGAAAAGCAGCACTCAGGCCGCGGCCGGGAGCGCCTCGGCACCGGCAGGTGCCCGCGCCGAGGCAGGGGCTTGGTCACCTCCCGCGCGGCACCGGTTGAGCAGGGCCAGCGTTTTCTCAATCTCGGCGACGGCCTTGTGGTACTCGCGGCGGAGCTGCTGGAGATCTGGCTTGCCCGCCTCAAAGCGATAGACCGCGGGCCCAGCGCTCTTCGTACGCGCCGCCACCAGCCCCTCCAGGCGTTCGACCAGCACATAGGTTGGGACCACGGCGGCAATTTCGTCTTCGCGCAGAAAGGTCAGCCGCCCGATAGTGCCGCGATAGACTGCGACGAGGCCCCGGCCGGAGAGCACGTAGCCAGCATCGGTACGGATCAGGCGCATATTCTCCCGCATCAGCTCGAGCAGGCTCGCGAGTTCGGCAGCGAGAGCCGCGCGGTGGCGGCGCGCGTCGCGGCGTGCCTGGAAAATGGCAAAGCCGCGGTTGGTGCCCACATTCACCGTAACCATCGTTACTACGGCGATCAGCGGAATCAGATGCCAGAGCATGATCGGATTTGCGGCATAGGCGGACATCGTTCATCTCTCCGTTGTTGCGGGCGGGACTGCCGCCCGGGGCTATTCCCGTTGCCAATCTACCCCCTGGCACGCCCGCTAGGAACGCACATCGCCTGCAGGCGGAATGCTACCCGCCGCGCCCGAAATCTGTACGCCACTGCCAAGGCCTCGGCCGAGGGGCAGAGCAAGCTAAACCCCAACTGCCCGGTTGCCTCGAGCAGCCTCGCCTCCATCGCAGTGTGCGACTCGATCGTTCCGTCCGCGAGGATGTGCGCAACGGTTGCGTCTGCTTCGGCCAAACACCGCCCGACGAGAAGTGAGCGGTGGCAGTCAAGCGGGTCTTGTTCCGCACAGAGGAGCGCCGAGCGCCCCGGCAGCGAACCCACCGAGACGCTCGAGCCCCGCGCGGAATCCCGGTTCGCAGCCATCCGCTCGTAATCAGCAATGCCATCGGAAAAGGGTTCCGGCCGCGATGGCTGCCCACCGAGTTCCGTGCCCAGAAAGCAGTATTCGATCCCGGCGCAACGCAGCATGCCTTCGAGCGACCGGCGGCGGTAATGGGGGAGGCGCCGTTAGAATGGCACCGTACGCACATCGGCGATCCGTACGACCCCGGCCGTGCGCAGGAGCTCCAGAAACCGCGCGGCCGAATGGTTCGAGTGGCCGATCGTCAGGAGGGCGGTCCCCATCGTGGCTCCTCCCTCTCGGGATGCTGGTGCGGACGGCGGGACTCGAACCCGCACTCCCCACAGGGGAAGCAGATTTTCATGCCACCTCGGCTTCCGCCGCCGCCCGGCCGGCCAAACCAGCGGGCGTTCGTGGTCTGGACTATCCCTTCGCCATGGCCAAAAGCGGGCCTCAGGCGCCGCCCGTCTAGTCTCTACACCTTCCCCGACCTTCCCGCGTTGGTGGGGAAAGTCGAAGGCTTGGCTCGGGATTGGCCCGACCCCGCAACAAATCGCCGGGCCGTCGGCGTTCCCCGAATTTGGGCGGTTCTGCACCGGAGGTTTCCCCTCGGGCACTCCGTTCGCGAAGTCTGCCGCGTCTGCCTTTCCGCCACGTCCGCGGGCGGGTGTAGAAGCGATCTCCTTTCAGCCCTCGGCTGCGATCCGACAAGCGATGTCTAGCCCGCTCCGGATCAGCTTCTCGCTCGCCTCGGGCGTGCGGAAGCCACTGTGCGCCGAAAGCGTGACATTATCGAGGGCGGCCAGCGGATGGCCGGCCGGCAGCGGTTCCGTCGCAAACACGTCGAGTGCGGCATGGCCGAGCCGTCCCTCCTTCAGGGCTGCGATCATCGCCTCCTCGTCCACGAGGGCGGCGCGCGCGGTGTTCACCAGGATGGCCCCCGGCCGGAGCAATGCAAGGCGCGTTGCGTCGAGGAATCCGCGTGTCTCATCGGTCAGCAGCAGGTGGAGCGAGACCACGTGGCTTTCCGCGAGCAACGTCTCGACCGGAACGAAATTCACGCTGGGCGCGGTTTTCGACGTGCGGTTCCAGGCGAGCACGCGCATGCCCGAGCCGGCGGCGATGCGTGCCACCTCTCTGCCGATACCTCCGAAGCCGATCAACCCGATCGTCTTGCCGGTGAGTTCCATCCCCTCGGTGCGCAACCACTGGCCCTGGCGCATCCCGCGGTCCATGCGTGCAAGCCCGCGCGCCGCCGCCCACATCAGCGCGATCGTGTGCTCGGCCACCGTGGTATCGCCATAGCCCTTGATGATGTGCACCTGAATGCCGATCGACGCGAGTTCATCGGGGTTCATGTAGCTGCGTGCGCCGGTGCCGAGGAAGATGATATGCTTGAGGCCGCGGCAGCGCCGCATCGTTTCGGTCGGCATCGGGCTGTGATCGTCGATCACGAAATCGGCCCCGTCGAGCAGGCGGGGCAAAGTGTTCGGCAGGACGTGGTCCTCTTCGTAAAGCGCCACCGGCGGGTCCGTGGGCCGCCGCACCTTTCGGTACACGTCGCCAAGCGCATCGCTGGCGTCAATGAACACGCCCTTCATAGGACCCTCGCAGGCTGTCGCTCGGATAGTGCTGGACCAAGTCTCCGGGAGCAAGGCGCTCTGTTCCTCCTGCTGTAGGGAGCGCACGAATTGTCCGGACCAGGGAGCTGGTCCGCACCCGGTTTCTTGGACACAAGAGACGACTATGCGGCCATCCTGAGGTTGCCCTGATTCCAGGTTGCTCCGACAGCCGCGGGGCTCGTCAAGCCGTTCTTCTCGAGCAGCCAGGATGCATTGTACTGGGCGATGAAAGTACGGGGCGATGAAATCGTGCGCGTCGAGCGCCCCTCAGCACCATGAGCGATAACCCACGCGTTGGCCTGCCAGCCATCATAGCCTGACGCGGCGGTCCAATCCGCCCGGGAGCCCAGCTCCTACACCGCTCGCGGGGAGTGCATCATGCGAAGCTCTCAGTGCCTATGAGTGAAAGGCTCATCCGGCCAAAGCCGTAGCGGGCAAGCCGGGAGCGAGTCTTGCGGGCGCCGGGGTAACGCGGGGTCTGTCGGCGCCGCTGCAAAACTCCCAAAAAACGCCGACTGAAAATTCCCCAGGTGGTCTGACGTAGCCGCCGGTCAGGGGCGGTTGGGCGGCGAGGCAACGCCGGAGCCGCCATCCGAGATGAGGTCGGGAGTCGGACTGGTTCGTAGTGCCGATGACGCCGTCGAAGGAAACGAGACGCGCCGAGGGAAGGGGCCGGCCTGGAAGGAATCCATGCGAGGGTGGCAGGGTCCGGACACAGAGCCGGGCAGCTCTGCCATCCAACCTCGCACGGGTGAACGCGGCGGCCCGCGCGGCGGCCCGCGCGGCGGCCCGGACCCGGTTCACCGCCCTGCTGCACCATGTGGACGTCGCAGCGCTCGAACGGGCGTTCCGGCGGGAGAAGCGGCAGGCGAGCGCGGGAGTCGATGGGTTCACGGTGGCGGAGTACGAACAGAACCGGGAGGCCAACCTCCAGGACCTCTGCGTGCGCGTCCACTTCAGAGCAGCGGTTTCTGTCATCAAAGCTTCATCAATCTGAAATAGGATGGTCGCGGGCCTTCTTTAGGTTGCAGGCATGAACGACCTCGCCGGCGAATCCCGGCCGGCCCGCGCCCCTCATCTCGATGCGCTAATGGCAAGGCCGCGGGTGGCCATCCGCAAGCTCGACTTCTTCTATGGTGCTATCCAGGCGCTGAAGGGGGTCAGCCTCGATCTCCCTGATCGGCAGGTGACGGGGATGATCGGTCCCTCAGGCTGCGGCAAGTCCACCCTGCTACGCGTGCTGAACCGGATGTACGACCTCTATCCGCACCAGAGGGCGGTTGGAGAGGTATGGCTGGACGAGACGAACATCCTCGGCCCGACGGTGGATGTGACGTTGCTCAGGGCGCGCGTCGGCATGGTGTTCCAGAAGCCCATGCCCTTTGCGATGTCGATCTTCAACAACGTCGCGTTCGGCGTCAGGCTGCACGAGCGGCTGAGCCGCGCCGAGATGCGCGACCGTGTGGAATGGTCGCTCGTCCGTGCGGCACTCTGGGAGGAGGTGAAGGACCGGTTGGGCAGTCCGGCCGCCAGCCTTTCCGGGGGCCAGCAGCAGCGGCTCTGCATCGCCCGGACGATCGCGGTGCGCCCACAGGTGATCCTGCTCGACGAGCCGACCAGCGCACTTGATCCGATCAGCACGTTGAGGGTCGAGGAACTGATCGACGAGCTGAAGCGCGACTTCACGATCGCGCTGGTGACGCACAACATGCAGCAGGCCGCGCGGGTGGCTGACCAGGTTGCCTTCTTCTATCTCGGCGAGCTGGTAGAGGTGGGCGCCGCCGCGGCAATGTTCACCGCGCCGCGCGAGAAGCGCACCCAGGAATACATCACCGGGCGATTCGGCTGAGGGGCGGGGACGTGTCGGAATCGGCAGAGCACATCGTCAAAAGCTTCGAACAGGAGCTGACCCGCCTGAGCGATCTCCTCACGCGCATGGGCGGGCTCGTGGAAACTCAGGTGGCGTCGGCCGCTGCGGCGGTGGTGGATCGGGATGCCGCAGCGGCGGCGCGCACCGTGGAGATGGACCCCGAGGTGGACGCGCTGGAGCGCGAGATCGAACAGTTCGCGATCCGGCTGCTCGCGCTGCGTCAGCCGATGGCAGCGGACCTGAGGCGCATCGTTGCCGCACTCAAGATCACCGCGGCCTTCGAGCGCATCGGCGATTATGCGGTCAATGCGGCCAAGCGAAGCACCGTGCTCGCGCAGTTCCCACTCTCGTTCAGCCTCGCGGGTATCGGATCGATGGCCCGGATGGTACAGCAAAACCTGAAGACGGTGATCGACGCCGCCGGTGCGAACGATCCGGTGAAGGCGATCGAGGTTTGGCGCTCGGACCGAATGATCGACGATCTCTACACGGCAATCTTTCGGGAGCTGGTCACCTATATGATGGAAGATCCCCGCAATATCACCCCCTGCACGCACCTTCTCTTTATCGCCAAGAATCTCGAGCGGATCGGCGATCACGCGACGAACGTGGCCGAGACGATACACTATGCCGCGACCGGACAGGTGCTGCCGGATGAGCGGCCGAAGGGCGTGAGCTCGGCCTTCGCGATCGACCCGAGACAGCCGTGAGTGCGAGCACCAGATGGTCGAAGCCGTGAGTGGGGTGTCGCGGCCGTTGGTTCTCCTGGTGGAGGACGAAGCAGCACTGGTGACGATGCTTCGCTATAACTTGGAGAAGCAGGGGTTCCGGGTCGAGGAGGCAGCAGACGGCGAGGAGGCTATGGCGCGAATTGCCGAGATCACGCCCGACCTCGTGCTGCTCGACTGGATGTTGCCGGTGATGTCGGGGATTGAGGTGTGCCGGCAGATTCGCCGCCGGCCGGCGACGCGGGACCTGCCGGTGATCATGGTGACGGCGCGGACCGAGGAGCAGGATACCGTACGCGGACTGAATGTCGGAGCCGACGACTACATCACGAAGCCGTTCAGCATGGACGCATTGTTGGCGCGCATGCGGGCGTTGCTGCGCCGTTCGGGTGCGGTGCCTGCCAAGGGGCAGCTTCGCTTTCATGACATCACGCTCGATCTGGCTCAGCATCGGACGAGCCGCAACGGGCGCCCCGTGCATCTTGGCCCGACCGAATTCCGACTGCTTGAATTCCTGATGCAGCACCCCTGCCGCGTCTTTTCGCGTGAAGAGCTGCTCGATGCCGTGTGGGGCCCCGGCATCCACGTAGAGCCGCGCACGGTTGATGTCCATATACGCAGGCTACGTCGGGCTATTAACGGCCCGCGCGAGCGCGACATGGTGCGGACGGTGCGCGCGGCCGGCTACTCGCTCGACACCGATCCGGTGTAGTCCGCAGAAGGGCTCCTCCCCTCGACCGCGCTGCAAAATCCGAGCATGATCTCCGCATCGAGGGAAGGGGCCAAGCCCCTTCCGGAAAATTGGGAAGGACGTGATCATGTACTCGGATGTCTCGCTGTTCATCGATGGTGCCTGGAGTGGAAGTGCTGCCGGCAGGACGATTGCCGTGCTCAATCCCGCCACCGGCGAGCCGATCGGCAACGTGGCGCATGCGGAGGCCCCCGACCTCGACCGTGCGCTCGCCGCCGCCGCCAAGGGATTCCATGTCTGGCGCAGGATTTCCGCCTACGAGCGGGCCAAGATCATGCGCAAGGCGGCAAGCCTGATGCGCGATCGTATGGATGCGATCGCGCGTATCATGACAACCGAGCAGGGCAAGCCGCTGGCCGAGGCAAAGGCCGAAACGGCGCTCGCCGGCGACATCATCGAGTGGTTCGCCGAGGAGGCGCGCCGTGCCTACGGCCGCGTTGTCCCGGCGCGCGCTCCCGGGGTCTATCAGCTTGTGGTGAAGGAACCGGTCGGCGTGGCGGCCGCCTTCACGCCCTGGAACTTCCCGATCAACCAAGCGGTGCGGAAGGTCTCAGCGGCGCTGGCTGCCGGTTGCTCCATCATCATCAAGGGGCCCGAGGAGACCCCGGCCTCCTGCGCCGAAGTCGTGCGCAGCTATGCCGAGGCGGGTGTGCCGGAAGGGGTGATCAATCTGGTGTTCGGCGCGCCGGCGGAGATCTCGAGCTACCTCATCCCGCATCCGCTCGTGCGCAAGATCTCCTTCACCGGGTCGACCGCCGTCGGCAAGCATCTCGCAGCGATGGCCGGGGCGCACATGAAGCGGGTGACCATGGAGCTTGGCGGGCACGCCCCGGCGATCATCTTCGAGGACGCGGATGTCGAGGCGGCAACGAAAATCCTTTCCGGCAACAAGTTCCGTAATGCCGGACAGGTCTGCATCGCGCCGACGCGCTTCCTGGTCCAGGAGAAGGTGTTCGACGATTTCGTCGGCCGCTTTGTGTCAGTTGCCAAGGGGCTGAAGGTCGGAGACGGGCTTGATCCGGCGACGCAGATGGGTCCGCTTGCGCATGCGCGGCGCGTGGCCGCGATGGAAGGCTTCATCACCGACGCCGTGCAGAAGGGCGCGGAACTCGTAACCGGCGGCAAGCGCATCGGCAATAAGGGTTACTTTTATGAGCCGACCGTGCTCACCAATGTGCCGACGACGGCGCGTGCGATGAACGAGGAGCCGTTCGGGCCGGTGGCAATGATCGCACCCTTCCGGGACTTTGACGAGGTGGTGGCCGAGGCCAATCGGCTGCCGTACGGGCTTGCCGCCTACGCCTATACCCGGTCGGCCAAGACCGCGAATGCGATTGCCAATGCTGTCGAGAGCGGCATGATATCGATCAATCATCACGGGCTCGCGTTACCCGAGGTACCATTCGGTGGCGTAAAGGATTCCGGCTACGGTTCAGAGGGCGGGCTCGAAGCGATCGAGGCCTATCTCGTCACCAAGTTCGTCTCCCAGGCGAGCGCGTGACGCCGGCCGACATTCGTCTTGTAACCGTAAGATGGGCAAAACCCTGGGCAGCGGCACCTACGCGGGTTGGCCGCGGCGGTGGATGAGGGCGGGCAAGGACGGCACGGCTGGCTGGCCGGAAACGCCGAGGCGGCTGCCGAGATAATCCCAAAACGCGACACCCAGCCTGGCACAGGTTTTGGCCAAGCCGAGGAAGGCGTCGCGGCAGTCGCGCCCGGCCGCACTTTTGGTGCCACCGCTGACATGGCGCTTGGTGACTTGGCAGCGGATATCGTTTTCCGAACCATTGGTATGGAGCG
>JAKAWQ010000027.1 GCA_021816925.1 Pseudomonadota bacterium
CGTCGCGCCACGACAATCAGGCTTGCAACGGCGATCCACAGCGACAATCATGCGTCCCACCGCGCGATCGGGACGTGCATCCTGATTGTCGCCAGCTTTCACCCAGATTGTCGCGCTACACACCGCGACTTCAAAGAACTCTTGTCCATCTTAAACGATGAGAAGGTCCGATATCTTGTCGTCGGCGGCTATGCCGTTTCGCTGCACGCAGAGCCGCGCGCGACCAAAGATCTCGATATTCTTATCAAACCCAGCAAGAGGAACGCCGCCGCAATGTTCCGCTGCCCGAGAGCGGCGGCATCGACTTTGACCAGGCCTGGCGGCCGCGCGCCTGCACCGGCTCAGGCCCGAAGCCAGGCCGAAGGCCAGGAAAAGACCTTCCCCGCCCGCGCCGCTGACACGCCGCCGCACGCGACCGAGGCCGAGCGACGTTCCCGGCCCGGGCTCTCTACCCCGGCAACAAAACGAGCTGGCGCAAGCCCCCGCCCTCAGGCGAGCGGCACGGCGCCGAGGAAATCCCGCTTGCCCACCTCCAGCCCGTTGTGGCGCAGGACCGCATACGCCATCGTCACGTGGAAAAAGAAGTTCGGATAAACGTACCCGAAGAGATACTCCCGCCCCTTGAATTGAAGCTCCCGGCCGCCCGCCTTCACCGTGACCGCCCGCGCCTCGGAGCCGTCGATCTCTCCCGCGGCGAACCCCTTGAGATAATCGACCGCGCGGGCAACCCGCGCCTGCAACTCCGGAAAACTCGCCTCCTTGTCCGGCCACGCCGGCACCTCAACCCCCGCCAGCCGCGCCGCACCCCCCTTCGCCTGGTCCGTCGCCACCTGCACCTGCCGCACCAAGGGAAACATGTCCGGCGCAAGGCGCGCGGCCAGCAGCACCGCCGGATCGATCTTGCGCGCCTCGGCGAACGAAGCGCCCTTCCCCAACACCCCCGAAAGCGCCTCCAGCATCTGCACGAACGGCGGCACCAGGGCCTGATGCATCGAAATCGTCATCTCCGCTCCACCCGAATCGATTGCGAAGCAAAGACCTTACCGCCGTCAGCCGACCACCAGAACCCCACCCTGCCCGATCTCCTCGCCAAGCTCCTCGGCCACGAATCCGGCCACCGCCTTGATCGCCCCGGCCCTGATCCTCGGCTCCTTGATCCGGATCGCCGCCTTCAGCACCTTGAGCGCCTGCGCCACACTCGACCACTCGGGCTGCTTCTGCCCGCCCCGCACCCGCACCACGTGCACCCGCCCGTCCTCCGTATCGACGAACACCGCCGGCCCCTCCTCCACACCGCTGTGCAGATAGATCCGCATCCCCCCCTCCCTCCGAAAACCGCCCGTCACGAGCAGAGAACCCGAACGCTACCGCGCCCGGCGCGCCGCGCGGTGTGACGCAGGTCACACTACCCCGCGCTCGCCTGCTCCTCCGGGCCGAGATCCTCGCCCCACATCCGCTCGAGCGCATAGAGCGCACGCGCCTCCGGCTTGAAGAGGTGCACGACGATATCGCCCGCATCCACCAGCACCCACTCCGAGCCCGTGCGCCCCTCGATCGCCAGGCGCTTCAGCCCGATCGCCTTCAGCCGCTCCTCGAGATGCCGCGCCATCGCCGCGATCTGCCGGTCCGACAGCCCGCTCGCAATCACCATCCGGTCGGCAAAGCTCGCCCGCCCCACGAGATCGAGCGTGACGATATCGACCGCCTTGTCGTCCTCGAGACTGCCGACGATCGCACCCAGCAGCGCGTCGAGCGCGCTCTCCGCCGCCTTCCGCCGCGTCTTGCCCGCTGCACCCTTCGCCGCACCCTTGCCGCCTTGGGGCCCGGCCACCGCCGCCTTCTGCCGCACACCCCTCGCCGGCTGCGGCAGCCCGCCCGCTGCCGCGCCCGCCGGCGCTCCGCCCGGGCCCTTCCTTAGCGCCCCGGGCTTCCGCCGCGTGCGCCATGTCACGTCGTCAGGCGGCAGATTGACGATCGCCCGCTCTCCTTTCGCCCGCTCCCGGATCACGCTCGCGGACACCGGATTCTCCGGCCCGCCCAAAAAAATCCAGGCCGGCGGCGGCATTTTTCCAATGAGCCGCCCCGCCCCGCGCGGCACCCGCCAGCGCGCGAACCGCCGCGCCGCAGCGCCCGCAAGCGCCGCGCGCGTAAAGCCGGGCCGCGGCAGCACCGCGAACGCGACGCCGCGCGCCACCTCCTCCCAACGCCGCCAGCGCGGCAGTTGCACGAGGATGTCCGCACCCATCAGCCATACGAAACGCGCCCGCGGAAAACGCCGCCCGAGCATGCGCAGCGTGTCGCGCGTGAAACGCGTCCGCCACGCTGCCTCGAGGTCAACGGCAACAATGCGCCGCCCATCCGCAATCCCTTCCGCCGAACGCAAGCGTACCGGAAACGCCGCCATCCCCGCAACCGGCTTCAACGGATTGCCCGGCGAGACCAGGAGCCACACCGCGTCGAGCCCGAGCAGGGCGAGCGCCCGCAACGCCACCTGCCGGTGGCCCGCATGCGCCGGATTGAACGAACCGCCGAGCAGCCCGATCAGCCGGCGCCGCCGATCGCCGAACCGCGACGGGCGCCTCAGGGCCGTACCTGCCCCGAACCGATGACGAGATAGCGGTACGTCGTGAGCTGCTCGAGCCCGACAGGGCCCCGCGCGTGCACCCGCCCGGTCGCGATTCCTATTTCGGCACCAAAACCGAACTCGCCCCCGTCGCAGAACTGCGTCGAGGCGTTCCAGAGCGCCACCGCCGAATCGACACCCTTGAGAAACGACTCCGCCGCCTCCCGGTCCCCGGTGATGATCGCATCCGTGTGGCTGCTGCCGTGCCGCGCGATGTGCGCGAGCGCCGCCTCGAGATCATCCACGACCGCGATCGAGAGCACCGCATCCAGCCACTCGGTGTCGAAATCCCCTTCCTCCGCCGCCGGCAGGGAGGGCACGATCGCCCGCGCGCGCGCATCGGCGCGGAACCGGCAGCCGAGCGCCTTGAGGTCGGCCGCGATCGGCCCGAGCAGGTCGGGCGCAATCGCGGCGTCGATCAGCAGCGTCTCCGTCGCCCCGCACACGCCCGGGCGGCGCATCTTCGCGTTCGCCACCACCCGCCGCGCCATCCCCGCATCCGCCGCCCGGTGCACGTAGGTGTGGCAAAGCCCCTCCGCGTGCGCGAGCACCGGCATGCTCGCCTCGCGCTCGACCCGCTCGACGAGCGCCCGCCCGCCGCGCGGCACGATGAGGTCGATCGCCCCGCCCGCCCCGAGCATCGCCGAAACGAACGCCCGCTCGGCCGAGGGCGCGCTCTGCACGGAAGCCTCCGGCAGCCCCGCCGCCAGGAGGCCATCCCCCACCGCGCGCTGGATCGCCCGCCCGCTCTCGAAGCTCTCCGAGCCGCCGCGCAAGATCACCGCGTTGCCGGCCTTCACGCAAAGCCCCGCCGCATCCGCCCCCACGTTCGGCCGGCTCTCGTAGATCATCCCGATCACGCCGATCGGCTGCGCCACGCGGCGGATGCGAAGGCCATTGGGGCGCGTCCATTCGCCCATCTCGCGCGCCAGCGGGTCCGGCAGCTCCGCGATCACTTCGAGCCCGCGCGCCATTGCCTCGACGCGCGCCGGATCGAGCATCAGCCGGTCGCGGAACGCCGCCGTCGTGCCCGCCGCCCCTGCCAGGTCCCGCTCGTTCGCATCGAGGATCGCCGCGCGCGCCGCGCGGATCGCCCGCGCCGCCTCGCGCAGGCCGCGGTCCCGCCGCCCCGCCTCCGTTCCCGCCAGCACGCGCGCCGCGGCGCGCGCGCTGGCCGCCATCGCACGCACCTGTTCGGCGGACTTCTCCGCTCCCGCCGTCATTCCGGCACCTTTCCTCCCGCCCCCGAGGCGCCGGCAAGCGCCCCGACCAACGCCAGATCGTCACGATGCACCATCTCGTCGCGCCCGCGCCAGCCGAGAATATCCGCAATCTCGGCAGACCTGTGTCCCGCGATCCGCCGCGCATCCTCCGCGCCATAGGCCGAAAGTCCCTTGGCGAAATCCTCCCCGTCCGGCCCGCGCACCACCACCGGATCGCCGCGCCCGAATTCCCCGATCACCGCCCTGACCCCCGCCGGCAGCAGCGATCCGCCGGCGCGGAGCGCCTTCACCGCCCCCGCGTCCACCACCAGCGCACCGAGCGGGGCGAGGCCGCCCGCGATCCAGCGCTTGCGCGCCTGCGCGCCCTCGGGTACCGCTAGGAACCAAGTGCAAGGCCCGCCCGCTTCCAGCGCCCTGAGCGGCGCCGGCTCCGTGCCCCGCGCGATCGCAACCGCGCAGCCCGCCCCGGTCGCGATCCGCGCCGCCGCGAGCTTCGTCCGCATGCCCCCGACCCCGCTTGCCGCCTCGCCCGCAATCGCCCCCCCGGCCATCGCCCCCCCGGCCATGGCCACGATCGCCGGCGTGATCGCCGGAACCACCGGCACGTGCGCCGCCTCGCCCACCTTGCGAGGATCGGCCGTGTAGAGCCCGTCGATGTCGGTCAGCAGCACGAGCTGGTCCGCGCCCATCATCGCCGCCACCCGCGCCGCCAGACGGTCGTTGTCGCCGATGCGGATCTCGCTCGTCGCGACCGAATCGTTCTCGTTGATCACCGGCACCGCGCCCGCCTTGATGAGAGTGGCGAGCGTCGCCCGCGCGTTCAGGTAGCGCCGCCGGTCCTCCGTGTCCCCGAGCGTGAGGAGAAGCTGCGCGGCGACGAGCCTGTGCGCCGAAAGCGCCTCGCTCCAGGCCTGCGCCAGCCTGATCTGCCCGACCGCCGCCGCCGCCTGGCTCTCTTCGAGCCGCAGCCGGCCGCGGGAGCCGCCCCGGAAGCCGAGCGTGCGGCGCGCGAGCGCGATCGCCCCCGAGGAGACCGCGATCACCTCGATCCCGCGCACCCGCAAGCCGGCGATATCGCCCGCCATCGCGTCGAGCCAGGCCGTGCGGACCCGCCCGCTCGCGCCGTCGGCGACCAGGGCGCTCCCGATCTTCACCACCAGCCGCCGCGCCTCCCCGAGCACGGGCACGCGCGCGGCGCTCATGCCGCCGTGGCCGGTTTCGTGCCGGCCGCCTCAGCGGCCGGTGCCGCCGCGGCCTCAGCCGTCACCGCCCGGGCTGCGGCGGCCGCGGCGGCCAGGAGTTCGGCAATCCCCGCCCCGCTCAGCGCCGAGATGACGAACAGGCACCCCGCCCCTGCCCGCTCGAGCGCCCGCCGGCCTGCCGCCGCTTTCCGGCCATCGAGCAGGTCCGCCTTCGTGAGCGCGACGATCTCGGGCTTCTCCGCAAGCCCTGCGCCGTATGCGGCAAGCTCGGCACGCACCGCCCGCCAAGCCTCGACCGCCCCCCTGGCACCCGCCGTCCCGTCCACCAGATGGACCAGCACCTTCGCCCGCTCGACGTGGCCGAGGAAGCGCGTCCCGAGTCCCGCCCCAACGTGGGCGCCCCGGATCAGGCCGGGGATGTCGGCGAGCACGAACCGCTCGCCCGCCCCGCCGCCAATCTCCACCACCCCGAGGGCCGGATGGAGCGTCGTGAAGGGATAATCCGCGATCTTCGGCTTGGCTCTGGAGACCGCCGCCAACAGCGTTGACTTTCCGGCATTGGGCAAGCCCACCAGGCCCACATCCGCGATCAGCTTGAGGCGGAGCCACACCCACCGTTCCTGCCCCGGAAACCCCTTCGTCGCGCGCCTGGGCGCCCGGTTGGTCGCCGACCTGAAGTGGCTGTTGCCGAACCCGCCGTCTCCGCCCGGCAGAAGAGAGACACGGCTCCCCGCCTCGCGGAGGTCGGCGAGCAGCGCCGTCCCGTCCTCGTCCAGGATTTCGGTCCCCGGCGGCAGCCGGATCACGAGGTCGGGCGCGCTTCGGCCGGTCCGGTTCGCTCCCGCGCCGTTGCCGCCCTTCTTCGCCCGGAAGTGCTGGTGGTAGCGGAAGTCGATCAGTGTATTGAGCCCCTCCTCGGCCTCGAACACGATGTCTCCGCCCTTGCCTCCGTCGCCCCCGTCCGGGCCGCCGAATTCGAGGAACTTCTCCCGCCGGAACGCAACGACACCGTCCCCGCCGCCGCCGGAGCGGACATAGATCTTCACCTGGTCGAGAAACTTCATGTCCCGGCTCGCAAGCCGCCGGCGGCGGGCCTACGCGGGCGGCGGCGTCACCGACACGAACACCCGCCCCTCGCTCTTCCGCCTGAACTCGACCTTGCCGTCCACGAGCGCGAACAGCGTATGGTCGCGCCCGAGCCCGACATGGGTGCCCGGATGCACCCTGGTGCCGCGCTGGCGGACGATGATGTTGCCCGCCTTGACCGCCTCGCCGCCGAACTTCTTGATGCCAAGGCGCCGGCCCGCGGTGTCGCGCCCGTTGCGGGAGGAGCCGCCTGCCTTCTTATGCGCCATGGGCCTCTTCCCTTCTGATCTCCCCGATCCTGAGCACGGTCACGTTCTGGCGGTGGCCCTGCCGGCGGCGGCTGTTCTTCCGCCGTCTTTTCTTCAAGATCAATATCTTATCGAGCCGATCCTGAGCCACGACGGTGGCCGTGACCGAGGCGCCGGCGACGAGCGGGCGGCCGATCGCCACGTTCTCTCCCTCGCCCACCGCGAGCACCTCGCCGAGCGTGATCACCTCGCCCGGGGCGCCCTCGATCCGTTCGACCTTGAGGAGGGACTTTGTGGTAACCCGGTACTGCTTGCCGCCGGTGCGGACGATCGCGAACATTCTATCTGGGACCCCGTCGTGTCCAAACTGTCCAAACCCTGGCGCCGCGCGGTATAGAGGGATCGCCCGCAAAGTCAACAAATCAGGGCTCTCGCGAGAGCCCCAGCGCCTGCAAGGCCGCGAGATAGCGCGCCCAGCGTTCCGGCTGTTCGCGGCCCAAAACGTGGAGATATTCCCACGAATAGATGCCGGTATCGTGCAAATCGTCGAATTCCAGCCGGACCGCGTAATTGCCGACCGGCTCGATGCCGATGATCCCGACGTGCCGGCGCCCGGGGACGATCTGCTTCCGGTCGGGGGTGTGCCCCTGCACTTCGGCGCTCGGGCTTTCCACGCGCAGGTATTCCGCCGGCAGCAGAAACCGGCTGCCGTCGTCGAACGTGACCTCGAGCGCCTTCTCGGCGCGGCGGAGGCGGATCTCGGTCGGGAGGGGCATCGCTCAGTCCTCGAGCTTGCGCGCCTCGTCCGGCAGCATGATCGGGATGCCGTCGCGAATCGGATAGGCGAGGCCGGCCTTGCGGCTGATCAGTTCGCCGGCGGCGCGATCGTATTCGAGCGGCCCCTTGGTCAGCGGGCAGACCAGTATCTCGAGGAGCCTCGGGTCGATCGGCACGGGACGGGGGGGAGCGGGATCGGACATGGTCTCAGCTCGCGAGCGGGGTTTTTTCGGCGCCGCCGCCGGGCGGCGCGTAGGAGTTCATCTTGAGCAAGGTGAGCAGCGTCTCGGCGCGCGCGGCTTCGGTCGGCGCCTCGAGGAGCGCCTGCTTCTCGGTCGGCGCGAACGGGCAGAGCATGCTGAGCGTGCCGACGAGCCGCTCCTCGGGCAACGCCTCGAGTGCCTTCCAGTCGGCGCCGAGGCCGCGTGCGGCGAGATAGGCACGGAGTGCCGCGAGCATCGGCGCGCGCTCGATTTTCGCGGCCTCCGGGGTGCGCAGATCGGCCGCGAAGGAGGCGAGGTCGGCGCGGACGCGCCGGTAGCCGCGCGTCACGGCGAGCTCGTCCTGCACGCGGAAGCGCAGGAGGCCGGCAAGCGTGATGAGGTAGCGCCCGTCGTCGGTTTCGCTGAAGGCGGTGATGCGGCCGAGGCAGCCGATCGCGAAGAGCGCGGGCCCGCTCGGCAGCTCGGGGTGCGAGGGGTCGGGCTGGATCATGCCGAACAGGCGGCCCTGGCCGAGCGAATCCTCGATGAGCGCGAGATAGCGCGGCTCGAAGATGTTGAGCGGCAGCCTCGCGTGCGGCAGCAGGAGGGCGCCGGGGAGCGGGAAGACGGCGAACTCCGTGGGCAGGCTGGCAAGGCGCGCCGGCGCCGGCATGGGCTCCCTCAGCGGAAGAGGAGGGCCGAGAGCTTGCGCCGCGCCGCCATGGTCGCCGCATCGTCGAAGCCCCAGGCCTCGAAGAACTTGAGGAGCTGCAAGCGCGCGGCATCCTCCCGCCAGGTGCGGTCGCGGCGGATGATGTCGAGCAGCGCATCGGCCGCCTCCTCGCGCCGGCCGAGCGCGTTCAGCGCCGTGGCAAGCTCGTAGCGCGCCTCGAGATCGGCGGGGTTGGCCGAGAGCCGCCGCTCCAGGCTTTTGAGGCCGGCGGCAGCCTTGCGGCCTTCCTCGGCGAGTGCCAAGGCCGAGCGGGCGCCGGCGATCTCGGCCGCTTCGGCGAGCTTGGGCGGTACGGAGGCCAGCGCTTCGCGGGCGGCCGCCTCATTGCCGGCGGCGAACTCGGCGCGGATCAGGCCGCCCCAGGCCTCGGCATTCTCGGCGTCGGCCGCCACCGCCTCGGAAAAGAGGCTCGCGGCCTCGGCGGCGCTGCCGGCTTCGAGCGCGGCCTTCGCGGCCGGCAGCACGTCCGCGCCGGGCATGGCGCCGCCGGCGAGCTTCAGGATATCCTCGACGAAGTGCTTGACCTCGGATTCCGGAAGCGCGCCCTGGAAAAGATCGGCGACCTTGCCCTGCCAGAAGGCGGCGACGGTCGGGACGGATTGCAGCGGCAGGCCGAGATTCGCGAGCTGCTGGGCGAGCGCGCGGTTCTTGTCGATATCGATCTTGACGAGCTTGACGCGGCCGGCAGCGGCGCGGACGACCTTCTCCAGAGTCGGGGTCAACTGCTTGCAGGGACCGCACCAGGTTGCCCAGAAATCGACCAGGACGGGAAGTTTGCGGGAGGCCTCGACGACCTCGCGCATGAAGGTTTTCTGATCACCTTCGACGATCATGGCCGCGCCGCCGGGCGCGGCGCCGGGAGGGGCGGGGGGCGTCTCTGGTTTCTTGCCGATGATAAGGTCCATGGCATCGTTCCCGGATCGTTGCAGGCGATGGCGCATAAATGAGGGGTTTCGCGCGCCGCACAAGGCGGGGCGGGGGGTCAGGACCGACCGGCGGCGCGCAAGGCCTGGTCGAGGTCCGCGTAGAGATCCTCGACATCCTCGATGCCGACGGAGAGGCGGAGGAGATCGAGCGGGCAGGGCGAACCCGGCCCTTCGATCGATCCGCGATGCTCGATCAGGCTTTCGACGCCGCCGAGCGAGGTTGCGCGCTTCCAGAGGCGAACGCGGGCGGCGGTGGCGATGGCGGCCGCTTCGCCGCCGTTCGGCCGAATCGAGAGCATGGCCCCGAAGCCGCCCTGCATCTGGCGGGCGGCAATGGCGTGGCCGGGATGCGAGGGAAGGCCGGGATAGAGCACGGCGGCGATGGCCGGATGGTTGGAAAGTCGTAACGCGAGCTCCATCGCCCCGGCGGCGGCGGTGCGCACGCGAAGATCGAGCGTGCGCATGCCGCGGATGAGGAGGTGCGTCTCGAAGGGACCGAGAATCTGGCCGAGCATGGTACGAACGCGGCGGATGCGGGCCCAGAGATCGTCCTCCCGGGCGGCGACGAGCGCGCCGGCCACGACGTCGGAGTGGCCGTTCAGGTATTTCGTCGCCGCATGCATGACGAGATCGGCGCCGAGGGCGAGCGGGCGGGTGAAGACAGGGGTTGCACAAGTGGAATCGACGGCGACGAGCGCGCCGGCGGCGTGGGCGCCAGCGGCAACGGCGGCGATGTCGGTGATGGTCCAGAGCGGATTGGCGGGGGTTTCCAGCCAGACGAGCCGCGTGGCGCCGGGGCGGAGCGCGGCGGCGATCGCCTCGGGGCGGCTTGCGTCCACGGTCTCGACGGCGAGGCCGAAGGCCCGGGCGTCGGTGAGGAGCCAGGCGCGAAGGCCCCAGTACATGACTTCGGGAACGAGGACGTGGGCGCCGGGCTCGAGGGCGAGGAAGACCGCGGTTGCCGCGGACATGCCGGAGCCGAACAGCAGCGCGGAGGCCGCCTCTTCGAGCATGGCGATGATCGCTTCGGCCTCGCGCACGGTCGGGTTGTCGGGGCGGCCGTAGATGTTGCCGCTGCGATACTGATTGTCGGGGTCGCGGACGTAGGTCGTGGCGAGGTGGATGGGCGGGACGAGGGCGCGGCTCGGCTCGTCGATGTGGCCGAGGGCCTGGGCGGCGAGGGTGCGGGCCGACCAGCGGGGTGCGGGATGTTCGGGCATGCGGGCGTTCCGGAGTGCGGCGGCACGAAAGCCGGCGGGGGCGCCCAGGGTCAAGAGCAGGGGGACAAGAGCGCGGGTGAGCGGGGATCGCTTCGCGATCCGGTCAAGCAGGATCCCGGACGATCGGCCCGTTCGCCTTCTTCCAGGCGTCGAGGCCGCCCTGGATGTGCCGAGCGTCTGCAAGGCCGGCGTCATGGGCCGCCTGCACCGCCATCGCCGAACGCTCGCCGAAGGCGCAATAGAACAGGAGCGACTTGCCGGTGGCCACCGCGAGTTCGTGCAGCACGCCGCCGTTGCGGATGTTCTCGGCGAGGCCGGGATAAGGAGCGGAGAGCGAGCCAGGGATGCTGCCATGCTTCTTCCGCTCGTCGGGTTCGCGGAGGTCGACCAGCGCGATGCCGGATCGACCGGCCAGCGCCGTCGCTTCTTCCGCCGTGACCGACCATCCGCGCCGCACCAGCTCCTCCTGAGCCAACCCGATGCGCATGTTCGCCGGCACGGCCACGTCCATCATCTTCGGATTGGGCAGGGTGAGCCCCCGCATCAGCTCCACGTACTCCTCGACGGATTTCACCTGGAGGCGCGGGTTGTATCTCTTTTCCTCGCCGATCGTGCTCACCGTGTCGCCCTTGTAGTCGTGCGCCGGGTAGACCAGCGTCTCCTCCGGCAGCTTCAGGAGCCGCCCGAAGATCGACTCGTACTGGGCTCGCGCGTCGCCGTTCTGGAAATCCGTCCGGCCGGTGCCGCGGATGAGCAGCGTGTCGCCGGTGAAGACGCGATTTTGCATCAGGAAGCTGTATGAATCGTCGGTGTGGCCGGGCGTGTAGAGCACATCGAGGCAGATCCCCTCGATGCGCAGCTTCTCCCCGTCGGCCAGCCGCATCGACACCACGTCGACTCTGCTTCGCTCACCCATCACGGTGATGCAGTGCGCGCGATCGCGCAGCGCGCCGAGTCCGGTGATGTGATCGGCGTGCAGGTGCGTGTCGACCGCCTTCACGAGCTTGAGGTCGAGCTCGCGCACCAACTGGAGGTAGCGCTCCACTTTCTCGAGCACGGGGTCGATGATCAAGGCCTCGCCGCCGGCCCGGCTTGCGAGCAGGTAGCTGTAGGTTCCCGACGTCTGATCGAAAAGCTGGCGGAAGATCATGTGCGTGCCTCCACTCTCACCCGGATGCGCGAGGAGGGTGTGCGCGCCTCGCCCGGGTCCCAAAGGAGGCCCGGGAAGGAGAGGCGGGCGCCTGCGCGCGGGGGGCGATCAGACCGTCTTCGCGGACGGCAATGCGGAATTCCGGCAACGCGCTCACGGCGACAGCTCGCGGCGAGCGGGCGCTTCCCGCCGCACATGAGTAGCCTCCGAGTTGAGCGCCGTTGCGGTTGCCGTGGTTGCGGCCCCGAGGTGGCGCTCGCGGCTGAAGGTGCGGTCGTAGAGGATGGCCGCGATGACGGCGACGATCAGGACAAAGCCGACGAACCCGGTGAGCCCGAAGGCAACCGCGCGGTTCGCCCGCTGCCTCTCGGCAAGGAAAACGCGCCCACGTGGCGGCAGCGCGGCGGCAGCGAGGGCGAGGCGTCCGGCTGCGCGGTCCTCGTAGCTCGCGGCACGGTAAAGCGCCACCATTGCGGCGAGTGCGATCATCATCGAACCCGGGATCCACATGGTAAGGCCGCCGAACCGTTCGTCGCTGAGGGCCGAGACGTGCCAGAAGGGCGCCATGCGCCCATAGGCGTGGTAGAGGACGGCGGATTTGAAGCTGAGATAGAAGCCGAACAGGATCGCGTTCATTTCGGCGAACCAGCACATCAGCATGCGAGTGAGGAGCGGGGCGCCGAGCGGGGCGGGGCGCGGGTCGAGAAGGCGGAAGAAGAAGATCAGCCCGCTGACAAAGAGCGTGACGTGCCAGAGCTCGTGCACCAGGGGATCGCGAAGCGAGGCATCGTGGATCGAGGGGATCATCCAGAAATCGCTGATCCCGACGAAAAGGAAGCTCGCCGGAACCGGCTGACTGATGGCGGCAAAGGTGCGGTGCAGTACGCCATGACCCATGATCCGGGGCACGATCCGGTGTCGAAGCCACTCCGGCATGCCACGCAACAGGGCGGCCTGCGGGGCCGCCAGCAGCAGAAGCATGGGCGCGATCGTGTCGAGCGTCATGTGCTCGACCTGGTGAACGGTGAGAAACTGGTCGGAAAAGCCCTCGATCGGTGATTGCAGGACGAGGAACAGCAGCAGGAGCGCCGCCGCGAAGAGGAAGTGCCGCCCGCTCGTTTCCCGCGCGCCTCGCCGCTCTCCGCGCACGTACCAGACAGTGGCGAGCGCCATGGGAATGACGATGATCGGCGTGACTTGCCAGACGAGCCAGGGTCTCGCCGCAAGCGCTGCGGCCCCGTGCGGCAGACGGGGGTCGATGGCCGCAAGCGCTGCCCAGCCGAGAGCGATCACGGAAAGCCAGGCGATCGTTGCCCGCCGATCGCGTATCATCCTGATCGTTTCGCTCCGCGATCGCAGGGCTGCTCAATCCTTCCCGCCGCAACCGTCGTTATTCTTGCCCCCGTCGCAGTAATCCGTCCTCGACGTGCTGGAGAACCGGCTGACCAGAATGTTTCGCTTGAACAAGCCCCCGTCGGCGATTTCCTCGGCCGATACGTCAGCCGATATGTCAGCCGATACATCGTACGTGAATTCCTGGCCGGACTGGAGTTCCTGCCCGCCGATGACGACCGGGCGGTTGACATGGTAGATCGCCGACCATGGGCAGCAGTAATAGTGGCCGATCCGCCCCGTGCTCCCCTTCCCGTAATCGATGTCACCGCGCACCAAGGCCGCAAGGATTTCCTCCTGGATTGCCAGCGTCTTCTGCGGCGATGGATCGTGGCTCCAGAGATAATCGATGGCTGGGCCAGCCTTGGGATCGCGGGTGAGGTGACTGACGCAATGCGGGTCGGTCAGACAGAACCGGTCGAATCCAGGCTGTCCCGGTAGCGGCAGCATGGGTCGTGCAAGCGCGGCCAGCTGCCCAATAGGCGAAGACGCGGCAACAGGCGAAGACGCATGGGCGGCCAGCTCCGGCATGGCGGCGATCTGTCCGATCCGGAACGCATCGACAATCACGGTCTTGATCGTCGCTTCGATACGCTCATGGGTCTCATTGGACGGCACGACGCCGTCGCGGTGCATGCTCTGCGCATAGTCATGGGACGCCGTGATCGCAGCCATCCGCCCCTTCAGGGTGGCGATCTCACGATCGTGGTCGCCGCCTTTCGCCGAGCGGGCGCAATCCGCGACCGCAATCCCGGCGTGATCGACGATCTTGCTCGCCGCCGCCAGCATCGCCAGCAGATGGGAGGTCGGACACGGGTCGACCTCGACGAAAGCAGGCAGGTCGAACGGCATGTGGACCGGAAGAAGAAACTGATCGTCGGTTTCGGCCTTGGCGGCGAAGGCCAGCCAGTTCGCCACCTCGCCGTAGAAGAGATCGGCCTGCCTGGCGGTGATCGCCGGAACGAATCCGACCGTGCCGGGATCGGCCTCGTAAGTGGCTTCCAGGAAGGCGTCGCCCAAGGTTTGCAGAGCGAACGCCACCCACGTTGACACCATATTGATGCGCTCTGCCGCGGTCATCGTCCATGGTGTCTTGCCGGCATCGGCAAGCTCGTTGCGGCGCTGCTCGGCGTCGATGAACAATTTGTAAGCCGCCCCGCCGGCATTCCGGTAGGATTCCAGCGTATCCGCGGAGACCTCCCCCGCGATCAAGGCCCGCATCCTGGTCAGGAAGGCGGGGTGCTCAGCGCTTTGTGTGGTCATTTGGATCCCCATTCCGTTGGGGAAAGGAAAGATCGCCATGGCGAACCAGCGCGACCGCTTCGTCGAGGGTCATATCGGGCTCCGGCAGGATCATGTCAGAGGGGCCGAAATGATTGTCCGGCGTGGGCCGCCCATGGGCTGCGACGAGCGCGTGCACATCGGCCAGCGCCCGCTTGTAGGCCGGCGCGTCATGGCGCTCGATCGCCGCCATCAGAGCCTGATCGAGCTGGTCTAGTCGGGCGCCCTCCCGGTCGGGAAGTTCGCGCTGGCCGTGGCCGATGGTGCGGACGATCATGCCACGTCTCCTTTTCCGCGCTCTGGAACCGGCGTGCTGGTCAGCTGGATCGGCTTCGGCGGCGACAGACCGATCTCGGCTTTCAGCCGGGCGAGGTCGCCCGCGATGGACGCCTGCGCCGATGCGTGGTCGAGCTCGGCCTGCACGGGATCGACGGGCATGCCGGTATTGAAGTCGGTCTGCCCGACCACCTCATCCAGCGCCGCGGCGCGTGCGGATTGTCTGGCGATCTTCATCCGGGCACGGTCCATGGCGGCGTTGATGCTGCCCATTTCCTCGGTTACCCCGGCCAGGGAGGCCGACACCTTGACCTCGGCGGCGGCGGCACTCGATGTGGCGCCCAGCGTTTCCTTCTCGGTACGGAACGCTTGAATCCTGGCGGCGAGGCGCTGGGCCGCCTGCTCGAGGCTGGTCTCTTTATCGACCATCTGCTTATGCTGTCCGTTCAGCGCCGCAATCTGTGCCTGGAGCGGCGGCCGTTTCAGCAAAGCCTGCTGCGCCAGGGGCTCGTTGCCCTGAAGCAAAGCCTGCCGGGCCTGTTCGTCGATGCGGCCGTTCTGTTCGGTCAAGTCGTCGATCTGCTGCTCGATCTCCTTTCTGGCGGTGACCACCTCAACGATGGCCCGGCGAAGATCCGTCAGCGTGTCGACCATCTTGTTGTAGGCATGGTCAAAGGTCTGCGATGGAACCTCCGCCGCATCAAGTGCGGCATCGCCCTTGGCGGCGACAAGTTCTCCGAGTCGCTTGAAGAAACTCATGTAACCCCTCATCCGTTGGAACGTGCAGTCTTGTGTTGATTCCGGTGGCTGGAGACTTCCGGCGCGAAGGTAGATTTTCCAAGGTATATTTTCCATAGGCGTCCACTGTCGGTGCTCCGGAGTCTGTCCAACCTGTAATCGTCGGCGCGGCGGCCACCGGCGGTAATCGGCTAAACGGCGGCCTCGCCGCCCGGAGCGCAGCGCCGCCGATGTGTACGCCGTCGATACGTTGTCCGGTTCGTATCAGGCAGCGGCGTTGCTCCATGTTGCATGGGCGAGGCTGAACTCGTCCTGATGGGGCAGGCCAAAGCCATTGCCGCCTTGATCCGCCGCACCCTGACGTGGCATCCGGTCTCGGCGTTCACGCGTCGTCGCGCCGGTTTGCCGGTGATGCCGGGCCCGCCTCTGCGGTGCGCCGGTCATGGTTCGCGCGCTGCCTTCGCGAGACGATCGAAACCCGCCGTCATGGCGGCGAAATCGAGGTTCGAACCGGCGAAATCGTTCACCAGATAGCGCACCCGGCCATGCGGACCGAACACATAGATGCAGGAGATGTGCGTGATCTTCGAGACCGGGTCGGGGGAGTTCGGGCCGGAGGGCGCCTGATATTGCACGTAGTAGCGTTTGGCCAGGGCGGCGAGCTCGGCGGGTGTACCGTGCAGTCCGTCGATCTCGGGGGGTGGGCCGAAATTCGCGAGGAAGCGCTTGAGACGCGGCAGGGTATCGTGGGCGAGGTCGATGGTGATGAAGAGAAAGCGCATCTCTCCGGCAAGCGGCCCCATCCGCTGCAGAATCATCGCCATGTTGTGCACGGTGAGCGGGCAGACATCCGGGCAGCGCGTGAAACCGAAAAAAAGCACCACCACCTTGCCGCGATAGCCGGCGGCCGTGACGCGCTTGCCGTCGGAGGATCGGGTCATGTCGAAGGCAAGATCGGGAAGCCGGCCCGTAATGTCCGATCCCGGCGGGAAGCCGGCAGCGGCAAGCTGCGGGAAGGCGAGAGAAGCGGCGGCGATCAAAACGGCGAAGTGCCGCCGCGGCAGGAGAGCGGATTGGTTCATGATGGCAGTTTCCCCGCCGTTTCGTTGCCGATCTCCGTCGGATTGCCCGCCCGCGATGCGGATCCATGGCGGCCGTCGACCGCAACCGCACCGTGATCTACGGCATGATACGTCGTCATTCCGCCGGTCCGACCAACCGGCGCAGCAGCGCGATGCTCGCCGGTGCATCCCATTGCACCGCGCCTTCGACACGCCCCTCGATCAGTCCCTTCCGATCGACGATGACCGTCGTCGGGACCCCGGGAGCCTTGAGCGCCCTGGCAATTCCTCCGTCGGGATCGAGCAGGATCGGCAGATGCGCGATGTGGTTCGCGGCATAGAATTTCTGCACCGCCTTCAACCCGCCGGTGTCGATCGAGACGGGCAGGACGACAATGCCGTCGGGTGCAACGATCGTGGCCAGATGGTTGAGCGCCGGCATCTCCGCCTTGCAAGGCACACACCAGGTTGCCCAGACATTGAGAACCACGCCCTTGCCGCGAAAATCGGCAAGAGTTTGCGTTTCTCCGGTGGCAGTTTTGAAATGCAATGCCGGCGGCGCTTCAGGGGGATGCAGCCGCACGAGCCGGCGGGAGAGCAGCGGCAGGACTTTCGCCTCCGCCCGGCGCGCCAGGACGGACGAGAAGGCCGCGCCGAGAAAGGCCAGTGCCGCGCGCCGGCCGGGCGCCTCCCGGTTTGGCGATGCGGTGCGATCCGCCCCATGCGGCATGATCGTTCTCCCTCTTGTGCCGGCCGAGGCGAAAGAGTTCGGGGACATCTGCATCAATTGATCCGCCCGAGTATTGCGGGCGGGGGCAAAGCCGCCGCTTTGGCCAGGGCGGCCATGACCGCGCCCGGCGTGAGGAGATCGGGCAACACGATGCCGTGTGGAGCACCCGGGCCGTAGACGACATCGAGGGGGACGCCGTAGCGGCCGAAGCTTTGCAGATAGGCGGTGATCGGCGGGCTCGGGCGGGTCCAGTCGGCGCGCATCGCTACTATCCCCGGTGTGCCGAGCCGCGCCGCGACCGGATCGCGATCCAGCACGGTGAGCGCGTTCACCTTGCAGATCAGGCACCAGGCGGCGGTGACATCGACGAAGACGACGCGGCCCTGCCTGACATCGCGGGCGATGGCGACGCGATCGAAGGGGTGCCACGGCCCGGACAGAACCTCGGTGGGAGGCGGTGACGGGGCCAGGAATTCGCGGCCCAAGGCCGGGACGAAGACCGCGACAACTGCAAGCGCGACAGCGATTCCGGTACTGAAACGCCGGACGGACGGCAAGAACGTTCGGATGCAGGACCGCGACGCAAGCAGGCCCAGCACGAGAACCGCGATCACGCCGACCAGCAACGCCGGCAACGCGCCACCGACCTCGAGCAAGATGCTGACCAGCCAGACCGCGGTACCGAGCAGCAGGAAGCCGAAGACGGCGCGCAGCACGACCATCCAGCTTCCGGGCCGCGGCAGCAGGGAGACGAGCCGTGGGGCTGCCGCGCCGAGGAGATAAGGGGCGGCGAGGCCGAGGCCCATGGCAAGGAAGATGCCGGCAATCTGCAGCGGTCCGCGTGCCAGCGCGAATCCGACCGCGGTACCCACGAACGGGGCGGAGCAGGAAGCCGCGAGCAGGGTGGCGAACAATCCGGTGAGGAACGCGGTGCCCCGGCGCGATCCCGCCCCTGCGGTGCCCAGCCGGGAGGCGAGTCCGCCGGGCAGGCTGATGTCGAGCCATCCCCACATGTTGGCGGCGAAGAGCGCCATGACCATCGTCATGGCGGCGAGGAACCAGGGTTCCTGGAACTGGATGCCCCAGCCGATGGCGGCGCCGGCCGCCTTGAGCCCGATCAGCCCGCCGGCCAGCGCGGCGAAGCCCGCGAGCACACCCGCCGCGGTGGTCAGGAGGTCGATCCGGACCTTGCGCCGCTCCGCCCCCGCCAGTTCCGTGAGCGCGAAGAGCTTGAGCGAGAGCACCGGCAGCACGCAGGGCATGACGTTCAGGATCAGGCCGCCGAGCAGCGCGACGGCGAGGATCGCCAGCGGCAGCGCGACGCCGCCGGGCAGGGACGCCGCCGACACCAGCACCGGCGCGGCCGGGAACGCGGCGGCCCGACCGGGCCCGTCGGTCAACGTGAAGGCGAGCGTCCGGCCCGCCAGTTTAGCGGCAGCGTCGTGGACGCGCCTGACGACCAGCGTCGCGACGTCGCCGGAAATCGAGCGGGTGAACCGAGGCCGGCCGGGCGCACCTTGCGGCAACCCTTCGACGAAGAGATCCGGATGAGCGAGCCGGCTTCCACGCGCCGCCAGCCGCAGGATCAGGTCCGATCTGCCGTTTGCGGCCGGGGCGACCTCGGTTGCGAGGACGGAGAGGCCGAATTCCTGGAGGCTTCCCGGCACCAAGCGACGGGCGGCG
This sequence comes from Pseudomonadota bacterium, assembly GCA_021816925.1. Lineage (GTDB taxonomy): Bacteria > Pseudomonadota > Alphaproteobacteria > Acetobacterales > Acetobacteraceae > JAKAWQ01. The sequence goes on from JAKAWQ010000027.1 coordinate 18,553, forward strand.
GTGATCAGAGGCGCTTCGGGACCCGGCAGCGCAAGCCCGGCCGGGAGGGTGAGATGGAGGGTGGCGTGATAGGGCACGCAGATGGTCTTGCATGCGGAATAGTTCACTGCGGCATGCAGGACGAGAGGGGCGCCGGGGTACATGAGATGGATCGCGATCGGCAGCACGACATCCCGCTCGTAGCCATAGGTCTGCAGGCCATCGAGCACGTATCGGTGCGGAGCCGGCCAGAACAGCTTGGCCGATCGCAGATTTTGCGATCCCGCCCAGGCGATCGAGGCCGGGATGCCGGCGGCGCCGGGCGTGCGCCAGTAGGCGTGCCAGCCCGGTGCGAGGCGGATCTCGAGACCGGCATCGATCGCGCTCATCGAACCGGTCGCCTGCTCGGCCGTGATCAGGCGCACGGCCGCGTGCCGGTCGCCGACCCATGCCGTGGCCGCGGCACGGGCGGCAGCCGGTAGCGACGCTGCCGCCAGGAGCGCGGCCGCCAAGAGAGTGGCGGGCCGCCGGCGCGTGGCGGAGGAGAACAGGGATCTGACAAGCCCGCGCATCGCGCGCCCCGTGGGCGTACCGGTCAGGTTGCCGTCTTGGCGACGACGAAGCGGCCGAACATCCCCTGTTGCGCATGACCCGGGATGAGGCAGAGATACGAGTACGCGCCGGGTCGGGAGGCCACGAACGTGAAGGTGGCGCTGTGCAATCCAGCCACCGTCGGATCGCCGAGAACGGGGCCCTCGGCGCCCGGGAAGGCCGGCCAGGCGTCCATCATCGCCATGAACGGGAACGGCGGCGCGGCCGCGGAGAAGGCAAGCCGGTGGGCCTCGTCGTCATCGGCATTGACGAACTGCACAGTGACCGTTGCGCCCGCGGGCACGGTGATGGTGGGGTTCCTGAGGCCGGCGATTTCGAAGAACATGCGGTTGTCGTTGGCGCTGTTGTCGGAATTGGCGATCATCGCCAGCCGCATGTGATTGGTGCTGAAGGTAATTGCGTTGCCGGCACGGCCCACGGTCGCGCCGGCCGGAACGGCGGTGGCGAGCGTCTTCGCCGCACTCTCCGGAATTCGTGGGCCGGGGGCGTTCTCGAGGGCCACGCCCATCATCCCTCCTGGACCGCCGCTCATCATACCCATCATCATGCCCATCATGTTGGTGCCGCCGCCCATCATCGGCGAGGCGGACTCTCCGTTGCCCTGGCCGCTGCCCTGGCCCATCATGTTCCCGCCCGCCGCCGGCGGAGCCGATTACGCGTTGCCGCTCCCCATCATCCCTCCGGGACCCATCATCGGCCCGACAGCGTTCGGGGCTGACGGACTGGTTGTGCCGGGGGCCGCGTTCGGGGTTTGCGCGGGCGCGGCCGCAGCCAGCGCAGCAGAGAGAAGCGCCGCGGCAACAGCAAGGCGGGTTGTTTTCAGCATCTTCCGGATCCTCGATTGGGGTTTCTGTGGCTGGTGTTGAAAAGACGCCCTGCCGGCGTGTCAACGATGCCGGAACCGGCATCCATCCCGGGCGGGCGGGGCGTGGTCCGAAGGAGCGGTTACGGACGCCACGAATTCGCGTCCGGCAGGGAAGGACGGCTGCCGCTCGGGATTGGCGGCGCGGCGATCGGTGCCGAGTGTGTCCATTGCGGTTTCTCCTATTCGGTTGCGAATACGTGCGAGGTTCCGTCCTTGGCGATTGCCATGATCACGAACGGTCCTCTCTTGGTGCCCTTCATGCCGGGCGCGCCGGGCGGCATGCCGGGCAGGCTGATGCCGCGTATGTCCGGATGCTCCTTGAGGAGCTTTCGGATCGCGGCCACCGGAACAAGGCCGCTGACAACGTAACGGTTTTCGAGAAACATGGTGTGGCAGCCCGCGAGCGCCTCGGGGACGCCGAAGAGCGCGTTGACCTTCGTAAGGTCGTAGGTTGACTTCAGGGTGACGTTGAACCCGTTGCGCTCGAGGTAGCGGGCGTAGGCACCGCAGCAGGCGCAATGGGGATTCCGGTAAAGAACTCCCTTGACCGGCGCCGCCATGGCGGGGCGGGCGAAGGAAGCCGAGGCGACAGCACTGATCAGCAAGGTGCGTCGGGACACCATGACGTGATTCTCCTTTTCATGCGGAACGAGGAACGATCATCCCACGATCTCTTCCGCGACCATCGCGGCGCCCCTCACGTCAGTTCTCGATGGCGATGGAGACGGTGACGGGATTCCGGATGATATCGAGTACCGGTGAGGTTCTCTGCACATACTCGCTCAGCGCCAGCAGTCTATCCCGCGGCGCGTCGCTCTTCACGTGGCAGCTCACCCTGATGTTCCGGTAACCGGGCCGGACCGCTGCCGACAGACCCAGAAAACCTTGCAGATCGATGTCGCCCTCCAGGCGAAGGCTCAGTCCCTCCAACCGAATACCCTGAACCGCGGCGTTGTATGCAAATCCCACTGCGAGGCAGGAGGCGAGACCGGCGAGCACGATTTCGACAGCGTTAGGCCCCGCATTGCCGCCGAGCAGTACCGGGGGCTCGTCGCCCTCGATCACGAAGGGCTTGCTACGACTGTTATCCTCTCCACCCGCACCGTAAAAACTCCGGATACTGGTGCGGCTTCGTCCACCGCTCTCCCATTCCGTCTCCGCGCGGAACTTGAAGTTCGAAAGGTCCGGTTGTGCCTTGATGGCGTCAACGGTGGTGAGGAGTTTGCCAACGTCAACGCCGTTGATTGTGGCCTCGTGGTGGTCGCTCATGGGTCGTTCCTTTGCTTACCGATGCGATGTGAGTCCTGGCCATGGCGTTCTATTCCGTGGCGAAGACGTGCGCGGTTCCGTCCGCGGCGACGGTCATCGGACGAACTCGCCGTACGTTTGCGCGCACGGCGAGTTGTCTTCGCCATGTCAGTCCGCGCCGTCATGCCCGGGCTGCGGCACGATCCGCAGATAGGGTTTCAGCGTCTTCCAGCCGCCCGGGAATTTTTGCTTCGCCTCGGCGTCGCTCACCGACGGCACGATGATGACGTCTTCGCCCTCTTCCCAGTTCACCGGGGTGGCAACGCTGTACCTGGCGGTGAGCTGGAGCGAATCGATGGCGCGCAGGATCTCGGGGAAGTTCCGGCCCGTGCTGGCCGGATAGGTGAGCGTCAGCTTGAGCTTCTTGTCCGGGCCGATGACGAAGACAGACCGTACGGTCATGGTGTCCGATGCGTTGGGGTGGATCATGCCGTAGAGATCGGCGATCTTTCGGCTGGCATCTGCGATCAGCGGGAAGTTGAGCGCGTGGCCTTGCGTCTCGGCGATGTCGCCTGACCAGGCGTGATGATCGGAGACCGGATCGACCGACAGCCCGACGACTTTGACGTTCCGCCGGTCGAACTCCGGCTTCAGCCGCGCCACCTCGCCGAGCTCGGTCGTGCAGACCGGCGTGAAATCCTTGGGGTGGGAGAACAGCACGCTCCACGAGGATCCGAGCCAGTCGTGGAACCGCAAGACCCCTTCCGTCGTCTCGGCCTCGAAGTCCGGGGCGGTATCGCCAAGTTGCAGTGTCATTTGCGGAGCTCCTTCTGCGGTGGTTTTCGATCGACTGCGGCGGATGAGGCCAGGACATGGCAATGCGCTCTCCCGCCTGCCCGTCCGGCCGTCACTGATGGCTCCCGACGGGAACCTTCAGGAGAGAGCGGCCTGCTCACGTTCGGGCATTGTCTGCCGTGGCGGCAGGGGTTCGGACTCGTTGCCGAGCACCGCCGGCGCGACGGTCGAGATGGCTGCATTTGCGTTGGCGTCTTGCGGCGTCGCGGGCCTGTTGCCTTTCCCCCTCATGCAATAGCCGAGGGCGCACACCGCCGCGCACGGCGCGAGCGCGAGCAGGATGGGGGCGAGGCCGGCTGCCACCAGCCACGGCCACCCGAACGCGGCGCCGCCGAGGGCGACTGCAACGGCGGCGCCGAGAGTGAGGCCCCGCCGGCCGCGCAGCCACGCCGGGAGATAGCGGCTCCATCGGGAGCCGGCCGGTGATGCCCGCGATGTGCCCCGGCAGCACGAATGTGCCTGGGCGGTATTCACTTGCTGGGCTCTGTTCATTGGCGAGCCTTTTCCGGATTTCGCCCTTGCCATGTCTCCTCGAGCCACTGGCTGGGACGGTTCAAGCGTGACCACTGAGCCCCTTGCGGGGTGCCAGGCCGGCGCAGAGCGTCAGCCGGCCGCGATCTCTTTGGGGAGTTACCCTGCGTCGTTCAACAGGCGGCGTCCGCCAACAGGCGGCCAGCCACCCTCACCGCCGGCTCAGGAAGAGCGGCGGTTACGCGAGCGTGCGTGATCTGGGCGGGAGAGGATCGGGTGCCAGGTTCAGCCCGGCCGAGAGCCCCATGCGCGTTGCAGCAAACCTCTCTGTCGACCAGGAGACGGCGTGCGCCATCAGGCTCGGGCCCGGCAGTACTGCGCCTGGGATACAGGGCTGCTGGCAGTGCTGAATGACGATGTGGTGGGTCATACCCGAACCGGGGCATGCGAGGTGCAGCGAATGACACCTGCTCTGCACGGCACCGGGCCCGCTCGCAGCCATGGCGGGCACGCTCATCCCCTGGGCGATGAGACCAAGGGCAATGACGAAAGCCACGGCCAGCAAGCGGAACCTGTTCAGCATTACCGGCGAGATACTCCTGCGCGCCCGCCTGATCAAGCCCGATGCGGGCCCGATGGGCCATGGTGAAACTGCGAACGCATACGCACGCTTCGATTTCATTAGCTGTGGCGCAGATGTGAAGCGCCGTTCGTGTGGAGACTTCAGCCGGGATGCAGTGCGAGCCAAGTCAAGCCTGCCCCCAGCAGCAGCAGGAGCGGCGGGAGCGCCAGGCGGCCGAAGCATCGCCGCAGGCCGCATGACGTGTGGGCACGCCACACCTGCCAGGCCCATGCGGTCGCCCCGATGCCGAGGCTGCCCACGGAGAGCCAGAGCAGGAGCTGCTCATGCGGCCCGAGAAATGTCTGCATGGCAAGCGTCCAGGCTCCGCCGAGCCCGACCGAGGCGAGCAGAGGGGGTAACGCACAGCACGCCATCAACGCGAGCGACGACGCCACTCCGCCGCCGGAGAGCACGCCTGCGGCGCCTCCTCGGCGCTGCCCCACAGCCGCATCCGGGCCTCTGCCGGCACCAATTTTCATCGTTTCGTCTCCTTTGAGGCCAGGAGCCGTTGATGGCGTCAGGATGGGCAGCATGCCTGGGCGTCGCCTGCGCCGGAAAGCAGGCGTTCGCTGAGCGGGCGCGCCGCCTGGTAAGCCTCGGCAACCGGCAGGACATGCATCCCGGGATGCGCGGCCTGCCAGTCGCGGGCAGCATCGGCGGAGACGAAGAAGCGGCCTGGGTTGCAGAACGCGGCGCGGACGGCAGTCATCCGTTCCGGGATGACGACCGATACGACGGACGTGGCCGGCTCGAGGTCGATGACGCCATTCGCCGGATCGACGGTAAGGCGGATGGGCACGCCGCTTGCCTGGCAGGATGACTCGACATGGGCGCGTCGGCCGATGACAGCCGGGAAGAAGAGTGTATCCAGCGCGCACCACGTGTAGAGTTCTCTCCCATCGACGGTGAAGCGGTGCGGGGTGGGATTGAGGGTGATCCCCCAGCCGACGATGCGGCCCTGCTCGTCGTATTCGGTATCGGGCCAGCCGGCGACGGTGTTTTCGACATCGGTGACCGGCTGGCCGGCGGCGGCCGCGAGTTGGGCGATGGCGACCGGCGCGCCATCCGCGAGCAGCCGCAGCAGCGCCCGGTGGAGGCCGGGCGCGGCGAGGGCGCTGCCAGCCTGAGTGACGCTCGCGACCAGGCCCGCGGCCAAACGATCAGTCAATCCGGTTTGGGGAGAGTCGCCGGGCATCGGTGCGTTCCGCTTCGACAGTTCACCCTGCGCAACAGGAAAGCTTGGCGACGTCCTTTTCGAAGCCGAGCGCGGCGAGCTTCAGACTGGCTTTCACCGCGTTCGAGAATGCCGGCTTAAGCCGGGATTCCCCCGATGAGCGGTCGATTCGCCGGCCGCGGGGGTAGCGTAGGCCCCGATCCCTCTGTCGTGCAACGGCCGGATCGCCAGGAAGCCCGCCGGATCCCCGCCGTCCGGTCGATGACGGCCGTGTGCCCGGGCATCCGGGCCTGCAAGTCAGCATCGGGGCGCTATGCGCGGCGCAGCGGCGCGCGCCGCAATTGGACAGCGGCAAGTGCTGCGGCCTTGACAGCCCGCCTCAGCCGGCCCGGCAAAGCTCGCCAAGCACCAATGGTGCATGGGGTGTGAAGGAACCTCCGGGGACGGACTACAGCCCGAGTTTTTCGAAGGTTTCCAGCGGCAGAAAGAGGCGGCGTTGTTCACTGGCAAAGGCGCGAAAACCATAACGCCCATAGAACGCCAGCGCGCGATCGTTCTTGGCATCGACGACGATGGCATAGACCGCAAGGGCTGCGCTCGCTCGGACAACACGGCGGATGGCATCGAGCAACAGGGTTTCGCCAAGCCCACGCCCTTGCTGTTCACGATCGACGGCAAGGCGGCCGAGGATCGCGGCCGGCACAGGGTAATGTGGCAGCCGTTTCGCCAATGCCGGCGGCAGTTCGTCTTTTCCGAAGCTCGCGGCGCTCAGGCTGTAGTAGCCAGCAATCTTCCCCGGCGTGTCGCCGAGTGCCACGAACACCTGGGCCACGCGCCGCCGGATATCCTGAGAAGCTTGCCGCTGAAGGTAGGAATCGAGAGCCGATTCCCCGCAGGAGAAGGCTGCACGGTCATGGTGCGAGCCGAGCGGCTCGATGACCAGGGCAGGCTCATCCACCGATGCGCTCACGATAGCGGCGTGCGGCTTCCTTCAGCTTCTCGTTCGGTTCCGGCGGGTTGATCAGCGCATCGTAGAAGACTTCCCAATCCTTCGCCGAAAGCGTGATCTTCTCGTGCGAATCGATCACGCGCTCCGCCGCCGCCACCGCGTTCGCGAGTACGAAATCGGTCACGCTCGTTTCCTCATAGGCCGCCGCCCGTTCAAGCTTGCGCTTGGTCTTGGCATCCAAGCGCAGGTGCATGCGATCCCGTTTCACTTCGACAGTTTGGCTCATCGGACGCTCCAGCGCTCTCAACACTGGCCAAGTACGTCAAAGCGGCGTACAAATCAAGGTCGATGAGAAAATTTTTGGACCGGCCGTTGAACCGCCCCGGGTTTCCCGGAGGCCATTTGGTTTGAGTCACGCTGCCATGGCTGGCTGTTCGAGCATAGCGTAGGAGCGGTCTTCGGCTTCGGCTGGCGGGATGTTGCCGATGGGTTCCAGCAATCTGCGATGGTTGAACCAGTCCACCCATTCGAGCGTGGCGATTTCGACGGCCTCGAAGGACCGCCATGGCCCACGCCGATGGATGACCTCGGCCTTGTAGAGGCCGTTGACGGTCTCGGCGAGCGCGTTGTCGTAGCTGTCGCCGACGCTACCGACGGACGGCGCGAGGCCGATGTGGTTCGCTACTCCTTCATCGCGACGGACTTCCACCGTCTCTCCTTGCCGGTCTCCCGGCGCACTGCCCCGATTACCATTGCTTCCCCCGGTGTCCGGCATGTGGGCCTATCCCCGCTCCGATCGCGTAGTGGATCGCCTGGACGAATGAGCGGCGTTTCATTTCCCTTCTCCCAGGCTGTGGCGAGGCCGGGGTGCCGCTTTTCACCAGCCCGCGGACCCCTCGGGCACGGCCGGCATCGCCCGATGGCCACGGAACCCGCGAATCATTCGTGTCTTCCCGAAAAGATGTATTTGGCCAATGCGGCAATCGCGAGAATGACGAGGACGACGATCAGAAGCCAAACCAAGCCGACACCCCACATCATGCCCCAGCCCCAGCCACCCATCATGCCGCTCCCCATCATTCTCGCTATGCTCCGCGGTTCCTTGCGGGCTCCTCGGACCGGCCTTTCCACGAGCGGTCAGGTTGCCGCCTTGGCGACGACAAAGCGGCCGAACATGCCCTGCTGCGCATGCCCTGCCACAAGGCAGAGATAGGCGTAGCGACCGGGCTCCGAAGCCACGAAGGTGAAGGTGGCGCTATGCAGTCCGGCGGCCGTGGGATCGCCGAGGGGGGCGCTTCGGCGCCCGGAAATGCGGGCCAGGCATCCATCATCGCCATGAACGGGAACGGCGGCGCGGCCGCGGAGAAGGCAAGCAAGTGGGCCTCGTCGCCGTCGGCGTTGACGAATTGCACCGTGACCGTCGCGCCCGCGGGCACGGTGACGGCGGGGTTCCTGAGGCCGGCGATCTCGAAGAACATGCGATTGACGCCGGCGACGTTTGCCGAATCGGAGACCATGGTCAACCGCACGTGGCGGGTGCTGAAGGCGATTGCGTTGCCGGCCCGATTCACGGTCGCACCGGCCGGGACGGCGGTGGCCAGCGTCTTCTCCTCGCTCAGAGGGACCCGCGGACCCGGGGCGTTGGCGAGGGCCACGCCCATCATCCCTCCCGGACCGCCGCGCATCATCCCCATCATCCCCCCGCCCATCATCCCGCCGCCCATCATCATTCCCATCATCCCGCCTCCCATCATCCCGCCGCCGAACATGCCGTTCCACCCCGGCGTGGACCCGGAGGGGCCGGGCTGAGCGGCGGATGCGGGAGGCGTCGGGGGCGTGCTTGCGGCCAGACCCGGAACTGCCGCGGTAAGCACGCTTGCCGAGAGCAGCGCAAAGGGCAAAATCTTCTTCATGGTACCACACCCCTTTTTCCTGGCCCAGGCGAACAAGCACGCGGCGGCCCGACAGAAATTCATCGCGCGCCGCAGCAGCAGGACCTCGCCGGCCGAGGGAGGACGTGAGGACCATGTGTCACAAAAGTTTGCCGGCGGGGGGCGAAAGTGTGGCAATCCGTGTCAGGCGGGGCATCCGACAAATCCTCACACATCCGTTGGGAGAAGTCCGCCATGCCCGGCCAGGCTACGGGCGTGAGCGAGGTCCCGCATATCCTGATCGTGGATGACCATCGCGAGATTCGCGAACTGGTGCAGCGGGTACATTGACGCGAGAACTACCGCGTCAGTCTGGCGGGCGATGGCCGGCCCATTCAGCCGATTACGCCGCAAGATCGAACGGGATTTTTCGGAGGAGCAACCGATCAAGACGATCCGGGGCAGCGGCTACATGTTCACGTCCGCCGTTGAGCCACTCGGGGCACGGCGCCGATGGCGCGTTGGCCACTCACCGCGCGCTTAGCGCGATCCAGCGGGGAGACGCGGCGTCGATCGGGGCCGTGGCGACGGTGCGGGCAACGATAGCGCCTGGCGTGATCGCGCCGGGTCAGGCAAGGACAGTGGCCGTGGCGGAGCGGGAGGCAACGCGACTCCGGCTGGCGCGCCGATGCGGGGGGCATGTCGCCGGCGCGCTCAGCGGAGCGCGTGACCGAGATAGAGCGGAATCACGAGCACGAGCCGGCCGTGTTGGCGGAGGGTGAGAGGCGCGAGGGGGGTGATGCGGGCGAAGAGATCGCCGAACGAAGCGGCCATGCGGTGCGGCCCGACGTTCGGTGCAAGAACGAGCACGTCGCGACGACGATATCGTTCGAGCGGATGGGCGAGCCCGAATTCGTGCGGGCGCGGGCCGAGCACGATCACCGGCGGGTGCGGGCCGAGCGCGTAGGCGATCTTGGCCGCGTCGCTCCATCGGACGGTGCCGATGACAAGACCGGGGCGATCGAGCAGATGACGTGCGGAAAGCTCGGTCCGAAGCGCATGCCAGTCGGTGAGCTGGAGGGCCGGGTCTCGGCCGAGGGGGAAACGGGCGGCGAGCGACACCGGCCAGTCGAGGCGGACCTCGGTTGCGACAAGGACCATGGCGAGAAGGATGAAGGCCGTCGTGCCGATCAGCCACGGGCGGACGAAGCGCGCGCCGGCTTGCAGGCGCTGGTCGATCGCCGCGCCGAGCAGGGGAAAGAGCATGAGGTAGCCCGGCGCGGCCCAATGGAAGAGGATGCGGCCCTCTGCCCAGAGCGCCACCACGCTGAAGAGAAGAACTGCGGGCGCGGCGAGGCAAAGAAGGAGCCAGCCGCGCCAATCGCCGGGTCCGCGGCGCAGCGCGGCGAAAGCGGAGAGGACGAGCGGCAACCAGATCCAGGGGAGAAGAAAAAGCGCCTCGCCGCCGAACACGATGAAGGGCGCGAGCGGGTGAAGCGCAAAGCCCAAGGCCCGGTCGCCCTGATAGGCGAACGACGTCCAATGGTGCTCCGCATTCCAAATGAGCGTCGGCAGGAAGATAAAGAATGCGAGGAGGGCGGCGAGCCAGGGCTCGATGCGCGAGAGCCAGCGGCGATGGCGCGGGCTGGTCAGCAGGTAAAGAAAAGCGCCGGCGAGCCCGAGGACGGCGGTGTATTTCGAAAAGAGAGAAAAGCCCGCGGCAAGGCCGGCCGAGAGCCACCAGCCGAATGCGGCCCGACCACGCGCTTCGAGGGCATGCGCGAGAAAGAGCGCGGCGGCGAGAAGGGCAACATCGAGCGGCCCGTCCGGCAGCACGAAGGTGCCGAAGGCGACGCCGAAGAGGGGCGAGAGGTTGAGGGCGATCGCCGCGAAGAGGCCGGCGCGCGGTGAAAAGAGCTCGGCGCCGAGCCGATACATGAGCCAGGTGGAAAGCGCGAACAGAAGAATGAACGGCAGGCGCACGATCACCGGCGCATTGGTTCCCGCGAGGTGCGCGGCGAACGAGGAGAGCCACCAGACGGCAGGCGGATGGTCGAAATAGCCGAGCCGGAACCCAGGGTCCGCGGCGACGACGTAGCTTTCGTCAACGCCGAGGCCGATGGATGCCGCAAACAGCAGCCGCAGCAGCACTCCGGCCACGATCAGCAGCCGGAGCCAGCGGAGGGTGGGGTCGGCGCGGATCAGTCGGCGAGGACGCGGCTTCGCTGCTCGCCGAGGCCGGCGACGCCGAGCCGCATGGTCTGGCCCGGCTTGAGGAAGATCGGCACGGGCTTCTTGCCGCTGCCGACGCCGGGCGGCGTGCCTGTACTGATGATGTCGCCCTGGTGCAGCGTCATCACCTGGCTGATGTAACTGACGAGCCTGGCCACGCCGAAGATCATCGTGCGCGTGTTGCCGTGCTGCATGCGCGCGCCGTCAACGTCGAGCCACATGTCAAGGGCTTGCGGATCGGGCACCTCGTCACGCGTGACGAGCCAGGGGCCGGTGGGGCCGAAGGTGTCGCAGCCCTTGCCCTTGTCCCAGGTGCCGCCGCGCTCGAGCTGGTACTCGCGCTCGCTCACGTCGTTACAGACACAGTAACCGGCGACGTGGCCGAGCGCATCGGCTTCCGGGACGTAGTGGGCATCGCGGCCGATGACGACGCCGAGCTCGACCTCCCAGTCGGTCTTGTGCGTGCCGCGCGGGATGCGCACGTCGTCGTTCGGGCCGCTGTAGGCGCCGAGCGACTTCAGGAAGACGATCGGCTCCTTGGGGATGGGGGAATTCGTTTCGGCGGCGTGATCGGCGTAATTGAGACCGATGCAGAAATAGTTGAGCGGGCGGGCAACGGGGGCGCCAAGGCGCGGCGAGCCCGCGAGCCTGGGGAGCGCCTTCCAATCGAGTGCCTTGAGGCGCGCGAGGCCGGCATCCGAAAGCACCTCTCCGGCGATGTCGGGCACGACGGCCGAAAGATCGCGGATCGCGCCATCGGGATCGAGCATACCCGGCTTCTCTGCCCCTTTGGGGCCATAACGCAGCAGCTTCATTTTTTCTTCCCTTTCCTGAAGAGAGTGCCCGGCGTCGGACGCGCGGCCGGTGCCTGCTCAGACGGTCCAGCCGCCGTCGATGACGATCGCCTGGCCGGTGACAAAGGCCGATTCATCGCCGGCGAGATAGACGGCCAGCGCCGCGATTTCCTCGGCCTTGCCGAGCCGGCCCATCGCCTGGCGGGAGACGAAGGCGGCGCGCGCGGCCTCGAGGGAGCCGGCGGCGGCGGCATTGGCGGCGACGCGCTCTTCGAGGCTCGGCGTGGCGATGGTGCCCGGGCAGATGCAGTTGCAGCGGATGCCGCGGGAAACGAAGTCGGCGGCGACGGATTTCGTGAGGCCGATGACGGCGGCCTTGGTGGTGCCATAGATGCAGCGATTGGGCGCGCCCTTGATGCTGCCGGCGGCGGAAGACATGTTGACGATGGTGCCGGCGCCCTTGGCGAGCATGCCGGGCAGGAAGGCGCGGATGGTGCGGAACATCGAGCGCACGTTGAGGTCGAAGGCGGGACCCCATTCGGCCTCGGTCGCATCGAGGATCGTGCCCTGGTGCACGAAGCCCACGCAATTGAAGAGGATGTCGATCGGGCCGGTCTCGGCGGCCGCGGCGCTGATGGCGGCGGCATCCGTGCAGTCAAGGCGCGAGACGGAGATGGCGGGGCCGGCGAGGTCGGCGAGCCTGGCGAAATCGATGTCGGTTGCGATGACGCGCGCGCCTTCGGCGACAAAGGCGAGCGCGGTGGCGCGCCCGATTCCTTGCGCGGCGGCGGTGACGAAGGCGGTCTTGCCGGCGAGCCTCGCTGTCATCGGCGCGGCCGCTCAGTGGTTGTGCCGCGATTCGCCGCGGGTCTCGATGACGTTCAGATAGAGCGTGGCGGGTTCGAGACAGGCGCCGGTGCCGAGCCCACCCACCATGCTGCGATAGATCTCCTCCCAGGGCGTTTTGTTGACGAGCGCGGGAGGTTTCCAGGCGGCACGGCGCTTCGCGATTTCTTCGGGCGGCAGCAGGAGATCGACGCGGCGGGTATTGAGATCGATGCGGATCGGATCGCCCGTACGCAGGAGCGCAAGCCCGCCGCCGACGGCGGCTTCGGGTGTGACGTTGAGGATGGAGGGGCTGCCGGAAGTGCCGGATTGCCGGCCGTCTCCCATGGTGGGAAGCGCATCGATGCCGCGCTTGAGGAGCGCGGCGGGTGGCTGCATGTTCACGACCTCGGCGCTGCCGGGATAGCCGACCGGGCCACAGTTGCGGATCACGAGCACGCTTCGATCGTCCACGCCAAGGGCGGGATCCTCGATCCGCGCGTGATAATCCTCGGGGCCCTCGAACACGATGGCCTTGCCTTCGAAGACGTTCGGGTGTGCCGGATCGGAGAGGAAGCGGCGGCGGAACTCCGCGTCGATGACGCTTGTCTTGATCACCGCGCTTTCGAAGAGATTGCCGCCGAGCACGACGTAGCCGGCGGAAGGTTTCAGGGGTTTGGCGTATGGGCGGATCACCTCGCGATCCGGTTCGGGGACGGCAGCGAGGTTTTCGCCGACCGTTTTGCCGGTGACGGTCATCGCCTCGCCCCTGAGCTTGCCGGCATCGAGAAGCTCCTTCAGCACCGCAGGCACGCCGCCGGCACGGAAGAAGCGTTCGGAAAGGAAACGGCCGGCCGGCTGCATATCGACCAGGAGAGGGATTTCCGGGCCGAGGCGCTGCCAATCCTCGAGCGTGTGATCGACGCCCATGTGTCGCGCGATCGCGACCATGTGGATCGGGCAGTTGGAGGAGGCGCCGAGCGCCGCGGCGGCAAGGACCGCATTCTCGAAGGCCGCTTTCGTCATGATGTCGGAAGGGCAGAGGTTCTCGTGCACCATGCCGACGATGCGCCGGCCGGTCTCAAAGGCGATCCAGCCGCGCTCGCGATAGGGTGCGGGAATGACGGCGCAGCCGGGCAGAGACATGCCGAGCGCCTCGGCGAGCGAGTTCATCGAGGTAGCGGTGCCCATCGTGTTGCAATGCCCGATCGAGGGGGCAGAGGAGGACACCATGTCGATGAACCGGTTGTAGTCGATCTTGCCCTCCGCGAGCAGCTTGCGCGCCTCCCAGATGATGGTGCCGGAGCCGGCGAGCCGGCCCTCCCACCAGCCGTCGAGCATCGGGCCGCCGGAAAGCACGATGGCGGGGATGTTCACCGTGGCCGCGCCCATCAGTGAGGCGGGTGTCGTTTTGTCGCAGCCGGTGGTGAGCACGACGCCGTCGATCGGGTAGCCGTGCAGGACCTCGACGAGGCCGAGATAGGCGAGATTGCGGTCAAGCGCAGCGGTCGGGCGCTTGCCGGTTTCCTGGATCGGATGGAGGGGGAACTCGATGGGGATGCCGCCACCGTCGCGGATGCCGGCGCGCACGCGTTCGGCAAGCTGGAGGTGGTGGCGGTTGCAGGGGGCAAGGTCGGAGCCGGTTTGCGCGATGCCGATGATCGGCTTGCCGGATTGCAGTTCCTCGCGGGTCAGGCCGTAGTTCATGTAGCGCTCGAGATAGAGCGCCGTCATGCCCGGATCGTCGGGATCGTCGAACCAGCGCCGGCTGCGCAGCCGGTTTTTTTCTCCTTTGCCGTTCGGTTCGGTTGCCATGGCCTGTTCCTGCCCCCGGTGCGGGCGGAAGGTGGCGGCGGGGGGCGAGGGATGTCAACCGGGTGGGCGGGCCCGGCGCTTCCCCGGTGGCCTTCGTGATCGGACGTGATCGGATCAGCTTTTCTCACGCGTACGGAGGGCGTCGTGCTATACCAGCGGCCTCAATTCCTGACGCTTCGAACGAGGGTGGGGCCGCTGGTATCTCGTTGATTTTGCGCGTGGCCGCCCCGCCAGCCGCAGGGTCCCGCCGCGCGTCAGCGATGGGGGCGCGAGCACGCGCGAGACCCTCACCCCCTCCCTCACCCCCAGCCCCTCTCCCAGAGGGAGAGGGGAGGAGGCAGCCTGAGCAACCGGCGACATGGGTAACACTTCTGACCGGCGACATGGGTAACACATTTCTTGTTTTGTTCAGGGCTGTTGCGGCGGTTGTTGGGCCTGTGGACCCGGTGGGCAACGCGCAGCGTTGTCCAGCAGTCCACAGGCTTGAGGCTTGGGTTTGCGAAGGCCCGGCAAGAGCGCGGGATGCCCGAGGCTCAGCCCGATCGAGATCGCCACGTCGCGCCGCGCGCGGCTCGCGCGCGGCGCTCCTCGCGATGACGTTCGTAGAGCGGATCGTTCCGCCATGGAGGCGGCCGGCGGAGGCTCAGCCCGAGAACGCGGGGCGGTCGGGGCGGGGAAAGGGCGCGCGGCGCTCCTCGCGATGACGTTCGTAGAGCGGATCGTTCCGCCATGGAGGCGGCCGGCGGAGGCTCAGTCCGAGAACACGGGGCGGTCGGGGCGGGGAAAGGGCGCGCGGCGCTCCTCGCGATGACGTTCGTAGAGCGGATCGTTCCGCCATGGAGGCGGCCGGCGGAGGCTCAGTCCGAGAACACGGGGCGGTCGGGGCGGGGAAAGGGCGCGCGGCGGCGAAATCGACCTCGCGGACGTGGCCGGAAAAGCGCTCGAGCCAGTCGAGGAAGCAAGTGCGCAGGGCGGGATCTGCTTCGGGGAGCGGCATCGGGGTTCCTGGGGGACGACGCGAGGGCGAGGTTCAGAGCAGGCGCACTTTGACGTAGGAACCCGGCGCCGGCTCGATCGGCTTCAGCTTGCCCTTGGCAGGATCCCGCGCCGGCACGCGCTCGTCGCCGTGCGAGGAAACCCAGCGATGCCAGTCCGGCCACCAGGAGCCGGCGAGCTCGGAGGCGTCTCTGAGCCAGGCCTCGGGGTCCGCCGGCAGGTCGGGATTGACCCAGTGGTTGTATTTGCCGCTGTCCGGCGGATTGACGACGCCGGCGATGTGGCCGGAGGCGGCGAGCACGAAGCGGTTCGCGCCGCCGAGGAGTTGCGTGCCGCGATAGGTCGCCTTCCAGGGCGCGATATGGTCCTCGCGCGTGGACAGGAAATAGGCCGGCACGCGAATGCGCCCGAGATCGATCGGCTCGCCTCCGAGGGTGACGCCGCAGGGTTCGGCAAGCTTGTTCTCCTGATACATCTTGCGAAGATAGAAGCTGTGCATGCGCGCCGGCATGCGCGTTGAATCGGAGTTCCAGTACAGGAGATCGAACGGGAAGGGATCGTTGCCGAGCAGGTAGTTGTTGACCACGAACGACCAGATCAGGTCGTTCGCGCGCAGCATGTTGAAGGTCGCCGCCATTTCGCTGCCTTCGAGGAAGCCGCGGCGATGCATCCGTTCCTCGAGCACCTTGAGCTGCTCTTCGTCGATGAAGACGTTGAGCTCGCCCGATTCGGTGAAGTCGAGCAGGCTGACGAAGAAGGTTGCGGTCTTGATGGGTTCCTTGTCCTTGGCGGCGAGCCAGGCGAGCGCCGAGCCGAGGAGCGTGCCGCCGAGGCAGTAGCCGATGGCGTTCACCTCGCGCTCGCCGGTTGTCTTCCTGATGGCCTCCAGCGCCGCGAGGACGCCTTCGGTCATGTAGTGGTCGAAGCCCTTGTCGGCGAGCCTCTCGTCGGGATTGACCCAGCTCACCATGAAGACGGTGTGGCCCTGAGCGACCGCCCAGCGCACGAAGCTGTTCCTGGGACGAAGGTCGAGGATGTAGAACTTGTTGATCCAGGGCGGCACGATCAGGAGCGGCCGTTTCAGCACCGTTTCGGTTGCCGGCGCATACTGGATGAGCTGCATCAGATCGTTCTGATAGACCACCTGCCCGGGCGAGACGGCGATGTTGCCGCCGACCTGGAAGGCGTCCATGTCGGTCATCTTGATGTGCAGGCGGCCTTTGCCGCGGTCGAGGTCGGAGAGAAGGTTGGAGAGGCCCTTCAGCAGGTTCTCCCCGCCGGTCTCGGCGGTCTTGCGGAGTACCTCGGGGTTGGTGAGAACGAAGTTGCTCGGGCTCATCGCCTCGACGAACTGGCGCGCGTAGAAGTCCACTTTCTGGGCGGTCTTCGGGTCGAGCCCGTCCACCCGTCCCACCACGTCCTGCACGAAGCGGGCGGAGAGCAGATAGGACTGCTTGATGAAGTCGAAGATCTCGTTCTCGTTCCAGGCTGCATCCTTGAACCGCCGGTCGGCCGGGCCGGCCTCGATGACCGGCTTGTGGTCGAGCCCCATGACGCGGCGGGCGGTGTTCTGCCAGAGGGTCATGTAGTCCTGCCAGAAGCCGAGCTGGGCGTGCATCAGTTCCGCCGGGCTGGTCATCAGGCGGGTTGTCATTTCGAGGAAGGCGCGGCCGATGTTCAGGGGATCGAGCGGCTGCCCCTCTTCGGACTGGCGCTTCAGCCACTCGCTCACGATGCGCTGGGAGCGCTCGGCCACGTCTGCCATCGAGCGTCCGATCAGCGCGGGATCAGGGAGCTTGAAGGCAGGCGTGTTCGGCTTCTCCATGTCGGCCATGCGAGCGTCCTTTCCGCGGGAGGAGGGCCCGCGCTAAACCCTCCCCGCGGCAAGGGCCGGGGCAGGCAAATGGTAGGCGACAGGGCGGTACCTAGTCGGAACCCGGGAGCGGTTCAAGCTGTGCCAAAGAGGCCTTTCGGAAGCGTTACAGGGCCGGCGCTGCTTTTGCTGCTGCTTCTGCCTTCCGGCTGTGCCTCCGCGCCCGATGCGGTCAACCCGGTAAGCTGGTGGCACAGCCTGGAGGGTGGGCCAATCGCGGCGAAGCGGCCGCCCGCACCGGGGGCAACGGCGCCCTATCCCAATCTCGCCAGCGTGCCTCTTGCCCCTTCGTTCCTGAGCGCCGAGGAACGGGCGCGGATCTCCGCCGTGCTGCTGGCTGACCGCACGCATGCCGAGCAACGGGCGGTGCTCGAGCCGCTGCCGGGTCCGGCCCCGCCGCCGGTCGCGCCGCCGGTCGCAGAGGGCGCGGCCAGCGCCAGCCTGCCGGCGGTTTCGAGCACCGCGACCCCAGCCGAGGCGCCCGCCGGGGCGGGGCCATCGGCCGCTTCCGCGACCAGCGCTTCGCCAACGCTCGCCGCCGCGGCGGCCAACCTGCCGAATGTGCCGCTGGCGCCGCCACCACCGCCTTCCTTCGCCGACATCGGGCTGCCCGGACCGCCGCCGGCACCGTTCTCGGCGGCGCCGGCGGGAGGGCTCAGCCTCCACTTCGCGCCCGGCTCGGCCGCGCTCTCGGCCAGAGACCGCGCGCGCCTTGGCGGCTTTGCCAGGCGGCGCGGCGGTGCGGCGATCGCCGTGATCGGCTTCGGCGATGCGGCGGCGAGCGACACGGCGGCGCAATCGGCAGCACTCCGGCTCGGGCTGGCGCGGGCGGCTAGCGTGGCCACGGCGCTCGCCGCCGCGGGCGTGCCGGAGAGCGCGCTCCGGCTGCAGGCCGAGGCGACGGGCAGCGGCGCCGTGGTCCGGATGGTGCCGTGATGCGGCCGATCGGGGGCTTGAACCGGGTCGGCCGGCCCCGTCACAATCCGGAAAGCGCCGCGAACCGGGCGCTTCCTCAGATGCTTCCCTTGGGACGCCTTCCGAGAGCGAGCCGCGTGCGACGAGATGGTCCATCCGACCGGCGCAGAAGCCTCGCCTATCCGATTCGATCGGGTGGGTGGGCCGGCGTGGCGGCAGGCGCCGGGGATCGCGGATGAGCCGCCCGCTATCGGTCGGGGTGGCCGGCCTCGGCACGGTCGGCGTGGGTGTGCTGCGGCTGCTGCGCGACAACGCCGATGTGATAGGGGCGCGCGCCGGGCGACCGGTGGCGGTGACTGCCGTCTCGGCGCGCAACAGGACGAGAGACCGCGGAGTGGCGCTCGGCGGGCTCAGATGGTTCGAGGATCCGCTGGCGCTGGCCGCGGATCCGGCAGTGGACGTCGTGGTGGAGGTGATCGGCGGCGCCGAGGGAGCGGCGCGAGCGCTGGTGGAGGCGGCGCTCTCGCACGGCAAGCCGGTGGTAACCGCCAACAAGTCGCTGATCGCGGTGCACGGGGCGGAACTTGCCGCGGCCGCCGAGCGGCACGGTGCGGCACTCGGATTCGAGGCTGCGGTAGCCGGCGGCATTCCGGTGATCAAGACGCTGCGCGAGGGGCTGGCGGGCAACCGGATCGCTCGGGTGGCCGGGATCCTGAACGGCACCTGCAACTACATTCTCTCGGCGATGCGCGAGGAGCGGCGCGAATTTGCCGAGGTGCTGGCCGAGGCGCAGCGCCTTGGCTACGCCGAGGCCGACCCGACGCTCGACATCGACGGGATCGACACGGCGCACAAGCTCGCCATCCTGGCCGCGCTCGCCTTCGGCCGGCCGGTTGCTTTCGAGGATGTGCATATCGAGGGCATCCGCCGCGTCTCCGCGCTCGACATCGCCTTCGCCGGCGAACTTGGATACCGCATCAAGCTGCTCGGCATTGCGCGGCGCAGCGACGGCGGGATCGCGGCGCGCGTGCATCCGGCGATGGTGCCGGCCGGGGCGGCGCTCGCGCGCGTCGATGGCGTGACCAACGCGGTGGTGGCGGAGGGCGATTTCGTCGGCCGGGTGGTGCTGGAGGGTGCGGGGGCCGGCGCCGGCCCGACGGCCTCGGCGATCGTTGCCGATCTGATCGATCTGGCACGCGGGCGGCTCACGCCGGTGTGGGGGGCGGCGGCGGCGGAGCTAACGCCCGCCCCGTCCGCGCCGATGCTGCAACACGTGGGATGCTATTACCTCAGGCTGATGGTGGTCGATCGCCCGGGCGTCATTGCGGATGTAACGGCGGTGCTGCGCGATCTCGGCGTCTCGCTCGAATCGATGCTGCAGCGCGGGCGGGCGCCCGGCGAGGCGGTGCCGGTGGTGCTGGTCACGCACGAGACCGGCGAGGCGGCGATGCGGGCGGCGCTCGCGCGGATCGCGGCACTCGAAGCGGTACTCGAGGAACCGGTGCTGATCCGGATCGAACCGGGGTGAGGGAAAGGGGCGGAACGATGCGGGAGCAAGCACCGAGGCCAGGCGAGGTGACCGATCGGAATCTCGCGCTCGAGCTGGTGCGGGTGACCGAGGCGGCGGCGCTGGCGGCCTCGCGATGGATGGGACGGGGCCGCAAGAACGAAGCCGACGGAGCGGCGGTGGCGGCGATGCGGCGCGCCTTCGATACGGTTGCGATCTCGGGCACGGTGGTGATCGGCGAGGGCGAGATGGACGAGGCGCCGATGCTGTTCATCGGCGAGAAGGTGGGTGCGGGCGGGCCGGAGATGGATATCGCGGTCGATCCGCTCGAGGGGACGACGACCACGGCGAAGGGCGGGCCGAACGCGATGGCGGTGGTGGCGCTCGGCGAGCGCGGGCAGTTCCTGCACGCGCCGGATGTCTATATGCAGAAGATTGCGGTGGGCGGCGGGCTGCCGGAAGGGGTGGTCGACCTCGACGCGCCGGTTGAGGAGAACTTGCATAATCTCGCACGCGCCAAGAACCGCGAGGTGGGCGATCTGGTGGTCTGCATTCTCGAGCGCGAGCGGCACGAAGAGCTGATCGCGCATTGCCGCGAGGCCGGGGCGCGCATCGCGCTCATTCCGGATGGCGACGTTGCCGGCGTGATCGCGACGGCGCAGCCGGAGAGCGGCGTTGATCTCTACATGGGCTCGGGCGGCGCGCCGGAGGGTGTGCTGGCGGCGGCGGCGCTGCGTGCGATCGGCGGGCAGATGCAAGGGCGGCTCGTGTTCGAGAACGACGCCCAGATCAAGCGGGCGCGGGCGATGGGGATGGCCGATCCGAAGCATAAATTCAACATCATGGAAATGGCAGGGGGCGACGTCATGTTTGCTGCAACCGGCGTGACGAGCGGGGCGATGCTGCGCGGTGTGCGGCGGTTCGGCCAGGGCGCGGTGACGCACTCTCTGGTGATGCGCAGCAAGTCGGGCACGGTGCGCTACATCGAGGCGCACCACAACTTCGCAACCAAGACCTGGACGCCGAGCTGACGGTGCAAGGGCCGGCGCTCGGCGTTGCGCGGAGCCTCTCCGGGCGACGCTGGGTCTGGCGCGAGGGGCAGGAAAGGATCGGGCTCGGCATTGCCGAGCGGTTCGGCGTGCCGGAGCTGGTGGGGCGCGTGCTGGCGGCGCGCGGCGTGGCGCTCGAGGCCGCGGGCGATTTTCTTGCCCCGACGCTGCGGGCGATGCTGCCGGATCCGTCGCGGCTGGCGGATATGGACCGTGCGGCGGAGCGGCTGGCGGAGGCGGTGAGGCGCGGCGAGACGGTTGCCGTTTTCGGCGATTACGATGTGGACGGCGCGTGCTCGGCGGCGCTGCTTGCGACAGTTCTCGGAGCGCTTGGTGCGCCGGTGCTGACCTACGTGCCGGACCGGCTGCGGGAAGGCTACGGGCCGAACGCCGAAGCGCTGCTCGGGCTTGCGGCGCGCGGAGCACGGCTGATCGTTTGCGCCGATTGCGGCAGCGGTGCTGCGGAGGCGCTTGGCGCGGTGACGGGACGGGTCGAAGTGATCGTGCTCGATCACCACAAGATCGAGCTCGCGCCTCCGGTTTTCGCCACCGTCAATCCGAACCGGCTGGATGACCGCTCCGGGCTCGGCGGGCTATGCGCGACGGCGGTGGCGTTCCTGGCGGCGGTGGCGCTGCTGCGGGCGCTGCGCCGGAGCGGTTTTTTTGGCGCGCGCGCCGAGCCCGACCTTTTTTCATTTCTCGATCTCGTCGCGCTTGCCACGGTCTGCGACGTGATGCCGCTGACCGGGCTCAACCGGGCGCTCGTTTCGCAGGGCCTGAAAGTTATGGCGCGGCGGGAGCGGCCCGGCCTTGCGGCCCTGATGGCGGTGGCGGAGCTTGCGGGCGGGCCAAGCGCGGAGAGCTGCGGATATGCGCTTGGGCCGCGGATCAATGCGGGCGGGCGCGTCGCCGAGGCGGATCTCGGGCTGAGGCTGCTGCTGGCGCCGGATGCGGTGGCGGCCGGACCGCTGGCGCGCAAGCTGGATGCGGTGAACCGCTCCCGGCAGGACGTGGAGGCGGGCGTGCTGGAAGCTGCGCTTGCGGCGGCGGAGAGCCAGGCGGAGGCGGGCCTGCCCGTGCTGGTGGTCAGCGGAGCGGGCTGGCATCCGGGGGTGGTCGGCATTGTGGCCGGGCGGATCAAGGGGCGCTTCAACCGCCCGACCTGCGTCGTTGGCGTGATGGGCGAGCTGGCCAAGGGGTCGGGGCGATCGGTGGCGGGGATCGACCTCGGTGCGGCGGTGATTGCGGCGCGCCAGGCGGGACTGCTGGAGACGGGCGGGGGCCATGCGATGGCGGCCGGCTTCTCGCTGGCGGCGAGCCGGCTCGAGGCCTTCCATGCCTTCCTCAACGAGCGGCTGGCGGGGGCGGCCGAGCTGCCGGGTGCGGCCGACCTGCGGGTGGAGGGCGCGCTTTCGGTCAAGGGTGCGACGGCGGAGCTGGCCGCGCTCCTGGCGCGGCTGGCGCCGTTCGGAGCGGGAAACGAGGAGCCGGTTCTGGTGCTGCCGCGGGTGCGCGTGGTGCGCGCGGACCGGGTGGGGCGGGACGGGCGGACGATCCGGGCCATTGTCGCCGACGAGGACGGGGCGGCCGGCGGCGGGCGGATCAAGGCGATGGCCTTCCGGGCGGCGGAGGGGGCGTTGGCGGCGCCGCTCATCGAGCGAGCCGGGCGGCTTCTGCATCTGGCCGGACATCTGCGGCTCGATCAGTGGAACGGGGCGCAGGCGCCGGGCTTTGTCATCACCGATGCGGCCTTGGCGTGACGGTGGATTTCCGTTAGCAGCGGGGCTCTGTCGTCCCGTTCGTCTAGAGGCCCAGGACACCAGCCTTTCACGTTGGTAACACGGGTTCGAATCCCGTACGGGACAGCGGAGAGCATACCAACGGCACACACGACGCAGCCGTCGTGCCATCAGGCGGGCGGCGTTCGGTCATCCCCCGCGCGTCGCGCCCGCTCATAGACCTCCGGCAGCATCGCATCGAGCACGATGCCGCGGAACTCCGGGTTCGACATGAACTGCGACGAAAATGCCTCGTTCCGCTCCGTTCGCCCGATCACGGCGCCCATCGCCTTGGGGTCAAAAGCGTAGCGGAAATTGTCGATCGAATTGCTCCGCGCCTGCTCGGCCAGCGTGTCATCCGCGGCGAGATCGCCCACGACCTGGTCCATGAACAGGCGGTCGCGCTCGTTGAAATCGGTCCCGAACCGCTCGTTCAGAAGCGTGATCACCTGCGAAAGCGGCGACTTCGCCGCATCCTTCAGCACCGCGGTTCCGACCTCGGTCGGGCCGCCGAGCGGCAGCGCGTCCGCACCGGTAAGCTCCACCGAACCGGTGAAAGTCCGGTCAAGGCGGTAGTAGGCGAGCGACACGTCGTCATCGAGATCGAGCACGGCGCCGCCTTCCCGCCGCGGCAGCTTACGGGCCAACATGCGTGCGAAGGCGTAGAGCTTCTCAAGTTCCGGATCGCCGAACGCCGCGATCTGGCTGGCGAAGCCGTAGAGGCGCACGAAGCTCGCGAGTTGGGACCGGAACGCCTCCCGCCGCTCGGCGTCCGGCTCGGCCGAGAATCTGCCCACGGCGGGGTCGAGCGCGCGGTGCAACAGCCCCTGGTCGGACGGCTTCTGCGCCGCGCGGGGCTTGAAGAACACGCGGGCGAAATCCTCTACCTCCTGGCGCCAGAAATACTGGAACCCCTCCAGCCCGACTTTCAGCGTGTAGAGCAGGTTCGGGTCCGTCGGTTCGTCGATCTCGGGCTGCTCGTAATAGGGCGCGAACGCTTCCTTGATCTCCTCGGCGGTGTTCTCGAAATCGAGGATGAAGGTATCCTCTTTCCCCGCGCACATGCGGTTGAGGCGCGAAAGCGTTTGCACCGCCTTCAGCCCCTTCAGCTTCTTGTCCACGAACATCGTGTGCAGGAGGGGTTGATCGAAGCCGGTCTGGTATTTCTCGGCGACGATCAGGAGGTGATACCCCGGCCCCTCGAACCGATCCGGCAGTTCGCGTTCGCCGAAACCGTTGATGCCGGCCTCGGTGAATTCGTCTCCGTCGTCGATCACCGTGCCCGAGAATGCGACCAGCACGCCGAGGTCGGTATAGCCGTGCTGCCGCAAATAGGCGTCGAACGCCCGCTTGTAGCGCACCGCGTGCAAGCGGGAACGCGTGACCACCATCGCCTTTGCCCGCCCGCCGATCTTGTGGCGCGTGTGGCGGCGGAAATGCTCCACCATCACCGCGGTCTTCTGGGCGAGGTTGTGGGGATGCAGGCTCGCGAACCGGGCGATCGCCTGGCGCGCCTTGCTCTTGTCCACCTCGGGGTCTTCTTCCGCGGCTTTAGCGAAGCGGTAATAGGCCTTGTAGGTCGTGTAGTGCTTCAGCACATCGAGGATGAATCCCTCCTCGATCGCCTGGCGCATGGAGTATAGGTGGAACGGGCGGGCCTTGCCGTCCGGCCCGATCGTGCCGAACAGCTCCATGGTCTTCTTCTTCGGCGTCGCGGTGAAGGCGAAGAAGCTGAGATTGGGTTGCCGGCCGCGCGCCTGCACCGCCTTCAGCACCTCGTCGTCGATTTCCTCGTCCCCGGCTTCCTCCGCCTCGGCGCGCTCCAAGGTGGTCGCGGCCAGCACGCGCTTGAGGTTGGCGGCACTCTCGCCGGTCTGGCTGCCATGCGCCTCATCGACGATCACGGCGTAACGGCGCGCGCCGCCGGCGGCGATCTTGTCCAGCACGAAGGAGAATTTCTGGATGGTGGAGATGATGATCGGCGTGCCGCGGTTCAGCGCCGCGGCAAGCTGGGCGCTGTCGGTGTCGATCTTCTCC
>JAKAWQ010000028.1 GCA_021816925.1 Pseudomonadota bacterium
AGCGACAGCACGTCGGCCTTCGGCAGGAAGATCATGTCCTCGGCCATGCAATAGACGCAGCGAAGGTCGCACCGGTCCGTCACCGATACGCGGAGGTAGGTGATGCTCCGGCCGAAAGGATCGATCATCGCGCGCCTATCCACGCCTGGCCGAAGATCTCGGCCCGGCCGTTCCTGAGTCAAGATCGGCCTCCGGGATCTCCTCGAGCCGCACCACGAGCGCGTCCACCAGCACCTTTCCCGCGTTCTCGAAGCTGACCGTGACCCGGCTGCCGACGGCGGACTGTACTTGCCCCAGCCCCCAGTCGGGCCGGTCCGGGTGGCGGACGAACTGACCGGGCGCGAAGGCGGTTCCGCTGCGAAGGGGCATAGGCTTTCTCCGGCTGGATCCTCATGTAACATGACCCTCGAGGCTCTCCAAGTTCTCGACTTCGGGGCGGTCCTCGGCGTAATCGCAACTTCGGGTAGATCCTCGGCTGGCAGGGGCATGATCCGTGGCGGCAGACGAGGCAGGCGCGGACCTGGTGGGCTCGATCGACGAACCATTGCGGCTCGCCGAGTTCCTGTGTGCCCGGCTCTGCCACGACATCGCCGGATCGCTCGGCGCGCTGATGGGATCGCTCGAGCTGGCGCGCGAACAGCCTGCCGCTGCCGAGGGCACGGCCGAGGAGGCGATCGCGCTCGCAAACGACACTGGACGCGCGCTCGTTTCCCGCCTGAGGCTGCTGCGTGCTGCCTGGGCCGGCACGGGAACCCCGCTCGATCTCCCATCGCTCGCGGATCTGGCGCAGGGCCTGTCGCGGCGGCAGGTTGCGCTCGATATCTCCGCCCTGCCGCCGGAGACGGTTTTTCCCCCGGCAATCGGGCGCGTCGTGCTCAATCTGGTGCTGCTGGCCGCCGAGGCTCTGCCGGCCGGTGGAACGATCAGGCTTGACCGGGTGGAGGGCGAACTCCTGGTCGGCGTCACCGGCCCGCGCAGTGCCTGGCCGGCCGGCCTCGGCGCCGCGCTCGCCGGGAAGGCAAAGATCGAAGGCCCCCGCGAGCTGCAGGCTCCGCTCACCGTACTTCTCGCCCGCGCCGCCGGGCTCGCGCTCTCGATCCTCATGCCGGCCGGACCATCGGAGCCGTCGGGCGCGCCGCCGCTTCTCCTTGACGTCTCCGCGAGCGCTTGAGCACCTTGATTGCGGAGCACAGCTTCGACGACAATGCGTCATGCGCGATTTTTCCGACCTTTCTGAGCGTGAGATTCTCGCCCTCGCAATCAGCAGCGAGGAAGAGGACGGCCGCATCTACGCCGATTTTGCCGAAGGCCTGCGCACCGATTATCCGGCAACCGCTAATCTCTTCACGGAGATGGCCCTCGAGGAAGGCGACCACCGCCGCCGGCTGATCGATCTCTACCGGGAAAGATTCGGTGAGCACATCCCGCTGATCCGCCGCCAGGACGTGCGCGGCTTCATCAGCCGCCGCCCTGTCTGGCAGATCCGCCCGCTTGGCCTCGACACGGTGCGCAAGCAGGCACAGCTCATGGAACTGGAGACCACGCGCTTCTACCGCCGCGCCGCGAGCAAGAGCACCGACGCATCCATCCGCAAGCTCCTCGGGGATCTCGCAGAGGCCGAGGTGCAGCACGAGCTCACCGCCGATCGGCTCGTCGCGGAGAACCTGCCGGCGGCGGTGCGTGCGGATGAGGATCGGACCGCACGCCGCATGTTCGTGCTGCGCGTGATCCAGCCCGGTCTCGCCGGGCTAATGGATGGCTCGGTCTCCACGCTTGCGCCGGTGTTCGCCGCGGCCTTTGCCACCGGCCGGCCGTGGGATGCCTTCGCGGTCGGGCTTGCCGCCTCGCTCGGAGCAGGAATCTCGATGGGCTTCGCCGAGGCGCTCTCGGACGACGGCAGCCTGACCGGCCGCGGCGCACCGTGGGGGCGCGGGGCGATCACCGGCCTGATGACGACACTCGGCGGAATCGGCCATACGCTGCCCTTCCTGATCCCGCAATTTCACACTGCCATTGCGGTGGCGATCGCGGTGGTCATCGTCGAGCTGCTGGTAATTAGTTGGATTCGCTGGAAATACATGGAGGCATCGCCCGTCGCCGCAACCTTGCAGGTGATGCTTGGCGGCGTCCTCGTGTTCGCGACCGGGGTCCTGATCGGCAGCAGTTGAAGGATCGGCCGGCGCCGCGTGCGGAACCGCGCGGCTTCGTCACGCTTTGTCACCGGCACCCGGTACCGCACGCTCCCATATGGGCCTCCTCTAGCGGCGCATACCGCAACGGGAGGGGAGAGACGTCCGCAGCCAGAGCGGAGCATGTTCGAAACCCCATCCCGCTATTCCGCGGAGATCGCCTCCGAGGACGGTTACGACGCGCTCAGCATCTCGGTGCATTGGGCGTCGGCGGGCCTGATCCTCCTCGATTGGCTGCTCGGCCAGCTCCGCTTCCTCGCCCCGGTGGGAACTTCGCGCGCGGCCGTGATCTCGACGCACATCCTGCTCGGGCTCGCGATCGGCATGATGCTGCTCGCCCGACTGGCTTGGCGCGCTGGGCCCGGACGGAACTTCGGCCCCGAGTCGGGTCTGATCGGACGCTTGGCCAAGGCAACGCACATTGGCCTTTATGGGCTGATCGGCGCCACGGGGCTGGCGGGAATTTCGGCCGTCGTGACGCGCGGATTGCGCCTTTTCGGCACGGCGATCACGCCGCGGTTCGATTTCTGACCGCTCGGCCCGCTTTTCCTGTTCGGCCGCCTGCGCGGCAAGTTCTCCGATCTTCTGGGGCTGCTTGCAGCGGCCCATGCGCTGGCCGCGCTCGGCCATCACGTCGTGCTTGGCGATGGCGTGCTGGTCAGGATCGCGCCATTCCTGCTAACGTGGCTGCGTCGTCCCGGCCCGCCGCTCAGATCGTTTTCCCGAGCGGATTCGTACGGCTCCCGATTGGCTGCGGCGATTCCAGTCAGCCGCGATCGGCCCTAGCCTCGGCGAGGCGGTCCGGCGCGTGTGCGGGTGAACCGTGACGCGCCGGACTTCCGGTCGATCGTCAGTCGGTGCGGGTGATGCGCCCGGTGCGGGTATTGATGGCGAAGTGGGCAACGACGTCGCCGTGAGCGGTCACGAACGCGAAGCTCACGGTGTTGTCGGCGTTCGCGGTCACGTCGCCCACCTTCCAGTCATGCTGGCCGTGACGCAGCAGGATCGCCTCGCCGATGATTTTCACGTCCGCCGGCGTGAGGCCGAGGTCGGCCGGCCGGTGGAAGAGACCCCAGGTACGCAGGGCCGCGAACGGAGCGTAGTGCATCTCCCGGCCCCGCATCCAGGGTCCCCCGCGGCCCCCCATCATCCATGGCCCAGGGCGCTCCGGCATCCCGATCCAGGGATGGGGTCCCGGCCCGCCCGGCATGCCGTACGGCATTCCGGGAGTAGGGGCGGGCGTCGCCGCAGCGGGCGGTCCGGCCGGAGGAGCGGCCGGCTGGGCGGAGGCAAAGGACGGGAAGGCGAGGGCGCCGGCCCCGGCGAGCGAGGCGGCAGCGAGGGCGGTCAGGGTGAGTTTGCGCATGGATTGCTCCGGTATGGATTGAAGCCTCCGATATGGGGCCGCGGCCTGGACAGGGTCGCGATGAAGTGCAACGGAGTGCAACGCTCTCTGCCGGCGGGATGAGCGGAGCGCTATTTTCGAGCCTCGATGGAAACAGCCCAGCACATCCTCGTCGTGGACGACGATCGGGAGATCCGTGAGCTCCTGGCGCGCTTTCTCGAGCGCAACCGCTTCCGCGTTACCGCGGTGCGAGACGCGCGCGAGGCGCGCCGGGCTTGGCCGCACGCGCATTTTCATCTGGTCGTGCTCGATCTGATGCTGCCCGGCGAAAGTGGGCTTGAACTCGCGCGCTGGATGCGCAGCCAGTCCGACATTCCGATCATCATGCTGACGGCGATGGGTGAGGACACCGATCGGATCGTCGGGCTGGAGCTCGGCGCTGACGATTATGTGGCCAAACCCTTCAATCCGCGTGAGCTGCTTGCGCGGATCCGCGCCGTTCTGCGTCGCGCCGGCGAGCCGGCGGTCCGCCGCGAGACCGCTGGCGCGGCCGCGCTCTGCTTTGCCGGCTGGACCCTCGAGCCGGCGCGGCGGCGGCTGCTCAATCCCGACGGCGTGGAGGTGGCGCTCACCGGCGGCGAATATGACCTTCTGTTAGCGTTGGTGGAGCGGGCCAATCGGGTACTGACGCGCGACATGCTGCTCGACCTCCTGCGAGGCCGCCAGGCTGGCCCGTTCGACCGCGCGATCGACGTCGCCATCAGCCGGCTGCGCCGCAAGCTCGATGACGACGGCCGCCGCGCCCAACTGATCAAGACGGTGCGCGGTGGCGGTTACGTGTTGGCGACCTCGATCGAGCGTCGATGAAACAGCGATGACGCTCTGGCCGCGAAGCCTGGCGGCGCGCACGGCGGTGGTGCTGCTGTTCACGCTCGCGGCCATACAGGTGGCCGGTTTGACGATCGACGCACTCGACCGGCAGGATCTCCAGCGCCTGGGACAGATCCGCGACGTCTCCGTTCAACTCGCGACGCTCTATCGCGCCATCGTCCAGGCGCCGCGCTCCGCGCGTGACAAGACGCTGGCGGCGATCGCCCTGCCACCGGGCATGCACGCCGCGATCCGGAACCAGACGCCGTTCGACGCCGGCGGCCGGCTGCCACTTGCGCCCGAGCCGTTGGAGCGGGCAATTCGGGTGGCGATGTATCTCGTGCGCATGCCGCCCTGGCAGCGGCCGCATCAAATCATCATGCGGGGGGGTCTCGCGTCCGAACGTCTTCTGGTCGCCATGCGGTTGCCGGGCCAGGATGGGTGGCTCACCGTGTCCACACGCCTGGCGCGGCCACAGCCCTGGCACTCGCCCTCCTTTCTTGCCGCGTTCGCGCTGATGACAGTGGCCGCGGCACTCCTCACCATCTGGGCGGTGCGCCGGCTCATCCGGCCGGTGCGCACGCTCGCCGCCGCCGCCGAGCGGCTCGGCCGCGATGTCAACGCGCCGCCGCTTTCCGAGGACGGTCCGACCGAAGTCGCCACCGCGGCCGCCGCCTTCAACACGATGGCCGCGCGGATCCGCCGGTTCGTCGAGGATCGCACCTTCCTGCTCACCGCGATGGGCCACGATCTGCGCACGCCGATCACGCGGCTGAAGTTGCGCGCGGAATTCATCGAAGACGAGGAACAGCGCCAGAAGTTCATGGCCGACCTCGACGAGATCGAGGCGATGGTTGCCGCGACCCTGGATTTCGGGCGTGCCGCCACGGCGAGCGAGCCCGCGGCGCCGGTCGATCTCGCGATGCTGTGCCAGACGGTGCTCGATGAGGCGGCGGACGTGCGCCCGGAAGCGGCTTCGAGCCTCGCCTACGCGGGGCCGGCCCATTACACGGCTCGGGCACGCATCGGGGCGCTCAAGCGCGCGCTCGGCAATCTCGTGAACAATGCGATTGCCTACGGTGGTGGCGCGCGGCTGACGCTCGTGCCGCCGGAGCGGGGCGGCAAGGCAGAAGTGGCGCGGATCGAGATCGAGGACGACGGGCCTGGCATCCCGCCCGCCGACCTCGAGCGAGTCTTCCAGCCTTTCCAGCGCCTTGAGGCCAGTCGCAACCGCGAAACCGGCGGCACCGGCCTTGGCCTCTCGATCGCACGTGACATCCTGCGCGCGCATGGGGGAGACGTGACCCTCAGCAATCGCGCGGGTGGCGGGGCGAGGGCGATCGTCACGCTGCCGGTGTGAAAGCGATGGATGCCCCCCTGCCAAGCGGAGACCGATCGACCGCCGAGGGTCAGGGCTGGTATCCTGTCGGCGCTGAGAGGCCGAAAGTCACGGGAGTTGGAATTGACGAGCGAGCTGAGCGCGGTGCAACGCCGACGCCGCCGGATTCGCCGGGCGGTCATGGCCGCGGTTGCGATCCTGATCCTGCTCCCGCTGGTCGCGGTTGCGGTATTCGTGGCGCGCTTCGATCCGAACGCCTACAAGCCCAAGATCGCCGCGGCGGTCGAACGCATGACCGGCCGGAGGCTGGCGCTGGAGGGGCCCGTTTCGCTCGGGATCTCGCTTGTGCCGACGATTACGGCCGCCAAGGTGGCACTCGCCAACCCGCCCGGATTCTCCCGCCCCGAGATGGCAACGCTCGCCCGCCTCGATGCCAAGGTAGCGCTTCTGCCGCTCCTTTCCGGGCGGATCGAGATACGCCGGCTGATTCTGGTTCGCCCGGACATCGCGATCGAGATCAACCGGGCGGGCAAGAGCAATCTTTCGTTTGCGCCCGCGGTGCGGGCGGTCGCGGCGGGGGCGCTCCCTCCGACGCAACCCGCTCCCGCCGCCGCGCGGCCGGTTGCGATCGATGTGCGCGCGTTCGACATCAGAGACGGCCGGGTCTCCTGGCAGGATGACCGGAGCGGCCGGCACGGGGTTCTGCTGCTCCGTTCGTTCAGTGCGACGGCCGATTCCGCCGGCGAGCCACTCGTAATCGCCGCAAATGCCGCCTATTCGGGCGTTCCCTTCACGCTCGCGGGCACGACCGGCCCGCTCTCTCGCCTGACGACCGCGGCCGCGGGGCCGCCCTGGCCGGTCCGGCTCACGCTCGCGGCCGGTGCAGCACGGGTTTCGCTTGTCGGCGCCTTCGCTGACCCGGCCGCCGGCCGCGGGTATCGCCTCAAGGTCAAGGCGAGCTTGCCGGCGCTGAATGAGCTTGCGCGGGTTCTTCCCGGGATGAACCTGCCGGCGCTCCAGGGGCTCGTGGCGTCAGCGGAGCTTGCCGATGCCGGTCACGGGCTGCCGGCGGTGAGCAATCTCTCCTTTGCCGCGGGAGCCTCCAACCTCGCGGAACTTCGACCCGGGCTTCTCCTGACGGGTCTTTCCCTGGCGGCGCCGCGGCTTGATCAGCCCTGCAAGCTCACGCTTTCCGGGTCGCTCTCGGGCGCGCCGTTCAGTGTTGTTGCGACGCTCGGACCGCCGGCGGCACTGCTGCCGGCCGGCTTCGCACCCCCGCCTCCGACGGCGCCTTGGCCTATCGCCATCCGGGCCTCGGCGGCCGGGGCAGATCTCTCTCTTTCCGGAACGATGGCGCGTCCGGCCGCATTCGCCGGTGCCAATCTTGCGGTGTCCGCGCAGATTCCGGATCTCGCGAAGCTCGCTCCGTTCGCCGGGCGAGGCCTGCCCGCGCTCTCCCAGATCACGTTTTCCGGGCAGATCGCGGACCCGGAAGCAGGCTGGCGACAATGGGTGCGGTTCTCGGCGTTTTCATTGTCGTTGCCGCAAGGCGATCTCTCGGGTGATGCAACCCTTGCGCTCGCCGGGCCGCGTCCGGTGCTGAGTGGGGCGTTGACCGCAAAGCGGCTCGATCTCGACGCCCTGCGTGCGACCTTTGCCGTGCCCGCACCCACACGGCCTGGCACGCCGGCCGCGCCTGCTGCCAGAGGCCCTGCGCGCCTCATCCCGGACACGCCGCTGCCGTTCGCGATTCTGAACACGTTCGACGCCGACCTTACCTTCGGGGTCGGCAGCCTCAAGGCGGGCGGCGCCTCCTACGGGAATATCGTCGGCAAGCTTCTGCTCAGGGACGGGCGGCTCGCGCTTGCACCCTTTGGCGCCGATGCGCCGGGCGGCCATGTGGCGCTCACCGCCTCGGTCGATGCCGCAAGGACGCCGCCGCCGGTGGCGATCACGCTCGATGCGCCGGCACTCGCCCTGGCGCCGCTGCTCGCCACGTTTGGCTTGCCGGCGAGGGCCAGCGGAACGGTTGCGGTGCGCGCCGCGCTGAACGGCGCCGGCAACACGCCGCACGCGATTGCGGCCGGTCTCAACGGCCGGATCGGGGTGGCGATGGCCGGGGGCAGCGTGGACAACCGGGTGATCGGCGATCTGCTCGGTTCGGTCCTGAGGGCGGCGCGCGTGCCGCAGGGAATGCTTGGGAACGGCACGAGCGAGGTGCGCTGCCTCGCGCTCCGGGTCGATGCCGCCCAGGGAATGGGCACCGTGAACGCGGGGCTTCTGGAGATGACCCGGCTCACGCTCACCGCCGGCGGGAGCCTTGCGCTCGGGCCGGAAACGCTGGCTCTCAATCTCGACCCGACGCTGCAATATGGCAGCAATGCTCTCTCGTTGCCGGTTCACGTGGGAGGGACGTTCGTTGCGCCCTTCGTGGCGCCGGAAGCGGGCGCGACCGCTCGCTCGGCGGCCGGTCTTGCCGGCAACCTCGTCAGTCCGCAGAGCCAGCTCGGACAGCTTCTCGGCGCGCTGCGGGGCAATGCCTCGGGTGCTGCGCCCGCCTGTGCCCCGGCGCTTGCGTTGGCCCGCTTCGGTGAGCCGGGCCCGGCCGCGCCGCCGGCGCCACAGTCGGCGCCGGCGCCTGCGGCGCCTTCCGGAGCGCCTGTCGCCAAGCCTAACAACCCGCTCAATCTTCTCCGCGGTCTCTTCCACTGATGAGAGAGGCGCGGCGAATCTGGAACGAAGCACGCGCAGTGCCGGCTGCGGCGGGGTTTGCCGTGCATCTGGATGGGCGGCCGGTTCGGCTCCCGGGCGGCGCTCCTTTGGTTCTCTCGACGCGACCGCTCGGCGAAGCGGTGGCCCGCGAGTGGGAAAAGAGGCCGGTGGGCGAAGTGGTCCGGCAGGAGGACCTTCCGCTCACGCGGCTGGCGGGTACAGCTCAGGAACGGATCGCGCCTGAGCCTGGCGTGACGGTCAAGGCGCTCTGCGGCTTTGCCGCAACGGACCTGCTCTGCTATCGCGCCGCCGCGCCCGAGCCCCTGGTGCGCCGCGAGCAGGCGCTCTGGGAACCGTGGCTCCGTTGGGCGGCGGAGGAACTCGGCGCCTCGCTTCGGGTGACCACCGGTGTAATGCCGGTGGAGCAAGATCCCGCGCCTCTTTGCGCGCTTTGGCGTGCCGTGGAGGAGTCCGACCTGCCGGCGCTTGCGGCGCTTGGCTTGGCCGTGCCGGCGCTCGGCAGCCTGGTACTCGGGCTGGCACTCGCGCGGGGGCAGCTCAGGGCGGCGGATGCGGTCGCGGCGGCCTTCACGGATGAAATGTTCCAGGCCGAGCTTTGGGGGGAAGACGAGATTGCTGCGGCGCGTCGAGCGGAGATTGCCGCCGAAGTTGCGCTTGCGGAGCGCTTTCTCGCGCTTGCGCGTGCATGAACGCGCGGCGGCTTCTGATCGGGGGTCTGGTGCAGGGTGTCGGCTTTCGTGAGTGGATGGTAACGCGCGCGCGCGCGCTCGGACTGGACGGGTGGGTGCGCAACCTCCCCGATGGGAGCGTCGAGGCGCTGATTTGCGGTCCCGAGGCGGCGATCGAAGAGATGCTGCGTGCCTGCCGCCGCGGCCCCGCGGCAGCCAGTGTGGAAAGAATTCTGGAGGAGTGGGCGGAGGCGCCGGAGAACCGAGGCTTCTTTCGACGCTGAGCTGCATGCCGGTTTGACCGCGCGGCAACCGCAGTGGTTATCCGCAATCCTTGGTAGCGGGGGAGCTTTCTCCGGGCACGAGGGATGGTTCCGGCTCGCCGAACACGTCGGGCCAAGCGGCGATGAGTGCGGCATCGAGGTCCGCCATGCCCGCCGCGATGCCACGCGCGGCGAGGCTGGTCACGCCGTGGGCCCGGATGCCGCATGGCACGATGCCCTGAAAATGCGAGAGTTCGGGGGCAAGATTGATTGCGACACCGTGCGTGCTCACCCATCGGCTGACGCGCACGCCCAGTGCCGCGACCTTTTCCTCCTTGCCATCGTGGGCCACCCAGAGCCCGATTCGCTCGCGGCGCCGTTCGGCGATGAGGCCAAGGCGCGCAAGTGCGCGGATCTGCCACTCCTCGAGGCCGTGCACGAGGGCCCGCACGTCGCGCGGCGGCACGGTGCCGTGGCGTCGCGTGAGATCCAGCATGACGTAGGCAATGCGCTGGCCGGGGCCGTGATAGGCCCACTGGCCGCCGCGGCCAGTACGGAACGCAGGAAACCGGCCAGGCGCGATCAGATCCTCGGCGCGCGCCGAAGTACCGGCCGTATAGAGTGGCGGATGCTCGAGCAGCCAGACAAGCTCTCCGGCCGTTCCGGCACGGATGGCGGTGGTAAGAGCCTCCATGCGAGCGAGCGCCACGGGATAGGGAACGAGGGTTTCGGCGATCTCGAAGCAGGGGCGGGCAGCGATTGAAGGTTCAAAGGGCATCGGCTATATCCGGCCAACGAAGGCGGTCGTGGCGGAATGGTAGACGCGCAAGCTTGAGGTGCTTGTGGGGGCAACCCCGTGGAAGTTCGAGTCTTCTCGACCGCACCACTCTGCCGATCCGCCTCAGCAATCATTCATTGCCGGCCCGCGCGCTTCCGCCGATCCTGCCGCCGCCACGGGAGGAGGGCAGCCATGAACGAGGCCATCGACAAGGAAGCGCTCGAATACCACCGGCTGCCGCGTCCCGGAAAGCTTACCATCGAGCCGACCAAGCGGATGGCGACCCAGCACGACCTGGCACTGGCCTATTCGCCGGGCGTCGCGGCGGCTTCCCTGGCGATCGCCGCAAATCCCGCGTCCGTGCACGACTACACCACCCGCGGCAACCTGGTGGCGGTGATCTCGAACGGCACCGCCGTACTCGGGCTCGGCAATATCGGCCCGCTCGCCGCCAAGCCGGTGATGGAAGGCAAGGCTGTCCTTTTTAAGAAGTTCGCCGGGATCGATGTGTTCGATATCGAAGTCGATGCCGCCGATCCGGACCGTTTCATCGAGGTTGTGGCCGCCCTCGAGCCCACCTTCGGCGCGATCAACCTGGAGGACATCAAGGCGCCCGAGTGCTTCCGGATCGAACAGGCGCTGCGTAGCCGGATGCACATCCCGGTCTTCCATGACGACCAGCACGGCACGGCGATCACGGTGGCGGCGGCCGTGCGCAATGGCCTGCTGCTCCAGGGCCAGCGGCTCGAGGAGGCAAGGCTCGTCACCTCGGGCGCCGGGGCCGCGGCACTCGCGTCTGTCGATCTTCTCGTCGCCATGGGCCTTCCGCCCGAGAATGTTACGCTGACAGACATCAAGGGCGTCGTGCACGCCGG
The DNA here is from genome assembly GCA_021816925.1 of Pseudomonadota bacterium. Lineage (GTDB taxonomy): Bacteria > Pseudomonadota > Alphaproteobacteria > Acetobacterales > Acetobacteraceae > JAKAWQ01. The sequence continues at coordinate 11,061 of JAKAWQ010000028.1, forward strand.
ACGCCCTGACCTCGAAGCACAGAACCTCCTCCGTTACGCACGCGAGACCAAGGCGCGCCGGCTCGAGGAGGTGCTGGCGGATGCAGACATATTCCTCGGCCTCTCGGCACCCAAGGTGCTGCAACCGGAATGGCTCGGGCGATTTGCGCCGCGCCCACTGATCCTCGCGCTGGCCAACCCCGAGCCTGAGATCATGCCCGAGCTTGTGCGCGCCGCGCGGCCCGACGCGATCATGGCAACCGGGCGCTCGGACTATCCGAACCAGGTCAACAACGTGCTCTGCTTCCCCTTCATCTTTCGCGGCGCGCTCGATGTCGGGGCCAGAACGATCAATCAGGCCATGCAGATCGCCGCCGTGGAGGCGCTCGCGGGGCTGGCGCGCATGGAGGCGAGCGAGGCGGTGCTTGCCGCCTACGGCGGCGCCGCGCCGGTGTTCGGCCCCGATTACATCATTCCGAAGCCGTTTGATCCGCGCCTCATCCTCGAGATCGCTCCCGCCGTCGCCAAGGCGGCGATGGAAAGCGGCGTGGCAGACAGGCCGCTTGAGGATTGCGCGCGCTACCGCCAGGACCTCGAGCGCTTTGCTTTCCGCTCCGGCGAACTGATGCATCCCGTGTTCGAGGTCGCCCGCAGTGCGCCCAAGCGGATCGCCTATGCCGAGGGCGAGGACGAGCGCGTGCTGCGCGCAGTGCAGACTGCGCTCGACGAAGGCATTGCGCTTCCCTTGCTGATCGGGCGGCGCGCCGTGATCGCCGCACGCGTGCACGAACTCGGGCTCCGGCTGAAGCCGGGCGAGAATGTGGAGATCTTCGATCCCGCCGCCGACACGGCGACGACGGAGGGGCTCCTGCCACGCTACCAGAGTCTCGTCAGCCGGCACGGGATACCGCCGGCGGATGCCGCGGTCAGGATTCGGCGGATCACGACCGTTGCCGCGGCGATGCTCCTCAACACCGGCCGGGTGGACGCGGCCATTTGCGGCGGCACGGGGGAGTGGTGGCGGCATATGCAGCACGCCCTGCCGCTCGTGCCGCGGCTGGCTGATGCAACGCGCGTCTATGCGCTTTCCGTGCTGATCCTGCGCAACGGCACGCTCTTTGTTTGCGATACGCAGATGGTGCCCGATCCGACTGCCGATCAGATCGCCGAGATGACCCTGCTTGCCGCCGCGGCCGTGCGGGGCTTCGGCATCGTGCCGAAGGCAGCGCTCCTTTCGCACTCGAGCTTCGGCGGTTCGCGCTGGGATTCGGCGCGCAAGATGCGCACGGCGCTCGACCTCATCCGCACCCGCGCGCCTGAGCTCGAGATCGACGGGGAAATGCAGGCGGATGCCGCACTTTCCGAGGCAATCCGCAAGCGTGCCGTGGGCGATTCCCGGCTCACCAGCACGGCCAATCTGCTTGTGATGCCGAATCTCGACGCGGCCAGCATTGCCTTCAACCTCCTGAAGACCGCGGCCGAGGGACTGACGATCGGCCCGCTTCTGCTCGGCCTTGCGAAGCCGCTGCACGTAATGGTGCCGAGCGTGACGGCGCGCGGAATCGTCAATGTGAGCGCGCTTGCCGTCCGCGCGGCGCAGGAGCTTGCGAAGGACACTGCAGTGGCCTGAACCTTCGGAGCACTCCTCAGCAAGGTACCTCGGGCGAAAATCGCACCAGCTCCGCTCCTTCCTCGACCATCTCGCCGCTGGCGAAGGGGATGCGGTCGATCGTGCCGGCACGCGGCGCGGCAAGCGTGAGCTCCATTTTCATTGCCTCGAGCACGATAAGGGTTGCGCCTTTCTGCACGGCATCACCGGGCTTTACGAGCACGCGCGTGATACGTGCGGGGATGGGGGCGACCAGCCGTTCCGAGCCCGCGGCCTCGCCGGCGGGTGCGGCGAGCGGATCGAGGCGGGTGAGCACATGATTGCGAACCCTCGCCCGGCCACCACGGCGGATGACCACGAGATCCGCATCGCGGCGGATGACAAAGAGCCGATGCACGATGCCATCCACGCGGAGCATCATCTCCTCGGCGTCTTCGCTTGCCGCCGCTCGCACGCTCGTCCCCGCGAAGGCGAGCCGCCAGGCGCCGTCCGGCAACGCGAAGGCGCGAAGAGCGATGATCTCCTCGTTTCTCGAAAACGAAAGATCCTGATAGCCCGCGCCGTTCATCCGCCAGGCATCGGCGAACGCCCAGGGCGAAAAGGGATCGGTCGAGCGCGCTGCGGCATCCGCCATCGCCCGTTCTTCATCCCGAAGTACGGCGAGCGCCGCCGCGGCAAGGACCACGTGCTCCTCCGCCGCCGGCAGGACGGGGGATGCGGGCGGCAGCAGCCGGGCGCGGTGGTGGTTGATGAACCCGGTATCGTAGTCGGCCGCAACAAACTCCGGTTGTGAAACGATCGCATCCAGCAGGGAGAGATTCGTTTCGATGCCGACGATCTCCCACTCGCAGAGCGCAGCGGCGAGGCGGCCGAGCGCCGCCTCGCGATCCTCGCCCCAGACGATCAGCTTGGCGATCATCGCATCGTATTCGGTGCCGATGGCATCGCCTTCGCGCACGCCGCTTTCCACCCGTACCTCCGCGCTTCGCCGCGGTTCGCGAAGGTGCAGCAGCCGTCCGATCGAGGGCAGGAAATCATGCGCCGGATCCTCGGCGTAGAGCCGCGCCTCGATGGCATGACCGCGGATCCCAAGATCACCGGCGCCACGTGGCAGCTTCTCACCGGCGGCCACGCGGATCTGCCATTCGACGAGATCCTGGCCCGTGATCATCTCGGTCACCGCATGCTCGACCTGCAGGCGCGTGTTCATCTCCATGAAGTAGAAATCCGTTCCCGCCACCAGGAACTCGACCGTCCCCGCCCCGACATAGCCGACCGCGCTCGCGGCGGCGATCGCCGCCTTTTCCATTGCCTTGCGCAGGGCCGGATCGAGGCCGGGTGCCGGTGCTTCCTCGACGATCTTCTGGTAGCGGCGCTGGATCGAGCAATCGCGCTCGAAGAGTGAAACGAGCGAGCCGTGCCCGTCGGCAAAAATCTGGATTTCGATATGTCTCGCGTGGGCGAGATATTTCTCGATGAGGAGGAGATCCGAGCCGAAGGCAGCCAAGGATTCGCGCCTAGCCCCGGCGAGCGCAGCCTCGAGTTCTTCTGGCCGCTCGACGATGCGCATCCCGCGCCCGCCGCCGCCGGCTGCGGCCTTGATGAGCACGGGATAGCCGACCGCGGCTGCGGCCGCAGCGAGGGTGGCATCGTCCTCCGCCGCACCGTGATAGCCCGGCACGAGCGGAACGCCGGCCTCTTCCATCAGTGCCTTCGCCTCCGCCTTCGAGCCCATGGCGCGTATTGAAGCGGGCGGCGGCCCGATGAAAACGATTCCCACCTCTGCGCAGGCCTCGGCGAAATCCGCGTTCTCGGAGAGGAAGCCGTAGCCCGGGTGGATTGCATCGGCCCCGGCACGCCGCGCCGCATCGAGGATATTCGCGATCGCAAGATAGCTTTCCCGCGCGGGCGGCGGGCCGATCGGCCAGGCCTCGTCGGCCAGCGCGACGTGGCGGGCGGATGCGTCGGCCTCGGAATAGACGGCGACTGTCACGATCCCAAGCCGCGCTGCGGTTCGGATCACGCGGCAGGCGATCTCGCCACGATTGGCGATGAGGATCTTGCGGAACACGCGCGCTACATTCGAAAAAGGCCGAAGCGAGTCGGCTCGATCGATGTGTTCAGGCTCGCGGAGATAGCCAGCCCCAGAACGCGGCGCGTCTCCGACGGGTCGATCACCCCGTCGTCCCAAAGCCGGGCGGTCGCGTAGAAGGGATGGCCCTGCGCCTCGTATTGGTCGCGGATCGGTGCCTTGAAGGCCTCTTCCTCCTCGGCCGGCCATGCGACACCACGCGCGGCGAGGGCATCGCGGCGGACCTCGGCCAGCACCGCGGCTGCCTGTTCGCCGCCCATCACGCTGATGCGGGCGTTCGGCCATGTCCAGAGGAAGCGCGGCGAATAGGCGCGGCCGCACATGGCGTAGTTGCCGGCACCGAAGCTGCCGCCGATGATCATCGTAAACTTCGGCACGGCCGCCGATGCGACGGCCGCTACCATTTTCGCTCCGTGCTTGGCGATGCCGCCGGCCTCGTATTTGCGACCGACCATGAAGCCCGTGATGTTCTGCAGGAAGACGAGCGGAATGCCGCGCTGGGTGCAGAGCTCGATGAAGTGTGCACCCTTCTCCGCGCTTTCCGAAAAGAGGATGCCGTTGTTGGCAATGATGCCGACCGGGTAGCCGAAGATGTGCGCGAAACCGGTGACGAGCGTTGGCCCATAGAGACGCTTGAATTCGTCGAACAGGCTCGCGTCGGCGATGCGCGCAATCACCTCGCGCACTTCGAAGGGCTTGCGGAGATCGGCCGGCACGATGCCGGCGATCTCGACGGGATCATAGCGCGGCGGCGCGGGTGGGCGGAGAGCGAGCGGCACATGCTTGACCCCGTTGAGGTGGCGCACGATTGCGCGCGCGATGCCGAGCGCGTGCAGGTCGTTCTCGGCGTAATGATCGGCGACGCCCGAGACGCGGGTATGGAGATCTGCACCACCCAGATCCTCGGCCGTCACCACTTCGCCGGTTGCGGCCTTCACGAGCGGCGGGCCGCCAAGGAAGATCGTGCCCTGGTTACGCACGATGATCGTCTCGTCGGACATCGCCGGCACGTAGGCCCCGCCGGCGGTGCAGGAGCCCATCACCAGGGCGACCTGCGGGATTCCGGCTGCCGACATCCGCGCCTGATTGTAGAAGATGCGGCCGAAATGCTCGCGGTCGGGAAACACCTCGTCCTGGTTCGGCAGGTTGGCGCCGCCCGAATCGACGAGGTAGAGGCAGGGCAGACGGTTTTCGGCGGCGATCTCCTGCGCGCGCAGGTGCTTCTTCACGGTGATCGGGAAATAGGTGCCACCCTTCACCGTGGCATCATTGGCGATGATCATGCATTCGCGGCCGGCAACGCGCCCGATTCCGGCGATCAGCCCGGCCGAGGGCACCTCGCCGCCATACATGGCGTGTGCGGCGAGCTGGCCCACCTCGAGGAAGGGCGAGAGCGGGTCGATCAGCGCGCGGATGCGATCGCGTGGCAGCAGCTTGCCGCGCCCGAGATGGCGTTTTCGCGCTGCCTCACCCCCGCCCTCGCGCACGCGCTCGGCGGCGGCGCGGAGCTCGGCCAGAAGCGATTGCATCGCCGCGGCATTGGCACGGTATTCGCTGCTCTGCCGATCGATGGTCGTTTCGAGCGCCGGCATCGGTGCGTCTCACGCCGTCTCGGCAAACAGCTCGCGGCCGATCAGCATGCGCCGGATCTCGCTCGTGCCGGCGCCGATTTCGTAAAGCTTGGCATCGCGCAGAAGCCGCCCCGCCGGATAGTCGTTGATATAGCCGTTGGCACCGAGGCACTGGATCGCCTCGAGCGCAATCCAGGTGGCCTTCTCGGCGGCCAGCAGAATCGCCGCCGCGGCATCCTTGCGCCCCGCCGCACCGCGATCGAGGGCACGGGCGACCGCATACACATAGGCCTTCGCCGCCTGCATCGTCGTGTACATGTCCGCGAGTTTTCCTTGCATCAACTGGAACTCGCCGATCGGCCGCCCGAACTGCCGGCGTTCGTGCACGTAGGGCAGGACGAGATCCATCGCTGCCTGCATGATGCCCAAGGGGCCGCCGGCCAGCACTGCACGCTCGTAGTCGAGCCCGCTCATCAGGATCTCGACCCCGCGCCCGACCTCACCCAGCACGTTCTCCGCCGGCACCTCGCAGTCGTGGAACACGAGCTCGCACGTGTTCGAGCCGCGCATGCCGAGTTTGTCGAGCTTTGGCGCGGTCGAGAAGCCAGGAAAGTCCCTCTCGATCAGGAAGGCGGTGATGCCGCGCGCGCCGGCCGTTGGGTCGGTCTTGGCGTAAACGACAAGCAGGTCGGCGTCCGGCCCGTTGGTGATCCACATCTTGCTGCCGTTGAGCAGGTAGCGCCCGCCGCGGCGCTCCGCCCGGGTCTGCATGCCGACCACGTCCGAGCCCGCGCCGGGCTCGGACATGGCGAGCGCGCCGACCTGCTCTCCGGCGACGAGGCCCGGCAGATAGCGGCTCTTCTGGGCCGGGCTGCCGTTGCGGCGGATCTGGTTGACGCAGAGGTTCGAGTGCGCGCCATAGGAAAGCCCGACCGAGGCGGAGGCGCGGCTGATCTCTTCCATCGCCACGACGTGCTCGAGATAGCCCATGCCGGCGCCGCCATACTCCTCCTCGACCGTGATGCCGAGCAGTCCGAGCGCGCCGAGCTTGCCCCAGAGGTCGGCCGGAAATTCGCTGGCGGCGTCGATCGCGGCGGCGCGCGGGGCGATCTCGCGGGCGGCGAAGTCCGCCACCGTCTCGCGCAAGAGCCCGGCGGTCTCGCCGAGAGCGAAATCGAAGCCCCGCAACCGGTTGCGCACGACGCCGCTCCTTCCGGGAGTGGGCCGCGCCGCCGCCGCCGCCGCAGCGGGGCTGCCGCCGGCATTGCCCGACCACCACAGCCGCACCAGGCAGCACCGGCCGCCGGCGCGGTCGTATATGCTGGCGTCTCCCGCGTCGGCCGGCAAGGCCCTCGCCCGCCCACCCCGCGTAGCCGCCCGACGCGCGCTGGCCTGCGAGGCCGGCGGCGAGACCGCGCCGGCCGAGCGTGCCCCGCTTGCCGCAACCCGATCGTGGCAAGCAGCCTCGCGCGCTTGACGCTGGATGCGATCTCCCCTCTAATACGCTCCGGAATTTTGGGGCCGCGCCCACAGAGCCCCGAGAGCGAACAACGGGAGGCAAACATGGCATCGCTACCAGCACGCCTCGGTGCGCTCCTTGCGGGAGGCTTGGCCTTGCCGCTCGCAGGGTTGTTCGCCGCCCCGCCCGCCGCCAACGCGGCGCCGCCGATCGTCATCGGCACGACGATTTCGGAAACCGGCGCGCTGGCGACCGACGGGCTTTACGAGATCAAGGGCATCAAGGCCGGCGTCGCTGAGGCCAACCTGCACGGCGGCTGGCTCGGCCGCAAGATCGTGCTCAAGTATTATGACGACAAGAGCAGCCCCGGCACGGCGGTGCGGCTCTATCAGCGGCTGGTCACGCTCGACAAGGTGAACCTGCTGGTCGGCCCCTATTCCAGCCTCGTCACGATCGCGATCGCGCCGCTCATCAACAAGTACAAGATGGCGACGCTCGAGCCCGGCGCCTCGGTGCCCAGCATTTACGTGCCGGGCAACAAGTGGAACCTGATGAACACGGCCGATTCCACCACCTATCTGCACCAGTTGCTTCCGCTCGCCAAGCAGCACGGCGCGCGCACGGCGGCGCTACTCGGACTCGAATCCGCGTATTCTCTGGCCTGCTATCATGCACGGGTGGCGCAGGCCAAGCAGCTCGGACTGAAGATTGTCTACCGGACCACCTACACGCTGCAGACCGATTTCTCCTCGATCGCGCTGGCGATCAAGCACGCCAACCCCGACGTGGTGCTCGAATGTGCCTACTATCCGGACTCCGTCAACCTCGTGCGGGCCCTGCATGAGCAGGGCTTCGCGCCGAAATTCCTGGGCGAAACGGTAGGGCCGGTCGAGGCCGCCTATGTCCAGGCGCTCGGGCCGCTCGCCAACCGGGTATTCGGCAACACCGGCTGGTGGTTCAACTTCAAGACCCCCGGCAACAAGACTTTCATCGCCGCCTACACCAGGATGTTCCACCAGCAGCCGGACTATCATGCGGCGGCCGGCTACACCGCGATCCAGGTTCTGGGCGCCGCGGTGCAAGCTACCCACTCGCTCGACCAGGCGAAGATCCGCCACTGGATCGTAACGCACACGGTGCAGTCGATCCAAGGGCCGATCCACGACAATGCGAACGGCAGGACGACCGGTGCGGTGCAGGACATGGTGCAGATCCAGAACGGGGTGCTGAAGCTGGTGGCCCCTGCCGAGCTGGCCCAGGCGCCGGTGCTGTTCCCCTATACCGGCCATTGAGGCGGCAGCGTGACCCCGCTCCGCCGACCGCTGCCGATGGCACCAGGCGCGCGCTTCCGTGCCTGATCGCGGGTGCGCCGGAGGCGCGCCCGGCGGGCCGGCACGGCACGCCGGGAAGGGGCATCAGAGGTCGGCACGCTAGCGCTGCAACTGCTGGTGAACGGCATCCTGCTCGGCGGGCTCTACGTCCTGGTCGCGCAGAGCCTCAACCTGATCTTCGGCGTGATGGGCGTGGTCAACCTCGCCCATGGCAGCATCATCGCGCTCGCCGGCCTGTTCACCTACTGGTTCAGCATGCGAACCGGCTTGAGCCCGCTGCTCGTGTTGCCGCTGGCGTTGGCCGGCGGCGCGGCGGCAGGTGCGGCGGGTCAGCGCCTGCTGATCGAGCCGGTGATGCAGGCGGGCGCCAAGGCCGGGCTGCTCAGCCTCATCGTCACCTTCGGGCTATCCTATGTGCTGATCGAGCTTGCCTTGCAGGTGTTTGGCTCGGATTTCGTCTCCGTGCCCTATCTCCAGTCGAGCTGGAAACTCGGCGCACTCGCCTTCGGCAAGGCGCTGGTGGTGGCGGGCGCATTCGCCGCCGTGATGTCGGCCTTGCTCTACTGGTGGCTCAACCGCACCTACTCGGGCAAGGCGCTGCTCGCCGCCTCGCAGAGCCCGACCGGGGCGCTCTCCTGCGGCATCGACGTCGCCCGGGTACGCCTGATCGCGTTCGGCATCGGCGTCGGCCTCGCCGCCGCCGCCGGCGTGCTGGTGATCGTCATCATGCCGGTGGCGCCGCAGACCGCCTCCGATCTGACCTTGCTTGCCTTCGTCATCATCGCCCTCGGCGGTCTCGGCGACTATCTGGGCGTCGCCGCCGCCGCGCTCCTGCTCGGCATCGCGCAGTCGGTGGCGGGGTACTACCTCGGCGGCAATGCCGAATACGTGCTTCCCTACGTGCTGTTGCTCGTGGTCATGCTCGCCGGGCCGGGGCGGTTCCGGCGCCTCGGCTAGCCATGGAGGAAGCCACCGGCGAGCGCCGCGGCGAACCCGGCCTCACGCTCGGGCGGGAAGCCGCGGCAGAGCGCCGCGGCCGGCGCCGGTGGCAAGCGGGCGCGGCGCTCGGCGCGCTCGCCGTCGTCGCCGCCGTTCCGCTGCTGAGCACCGGCTATCTGCTGCAGCTCGCCACCGACACCCTGACCGCCATCATCCTTGCCTACGGCTGGAATCTGATCAGCGGCTTCACCGGGTACCTCTCCTTCGGTCAGGTTTCGTTCTACGGCCTCGGCGCCTACAGCACCGCGCTCCTGGTGTTGCACGCGCACCTGCCGTGGTATTTTGCCGTCCTGGCGAGCGGCGTGGTCGGCGCCGCCGCCGCGCTGTTGCTCGGCCCGTTTATGCTGCGCCTGCGCGGCATCCTGTTCGCGCTCGGCATGCTGGGCCTGGCCCGCATTCTCGGCGTCGTGTTCAACAGCTGGGGCTTCGCTGGCGCCTCGCTCGGTCTTAGCCTGCCCGCCGAGCTGATGCCGGTGCGCATCTATGTCGCGACCTGCCTGCTTGCCCTGCTCGCCTTTGCCTGCAACGCCTTCTTCGTGCACTCGGGCTTCGGCCTCGACGCCGTGAGCCTGAACGAGGACGAGGAAGCGGCGGCGGCGCTCGGCGTACCGGCGACCCGCGTCAAGGTCATCGCCTTCGTGCTGAGCGCGATCCTGCCGGCGATGGCCGGCGGCCTGGTCGCCTGGAACCGCAGCTACATGGACCCCAGCAGCGCGTTCAACTCCTCGCTCGATCTGCAGATCGTGGTGTTCGTGCTGTTCGGCGGCATCGGCACCTTGTGGGGCCCGTTTCTCGGCACGCTGACCCTGATGCTGGCCGGCGAGCAGTTCGGTGTGGCTTTCCCCGATCTTCAGCTCGCGCTCTACGGGGTGGTGGTGATCTCGACGGTGCTCGCCTTTCCGGGCGGGCTAGTGGGGCTGGCGAACCGATTCGGCTGGCTGATGCGGCCGATCGTGCTGGCTCCGAAGACGCTGCCGGCGGTTGTGCCGCCGGCGCGGCCGGCGCGGCAGGGAGCGGCGCCGGTGCTCGAGGTGCGCGATCTCACGGTGCGCTTCGGGGGGTTGACCGCGCTCGACGGGGTCTCGCTCAGCCTCAGACGCGGCGAGATGCTCGGTATCATCGGTGCTAACGGCGCCGGCAAGACGACCCTCTTCAACGCCATCACCGGCTTCGTTCGCCCGACCAGCGGAGAGATCCTCTATTTCGGCGAGCCGATCAGCCGCGTTCCGATCTTCCGGCGGGCCCAGCGAGGCATCGCGCGCAGCTTCCAGATCCCGCGCCTCCTGCCCTCGCTGACGGTGTGGGAGAACGTCGTGCTGGCGAGCCGGCATGGGCGGCAGTCCCACCGCGCGGCGGAGCATGCGGCATGGGTGCTGCAGACGATCGGACTGGCGCCGATGTGGCGCGATCCGGCAAGCCGTCTCACGCCCGGCTACCAGCGGCAGCTCGAATTCGCGCGTGTTCTGGCGCTCGACCCCGAGCTTGTGCTGCTCGACGAGGTGATGGCCGGGATGACGCGCGAGGAGCAGGAGGCGGTGCGCGGGGTGATCCGGTGCCTCCCCGAGTACGGCGTTGCTGCGGTGGCTTGCGTCGAGCATGTCATCGCGGCCGTCTCCGATCTCTGTGACCGGATGGTGGTGCTGGATTTCGGCCGCAAGATCGCCGAGGGTGCACCGGCTGCGGTGCTCACGGATCCCGTGGTGGTGCGCGCCTATCTCGGTGAACCGTTGTGAACAAGGACGCACCGGCCCTCGTCGTCGAGGACGCCACCGCCGGCATCGGCCCCCTCACGATCCTCGACGGCGTCTCGCTCGAGCTCGGTTCACGCGAGGTCGTCGCGGTGCTCGGCGCCAACGGTGCGGGCAAGACGACGCTTCTGCGCACCATCGCCGGCCTCCTTCCCCCACGCCGGGGCAGCATCCGCCTCTTCGGCGAGCCGATCGAGGGCCGGCCCGCGCACGAGATCACCCGCGCCGGCATCGGGCATGTGCCGAGCGGGCGCGAGCTCTTTCCCCGGCTTTCCGTCGCCGATCACCTCGAGCTCGGCGGCCGGCTCTCCTCGCCCGCCCGTCGCGTCGAGCTGCGCCAGCGCATGCTCGAGATGTTCCCCGCGCTCGGCCAGCGCCTTGGCCAGCGCGCCGGCACGCTTTCGGGCGGCGAGCAGCAGATGCTGGCCATTGCGCGGGCCCTGATGACGGATCCGCGCGTGCTTCTCCTCGATGAACCTTCCACCGGTCTTGCCCCGAAGATCGTGCTCTCGGTGTTCCAGACTTTCCCGTTGCTGCGCAAGCAGGGGGTCAGCATCCTGCTCGCCGAGCAGAGCCTGACGCTCGGCCTCTCGGCGGCCGATCGTGCCTATGTCATGGATCAGGGCCGCATCGTGCTCTCCGGCAACGCAGCGGCGCTCGCCGAGGACCATCGCGTCGTGGACACTTATCTCGGCCGCTGAGCCGGCTTCCTGCCCGCTTCAGGTGAGGCTTTGCGTGCGAGCAGCGCGCCGTTCGGCTTCGGCGAGGTAGTCGCGTGTCAGCGGCACCGCATCGAGCGAACGCGCGAGCTGGATCTGGAAGACCATCTGGCCCTCGCGACGAAAGGCGAGCTCGGAGCCGACGAGGTAGAATTCCCACATGCGGCAGAAGCGCTCGTCGATCAGTGCGGCGATGGCGTCGCGGTTGACCAGGAACCGGCGCCGCCAGCGCGCCAGAGTCTCGGCGTAATGCAGGCGTAGAATCTCGATGTCGGTGACCCAGAGGCCCGCGCGCTCGATCGCCGGCAGAACTTCCGAGAGCGCCGGACAATAGCCGCCCGGAAAGATGTATTTGGCGATCCACCGGTCGGTTGCGCTCGGTCCCTCGCTGCGGCCGATGGCATGCAGCAAGGCGACCCCGTCCGGGGCGAGGCAACGGCGGATGGCGGCGAAGAATTCGTTGTAATGCACGATGCCGACATGCTCGAACATGCCGACCGAGACGATGCGATCGAAGCGCTGATTGAGGGCGCGGTAGTCCTGCAACTCGAAGCAGACGCGCCCAGCCAGCCCGGAGGCGGCGGCACGCGCGCGGGATTCGGTCAGCTGCTCGGAGGACAGCGTGATGCCGAGGACGCGAGCAGCGTGGTCGCGTGCGAGCGTGAGCGCAAGGCCACCCCAGCCGCTGCCGATGTCGAGCACGGAGAGATCCGGCCGTTCGAGCAGTAGCTTGGCCACGATGTGCCGCTTCTTGGCCGCCTGCGCCTCCTCGATCGTCTCGTCGCCGCGCCGGAAGTAGGCGCAGGAATATTGCCGGTCGCGATCAAGAAAGAGGCTGTAGAGTCGGCCGTTGAGATCGTAATGGTGGGCGGCGTTGCGCCGGGCGCGAGGGGCAGGATTGTACTGCAAGATGCGGCGGACCAGCCGGCCGAGACAGGTGCGCAGCCGCATGATGGGTGTGCCACCGCCCGCTGCCATGACGTTGGCGACGAGCAGGTCGAGCAGGTCGTAGAGGCTGCAATCGAGCGCCACGACCGTGCCGGCCATGTAGCCCTCGCCGAGCCCCAGCGAGGGATTGAGAAGAAGCCGCCGCACGGTTGCCCCGTCCTTGATCGCAGCTCCGGCGGAGCGCCCGCCACCGTGTCCGTAACGTGTCTCCCTGCCGTCTGGCCAGCGGACGGTGAGGCGGCCTTCAACGATCAGGCGATCGAGGGTTTTCTCCAAAAGACGCTGCATGACCATTCCCGCGAAGGACGTGATGCTTCCTGCGGTGCGACAGAATGGCCAAAGCGTGGGGCAGCGTCAAAGCTGCCCGGTTTCGGGCGGCCGATTTCAGGCGGCCGGGGGCGGCGCCTGCTCGACGGGTTCGGGCGGCGTTTCGGCCTCGCCGGCCTCGCCGCGCGCCCGGCGTTCCGCCTCTTCGGGCGAGCGGGCAACGTTCACCGTGACGCCGATCGAGACCTCAGGGTGCAACACGACCCTGACCGTGCTGCGGCCCAGCATCTTGATCGGATGCTCAAGCGAAACCTGCTCGCGGCCGATCGAGAGCCCGGCGGCGGTGCATGCCTCGGCGATATCGCGCGCACTCACCGAGCCGTAGAGATTGCCCGCCTCCCCGGCTTGGCGGATCACCACGACAGAAAGACCGGCGACGCGCTCGGCGACGCGCTGCGCCTCCTCGCGCCGCTTCAGGTTCTGAGCCTCAAGCTCAACGCGGCTTTGTTCGAACCGCTCCCGGTTCTCCTTGCTGGCGCGCAGCGCCTTCTTCTGCGGCAGCAGGTAGTTGCGTGCGAAGCCCGGCTTCACCCTGACCACATCGCCCATCTGGCCGAGCTTCTCGACCCGCTGCAGCAGGATCACCTCGACGGCGGCCATCGGCGTTCTCCCTCAGCTCACCACGTACGGCAGAAGAGCGAGGAACCGCGCCCGCTTGATCGCGAGCGCGAGCTCCCTCTGGCGCTTGGCAGAAACCGCAGTGATGCGGCTCGGAACGATCTTGCCGCGCTCGGAGAGAAACCGCGAGAGCAGGCGGACGTCTTTGTAGTCGATCTTGGGCGCGTTGGGGCCGGAGAAGGGGCAGGTCTTGCGACGCCGGTAGAACGGACGGCGCGCCCCGACGGCGGCGCGACGGGCGGCGGGATTGATCTCTGCCTGATCGGACATCGTCTATTCCTCCCTCGCCGGCTCGGCCTGCCGGAACTCATCCTCGCGCTCGGGACGCGCCCGGAACTCCTCGCGGTCGTCATAGCGCCGACGCCCTGAATCGAAGCGGCCCGCCGGCTTCGGACCGCGAAAGGTCCGTTCCCGATCGTCGGAGCGGCGCGCCAGCATCGCCGAGGGCCCTTCCTCGATCGCCGGGACGCGAATGGTAAGGAAGCGCAGCACGTCCTCATTGAGGCGGAGCAGGCGCTCCATCTCGGTAACGGCGGCAGGCGGCGCATCGAGGCCGAGCAGCAGGTAATGACCCTTGCGGTTCTTCTTGATGCGATAGGCCAAGCTGCGCAGGCCCCAGTATTCGCGCTTCTTCACTGCCCCGCCGCCGGCTTCCATGCCTTGGGCGATCTGGTCGGCGAGCGCATCGACCTGCTGCTGCGTCGCATCGTTGCGTGCGATGAGCACGCATTCGTAAAGCGGCATCCGGTTCTCCCTTCGGCTGGATCGGCCCTTCGGGGCCGCTTCCGCACATTGCGGACGGCCCGATATCGAAGGGCACAGCCGAGGACGATGCCGTCGTCCCCGGCGGGGAAGGCGGGCCTTTAGCGGAAACGGGGCGAAGAACGCAAGGCCCGGCGCCAGCCGGTTGCTAATCCCAGAGCGGCGCAAAGGAAGGGCTGACGCAGCGCCCGTTCTTGGGCAGTGCCGCGATTGCCGCCCGATCCGCCACATCGAGCACGAGATCGCAGGCAGTGAGATTGGCCAACTGGCCCTGCGGCCGGCCGGATTTCGGGATCGCGCCGACCCCCTCCTGGCCGAGCAGCCAAGCAAGCGCCACCGCGGCCGGGGTCGTTCCGTGCTTTGCCGCGATCGCGGCGAGGACGGTGTTTCCCGCAAGCCTGCCCTGCGCCAACGGACAATAGGCGATGATCGGGATTTGCTTCGCCCGCGCGTAGGCGAGCAGCTTCGATTGGTCGAGCAGCACATGATACTCGACCTGGTTGCAGGCAATCGGGGCGCCGATCTCCTCGACAGCGCTTCTGAGCAGCGCAATCGGGAAATTGGCGACCCCGATTGCCCGCACGCGCCCCTCGTCACGGAGCCGGAGCATCGCCCCGAGTGCCGCCGCAAGGTCCATCTCCGGGGCCGGCCAATGGATGAGATAGAGATCGGCGTAATCGGTGCGGAGCCGCTCGAGGCTCGCCGCAATGGCGCGGCGGATCGCCGCCGGGGCGAGGTTCGTCCACCACACCTTGGTGGTGAGATGGATCTCGGAGCGCGGCACGCCCGAGGCGGCAATCGCGGCCCCGACGGCCTCCTCGTTGCCGTACATCTCGGCGGTATCGATGTGCCGGTAGCCGAGCGCAAGTGCGCTTTCGACGGCCCGCCGCCCCGTCTCGCCTGCAAGCTTCCAGGTGCCGAGCCCGAGTTTGGGCAGCGAGATTCCTGCCCCCGCCAAACGTTCCATCCGTCTCACCTGTTCCTACCGGCGGGAGAAATCGACAATCGCGGCGAAGCCCTTTTCGGTGCCGAGGGCAAGCCGCGTGCCGTCCGGGCTCCAAGCGAGCGCGGAGACCGCGCCGCGGCCGGGCGCGGCGACAGGCAGCACGCGCCCGGACTCGATATCGGCGAGCACCACCAGCCCGTCGGCGAATCCCGCCGCCACCGTGTCACGCTCCGGATGGCAGGCGACACGCGTGCAGGCCACGCCGTCCCCGCCGGCCAGCTCGAGCGGCGGCTTGCCCATCGGGCCGTCGCCGAAGAAAGGCCAGAGCACGATCGCATCCGCCCCGCTCGTCGCGAGCCACTTACCGCGCCGGGTGAAGGACAGAGATTCCGTCTTCCCCGGATAGCCGCTCATGCGCATGTGCTGGCCATCGGAAAGGCGCCAGCCGTGCAGGGCATTTTCCTGCATCGCCGTGACCACGGCATCGCCCTCGGGGTGGATCACGATAGCGATGTGGCTGCCCTTCCATTCGAGCTTGCGCAGGCTGTCCGTCTCCGCCGCCACGAACCAGAGCGAGGCACCATTGTAATGGCTGGCACCGATCCGCTTGCCCTTGCGGTCGAAGGCGATACCCGTTGCGGTGGAGGGATGCTCGAGGACCTTGAGCGGCCTTCCCGCCGCATCGAAGAGATGGACCTTGCGTCCGACCGCGGCGGCGATGAGGCCCGCACCTTTCTCGCCCGGGTGGCTTGCGACGTGCTCGACCCAGCGTGACCCCAAGCGGGCGATGTCCGCGGCCTCGCCGCCGGCCCGGCTGCGGCGGAAGGCGCCGTCATCGCCGCCGGAGAGAAAGCTGCCGGCCTCAGCATCCGCCGCGAGCGCGAGCACCGCTCCGGCATGCACGTCAACTTGCCGCCACTCCCCGGCCGCGCCGGGGCCGGCGATGCGGAGCGAGCCGTCGCCGAGCGCGAAGGCGCAGAACCGGCCCGCACGCTCGAACGCTCCGGCAACGACGACGGCATTGAACGAGCGCGCCTCGCCGCGCGTCTTGAGAAGTTCGTCCGCGACCAGGCTCTCTCCCATGCCGGGTCAGGCCGCCTGGCAGGATTCGAAGCCGCGGCGGAGCTGCGGGCGATTGAGGTTGCGCCCGATGAAGACGATCCGGCTCTGTCGCGGCTGGCCCTCCTTCCATGGCCCGATGAAGGCGCCGTCTGCGATCATGTGCACGGCCTGAAAGGCGAAGCGCCGTTCCTCGCCGGCATAATGGAGGATGCCCTTGGTGCGCAGCAGGTCCGGTCCCTTCTCGGCCAAGAGCACGCTCATCCACGCATTGAACCGCTCCGCATCGAGCGGCTGGTCGAGTTCGAAGCTCACCGAGCCGACATCGTCGTTGTGCTCGTGCCCGTCCTCGGTCAGGAAATCCGGTGCCTCGGCGAGCACCCGTTCGAGATCGAACGCACCTTGATCGAGCACGTCGCCGATCGGCACCGCCGCGTGCTCGGTACGGTGGATGCGCGCGAAGCGGTTGATGCCGCGGATCTGCTCCTCGACCCCGGCCAGTTCTTCGGCGCTTACGAGATCCGTCTTGTTCAGCACGATCACGTCAGCGAAGGCGATCTGGTCCGCGGCCTCGTGGCTGTCGGCAAGACGCGCGGGTAGGTGCTTGGCATCGACAACGGTGACGATGGCATCGAGGCGCGTCTTCTGCCGCACGCCCTCATCGACGAAGAAGGTCTGCGCCACGGGAGCCGGATTGGCGAGCCCGGTCGTTTCGATGATGATGCCGTCGAACTTCTCCCGCCTTTTCATCAGGCCGCCGACGATGCGGATGAGATCGCCGCGCACAGTGCAGCAGATGCAGCCGTTGTTCATCTCGAAAACCTCCTCGTCGCCTTCAACGACGAGGTCGTTGTCCACACCGAGTTCGCCGAACTCGTTGATGACCACGGCATAGCGCCGGCCGTGCTGCTCGGTCAGGATCCGGTTGAGCAGGGTGGTCTTGCCGGCGCCAAGGTAGCCGGTCAGCACGGTCACGGGCACGGGCCCGCTTGCCTCTGCCATATTGTTCTCCGCTTCGTTCGGTTGCTTGGCAGGCGAATATAGGGTGGGCGCCGGGACTCAGCCACCCGCCGGGACTGCGCCGGGAGCAAAGCCGGCGGCGCGCGTCTCGGCAAGACCCCAGCCGACGAGGAGGAAGAACCAGCCGCTCATCGGCATGCCCGTGTAGCTCGAGGTGGAGGCGATCGGCCAGATCACGATCAGTGCGGCGATGAAAAGCCCGACCCTTCTTGCATCGGACGGCCGGCCGAGGCCACGGGCGAGGGCCACGAGCCAGGCAACCCCGAGCGCTGCATAGAGCAGTAGCCCCGGCACTCCGGCATCGGTGAGCGCCTGGAGATAGTGGTTGTGCGGATGCTCGTTGCAGACGGCCGCGCCGTGCGAAACGAAGCCCGGCCGGTCGTGTCCGCTCAGCACGTAGGTGAGGTCGTGGAAGTAGCGCGGCTTCGGGCAGTTGTTGCGGAAGCCGTCGAAGCCGCGGCCGAACAGCGGGTGGTCCTCCGCCATCACCACCGCCCGCACGTAGAGCTCGCCGTACGGGCTCTCGCGGAAATGCTCCATCTGGTTCGAGAATTTCTGCACCAGCCGGTAATAGGTGGGCGGGGAGATCACGATCGAGGCGCCGATCAACACGAGCGATGCGGCGGCACCTGCCACCATCAAAAGGCGCAGCCGGCGCATCAGGAAGAATGTGACGAGAAGCCCGAGCCCCATGAGCAAGACGGGCATGCGCTGCCCGATCAGTACCTGCACCGCGATCGCGACCAGCATGACGAGAACGCCGCCGGCCCGCGCCCAGACCTCCTTCCGCGCAAGCAGCCGATCGACCGGGGCGAGCACCACCGGGAAGAAGAGCCGCGAGAAGGGCGGACCGGCACGGGGCTTGTTGAACGGCCCGGTGAGTTCGCCGTCGCCGTTGCGCGGATGGCCGAAGATATTGTGGCCGGTCGCGTATTGCTGCACCGACTCGATGCCGATCCAGAGGAAGGCGGCGGCGAGCGAGCATGCGAGCCAGCGCCGCGCCGCCGGCGTGCCGAGCACTCGCCACTCGAGCGCGGCGACGAAGACGAGGAACCGCGCGGTTGCAAGAGCCTCGCCGAGCGAGTGCAGGCCGCCGTTGCCGAAGGGCGGGAACGGCAACGAGCAGAGCACGAGCCACCCCCACCAGACGAGCCCGATCCGCATCCACGTCCGGCGGAGCCAGGCCCAGTTCCTCTCGCGCGCCGACTGCAATAGGAAGCAGAGATCGGTGGTGGCGATCATGATCTCGGCGAGCCCGCGGCCGTAGAGGAGGAAAAGAGGCAGGATCAGAGTGGCCCCGAGCGCCACCTGATCGAGCAGACGGGAAAGCTTCACGACAGCAGGATCTCCCTCCGCAGCGATGCGAGCGCGGCGCCAACGCGCGGCAGGTCGAATGCCTCGGCCCGCGCGCGGCCGGCGGCGCCGAGCGCTGCCCGGCCGGTCGGATCGAGCGCGAGCGCGACGATGGCCTCGGAAAGCGCCGCCGGATCGTCGGGGTCGGCATAGCGGGCCGCCTCACCCGCAAGCTCCGGCAACGCCCCGCGCGGAGCGGCGATCAGCGCGGCGCCGGCCGCCATCGCCTCGAGCGCCGTGAGCCCGAACGGTTCGGGCCAGCGGCTCGGCACGACAGCGATCGCGGCCTCCGCCATCGCCGCCGCGACCTCGGCTTGCGGGCGGTAACCATGCAGCGTGATGCCCGCCGCGGAGGCGTGCCGGCGGAGCGCGGCGAGGTAGGAGGTCTCGGGGCTGCTCGGACCGGATCGGTCGGCGCCGTACATCGCCGCGTGCCAGCCGGGCAACCGCGGCAGGGCAGCCGAGACGGCGGTGACGAAGGCATCGGCGCCCTTATCCGCGACCATGCGCCCGGCAAAGAGGATCAGGGGCAGGCGCGCCTCTGCGGGCCGTGGCGGCGCCAGGGCCGCGCGTTCGATCGGGTTCGGCAACACGATCGCCCGCGCCGTTTCGGAGAGCCCCTCCGGGAGCCCCTCGAGCAGGAGTCCGCGCAGGAAGAGAGAGACGCTCACCACCCGCGTCAGCCGAGCAAGGAGGAGGCACCGCTCGGCTGGGCTGCCCGCCGCGCGCATGCCGCGCGGGTCGTTGTGGAGGAAGAGCACGCTGGGGGTGGCCGGAAAGCGGGAAGCAAGGAAGAGCGCGACATCGGGGCGGTTGTGCACCTCGATCAAGGCGGGCGCCAGACCGCGGAGGAAGCCGGCGATACCCGCGGCATAACGGAGCGCCCGCGGCGCGGGCAGCCACCAAAGGGGGCGGACAGGATGGAAGGCGACCTCGGGAAAGGGCGGAAGGGCCGAAGATTGCCCCACAACCACCGGGGCGAAGGCGGGCCCGCCGGCGCGGGCAAGGCGGTCAACGACGAGGCTGATGGCTCCCGCCGCCAGCGAGGAGAAGGCCTCACGCGGGGGCAACACGATTGCCAGCGGCACCGCCGCCCCCGCGGCGGGCACGGCACTCAGAGCGTGTTCAGCTTGGCTGAACACGCTATTCTCTGTTTTCCTGGGCGGATTCACGGAGCCAGCGAATCCTTTGGGATCACCTCCGCCGATTCCGGTCAGCCGCGATCCGCTGTCAGTGCGCGGCCGCCACCATCTCCTTGAGCGTCGCGATCGCGGCCGCTCCCTTGACCGCGTCCTGCCACAGCACCTCGGCGGCGCGCTGGTGCGCGGCGACAGGCTCGTCCGCGGCGGTGATCATCGCCACGCCTGATTGCTCGGATGGGTGCGTATCCAGCCGGAACGGATTGAGCGCGAGCGTCGTGCGCTCGCGGCCGCGGAAGATGATGAAGGCGCCGGTGGGCACCGCTCCGGTGAGGAGGCCGAACTGCACGCCGATCGGTTCGGCCTCCATCAGGGAGATGATGCGCGCGATCTCCGTCGCGGCCACTTCTCGGCACCGCCGGCGCAGCCGCTCGGGAAGCTCGAGCGTGCGGGCGATGCCCTCCGCCAGGAACTGACGGATTGCCGAGGCGGATAGCAACGCGATGATGCTGGGCCGCCGCTGCGCATAGGTGCGCTTGCGAAGCGTGAGGATGGCAAGCACCTGCTCGGCGGCGGCACGCAGCGGCTCTCTCGGCGCGGCGGGCGCCCCGCGCTCGGCCAGCGCATCAAAGGCCTCGCGGAGCGCCGCATCGTACTCCTCGGAGGTGGTGAGGTAGCACACCGGCCCCTCGACCTGCAGCACCTGGTCGGCCGTCTCCTCGATCTGGCGCAGACGCTCAAGGAAGCCGGCCGCCCGGCTATAATACTCGATCCCGACCCCGAGCAGAGCGAGCGGGGAAATTTTCAGCAGCTCGGCCAGGCGCTTGACCGTGTCGAGCTTGATGACGTCGCCCTTCTCGTAGCGGTAGAGCGCTGCCCGGGACACGCCGATCCGGGCCGCGATCTCCTCCGCCCGGAGGCCGGACTCCAAGCGGAATGCGCGCAACTGCTCGCCGATTTCGTTGAATCGCATGTCTTTTCCCTGCCGTTGCCGATCTCGACCGCCGTGTCGGATCCGGGTCGTTGCCGGGCGACTTGCAGCCGACTCGCCTTGCGAGCCCGGTTGATATCAGAAACCGCTCCGGCGTCCCAGTTTTGTGATTCCTGCCGCCGGAGGCCTCAGCCTGCCAGTTTCTTTCCGGCCAGCAGCTCGAGCGCAGTGACCATGGCCGAATGATCCGAATCGATCTGGCCGTTGGCTGCAGCAGCCTGGAACATCTGCTGAGCGATCGCCGTGTTGGGCAGCGCGAGCCCGAGTTCCCGCGCGGCGCCGAGCGCAAGCGAGAGGTCCTTCTCGTGCAGCCGGATGCGGAAGCCCGGCTGGAAGGCGTGCGTCAGCATCCTTTCACCGTGCACCTCGAGGACGCGCGAGGCGGCGAAGCCGCCGAGGATCGCCTTGCGCACGACCGCCGGGTCGGCTCCGGCCTTGGCCGCGAACAGGAGCGCCTCGGCCACAGTTTGGATGTTGCAGGCCACGATGATCTGGTTGGCGACCTTGCAGATTTGCCCGGCGCCGTTCGTCTCCCCCACATGGGTAATGTTCTTGCCCATTAGCTGGAAGAGCGGGAGCGCGCGCTCGAAGGCCGCTTTCGGCCCGCCCACCATGATGGTGAGGCTCGCCTGTTTCGCCCCGACCTCCCCGCCTGAGACCGGCGCGTCGAGATAGAGGCATCCCTTGGCACCGATCCGTGTGGCGAACTCGCGCGTGGCGATCGGGCTGATCGAAGACATGTCGATCACGAGCGTGCCGGACGCGAGCCCTTCGGCCACGCCCGCAGGGCTGAACAGGACCTGCTCGACATCGGGGGTGTCGGGCACCATGAGGATCACCACTTCGGCTGCGGCGGCGACGCTTTTCGCATCGCCGACCATGCGCGCGATCGCGCGCATCTCCCGGGTGAGGCTCTTGCGCTCAGGGATGATCAGGGAATGCCCGCCCTTGTGCAGGTTCTCCGCCATCGGGCGGCCCATAATGCCAAGGCCGATGAATCCGATCCGCATCGCTTCTCCCTTCTCTCAAACTCCGTAGCGCTTGCACCAAGCGAGTCCTTCCTCGGTCGCTGCGGCGGGCCGGTACTCGCAGCCGACGAAGCCCTTGTAGCCGAGGGCGTCGATCCGCCGGAACACGTAGTCCCAGCCGATCTCCCCGGTGCCCGGCTCGTGCCGGTCCGGCACGTCGGCGATCTGCATGTGCGCGATCAGCGGCATAAGCTCGGCCATCCGCCGGGTCACGTCGCCCTCGGTGATCTGGCAATGATAGAGATCGAACTGCAACTTGAGCGCACCGTTGCCGATCGCGGCGATGATCTCCGCGGCTTGGCGCGTGGTGTTGAGGACATAGCCCGGCATGTCGCGGTGGTTGATGGGCTCGATCAGCAGCGTCACCACGGCGCCGGTAGCCTGCTCCACCGCCCAGGCCAGATTGGCCGCATAGACGGAGGCGGCGGTGAGCGGGGCGACCCCGGGCGGCAGGATCCCGGCCATAACGTGCACCTGGCCGCAGCCCAACGCGGCGGCGTAATCGAGCGCGCGCGAAAGACCCTCGCGGAACTCGGCCTCGCGGCCGGGCACCGCGGCAAGCCCGCGTTCGCCCGCCGGCCAGTTGCCGGGCGGCGCATTGAAGAGCACCTGCCGGAGTCCGTTCTCCCTGAGGCGGGAGGCGATCTCTGGGGCGGGAAACTCGTAAGGAAAAAGATATTCGATCGCGCCGAAGCCTGCCTTGGCAGCGCGCTCGAAACGATCGAGGAACGGCACCTCGGTGAACATCATCGAGAGATTGGCGGCCAACTGCACCATGCTTCCTTTCCTCCCCGCGCGCCGCGCGGACGTTACGGCAGATCCCCGGGCCCGGAAACCGGGGCTCAGAAGCGCCGGCGGAGCGCGGCGGCCAGGACGGCAAGCCGCGCCGCGAGGCCGCGTGGTTCGGCGCGAGCCTCCGGGCGGAGGAGATCGCGCCGGGCCAGCACCGCAGGCAAGGCGGCGGGCAGTGCTGGGCGCGGCAAGCCGAGCGCTTGCGCTTCGGCAAGCCACGACCGCGCTCGGGCAGCGAGCGCTCTGCGTACTCGGGCGAGCGCGGGTGCCTCGGGCGCCTCCACAACCGCCGCCGGCGAAAGCCCGTGTGCGGCCAGAACGTCGGCCGGAAGCAGCACACGCCCGAGACGTGCCTGAAACGGGACGCTGCGCAGAAGCCCGGCGGCACCGTAGGCCGCGCCGAAGCGGGTGAGTGCCGGTTCGGCGTCCACCCCGAGCACCCGACCTGCCGCCACGGCGAGCCCGCCAGCGCCGGCGAAGAGATGCGCGCGCCAGGCGGAGAATGTCGGGAAGTCCGGAACCACTTCGTTCTCGCGCGCCTCGATCAGCGTGATCAGGGGCGCCCGCTCCAACCGGCCAGCGGCGATGAGCAAGGCGAGCGGTGCGGCGATCTCGTGGCGATGCGGCACCCCTTCGACCACCTCTCGCCACCAGCTGAGGCGGATCAGCGCGAGCTCGGGCTGGCTCGCGATTTCCGGTGCGCGGGCAATCTCGTGGTTGAAGGCATAGAGGACGAACAGCGTTTCGCGTGCCGCGGCGGGCGCGAACAGCGTGGCGAGGAAGCGGTCGGGATCGTGCCGGCGGACGAGTGCTGCTGCCGCACTCAGCGGCGGAGCCATCACCCGCTGCCTTGACGCATCCGACGGGCGGTCATAGCTACCCTTCGAAATGCGGGCCCGCCACGATCGCTGGTCGTCCTGCGCGCCTTCGATGCCCCACCGAGTGGAGGATGCGTCCCATGGCCTTCGAACTCCCAGCCCTTCCCTACGCCCACAGTGCGCTCGCGGCCAAAGGCATGTGCCAGGAGACGCTGGAACTACATCATGGCAAGCACCATCAGGCATACGTCACGGCGCTCAACGGCTTCGTTGACAAGATGGCCGAACTCAAGGGCAAATCGCTCGAGGAGATCGTCCGGCTCTCGCACGGCAAACCCGAGATGGCCGGCGCCTTCAACAATGCCGGGCAGCACTGGAATCATACGCTCTTCTGGCCGGGGATGAGCCCCAAGGGCGGCGGCATTCCGGGCGCGCTCGAGAAGAAGATCAACGGTGATTTCGGCTCGGTCGCGGCCTTCAAGGACGCCTTCAAGGCGGCCGCGGTCGCGCAGTTCGGCTCCGGCTGGGCATGGCTCGTGCTCGGCGCGAACGGCAAGCTCGCGGTTGCGCGCACGCCGAACGGATCGAACCCGCTCGCCACCGGCGAGGGCAAGGCGCTGCTCGGCTGCGATGTCTGGGAGCACAGCTACTATCTCGATTTCCGCAACCGCCGCCCCGACTACGTGCAGAACTGGCTGGACAAGCTTGCCAACTACGAATTCGCCGAGGCAGCGCTCAAGGCCGCCTGAAACGGATCGGTTCGCGATCCCCGGCCAAGCCGGGGCCCGGGCGAAACCTCTCAATTCGCCTTGGTCTCGGCGGGAGCTTTGGTGTCGTTCGCCGCCTGCGGCTTGATCACGCCGGTGATGGTGTCACGCACGACCTGGACGCGTACGTTCGGCGCGATCTCGACCTCGATCTCCTGAGAGCCCTCGCGCGCCCGCTGCACCGTGCCGAGGATGCCGCCGGCGGTGACGACACGATCTCCCCGCTTGATGGCCGCGACCTGGCGGCGCAGTTCCTTCTGCTTGGTCTGCTGCGGCCGGATCAGCAGGAAATAGAACACCGCGAAGATCAGGACGAGCGGCAGGAAGGTTGTCGCCGTCCCGAGGACATTGCCGTTGGCGGCCTGGGCGAAGGCCGGCGTGATGAACATAGATGGACCCGGGTTGCGGTGATGCGGCGCGGACCATACTGTCCGCCCCTTTGGCGTCAACCCCGATCCCGGCCGCGCCCATGAAACAGCGACTGACCGAGCTTGCCGGCCGGATCGTCGAGGCTCTCGAACGTATCGCGCCGCCGCCGCCCGCGCCGACCGATCTCGGAGCAGCGGAGGCGTTCGTGTGGCATCCGCAACCGGCGCGCCTTGCCCCGGTTGGCGTGGTTGCGCGGATCGAGATCGGGCTTCTCAAGGGGATCGACCGGCAGAAACAGATCCTGCTCGACAACACGCGCCGCTTCGCCGCCGGTTACCCGGCGAACAATGCCATGCTGTGGGGAGCGCGGGGCATGGGCAAGTCCTCGCTCGTGAAGGCCGCGCACGCGGCGGCCAATTCCGCGCCGGGCCTCCTGGCGCTGGTCGAGATTCACCGCGAGGACATTGCGTCTCTTCCTGTTCTGCTCGGCGTGTTGCGCGGCGTGGGGCGGCGCTTTCTCGTCTTCTGCGACGATCTCTCCTTCGAGCGCGAGGATGCCGACTACAAGGCGCTGAAGTCGATCCTGGAAGGCGGCATCGAGGGACGGCCGGACAACCTTCTCTTCTACGCCACGTCGAACCGGCGCCACCTGATGCCCCGGGAGATGATCGAGAACGAGCGCGCGAGTGCCATCAACCCCTCGGAAGCGATTGAGGAGAAAGTCTCTCTCTCGGATCGTTTTGGGCTCTGGATCGGCTTCCATCATTGCGACCAGGATACCTTTTTCGCCATGGTCGATGCCTATGCGGAGCACTTCCGGCTGCCCATCGCGCGCGATGCGCTGCACGCCGAGGCGGTGGAATGGTCGGTGACGCGCGGCGCGCGTTCCGGTCGCGTCGCCTGGCAGTTCATCCAGGATCTCGCCGGTCGATTGGCGATCGGGTCCGCCGGGCCGGGTGCTCAGCCGTAGCCGGACCGCGCCCTCTGGGCCCATCTATGCGGGCATAGCGAGAAGCAATTAGACGGCGCTTCGTGCCTCGTGCTGGTAGCGAAGCGATGTCGCGGTCCGTTCTTGCCGGCGCGACAAGAAGCATTCCCGCTCGAGAGGAGGAAGAAGCGATGCGTTCTGTGTCAGGACGGGCCGCGGCAGCTGATGGTGTTCCGCTTTCTTATCGGCGTTGGCGTCGGTGGCAAGGCGCCGGTGGCGCAGGATATCCTCTCCGAGATCATTCCTTCGGGCGTGCGCGCCAAATATATCGCCTTCATGGAGGGCTTCTGGGCGGTCGGGTTCGTCATTTCGGGAAGGATTGCCTATTTCGTGCTGCCGCTCGCAGGGTGGCGCCCCTTATTCGCGGTCGTCGGTATGTTCGCGGTCGTCGTGTTCTGGGTGCGCCGGAGCCTGCTCGAGTCGCCGCGCTGGTTGGCTGACCATCGCCGTTTCGCCGAAGCGGAGAAGGTAATGGCAGAGATCGAGAACGGAGTCCGCGCAGCCTCCGGCCGGCCGCTTTCGGAACCGCGCCCGTTCCTCGCCGAGACGACGCTCGAGACGCGCAATTCGCTTGGTGTGCTCTTCTCGCGTTTCTATCTCCGCGCCAATGTCATGGCCTTCAGCCTCTGGTTCTTCGCGCTGCTCGGTTATTTCGGCCTTACCTCGTGGCTCACGGTGATCCTCGGCGAGCGCGGCTTTTCGGTCGTCGGTTCGGTCGGCTTCGTCACGCTCATCACGCTCGGAGGCATTCCCGGCTTCTATGTTGCCGCAGAGCTTCTCGAACGGATCGGCCGCAAGCCGACGACCGCGATCTTCCTCGCGATGAGCGCGGTGATGGCGTACGCCTACGGCCATTCCGTTGACACGACGAGCCTCTTGCTTGCCGGCTTCGCCATGCAGTTCTTCATGTTCGGCATGTGGTCCTGCCTCTACGCCTCTACGCCCGAGCTTTACCCGACGCGGGCGCGCTCCACCGGTGCCGGCGTAGCCTCTGCGTTCGGGCGCATCGGCGCGATCTCGGGGCCGATCATCGTCGGCTACATCATCCGCGCGATCGGCCACGCAGGCGTCTTCAGCCTGGGTGCCGCGAGTTTCGCACTCGCCGCGTTCGTGGTGCTGACGCTCGGCATTGAGACGCGGAACCGGACGCTCGAGGAAATCTGCCGCCAGGAGGAAAGGGCTGAAGGCAGCCGTCCGGCATCGCACGCCATGCGCCCGACTTCAGGATTTTAGCCGGCCCCCGAGCTCCGCGGCCCCGCACGTTCTCCCATTCAATGGCAAAGGGCATGTTGCCTTGGCAGGCGGATGCGACCGCGGAATGTTACCTCGCCGCGTTGGCGGTGAACGGCACATCCGCGCCCTTCGCCAAAATGAGATAAACGCGATGCCACGGCTCGTCGCTGATGAGCCGCCATGAATGGCTACTTCCGGCGGTGTCTTCGGCGAACAAAACTTCGCCGGGCGCAATGAGGAACCGTTGGCCGTCGCGCGTCCAGAATTCGAGCGTTCTCCGCATGGCGACCACGATCTGTCGCACCGGGGCCGTATGCCAAATGAGCGAGCCGCCTGCAGGCGTCTCTTCGAACGACACGGCCGTGACCGGGACGCTACCAGTGGCCAAATCGCCATGCCGGCTACGATCGAGAGCGAGAAACCCCTCCTTTCAATGGGAAGCCTGGTCGCTGCCGGTCCACAGTCGAATACACCGGATCACGGATGCACCCCTCTCAGGGCGCGCCGCCCGCAACGGATGCGCCGTCGCCGAGCCACCGGTCAACCAGCCGTTGCAAAGTACCGTCCGCACGAAGCCGACGCTGCGCTTCGTCTATCGCCGCCCTCAGCCCGGTATCACCCTTGCGGACGCAAACGCCGAGCAGTTCCTTCGTGATGCCCGTCGCGACGACTCTGAGACGTGGCCGGTCGCGCACGAGCCATTGCGTAACCGGCGCGAGCTTCATGAAGGCGTCGCATCCGCCGCTCGAGAGGTCGTCAAGTACGGCGTCGATGTCATGATATGCATAGTGCCGCACACACCCCACATGCCCCTTCGCGGCCGGCCTTTCAGCAACCGGTCCACTCGTGTTGCCCTGCTGCACCCCGATGGTCAATCCGGCGAGATCCGCCGTGGATCGTACCTGCGCGTGGCGGCCGATATCGACCACGAGGGATTGGCCCGACATCACGTAGGGCTCGCAGAAGTCGGCCGTCTCCGCCCGCTCGGGTGTGATGGTCGTTCCCGAGGCAACACAGTCATGGAGTCCGGTTTTCAGGCCCGCGAAGATCCCGGCGAAGTCTTGCCCCTCAAAGCGCACGAGTTTCCATGTGCGGCCGAGCGCTTCCGCCACCGGCCGCATCAGATCGACGTCAAACCCAAGCGGTCCGGTCTCGCCCATGAACTCGAAGGGCGGATCGGGGAGGGCCGCACCGACACGGAGTGGCTTCGCCGTTTGCCTCGCCGAATCGCCCCTCATCGCGCGTCCTTATGCCGGGCGAGAAGCATCGGCAACGCTGTGCATAGCGGCCCATCTGCGTCAAGGTCAGGAAAGCGGCTGGCCTTGAGTCACGTGCTTCTCGATCCGGTTGACCGGCCGTTCCCGGCCCAGAATGTGCGGTCTTGCCATTGAGGCGTGCGGCTTTCCTCAAGCATGGCCCGGGGTTGACCGGCGGAATCTCCATAGCGGTGAAGACGATGGTCGCGACCGGAGATGGAGTCCGCCGCGCGAGGAAATCACCCGCCACGGGAAAACGGTTTGGCCGACGGCGAAGAGGGACTCGGCGCGAGCCGGCGGCACGCCGCCGGGAACGAGCCGCCTCCGCCATCGAGTTCACGGCGCGGGCGCGCCTGAACGATCCCAGTTCACAGAGTCGTGAACTCGTCAGCTTGGCGTCATGCTGCATCGCTACCCCTCTTCGGCGAACGGGAACGGGGGAGCCACACGCGATGCCAATCACCGGACGCCTGGAGCGCGATTCCATCTTCGGCAGAGGCGCCGTCGAGGCCGGGCCGGCGCAGCAATCCGAGGGCCGGTTCGGCCCGCTGCATCTGGTCGAGGGATCGCTCCGGCCACGGGCGGTGCGTCGCGCAGCCGGCGCGGGTCGGGTGAAAGTTCTGCTCTATTCGCATGACACGTTCGGCCTCGGTCACCTGCGCCGCAATCTTGCGATTGCCGAGCGGCTGCTTGCCTCTCAGGGGCGGTTCTCGATCACTCTTCTGACCGGTTCTCCGGTGGTCCGGGAGTGGCGGCTACCGCGCGGCCTTTGCGTCCTGCCGATGCCGCCGGTGGTGAAGATCGGTGCCGAGCGCTACGCGGCGCGCGAGCCGGGGTAATCCTTCGGCTTGGTCAAGGGTTATCGCGAGGCGCTGATCCTGAAGGCCGTTCTCCGCACCCGGCCGGACGTGTTTCTGGTCGATCACGCGCCGGCAGGAATGAACGGCGAATTGCTCTCCACGCTCGCGCTGATCCGGCGGGAGCTACCGGGAACGCGCACCATGCTCGGCCTGCGCGACATCCTCGACAGTCCGACCACCGTGCAGGCGGTCTGGAAAGAGCAGGAGATTCCGCCACTGCTCGAACAAGCCTACGACGACATCTTTGTCTATGGCAGCCGCGTGCTCTTCGACGTGATCGAAGCCTACGGAATTGCCGATCAGGTTGCCGGGCGCGTCCGCTATTGCGGGCACGTAGTGGCCGCCACGCGGGGCCGGCGCGGGCGCCCGTGTTGGAGCGCGGTGCGGGCAGCAGGACGGCCGGTGGTGCTGGTGACGGCGGGCGGCGGCGGCGACGGGTTCTTTCTGATGGAGGCCTTTCTCGCTGCGCTTAAGCGTCTGCCCTCCGACAGCCTGCACTGCGTCGTCGTGACAGGGCCGCTCATGCCTGAAAGCCGGCGGGCCGCCCTTTGTGTGGCCGCGGCCGGGCGGAGCGATGTGGAGTTCGTCCCCTACACTACCGATCTGGTGCCGAGCCTCCGCGGCGCCGACCTCGTCGTCGCGATGGCCGGTTACAACACCACCGCGGAAATCATCGCGCTCCGCCGGCGCGCGATCCTGGTGCCTTGCGCCGCTCCGCGCGCCGAGCAGCGGCTGCGTGCAAGCCTGCTCGCCGGCCTCGGCCTAGTGCGGAGCATCGAGCCCGGCCCCGATCTCGTGGAGGCGCTCGCCGCCGCCCTGCCGGCGAGCCTCGCCGCAGGCCCGCCGAGCGAGGCGATGTGGGCGGCGCTCGATCTCAAGGGAGCCGAGCGGGTCGCCGAGTATCTGGGCCAGCCCTGGGTTGCGGCTCCCCGCCCGAGCCGGCGCGCGGTATGACTGCCCCCGTCGCCTACGTGGTCAAGCGGTATCCGCGGCTGACCGAGACCTTCATCCTGAACGAGATCCGGGCCATGGAGCGCCTCGGCGCGGCACTCCACATCGTCTCGCTGCTGCCGCCGGAACCGCCGCCACATCACCCGGCGACGGCCGAGGTAAAGGCGCCGGTGCATTTCCTGCCGCCCGAGTTCGTCGCCAAGGCCGTCACGCTCGTGCGCGCGCACGGCGCCGTCTTCCGCGCCGCCCCGCTTCGCTATGCCGGGGCGTTCGGGCGGGCGATCTTCTGGGCGGGGATCTCCCTCGCGCCTTATGCGGTCAGCAAGCAGTTCGCGCGTGCCGGCTTTCTCGCCGCAGTCTGCCGCCGGTCGGGCGCCCGCCATATCCACGCGCATTTTGCCAATACTCCGACAAGCGTTGCCCGGTTCGCCAGCCTGATGACGGGCATCCCCTTCAGCTTCACCGCGCACGCCAAGGACCTCTACCTGACGGCGCCGCGCCTGATCCAAAGGAAGGCGAGGGCGGCCACGTTTATTGCCACCTGCACCGGCTACAATGCGCGCTATCTGCAAGGGCTGCTCGGCGCGGACGGCGCGGACAAGGTCCAGCTCGTCTATCACGGCATCGACCTGCCGCTCCTGGCGATGCGGAGAGAACGGCCGGGGCGGAGCGGCCAACCCGGCCCGAAGACGATCCTCTCGGTCGGCCGGCTGGTGCCCAAGAAGGGACATGACGACCTGATCGAGGCTTGCGGCCGGCTGCATGCGGCGGGGCACGACATCCGTTGCCGTATCGTCGGCGAGGGACCGCTCCGGGCCGATCTCGCCGCCCTTATCGCGCGCCTACGCCTCACCGGGCGGGTCAGCCTGGAAGGGGCGATGACGCATGCGAGGCTGATCGATCTCTACCGCGAGGCCGATCTTTTCGCGCTCGCCCCACGCATCGCCGAGAACGGAGACCGTGACGGCATCCCGAACGTGATTGCCGAGGCGATGGCGATCGGTGTGCCGGTGGTTTCGACGGACGTCTCGGGGATTCCCGAAATCGTCCGCCACGAGAAGACCGGCCTGCTGGTGCCGCCACACGACCCTGCGGCACTCGCCGGCGCACTCGCGGGCTTGATTGCCGAGCCGGAGCGGGCGGCCGCGCTGGCACGCCGGGCGCGGGGCTTGCTTGAGCGGGAGTTCGATCTCTGGGCCACCACGGGCGCGCTCTCGCGCATGCTCGGCTGTACCGCCTGCGCCGACCCCGCGGAAGATCCGCGCCGGGTGCGCCGGCTTCCCGAAGCCGAACTCGTCGGATGAACATTCTTTATCTCAGCCTGGACAACGGCATTCCGGTGCTCGGGGCCAAGGGCGCCTCGGTGCATGTGCGCTCGTTCGTCACGGCGCTCGCGGCACTCGGCCACACGGTCGTACTCGCCTGCTCGCGGCTCGGCGAAGGTGACGCGCCGCCACCCGCACGCCTCCTCATGCTCGCGCCCGAAATTCCGCCGGCGGCGCCGGCGCGGGAATGGTACGCGCTCGGCCGCGACGGGGAACCCCCGGACGAGCCGCTTCTCCGCCGCGAGCTTGCCCGCCTCGCGCACGATCGCACGCTGCCGCGGCGCCTCCTTGCTGCGCTCGGCCTAATCCGTTTCCGGACCGATCTGATCTACGAGCGCCAGGCGCTCTTCTATTGTGCCGGCGCGGCGCTGACGGCCGGGCTCGGCATCCCGCGCGTTCTCGAGGTGAACGCGCCGCTCGTCGAGGAGCAGGCACGCTTCCGCGGCCTCAGGCTCGAACCTGCGGCAAGGGCACGGGAAGCAGACTCATATCGCGGGGCGGAGGCGATCGTCGCCGTGTCCGCGGCGGTTGCCGCGCATGTCCGCTCCGTGCTCGGCGATTCCGCTCCGGTGCACGTCGTGCCGAATGGGGTCGATCTCGCGCGCTACGACGCAAGCGCGGACGGGGCGGGGATCCGCGCGAGGCTTGGCTTAGGCGTGGCGCCGGTGATCGGATTCGTGGGCAGCTTCAAGCCGTGGCACGGTGCGCCTTTCCTACTCGAGGTGTTCCGCCGGCTTGCGCAATCCC
>JAKAWQ010000113.1 GCA_021816925.1 Pseudomonadota bacterium
GTAGAATCAAACCCATCCCTGACCTGTCAGGCTATCTTTCACCGCTTCCATGCCAACGTTCAGGCGGCTATCCGGGGCAAATCCCAGGATTTCCGCCGGGCTTCGCCGAAACGGCAGGGTAACTTCGGGCTAGCGCCCATGGGTGTGACGGGCGTAGCCAAAGCCCAATACCGAGGGCAGACCGGAGGGCGTCGGCTCGGCCGTTCATGAGGCCCGCAATTCAAGCTGCTGGTTACGCAGGCCTGCCCGACACAAATCGTCCCTTTTGTGCTTCGAGGCTCGACGAGATGTTCCGGCAGTTTTCCGGCAGCAAAGTGAGGAACCTTCGTGCCCGATGATACTCCGGCTACCTGGCGGCCTGGTCGCGCGGTGGTCGAGTTCCCCTGGCCAAACCCGCCCATGCTCGTGCAGATCGGGCGAGGGATCGCGGGACGCTGCCCGGCCTGTGGCCTGACGCGGCTCTTTTCCGGCTATCTCCGCGTCGTGCGGGCCTGCAGCACGTGCGGCGCGCCGCTCGGCGAGCTCCGCTCGGACGATGCGCCGCCGTACATCACGATCCTGATCGTCGGGCACATCGTCGTCGGGCTGCTCCTGCTGATGGAAGCAGCGCTGCATCCGCCGCTATGGCTCGAGGCCGCCATTCTGCTGCCGCTGACGCTGGTGCTGACGCTCGCGCTGCTGCGGCCTGTGAAGGGCGGCGTCGTCGGGATGATGCTGCGTCTCGGGATGATCATCCCGCCGCAATAGCGGGCGGCCTTGCTCAAGCGCGGAACATCTTGCCGGGATTGAGAACCCCGCGCGGATCGAGCGCCGCCTTGATCGAGCGCATCACGGCCAGCGCCTCCGCGCCGTGCTCCGCCTCCAGGAACTCGCGCTTGCCGAGGCCCACACCGTGCTCCCCGCTGCATGAGCCACCGAGGGCGAGCGCGCCGCCAACGATTTTTCGGTCGAGCGCCCAGGCGCGCTCGAGGCCGTCCGGCTCGGGCGGTACCATGATCACGGTGTGGAAATTGCCGTCTCCGACGTGTCCGACGATCACCGCTGTGAGGCCGGAGGCTGCGATCTCCTCCTTCGCTCCAAGCACGGCTTCGGCCAAGCGCGAGATCGGCACGATGGCATCGGTGGTAAGGCCGCGCCAGCCCGGCTTCATCGCGAGCGCCGCCCAATACGCATCGTGTCGGGCCTTCCACAGCTGCCCTCGCGCCTCGGCATCCGCGGCCTTCGTGAACCGCTCAGCGCCGCAGTCCCGCGCGATCTCCTCTACCCGGCCCACCTGTTCGAAAATTGCAGCCTCGGTACCGTGGAACTCGAAGAAGAGCGACGGCAATGGGGCCAGGCCGTCGAGCTTCGAATACGCGATCGAAGCTGCCATCTGAACCTCGTCCAGAAGCTCGACGCGCGCGAGCGGAACGCCCGCCTGCATGACGGAGATCACGGTCTCGACCGCACCTGCGAGGGTCGGGAACTGGCAGGTCGCGGCGACGATCGCCTCTGGGATGCCGTGCAGGCGAAGCGCGATCTCGGTGATCACGCCGAGCGTTCCCTCCGAGCCGATGAACAGCCGCGTGAGATCGTAGCCGGTCGCTGATTTGCGCACCCGCCCGCCGGTCCGGATCAGCCGCCCATCGGCAAGCGCCACGGTGAGGCCGAGCACGTTTTCCCGGATGGTGCCGTAGCGCACCGCATTGGTGCCCGAAGCGCGCGTGGCGCACATCCCGCCGATGGTGCATTCGCTGCCCGGATCGACGGGAAAGAAGAGCCCCTGGTCGCGCAGATCCGCGTTCAGTTGCTGGCGCGTCACGCCGGCCTCGACACGGCAATCCATATCCGCCGCGTTGACTTCGAGCACGCGGCGCATGCGCGAGAGATCAAGGCTGATCCCGCCCGCGACCGGCGTGACGTGCCCTTCGAGTGAGGTGCCCGCACCGAACGGCACCACCGGCACGGCGGCGGCATCGCAGAGGCGAAGCAGCCGCGCCACCTCCTCCGAGGTCTCGGCGAAGGCGACCGCGTCGGGCAAGGCGTGCGGTTGCGTATCCTCCCCGTGCGCATGTTGCTCGCGAATATTGGCGTTGGTGCTGAGCCGATCGCCCAAGATCTCGTGGGCCGCCGTGATCACCGCCTCGACCAGGCGTACTCGTCCACCATTCTCGGGCATGGGCTCCCTCCTGCTCCAGCATGGGAGCACGGCCTGCTGCCCGCAACCCCGTTCGCGCCGGCCCGGGACGATCTATGATCGGTGTGCATCGGGCAATGGAGATCGCGATGCAGGCGATGGTTATGAGGCGGGCGCGGGAGAAGCTCAAGGCCGAAGCGCTGGCCGACCCCGCTCCCGAACAGGGGCAGATCCTGGTCCGGGTCCATGTCTGCGGGGTCTGCCGCACGGACCTCCATGTCGTCGGGGGGGATCTCGACCGGCCGAAACTGCCGCTCGTGCCCGGCCACGAGATCGTGGGGCGGGTGGCCGCGCTGGGGGCCGGCGTCGGGCGGTTCCGCTTGGGCGAGCGCGTGGGAGTGCCGTGGCTCGGATACACGTGCGGCACCTGCGAAGCCTGCCGCGCGGGGCGCGAGAATCTTTGCCCGAACGCCCGCTTCACCGGCTATCAGATCGACGGCGGCTATGCGGAATATTGCGTTGCCGACGCGCGCTATTGCTTCCCGATCCCGGAGCGCTACGCCGATAACGAAGCCGCGCCGCTCCTCTGCGCCGGCCTGATCGGCTACCGGGCGCTTCGCCTGGCAGGCCCGGGGCGGCGGCTCGGGCTTTACGGCTTCGGTGCGGCTGCCCATATCATTGCCCAGGTCGCGTGCTGGGAGGGGCGGCGGGTCTTCGCGTTCACCCGCCCAGGGGATGGAGCGGCGCAGTCCTTTGCCCGGAGCCTCGGCGCGGAGTGGGCCGGCGGGTCGGACGAGGCCCCGGGCGAGCCGCTCGACGCTGCGATCATCTTCGCCCCCGTGGGCGGTCTGGTGCCGGCGGCACTCGGCGCCACCGCCTCCGGAGGGACAGTCGTCTGCGCGGGCATCCACATGAGCGACATTCCTTCGTTCCCCTATGCGCTGCTCTGGCAGGAGCGCGTGGTCCGTTCGGTTGCGAATCTCACGCGGCAGGATGCCGAGGAATTCCTTGCCCTCGCGCCCAAGGTTCCGGTTCGTACAGCGACCGTTCCTTATCCGCTTTCATCGGCGAACGAGGCTCTTGCCGATCTTGCCGAGGGGCGGATAGAGGGGGCAGCCGTGCTGACCGTGCCCTGAAAGCGCCTCTGGGAGCTCCGCCCGATGCAGATGAAGCGCGAACACCACATTCATTTCTGGTACTTCGTCGCGGCGTTCCTGGCCGTGATGGCGATCGAACAACTTCTTGCCCAGCCGTCGGATGTCAAGACGATTCCCTACAACGAGTTCCTGACCCTCGTGCAGGAGCACAAGGTCAAGGACCTCTCGGTGGGCAAGAGCGAAATCACCGGCAGCTTCACGACGGTGCAGAAGGGCCAGCCCTCGCAGTTCCTGACGCAGCGCGTTGATCCGGCGCTTTCCGCCACACTCGAAAAGGCGGGCGTCACCTATGCGGGCGAGGCCTCACCCGGCCTGCTCGCGAATGTGCTCGCCTGGTTCATGCCCGTGCTCGGCTTCGTTGTCCTTTGGATGCTGCTGATCCAGCCCGCGGCGAGCGGCGGCGGCATGGGCGGCATGGGAGGGCTCTTCGCGGTGAGCAAGAGTCGGGCGAAGATCTATGCCGAGAACGACGTGCCGGTGCGGTTCGCCGACGTCGCCGGCGTCGACGAAGCCAAGGCGGAGCTCGAGGAGGTGGTGGCCTTCCTCAAGGACCCCGGGCGCTACGGCCGGCTCGGCGCGCACATCCCGAAGGGCATTCTCCTGGTCGGACCGCCGGGCACGGGCAAGACGCTGCTGGCGCGCGCGGTGGCCGGAGAGGCGAGCGTGCCCTTCTTCTCCATCGCCGGTTCGGAGTTCGTCGAGATGTTCGTCGGCGTCGGCGCGGCGCGCGTGCGTGATCTCTTCAAGCAAGCGCGCGAGCGGGCACCGGCCATCGTCTTCATCGACGAGCTCGATGCGCTCGGCCGCGCACGTTCGAGCTTCATGGGCGGAGGCGGCGGCCACGACGAGAAGGAGCAGACGCTGAACCAGCTTTTGACCGAGCTCGACGGCTTCGACCCATCGAGCGGTGTCGTGTTGCTCGGTGCCACCAACCGCCCGGAGATCCTCGATCCGGCGCTGCTGCGCGCCGGCCGCTTCGACCGCCAGGTGCTGGTGGATCGCCCGGACAAGAAGGGACGGGTCGAGATCCTCAACCTGCACATTCGCAAGGTGCGGCTTGCGGAGGGCCTCTCCGTCGAGGATGTCGCGGCATTGACGCCGGGCTTCACCGGTGCCGACCTCGCCAATCTTGTCAACGAGGCGGCTCTGCTCGCCACGCGGCGCAACGCCGAGGAGGTGACATTCCAGGATTTCGAGCAGGCCGTGGAACGGATCATTGCGGGGCTCGAGAAGCGAAACCGGTTGCTCAGCGTGCACGAGCGCACCGTGGTCGCGCATCACGAGATGGGCCACGCACTCGTTGCGATGGCGCTGCCGGGGACCGATCCGGTGCAGAAGGTCTCGATCATTCCACGCGGGATGGGTGCGCTCGGGTACACGATCCAGCGCCCGCTTGAGGATCGCTTCCTGATGGATCGCACGGAGCTGCTCAACCGCATGGCGGTGCTGCTTGGCGGGCGTGCTTCGGAAAGCGTGATCTTCGGAGAGATTTCCACCGGTGCCGCGGACGATCTTGCCAAGGTTACGGACATCGCACGAAACATGGTGGTGCGCTTCGGCATGGACCCCAGGCTCGGCCAGGTTGCCTACGAGCCGCAGCGGCAGACCATGCTGCAAGGTCCGTTGGAATGGCAGCCACGGCAGTATGCGGAGGAGACGGCCGCGGCGATCGACGAGGCGGTGCGCGAGCTTGTCGATGGCGCCTACGCGAGTGCCCGTGCCATTCTTCTCGCCAATGAGAAGGCGCTGCGCGAGGCGGCACGCGTGCTGCTGATCAAAGAGACGCTGAACGCAGCCGAGATCATCGCGATCACCGGCCGGCTTGCCGCGCCGCCGGCGCTGCCGGCCCCTGCCGAGGCCGCGCCGGCGGCCTGACTCGGCCGCCCGTCGCGTTGACGCCCCTGGGGGCCGGGCCTAGCGTCCGGTGCAGAGACATGGAGGCACGGAATGGCGAACCGGGTGAAGCAGCTTTGGCAGGAAGGCAAGGCCGTGGTGAACGGCTGGCTTGCCATTCCCTCCGGCTTCGCTGCAGAAGTGATGTCGCAAGCCGGATGGGATAGCCTGACGGTCGATATCCAGCACGGCGTGCAGGACTACCAATCGATGGTCGCCTGCTTCCAGGGCATGCAGGCCAAGCCTGTGACGCCTCTCGTGCGCGTGCCCTGGAACGAGCCCGGAATTATCGGCAAGGTGCTTGACGGCGGGGCGATGGGCGTGATCTGCCCGATGGTGAACACCCGCGCGGCCGCCGAGGCGTTCGTTTCCGCCTGCCGCTATCCGCCGACGGGGACGCGCAGCAATGGCGCCATCCGCGCCGGCATCTACGGCGAGGGCGGGGACTATGTGAAGACCGCGAATTCCGAGGTGCTCTGCATTCCGATGATCGAAACGCAGGAGGCGCTCGACAATCTGGAAGCGATCCTCGACGTGCCCGGCATCAACGGCATCTATGTCGGGCCGAGCGATCTTGGGTTCTCGCTCGGCCTCGAGCCCAGGCTCGACCGCGAGGAGCCGCAGGTGATGAAGATCTACGAGCGGCTGATGAAGGAAACGAGCAAGCGCGGGATTGCCCCCGGCCTGCACAATGCGACGCCCGCCTATGCCGCACGCATGATCGGCATGGGTTTTCGTTTCGTTACCATCGCCAACGACAGCGGGCTGATGCTGCGCGCCGCGCAGGCTGCGGTTTCCGCCGTCCGCCAGGGTTCCGGAGGCAAGGCCTGAGAGTGGAGTTTGCCCATGTCACCTCCGCCGGTGATTCGCCTCCACTCCGATGACGGGGTGGTGATTGCGCGTGCGACACTGCTGCCGGGCACACCGGTGGCGGAGGGTGTGGTCGCGCTCGACCGGATTCCGGCGGGACACAAGGTCGCCGTGCGTGCGCACGCCGCAGGCGAACCGATCCGCCGTTATGGCCAGGTGATCGGGTTCGCGACCAAGCCGATCGAGCCCGGGCGGCACGTGCATGTGCAGAATTGCGGCATGGGCGATTTCGCCAAGGATTACGCGTTTGGAGTCGATGCGAAGCCGACGGAGACGATCGATCCGCCGGCCACGTTCGAGGGAATAAGTCGGGCGGGAGGCAAGGTCGCGACGCGGAACTATATTGGCATCGTGACGAGCGTGAACTGCAGCGCGCACGTGGCCGACCTGATCGCGGGCGCGTTCAAGCGCAATCCATTCTCGAATGCCGATCCGCTCGCGGAATTCCCGAACGTGGACGGGGTGGTGGCGCTCACGCACAAGACCGGCTGCGGGATGAGCATGGGCGAGCCGCTGAAGCTGTTGCGGCGGACGCTCGCAGGCTATGCGCGGCACGTAAATTTCTCGCACGTGATCGTGCTCGGGCTCGGC
Organism: Pseudomonadota bacterium; assembly: GCA_021816925.1. Classification (GTDB taxonomy): domain Bacteria; phylum Pseudomonadota; class Alphaproteobacteria; order Acetobacterales; family Acetobacteraceae; genus JAKAWQ01. Next base: position 6,628 of record JAKAWQ010000113.1, read on the forward strand.
TGCGAGGTAAACCAGATCGGGCCGATGATGGAGGAGCAGCGGTTGGCCGGGCGCCTCCGTTCGATGGACATCCAGTCGATGGGTGGGACGCGCAAGACGGTGGAGAGCGGGGTTACCTTCGTGCGCGAAGTGCTGGCGGAGGCGAACGCCGTCAGGCGCCAGCCCGTCCCGATTTCGGAATTGACGGTTGCGCTGCAATGCGGCGGCTCGGACGGGTATTCCGGTGTTTCGGCGAATCCGGCGCTGGGCGCGGCGAGCGATCTTATCGTGCGCCATGGCGGCACCGTCATCCTGTCCGAAACGCCCGAAACCTATGGCGCCGAGCATTTGCTGACGCGGCGCGCGACAAGCCGGGAGGTCGGCGAGAAGCTCGTGGGATTGATGCGCTGGTGGGAGGAGTACACCAGCCGTGAGGGCGCGGAGATGAACGCGAACCCTTCGCCCGGCAACAAGGCGGGCGGGCTCACCACCATTCTCGAGAAGTCGCTGGGCGCGATGGCGAAGGCGGGGAGCACGAACCTCGTCGAAGTCGTACGCTACGCCGAGCAGCCGAGCCGGCGTGGATTCGTCTTCATGGATACGCCCGGATACGATCCGGTTGCGGCGACGGGGCAGGTGGCGGGCGGGGCGAACCTCGTCTGCTTCACGACGGGGCGCGGCAGCGTGTTCGGCTGCAAGCCCGCGCCCTCGATCAAGCTCGCGACCAACACTCTGATGTACGAGCGCATGTCGGACGATATGGACGTCAATTGCGGCACGATCCTCGACGGCGACGAGGCCGTGCAGCAGTGTGGCGAGAGGATTTTTGATCTCATTCTGCGCGTGGCGTCAGGCGAGCGGACGAAGAGCGAAAAGTACGATTTCGGGAGTTCAGAATTCGCGCCCTGGGTGATCGGGGCCACGATGTAGGGGGGCGACGGAGCGGGCCGATGGGTCCCGTACCCCCGGAGCAGCTCAGGCGTGAGCGAGGTCGTAGGACCAATGGCGAAGTTCTTGGTGTTGCCCTGGGTGAGCCTCCTGCCTCTACTTTACAAGCAGGCTCGGTGGATTAGCCGTCTTAACCAGAAACGGACGGCCATCGATTTCACTACTGCCGTTCCTCCGCGGGCAAATCTGCCTTGACGGGGGTTTTTTGATTGCGTCGGAAATCGCGGTGCCAGCGCTGTGGTTGAGGAGTAAGCCGCTGTTGGGGCGGTCGGGGTCGGATTCGTGGGGGTCGCGGCTCTTGCCGGGGTCCAGTGGGGTGTTCCAGCAGGTAGGTGCTTGGTCCCGGTACCGCGCGCTCTGCGGAAGTTCTTGGTCGATATGCTACGTGGCCTTCGGTGGACCCCGAGCTATGCCGTTATCTATAGAGACGCCAGCGACTCCGACTGAGGAAGCTGACCGAGCCTTCCGCTTTCTGGAAGCGGGATAACTGGAGGGTTTCAATTATTGAGGTGAGGTCGGACGGCACGGGAGCCGCGTGACGACGGGCGAGGCGCCCTTCGCGGCTGCGGCCACGGACGGCGCGTTCCCGGCACCTCCCGGGATCCCGCCGAGAGTTGGCGTGCCAAGATCCACGCGAGCGCGCCGAACCGGCGCAGCGCTTAGTACCCCGTATTCATAAATACGATGACGTATTTTAGCGAGCTTGGCATACTCGTTCTCTGCAGGAGGTGTTGCCATGCCGAGAATGAGTCCATTCCTGGTGAGGCTAACCAGGCAAGAGCGCGTCGAGCTGCTCGCGCGGGCACGCAGATATACGTCACC
>JAKAWQ010000114.1 GCA_021816925.1 Pseudomonadota bacterium
TCGCACTGATCGCCGACCGCCGTGGAGAGAGTGGCCGGCAGAGCGGCCACTCTTCGGCGTATTGATCGCAGGCGAACGGAACTTCCGGCAACTTCTTACTGCGAACCGGCCCGCGTGAGCCAGGCAACGCGGCGGTTCTGCACGGACGATCTCAGGGCTCTGCGATCGGGGAGCGGGTGATGATCGGTGTTGATTGGGGCACCAGCAATTTCCGGGCATTCCGGCTGGGAGCGGAGGGCGCGATCCTTGATCGGCGGGGCTCGCCGCTTGGCATTCTGCACGTTCCCGGCGGCCGATTTGCCGAGACCCTCTCGGCCGAAATAGGCGACTGGCTCCGCGCCGGGGAGGATCGCGTCCTGCTCTGCGGGATGGTCGGCAGCCGACAGGGGTGGCAAGAGGCACCGTACGTGCCCTGTCCCGCAGGCATTGCCGAACTGGCCCGCGCGGTCACCGCGGTGCCCTTCACTGGCGCCCGTGTGCGGCTGGTTACCGGTATTTCCACCCTCGATCCGCAAGGCGTGCCCGACGTCATTCGCGGGGAGGAAACCAAGATCGTCGGCGTGCCTGCTGCGCTCGGCAAAGCCGGCCTTGTCTGCCTGCCCGGCACCCACAGCAAATGGGTGAGCCTGAGCGGCGGCCGCATTGCCCGCTTCGCGACACATATGACCGGCGAGGTGTTCGGCGTGCTCCGCGAGCACAGCATCCTCGGGCGCATGATGCGGCAGGGACCGCCCGACTGGGTGGCCTTTGACTGCGGCCTTGCCCGCGCCGCCGAACCCGGCGGCTGGCTTCACCATCTGTTCGGGGTCCGCACGCTTGGTCTGACCGGAGAGCTCGGCGAGGCTGCCGCCTCTTCCTATCTTTCCGGCCTCTTGATCGGCCATGAGGTGCGTGCCGCGCTGCCGGCCGGGGCCCTCGTGCATCTGCTGGGCGCGCCGGCACTCACCGTGCCGTACGCTCGCGCCATTGCCGCGCTCGGTGGCGTGGTTCGATGCGAAGATGAGGACGCGGCGGCGCGCGGCCTCGCCGCAATCGGCGCCGTGATCAATTGGGACGCGGGCGATTGACCGGCAGTCAGTCCGTTCAGGACATCGGCAGCGGCATGAGCTTGATGCGGCGGTGTTCCACGCCAAGCGCGATCCGACCCGCCTTGAGGGCCAAGGCGTCGGCGCCGAAGACCTCACGGCGCCAGCCCGTCAGGGCAGGGATATCGGAAGATTCCTCGCTGGCCAATCGTTCGATCTCGTCGGCCGAGGCGACCAGACGCGGCGCCACGTGGTGTGCCTCGCACTTGGCGGCCAGCAGCACCTTGAGGAGCGCCACGAGCGCCGGTGCGGGGCGGCCGCTGGCGCGGGGGGTGGGCGCGGGCGGGAGGGCAGCCTCGTGAAGCGCTTGGGTGGCGGCGATCACGGCGAGCAGCGCCGCGCCGGCCCTGCCTTCGGCAAAGCCCCGGCTCACGCCGCGGGCACGGGCCAGGGCCTCGGCCGTGGCAGGCTGCGTGGCCGCGATCTCGAACAGCGTCTCGTCCTTGAGTACGCGCTGGCGTGGAATGTCGATCCGCTGCGCCTCGCGCTCACGCCAGGCGACCAGTGCACGCAGCATACCGAGCACACGGCGGTTGGCTGTGCGCGGCTTGAGTCGCTCCCAGAGCGTCTCCGGGTCACTGTGGTAGGTTGCCGGATCGGCGAGCGCGCCCATCTCCTCGGCCACCCAGCCAAGCCGGCCCTCGTGCTCGAGCTGGGCGCGGAGCTTCTCGTAGACGGTGCGCAGGTGCGTCACATCGGCAACCGCGTAGGCGACCTGGGCGGGGGAGAGTGGGCGGGCCGACCAGTCACTGAAGCGGTGCGCCTTGTCGATCTCCACTCCGGTGAGCGAGGCCACGAGCTGGTCGTAGCCGATCTGATCGCCGTAGCCGGCCACCATTGCCGCGACCTGAGTATCGAACAGCGGCCCAGGTACGGCGCCGAAGAGGAGAAGAAAAATCTCCACGTCCTGGCGGGCGGCGTGGAAGACTTTGGTTACGGCAGGGTCGGCAAGCAAGCGGCCGAGCGGAGCGAGGTCCATCCCCGGAGCCTCGGCGTCGATCACCGCCGCCTCCGCGGCTCCGGCCAGCTGGACGACGCAGAGCCGGGGCCAATAAGTGCGCTCGCGCATGAACTCGGTATCCACGGTCACGAATTCCTCCGTCCCGAGTCGCTCGCAAAGGGCGGCGAGGACGCTCGCATTGCTGACAAGGGAAACAGGCGGCGTTCCCGGGGCGAGGCGAGGCGAGGGCGCCGATGTTGCCGGCGCGCGAAAGAGACGTTCCATCCGGGACTTCTACACGTGCCGCGCAAGGCCGGGAAGCCGCCCGCGCCTTGACAGAAGAGGGCGCGCCGGCCCTTTTGCCGGCCTTGCCGCAGCGGACGTGCCGGATGCATCCCTATCGCACGCATGATTGCGGCGCGTTACGCGCCGTCGACATCGGGTCCACTGCCCGGCTTTCGGGCTGGGTGCATGCCAAGCGCGACCATGGTGGATTGCTTTTCATCGATCTGCGTGACCATTTCGGCCTGACGCAGTGTCTGTTCGATGCCGACAGCCCGGTATTCGCCGCAGCGGAGCGGTTGCGCGTCGAAAGCGTCGTCACGCTGACCGGGACGGTGGTGGCGCGGGCACCGGGGACCGCGAATCCGAAGTTGCCGACCGGTGAGATCGAGCTTCGGGTGAGCGCCCTTGCCGTCCAGTCCGCGGCCGAGGTGCTGCCGATCCAGGTGGCGGGTGAGGCGGAGTTTCCCGAGGATTTACGGCTGCGATATCGCTTCCTCGATCTGCGTCGGGAGAAGATGCACCGCAATATCATGCTGCGCACGGCGGTGATCGCCTCGATCCGCCGACGCATGACGGAGGCGGGCTTCGTTGAGTTCACGACCCCGATCCTGACTGCCTCCTCGCCCGAGGGTGCGCGCGATTTCCTCGTGCCCTCCAGGCTCCATCCGGGCAAGTTCTATGCGCTGCCGCAAGCGCCGCAGCAGTTCAAGCAACTCCTGATGGTGGCCGGTTTCGACCGCTACTTCCAGATCGCACCCTGCTTCCGCGACGAAGCCTCGCGCGCCGATCGCAGTCCGGGCGAGTTCTATCAGCTCGATTTCGAAATGAGTTTTGTGACCCAGGAGGACGTATTCGCCGCGGTCGAGCCCGTGATCGCCGGGGTTTTTTCCGAGTTCGCGGGCGGGCGTGCCGTGACCGCGCCTCCATTCCCGCGCATTCCCTACGAAACCGCCCTGGCCGAGTATGGCACCGACAAGCCGGACCTCCGGAATCCGTTGAGGATCCGGGATGCTGCGGCGCATTTTCGGGACGCCGGATTCGCTCTCTTTGCGCGCATCGTTGCAGAGCGCGGTGCGGTGCGGGCGATTCCCGCTCCGGGAGCCGGAGGGCGGCCAAGAAGCTTTTTCGACAAGCTGAACGAGTGGGCGCGCGGCGAGGGCGCAGGCGGGCTGGGCTACATCATTTTCGAAGGGGACGGGCCGAAGGGGCCGATCGCGCGCAATCTCGGGCCGGCGCGCGCGGAGGCGATCCGCGTCGATTGTGGGCTCACTGCGGGAGATGCGGTGTTTTTTGCGGCCGGGAAGAAGGGAGAAGCGGAGAAATTTGCGGGCGCGGTGCGCACCCGGCTCGGCGAGGAGCTTGGGATTGGCGAGCGCGATGCGTTCCGCTTCTGCTGGATCACCGATTTTCCCATGTTTGAGCGGAACGAGGAGACCGGGGAGATCGATTTCAGCCACAATCCGTTCAGCATGCCGCAGGGCGGGCTCGAGGCGCTGGAGACCGAGGACCCGCTCTCGATCAAGGCGTTTCAGTACGACATCGTCTGCAACGGGGTAGAGCTTTCCTCAGGGGCGATCCGCAATCATCGCCCGGACATCATGCTGCGCGCGTTCGCGATTGCCGGCTATCCGCCCGCCGAGGTGGAGCAGCGCTTCGGGGGCATGCTGAACGCCTTCCGCTACGGCGCGCCGCCGCATGGCGGCTCGGCGCCGGGGATCGATCGCATCGTCATGCTGCTCGCCGATGAGCCGAATATCCGCGAGGTGATCCTCTTTCCGCTCAACCAGCAGGGGGAGGACCTGATGATGAGAGCTCCGGCCGAGGTTGCGTCGGCGCGGCTCAAGGAGCTTTCGATCCGCCTCGATCTGCCGCCCGCGCGCAAGGCGGGCTGACAGGGGCGTCGATTCGTCTCTATACCTGTTGCGCCGCACCTGTTGCGCCGCATCCTGTTGCACCGCTCCAGTGGGGCCGCATGCGTCAACTTCCGAGGTTCTCCTTCGTCCTTCTCCTGCTGGCCGCCGCGCTTCCGTCGGCCACCGCGGCGCTGGCCGGGCCGTCCGTGCCGCCACCGCTGCCCTTTGTCGGGCAGCGGGCGCTCTACGCGCTTTCGCTCACCGCGCCGCGCGACAACAGCGTCGTCGCCGGGAGCGGCCGCATGGGCTACGAAGTGCTCGACGCCTGCGACGGCTGGGCGGTCCGCCAGCGACTTGAGATGACGCTCGTCGATGCCAACGGCCAAGTGACGCATACGCTCTCCGACTACGCGACCTGGGAGGCCAAGAGCGGCCTCGTCTTCCGTTTCCATACGCTCGACGTGACGAATGGCCACGCGAGCGACCGGCTTGCCGGCGAGGCGCACCTCGTGCGGGCGGGCGGACCAGGCGAGGCAATCTACAGCGAACCAGCGCACAAGTCCGTACGGCTGCCCGCCGGCACGTTGTTTCCGATGGCCCAGACGGAGGCGATCATCCTGGCCGCCCGTGCCGGGAAGAAGTTCATGGCAAGCCCGCTCTTCGACGGCACCGACGCGAATGGGGCCTCATGGAGCTCGGTTGTGATCGATGGCTGGGATCCACCGGCACACAAGGGCGTGCATCAGCGTTTTCCCTTGCTCGCCGGACTGCCGAGCACGCGCGTGCACGTTGCCTTTTTCGGTCGCAAGCCGTCTGCGATGCTGCCGGACTTCGAGATCGGCATGCGGTACTTCCTGAACGGCGTGGCGGACGGACTGGCGATGAACTTCGGGACCTTCACGATGCGGGGGCAGTTGGCCCATCTTGCGATCCTGCCCAGCCACTGCTGAGCGGGCCGGGAGGCTGTCTGCCGGCGTCCGCTCTTGAACGACGCGGTTTTTTGGCGATGATGCCGCGGCCCTGCGGCACCCCTCGGGGCGGAAAGCGAACGGAACGCGCATGAGCAGTGACACCCACGATGGCCCTCTCTACGCCAGCTCGGGGCTGAAGCAGCCGTATCACTTGGTGGACCCGAGCCCCTGGCCGATCATCGGCGCGCTGTTCGGCGCGCTGACGCTGGTCGGCATCATCATGGTCGGCAACTTCAACAACTACACGCTGCTCGTCATCGGCGTGCTCGGGGTTGCGTTCGTCATGGTGATGTGGTGGCGCGACGTGATCCGCGAGAGCCGCACGCCCGGCCTGCACACGCCGATCGTTCGCCTCGGCCTGCGCTACGGAATGCTGTTCTTCATCACCAGCGAGGTGATGTTCTTCGTCGCCTTCTTTTGGGCATTCTTCAATTTCGCCCTGTTCCCCGAGCATGTCTCATTCGCGAAGATCGCGGAATGGCCGCCGGCCGGCATCCATACCGACAACCCGTTCAGCGTGCCGTTCCTGTTGACGATGATCCTGCTGCTCTCCGGGACCACGGTGACGTGGGCGCACCATTGCCTTCTTGAGAGGGATCGCAAGGGCCTGATCACCGGACTTGGGCTCACAATCCTGCTCGGCATCTCGTTCACGCTCGGGCAACTCTACGAGTACACGCACTCGCCGTTCCCGTTCCATGCCGGGATTTATCCGTCGGTATTCTTCCTCGCCACCGGCTTCCACGGTTTCCATGTCATCGTCGGCACCTGTTTCCTTACCGTCTGCTGGTTCCGCGCGCAGAAGGGGCATTTCTCGCCCGAGCGGCATTTCGGTTTCGAGGCAGCGGCTTGGTATTGGCACTTCGTCGATGTCGTGTGGCTGTTCCTGTTCACCTGCGTCTATCTCTGGGGTGCGAGCGCGGTGACCGTTGGCTGACGCCGGGCGGGGCGAACGCCCCAGGTGCCTCTTCACCGGTCCGCGGGGATGACGGGAAACACCTTCGCGCAGGGTAAAGCGGCCGCCGCGGGCGGCCGGGCCGGGCGCGGCAGGGGTTGGCGTGGGCTGCTGCTGCCGGGATTTCTCGCCGGCCTGCTGGCGGTGCTCCTGGTCGGGCTCGGTGTCTGGCAGCTGCACCGATTGAAGTGGAAGCTCGCGATTCTGGCCGAGATCGGTGCGGCCGAGGCCCACCCCGGCATTCCGCTCTCCGCTCATCCCGGGCCGTTCAGCAAGGTGGCCGTGCACGGGCGGCTGCGCCTCGATCTCTCGGTGCTCTATGGAGACGAGATCCACATCACGGCCGCGGGGCCGGTGCCCGGTGGGCAACTGGTCGTCCCGCTCGAACGGAGCGCTGGTCCACCGATTCTGGTCGATCTCGGTTGGGTTCCGCTCTCGGACGAGCGCCCGGCCGGGCTGCCGACCGGCCGCACGATCATCAACGGCTTCATCCTGCCGGGCGCCCATCCCGGCCTCTTCTCGGCGCCCGATGACCCGGCGGCGCGGCGCTTCTATACGCTCGACCCCGCGCGCATCGGCGCCGCACTCGGTATTCCGCAACCCGCTCCCTTCACCCTGATTGCACTCGGGCCGCGGCAACCCGGCGTCTATCCAATGCCGGCCGAGCATTTGCCGCATCCGCCGAACAACCATCTTCAATATGCCTTGACCTGGTTTGGTCTCGCCCTGGTGGTGGTGCTCGAGTTCGGGATCTGGACCCGCCAGCAGATACGCGCGTGAGGGTTCGCTCGTGAGCCGAGCCTATGAGCGTCTGGCCGAGCGGTTTTCCCGCATCGGCGTACTTGCGGAGGCCGAAGGCGTGCTTGCGTGGGACGCGGCGGCGATGATGCCCCTGGGCGGAGGGCGAGCGCGGGGGGACCAGCTTGCCGTGCTGGCCGGGATTGCACACGGGCTTCTTACGGCGCCCGGGATCAACGCCGACCTCGACGCGGCGGAAGCAGCTGGCCTCGATTCCAACTCCTCACCCGATCCATGGCGGGCGGCCAACCTGCGTCTGATGCGTCATGCAGCCAGGCGTGCGGCGGCCGTGCCGGGCGGGCTCGTCGAGGCCGCCGCGCGCGCGAATTCGGCGTGCGAGAAAATCTGGCGGGGGGCACGCATGCGCGCGGATTACGCGGCCGTGCTGCCCACCTTCATCGAGGTGGTGCGGCTCGCGCGAGAGCAGGCGGCAGTGCTCGGTGCGGCACTCGGCCTCACGCCCTACGACGCGCTAATGGACGGGTACCAGCCGGGCATCGGCGCAGCCGAGGTTGGAAAATCTGTTCGCGCGTTACGAGCGCTTCCTTGCCCGCGCCCTGCCCGCGGCCGAGGCCCGAGCCGCCCGGCTGCCCCTGCCCTGCTTTCCCGCGGGACCCTTCCCGGTGGCGGCGCAGGAAGCGTTCTGCCGGCGGCTTGCTGAACGGGCCAGGCTTTCCTTCACGCACGCGCGGCTCGATCCTTCGGCGCATCCCTTTTGCGGCGGCAGCCCGACCGACATCCGGATCACCACCCGCTACGACAAGGCGGATGCGCTTAGGGCATTGTTCGCGGTGCTGCACGAGACCGGGCACGCACTCTACGAGCGCGGGCTGCCCGCCGCGTGGGCCCGCCAGCCGGTCGGAAGTGCTGCCGGCATGGCGGCGCACGAGAGCCAGTCCTTGATGATGGAGATGCAGGCCTGCCGTTCGGACGCTTTCCTCGGCTGGCTTGCCCCGGAACTTGCCCGTGCGTTCGCGCCCGATCCGGCGTACGGCGCCGGGAACCTGCCACGGCTTTGCCGGCGCGTCGTGCGCGGCTTCATTCGCGTCGATGCCGACGAACTCACCTACCCGGCGCACGTTGTCTTCCGCTTTCGCCTCGAACGGGCGCTGATCGGCGGGGAGCTGCAACCGGCAGATCTGCCGAAGGCGTGGAACGCGGGAATCGAGGGGCTGCTCGGCATCCGCCCACCCGACGATCGCGTGGGATGCCTGCAGGATATCCATTGGTTCGATGGAAGCTTCGGCTATTTCCCGAACTATAGTCTCGGTGCGATGGCGGCCACCCAATTGATGGAGGCGGCGCGGGCGCATTGCCGAAACCACCGCTCTCCCGCACCCTCCCGTTCTCAGCCGCACAAACCACCCCGGCCGGAACCGTTCCCGCACCTCGCTCCTCGCCAGTGGTAGAGTCGAGGAGAGGCGCGGTGGCGCATAAGCGCTCCGTTTCCTCTCCCCGCTCATCAAACCGGACG
>JAKAWQ010000029.1 GCA_021816925.1 Pseudomonadota bacterium
ACGATGAGTGCCGCCTGCGGACCGATCACGCGCCGGCCAACTTCTGTACCATCAAACAGATGGCCCAGAACCTGATCCGAAACACGCCCGGCAAGGTCTCAGTACGGCTCAAGCGCAAGGCTGCCGGATGACACGACGCGTTCCTCGCTGGCCTCATCGCGCAGTAGGGATTTTCACCTGATTCCCCTGCGTGCGGCGCTCCGTGCGGCGCTCCGCCTGGAAGGGAAGTGAGGGTTGCGCCAGAATGGAGTAAGGGTGCGAGAAGCGAGGACAGGGCCCATGAGCGTCACGACAGAGCTTGCCGCCTTCGCGACCGGGATCACGCTGGAGACGCTGCCGCCGGAGGTGGTGGAGAGGGCGCGATTCCTGGTGCTCGACCTGATCGGGAACATCGTGCGCGCGCGGGCCGAGGCCGAAAGCACGCCGGCGCTTTTGGCCGGGATGCGCGCGCTCGGGCTCGGCGGCGGCAACGCCTCGGTGTTCGGCGATGCGGCGCGCTACACGCCCCTTGGTGCAGCGCTTGCGAATGCGACGCTCGGCCATTCGCTCGATTTCGACGACACGCACGCGGCCGGCTCCTTGCATCCGGGCGTCACGGCGATTGCGGCCGCGCTGGCGGCCGGCGAAATGGCGGGTGCGAACGGGGCGGAGGTGCTGGCGGGGATCGTCGCCGGCTACGAGGTGGCGTGCCGGCTCGCCCTCGCGCTACCGGCGGGGGAGCACTATGCGCGGGGGTTCCATCCGACGGCGACCTGCGGAGCATTCGGCGCCGCGGCGGCAGCGGCGCGGACGTTCCGGCTGCCGCCGGCGGCGGTTCAGTCGGCGTTCGGGATAGCGCTTTCGCAGACGGCGGGGAGCCTCGAGTTCCTGGTGAACGGCGCCTGGACGAAGCGCTTTCAGGTGGGCTGGTCGGCGATGAGCGGGCTCGCGGCGGCGAGTTTCGCGCGCGAGGGATTCAAGGGCGCGGCCGAGGCGTTCGAAGGGCCGCACGGGTTCCTTCGCGCCTATGCGCCGGCGGCCAGGCCTGCGCGCGCGACCGAAGAACTCGGGAAGGCGTTCGAGCTGATGGCCACGGCCGTGAAGCCCTATCCGTCGTGCCGGTTCGGCCATGCGGGGATCGACGCGGTGCTGGCGCTCTCTGCGGAGCATGCGCTTCGACCCAAGGAGATCGAGGCGGTGACGCTCGGGCTCTCGAAGGCGGGCATGACGCTGATCGGGCGGCCGGTGGAGAAGAAGGCCGATCCGAAGAACGTGGTGGACGGGCAATTCAGCGGGCCGTTCGTGCTGGCGGTGGTGCTGGCGACGGGCGGCATGGGCTGGGACAGCTACCGGCTGCTCGATGACCCGGTGGTGCGGAGCCTGCTGCCGAAGATCCGGTGCGAGGAGGATGCGGAGATCGAGGCGGAGTTCCCGAGCAACATGGCGGGCAAGGTAACGATCCGCGCGCGCGGGCGGGTTTTCCAGAAGACGGTCCGCGTGCCGAAGGGTGAGCCGGGCAATTTTCTGAGCGAGGCGGAGCTCCGGGGCAAATTCGTGAGCCTGGCCGAACCGGTGCTGGGTGCCGGGCAGACAGCGACGCTCGCGGATGCGGCGCTCGCCATCGCGGGGCTGGCCAACATTTCGGTGTTGATGCGCAACGGCACGCCGGCGCGGCTTGCGGGCGAGTAACGGCGACGTGGCGGATTTCCGTTTTTCCAACACACACGCGGAGTGGATGGCGCGCGATGCGAAGTCCGTCATGGGATGGCGCTACGATCCGCCGATCGTCTTCCGGGGCGGCAAGGGGACGAAAATCTTCGATGTGGACGGCAACGAATATTACGACCTGACGTCAGGGATGATGAGCCAGACGCTCGGGCATGCGCATCCCGAGATCGTCGAGGCGATCCGGGAGCAGGCGGAGCTCCTTTGCCATGAGTCTTCGTGGTACTCCAATCCCTGGCTGATCGAGTTCGCCGAGCTTCTCGGCTCGACGCTGCCGGGCAATCTCTCAGTGATGGATTTCGCGGTGACGGGCTCGGAGGCGAACGAGGTCGCCTTCCGGATGGCGATCGCGAAGTCCGGAAAATTCGATATCGTTTCGGTGATCCGCGGCCTGCATGGCGGGAATCTGGCGGTTGAATCGGTGACGACGGTGGGCGGGGCGCGCAAGCACTCGCTCGGCCCCCTTCTGATGCCCTCGCGGGCGGCGGCGATCCTGCCGCCGCTCTGCTATCGCTGCCTGGTCAATCTCACTTATCCCGGCTGCGACATCGGCTGCCTGAAGACGAGTGAGCAGTTGATGGAGTTCACGACGACGAAGAGCGTGGCGGCGATCATCGCCGAGACGGTGCCGGTTTCGGGCGGGATGATCGTGCCGCCCAAGGAATGGTTGCCGCGGCTTGCAATGCTGGCGCGGCGCTGGGATGCGATGCTCGTTCTCGACGAAGCGCAGCTCGCGCCGGCGCGGACGGGGAAGATGTGGGGGTTCCAGCACTACGACGTGGTGCCGGACATCCTGACGTTCGGCAAAGGCGTCTCGGCGGGTTTTGCCATCTGCGGGGCGATCACGACGCCCGAGATCGCAGCGGAGGTGCGCGGCAAGTGCGGGCTGCCGTGGGCAGGGACGTACACGGGCGATCCGTTTCCGGCGGCGATCGCGCTCAAGCAGTTGCAGATCGTGATCCGGGACGGGCTGGCCGAGCGCTCCGGCCGAATGGGCGCGCATCTCAGGGCGCGGCTCGAGGAAGAGATCCTGCCGTTCGGGATCATCGGTGATATCCGCGGGCTCGGGCTCTACCAAATGCTCGACGTGGTGGAGGACAAGAGGGGGAAGAATCCGGATCCGGCGGGCGCGGAGCGCATCCGGTACAATTTGATGATGGAAGGGGTAGCGACGATCGCTGTCCGGAACATGGTGCGCATCGTGCCCCCGCTCATCATCACCGAGGCCGAGATCGAGGATGTCGTCGGGCGGATGCGCACGGCGGTGAAGCAGGCCGAGGCAGGGTACCCGAGGGACGTCGATTTCAGCCGGTCGAGCTCGCTTGCGGCGGAAGCGCCGGTGGCGGCGGAGTAGGCGATTACGGAACGAGCGACATGTCCCGCTCGCCCAAGCCCGGCGCTCCATGGACCACTACGTGCCGATCACCAAACCCGATCGAGTCCGGCTATTTTCTGATGCGAACTCGCGATTCCATGAACGGAAAACCGAAGCCCCCCAAGCCGGGCGCGACAGGACCTGATTGACTCACCGGAGCCAACCACCTACTGTTTAAGTAAGGCAATGGAAGCTCCGAGCAGAATCCGATATGCGGCACAGCGGCTGAAAGACGGCCATAGGGTCAATCGCATAACTGTGCGCGGTTTCATAAGCCATTTCGGGGCCGAGCGGCGCGGCGCTGCTAAGGTCGAGGCTATTCGCGGAGTTCTGGACTCTCTCGATCTTGAAACCGAACCAAATTTTGAAACCGCATGGATTGATGAACCGATTCAGCTGCGGCTCAAGGGCGGCGGTCCAATCACGGACGCCGCCTCGGTGCCAATCGACAGTACTGAAGGTGGCCAAGATGGCGCCGACTTGGAGGACATCGTCCTCGAAGGTACGCCGTCCGCGCTGAAACAAGTGCTGGCGCAATCAGAACTGGCGCCCACATCAGCGGAGCCCGATGTTCCGGCGGGAGGCGTAGATCCTGAATCGTCCGACCCGACGTTCCGCATTGGAAGCCTACCGGCTGCAAACAAGCGCCTCATCTCAGTTAACCAGGACGATCTGGTAGCCCGCGCAGCAACACTGATGTTGCAGCATGACTTCTCGCAGTTGCCGGTGATGCAGGGAGAGCGAGAGGTAAAAGGCGTAGTCACTTGGAAGTCCATCGGATCAAGGAAGGCAGTCGGTTCTAAATGTGAACGCGTTGCCGATTGCCGCGAAGACGCGCGTATTGTGGATTCAAATCGGACTCTATTCGACGCGATACCAATAATTGTTGAATACGGCTATGTCTTGGTGCGCCAGCATGATCGACGAATATCGGGCATCGTGACCGCCAGCGATCTAAGCTTGCAGTTCCCAGCGTTGGCCGAGCCGTTCCTACTACTCCGAGAAATTGAACTGCACGTCCGACGGCTTCCTTAGGGGGAAGCTGACTGCAGAGGACTTTGCTCTGCTGGACAACTCGGCCGTCGCCAGCCGCCGACCACAAGATATACCCGATCTCACGTTTGGGGAATACGTTCTACTCTTCCAGCATCCGCAAATCTGGCAAAAGCTCGATCTAAGAATCGACGCATGCACGCTCACGACGCTTCTTGACGCTGTTCGGAAGGTCCGCAATGACGTTATGCACTTTGACCCCGATCCCATGACGCCCGACGAGCTTGGGACTCTCTAAAGACCGCTGTCCGTTTCATGCAGGAACTTTACGAGCTTCTACGATAATTGCCGGCCCTCTTTACCCTGACAAATCTCTGACCGTGCGATTGAGTTCCTGGTGTTGCGCCGCGCGGCTGCGCCCGTGGCGGTGTTCCCCGATGGTTTCACCTCATCGAGTAGTCTTGTCCCATCGCCACCGGTCATATTTCATTGCTGAGAAGTGAATGAACCCCGTGCGGCTCCGCCGCTGCGCTCGCTTTCTTTGAAACCCAACGACGTCGTTGCGGCAGCGCTGGGCGCGTGACCCCTCACGTCTTATTGGCGCGCGCGGCCATCTCATGGGTGTTCCTGCTGAGGCCGGACGTCGCGAGGATGCGGCGGAGTTCCGCCTGCATTGCCTCGCGGCGCGCGGCATCGAAGCGGCGCCATTGGCCGAGCGGGGAAACGAGGCGGGCGGCGACCTGCGCGTTGACGGGATCGAGGCGGATGATGGTGTCGGCGAGAAGCCGGTATCCCGCGCCGGAGGCGTCGTGGAAGCGAACCTGATTCGCGGCGGAAAAACTGCCGATGAGCGCACGGACGCGGTTCGGGTTCCTGAGATCGAAATCGGGGTGGTGGGTGAGCGCTTCGATGGATTGGAGAGTTTCGGGCAACGGCGAGGCGGCTTGGATCGCAAACCATTTGTCGAGCACGAGCGCGTCCGCATGCCAAGTGGTGTGGAAGGCGGCGAGGGCTACGGTGCGTTCCGGACAGTCGATCGCGGCGAGCACGGCGAGGGCGGCGAGTACGTCGGTCATGTTCCGCCGCGCCTCGAACTGGGACTTCGCGAGCGCAATGCCGAGGGGTTCGTCCGCGGCGGAGAGGTAGGCGAGGCAGGTGTTGCGGAGCGCGCGGCGGCCGATCGAAAGGCTGTCGATCTGGTACGGCCCGGTGTCGGTCAGGCGTTCGTAGGCGGCTCGGAGCTCGGCCCGAAGAGCGGCGCCGATCTCTTTGCGCGCGGCCTCGCGCACGGCGTGGATCACGTCCGGATCGACGATCTCCATCTGGTCGGCGAGATACATCTCGCCCGGAAGCCGCAGCGCCTCGGCGGCGAATGCGGGGTCGCTCTCCGCATTGGCGAGAACGAAGGCAATCTGATCGATCAAAGGAGAATCAGCGGCGAGCGGCTCGCCCTGACGGTGCGCCGCGATCCTTTTCAGCAGGAGAACGGAGGCGTGCTGCTGGCCGGCGTCCCAGCGGGTGAAGGGATCCGGATCGTGCGCGGCAAGGACCAGAAGTTTTTCCGGCGCCAAACCCGAGAGCTTCACGGGAGCCGAAAAGCCGCGCAGGAGCGAGGGCACGGGGTGCGCCGGGACGTCGAGGAACGTGAAGGTGGATTGGGCGGAATCCGCGAGCAGGACGCGCGTACCCTGGCGCGCCGCGGGCTCGCCCTCGAGGCGTGTCAGGAGTTCGGCCCCGTCGGGGCCGAGGAGGCCCATGGCGAGCGGGATGACAAGCGGTTCCTTTTGAGGCTGGCTGGGCGTGGGCGGTGTCGCCTGGGCAACCGAGAGGCGATAACAGCGGGATGCGGGGTCGTACTCGTCGGTGATGGTGACCGTGGGCGTGCCGGCCTGGTGGTACCAGCGGCGGAAACGGCCGAGATCGTCGCCCGCCGCCGCCTCCATGCAGGCGACGAAGTCCTCGATCGTCACCGCGTGGTTGTCGTGGCGGGCGAAGTAGAGGTCCATGCCGCGGCGGAAGGCGGCGCGGCCGATGATGGTCGCCATCATGCGGATGACCTCCGCGCCCTTGTTGTAGATGGTTGCGGTGTAGAAATTGTCGATGGCGATGTAGAAATCGGGCTGCACCGGATGAGCGAGCGGGCCCGCGTCCTCGCGGAACTGGCCCGCGCGAAGCTCGGCCACGTCACTGATGCGCTTCACCGCCGGGCTTCCCTGATCCATCGAGAACTCCTGGTCGCGATAGACCGTGAGCCCCTCCTTCAAGGAGAGCTGGAACCAGTCTCGGCAAGTGACGCGGTTACCCGTCCAGTTGTGGAAATACTCGTGCGCGATCACGCCTTCGATGCGCTGGTAATCGCCGTCCGTCGCGGTGGCGGGATCGGCGAGCACGTATTTGGTATTGAAGATGTTGAGACCCTTGTTCTCCATCGCTCCCATGTTGAAGTCCGAGACGGCGGCGATATTGAAGACGTCGAGATCGTATTCGAGACCGAATACCGCCTCGTCCCAGGCCATCGCGTTCTTGAGCGAAAGCATGGCGTGATGCGAGCGCGGCTCGTCGCCGCGGCGGACCCAGATTCCGAGCTCGACGGGGCGGCCGGAGGCGGTGACGAATCGGTCCTTGACCGCAACGAGGTCGCCGGCGACGAGGGCGAAGAGGTAGCACGGCTTCGGATGCGGATCGGTCCAGGTGATCCGGTGGCGGCCACCGGCGAGCTGCTCGGGGGCCGAAGGGTTGCCGTTCGAGAGCATGACGGGGAAGCGGGAGGCGTCGGCGACAATGGCGGTGGTGAAGCGCGCCATCACGTCCGGGCGGTCGGGGAAGTAGGTGATGCGGCGGAAGCCCTCGGCCTCGCACTGCGTGAAGAAGCCGCCATTGGAGACGTAGAGGCCGGAGAGCTCGGTGTTGTCGCGGGGCGAGATCTCGGTCTCGATCTCGATCGTGACGCTTTCGGGCGGATCGGCGAGGACGAGGTTACCGCCCTCGATCCGCCAGCGGTTAGCGCTCGGCCTTTCGCCGTCGAGCGCAAGCGCGAGCACGGGTTGGCCATTGCCGTCGAGCCGAAGGGATGCGCCGGGGGCTGCCGCGGCGGCCGGGTTGCGGCGAAGCGCCAAGCGCGAGCGCACGCGCGTGGCAGCCTCGTCGAGATCGAACCAAAGATCGACGCTTTCGACCAGGAAAGGTGGCGGAGTGTAGTCCGCGAGGCGGGTTTCGCGCAGGGTGAGGGGCGTGACCACGGCGGCGCTTCGGTGATCGTCAGGCATGGAGGCTCCTGGGGTTTCCCGGGCATATAAGGCCAGGCGCGGCGCGGGGGAAACGTGGCCGGCAAACGGCTTTCGCTCAGACTGCGCGCGCGGCGAGCGCCTCGAGGCTGTGGCCCTCGGCATCCAGGAAGGGCAGGCGGCTGACGAGAAGGGCCATGCCGAAGAGGGGGATCGAGAGAAGAACGATGGAGGCGGTGAAGCCGATGCTCGCCACGCCCACGGGAATCGCGAAGATGTTGATGGCGATGGCGAGCCGGCACATGCTGTTGCAGAAGCCCTGGCCGCGGCCGCGCAGATGGGTGGGGAAAAGCTCGCCCGCCCAGACCCATACAATCACAGCCGGGCCGAACCAGCTGCAGAACCCGAAGACGAAAAAGCCGATGATCAGCAGCGCCGGGTTGTGCGGCCCGGCGAAGGCCATGAAGAGGGCGGCACAGGCTTCGGGGATAGTGGCGATGTAGAAGAGGCGGCGGCGGCCGATGCGGTCGATCAGCAGCATCCCGGCGAGCACGCCGGCGATGCCGGTGCACCAGACGAGGCCGCTGAAAATGAGGCTCGCCTGCATGGAAAGCGCGCCGACGGTGCGCAGCACGTAGGGTGCCGCGATGGTGGCGAGCGGGCCGGAAATGCAGTTGAGGAAGAAGACGGAAGCGACAGCGAGCGTGCGCGCCCGCCAGGGCGGACGGAACAGCTCGGCATAGGAGCCGCGGCGCGCGGTCAGAGCTTCCAGGGACGCCGCATCGGAAGGAATGCCGAAGCTCGCCAGCGCCTTCCTGGCCTCCTCGATCCGGCCGTGGGCGGCGAGCCATCGCGGGGATTCGGGGAGCGCCTGGCGGCCGATCAGGACGAGGGCGGCCGGGATCGCGGCTAGCGCGAACATCCAACGCCAGGTATCGGCGCCGGCGAAGCGCATAAGCGGCAGCGCGATCAGCGTCGAGACGAGCGCGCCCAGGATCCAGGTGAAGTTGACGAGCGAGCCGGCGAGGACGCCGCGCTGCGCCCGAGGCGCGACCTCGGCGATGTAGGCGGTGGAGGTGGGTACATCCATGCCGACGCCGATGCCGACCAGGAAGCGCACGATGAAGAGTTGCGGGACCGAGGTGACGAAGGCGGAGGCGATCGAGAAGACGACGAAGAAAAGGAGGTTGGCGACGAAGATCGTGCGCCGGCCGAGCCGATCGGACAGGTCGCCGAAAACGACCATGCCGATTGCGGCACCGATGAACGATGCGCCGCCGAGGAGGCCGATTTCGGAGGGCGTGAGATGGAATTGCGGGCGAAGGAAGATCAGCGCCGCGCCCATCACGAGGAGATCGTAGCCGTCGATGAACTCGCCAAGTGCGGCAAGCGTGATGGCGTAGCGCTGGCGGGGCGAGAGCGGGTGGTCGTCAAGCGCGGTGGCAGCGCTGGCGATGGCTGTTGTCATGTCCACCCCCCGAGTCGATTTGATCAACCTATCGACAAACTGGCGGGATCGGTCAATGATGTTTGGGCACATTTGATCAAGATCGTGGTCACTAAGAAGGGCCCAGGATGGCAGAGCAGGCTGGCGAAGCGGTTTCGGCCTCGCGTTTCTCGCTTGCGGGGCGGCGGGCGCTCGTGACAGGCGGCAGCCTTTCGATCGGCCGGGCGATCGCGCTCGGCCTCGCCGCGGCGGGCGCGGCGGTGGCGATCCAGTACGCGCCGGAGGCCGATGCCGCGTTCGGCCGCCCCGAAGGGGCGGCCGAGACGTTGGCGGCGCTTAGGGGCTACGGCCAAGCTGCGGGAATTGTGGCGGATTTTCGTGAGCCCAGGGCGGCGCGGCGGACGGTTGCCGAGGCGGAGGCGGCCCTCGGGCCGCTCGACATTTTGGTGATTGCAGCGTCGGTGCAGCAGCGGGCGGATTTCTTCGCCGTCTCGGAAGATGAGATCGCCCGCGAGGTCGCGGTGAATTTTACGGCCACGATCGCGCTTTTGCAGGCCGCACTGCCCGGCATGCGGGCGCGCGGCTACGGGAGGGTGCTGGCGATCGGCAGCATCAACCAGACACGGCCGGAGCCCGAACTCGCCGTCTATGCCGCGCTCAAGGCGGCACAGCACAACCTGGTGCTAGCGCTGGCCAGGAGCCTCGCCCCCTTCGGGGTCACGCTCAACACGCTCTCGCCTGGCCTGATTGCGACCGAGCGGAACCGCTGGCGCCGGACGGACGTGGCGGCCTGGGCAGAGATCGAGCGCGCAGCCAACCCGATGGGGCGTGCCGGCGTGCCGGACGAGATGGTGGGGGCGGCGCTGCTGCTCTGCTCGGATGCCGCTAGGTTCATCACGGGGGCAGATTTGCAGGCGACCGGCGGGGGGCACCTCTGAGGCCGGACACCCCGGTTTGGCGACTCGGGGCCGCCGTGCTGAAATAGGCCCGTGTTCGAGACGGCGCTGCCGCTGCCCCGGACGTTTGCCGACGCCGAGCCTTTGGGATCGAGCATGCCAAGCAAGCCGGACATCAGCTTCGTTGTGCCAGCGTACAACGAAGAGGCGCTGTTGCCGAAGTGCCTTGCTGCCATTGCGGCCGAGATCGATCGCATCGGATGCCGCGCCGAGATCATCGTCGTCGATAACGCGAGCACGGACGCCACCCAGGCGGTCGCGCGCGCATCCCGAGCGGTGCGGGTAGTGGAGGAGCCGGAGCGCGGGCTGGTTCCGGCGCGGCGCGCCGGCACGCGCGCTGCGAGCGGGCCGCTGATCGCTCATATCGACGCGGACACGATTCTGCCGGAAGGGTGGCTCGCGCGTGCGCTCGCGGAGTTCGCGGCCACGCCGCGTCTGGCGGGTCTTAGCGGACCTTACATATATTACGACTCGCCGCGCTCCCTGCGTGTTGCCGCGGCTCTGTTCTACCGGGTCGCCTTCGTCAATTATCTCCTGGTCCGGTTTGTCCTTCGGGCCGGCTCGATGATGCAGGGCGGCAACTTCATCGTCAGCCGCGATGCGTTGCAAGAGGCGGGTGGGTTCGATTCCGGGTTCAAGTTCTATGGCGAGGACACCGACCTCGCCCGGCGGCTGAGCAAGGTGGGCGCGGTGAAATTCTCCTTCCGCATGGTCGCGCTCTCCTCGGGCCGGCGCTTCGCCGCGGAGGGTATGGTACGGGTAGGCCTTCGGTATACGGCCAATTTCTTCTGGGCAACGTTCCGCAAGCGGCCCTTGACCGAAGAGTGGGCCGACTTCCGCGAGGAGCGGCTTTGAGCAGAAGTACGTAGCGCGCCGTCAGAGCACGGCACGCAGCACTTCGGCGATGCGCTCGATGTCCGGCTCTTCAACCCCAGGATGCATCGGCAGAGCAAGGATGCGCGCGGCGACGGCATCGGAGACGGGGAGGTCCGGGCCGTCATGGTGGGCGGCATAGGCGGGCTGGCGATGCAACGGCCGCGGATAATAAATGTTGCTGCCGATCCGCGCGGCGGTGAGCGCTACCTGCACGCGTGTGCGTGTTTCCGAGTCGGGCAGCAGGACCGAATAGATTGCCCAGACGCTCGTCGAATCGGGAACGCGGGCGGGGGTTTTGACAAGCCCTGAGAGCAGCCGGTCATAGCAGCGCGCGATGCGCTCGCGGGCGGCGAGCGCAGCGTCGAAGCCGGTGAGCTTCGCGAGTAGAACGGCGGCCTGCAGCGTATCGAGCCGGCCGTTGATGCCGATACGCAGCACCTCGTAGCGTGTCGTGCCCTCGCCGTGCGAACGGAGGCTGCGGTAAAGCGCAGCGCGGTCGTCGCTTTCGGTGAAGAGCGCGCCTCCGTCGCCATAGCCGCCGAGCGGCTTGGTAGGAAAGAAGCTCACGGCGGTGGCGTCCGCGAGCGTGCCGAGCCGGCGGTTGCGGAAGGTGGCCCCGAAGCTTTGCGCGCAGTCATCGAGCGAGAAGAGGCCCTCGGCGCGGACGATCTCGCCGAGCGACGCCCAGTCGGCCGGCTGGCCGAAGAGATCGACGCCGATCAGCGCGCGCGGGAGGAGCTTTCCTGCCATGCGGACCGCGGCGATGCGGCGGCGGAGATCGGCAGGGTCGATCTGGAACGTGCGAGGATCGATATCGACGAAGACGGGGGTGGCGCCGAGCAGGAGCGGCACCTCGGCGGTGGCGGTATAGGTGAAGGCAGGAAGAAAGACCGCATCCCCCTTCCCTACCCCTTCGGCCATCAGCGCGATCAGGAGCGCGTCGGTTCCGGAGCTGATGCCGATGCAGTGCCTGGCACCGGACAAGGCGGCGAGACGCTCTTCCAGCTCGGCGACTTCGGGGCCGAGGATGAACTGGCAGTGGGCGAGCACGGCATCGAGGCGGCGGCGGAGCTCGGGGGCGAAGCCGGCCTGCTCGGCCTTGATGTCGAAGAGCGGCAACCGCCGCGGAGCGTCCATCGGGTCGATCCCTCCTGAGCCGCCGACGCCGGAGCGTCAGTGGACGACCTGCATTTCCCCGAGATAGGCTTCGCGGATCAGGGGATTCTCGCGCAGCTCCTTGGCCGTGCCGGAGAGCACGACCTGACCGGTCTGCAGCACGTAGGCGCGATTGGCAATGGAGAGCGCCATGCTCGCGTTCTGTTCGACCATAAAGATGGTGGTGCCCTGCCGGTTGATCTCCTGGATGACCTCGAAGGTCTGCTCAACGAAGATCGGGGCAAGGCCCATCGACGGCTCGTCCATGCAGATCAGGCGGGGACGCGCCATCAGGGCACGGCCGATCGCGACCATCTGCTGCTCGCCGCCAGAGAGTGTTCCGGCAAGCTGGCCGCGACGCTCCTTGACGCGGGGGAAGAGCGCATAGACACGCTCGATGTCTTCTTCGAAGTCCGGCCCGTGTTCGCGGAGGAACGCGCCCATTTCGAGGTTTTCGTAAACAGTCATGCGCGGAAAGAGTCGCCGCGCCTCGAGCACAGGGGCAATGCCGCGGCGGACCCGCTCGGAGGTGGCCAGCCGTTCGATCGGCTGCCCGTCGAACACCACGCTGCCGCGGGTGGGGCGCACCACGCCCATGATCGTCTTCATGGTAGTCGATTTGCCTGAAGCGTTGCCGCCGAGCAGGCAGACGATCTCGCCCTTCTCGATGCTGTAATTGACCTGCTTCAGGACGTGCAGGTCGCCGTAATGGGTGTCGATATCGCGGAACTCAAGCAGCAATGCCGGCGCTCCCGGCCTGGGCATTGCGGCCGAGATAGGCGCGCAGGACCTCTTCGTTCTGCCGCACCTCGTCGGGCCTGCCCTCGGCGATCTTCTCGCCGTGGTCGAGCACGACGACCTTGTCCGCAAGCCTGACCACCACGTCGAGCTTGTGCTCGATCACCATGATGGTGAGACCGAGCCGGTGCAGATCCTTGATCTGCTCGGCAAGCTCGATGGTTTCGGCCGGGTTCATGCCGGCGGTCGGTTCATCGAGGAGGAGAATGCGCGGCGACGTGGCGAGTGCGCGCGAGATCTCGACGCGGCGGCGATTGGCGTAGGAGAGCGCGGAAACAGTCTGGCCGGCGCGCGGCAAGAGACGGTTGCCGAAGTTGGAGATGATCTCGATGACGCGGTGGCGCGCCTTCGCCTCCTCTGCACGCATGCGGGGGAAACGAAGGATGGCGCCAAGCGGACCCGTGTGCAGACGCGTGTGCTGGCCGACCAGCACGTTGTCCATGACGGTGAGGTTGGTGAACAGGCGGAGGTTCTGGAACGTCCGCCCAATCCCCTTGCAGGCGATTTCGTGCGGCTTCTTGCCGAGGATCTCCTCGCCGAAGAGGCGGATGCTTCCCGATTCCGCGCTGTTGACGCCGGTGATAACGTTGAAAAGGGTGGATTTGCCGGAGCCGTTGGGGCCGATGACCGCGACGACGCCGCCTGCTGGCACGCTGACATCGACCGACCTCAGGGCAACGAGGCCGCCGAAGCGGACCGTGACCCCTTTGATCTCGAGCGCCGGGGCGGCGGAGGAGTCTTCGCGGGCAATGCCGCTCATGCGGAAGCCGCCACTCTCGCCGACCTGGGCGTTCTGCTGCTCGAAAGTGAGAGCCGTCTGCTTGCCCATGGCGGGGATCAGGCCGCCCCTGCGGTAGAGCATCATGAAGACAAGAATGATGCCGAAAATGAGCTCGATCGATTCGGCGAGTTGGATCTGTTGTAACCAGGGGGATCCGACGAGGCGCCCGAGTACGTGCAGCCACGTCGAGATTTCGGGCAGGAACCAGGATTGGAGCAATTGCAGGAACATGGCACCGACGACGACGCCCCAGACGCTACCGAGGCCGCCCAGCACGATCATGACGAGCACCATCACCGAGACCGGAAACATGAACATGTCCGGGGTCGCGGTCTGCAGCTTGGCAATATAGAAGGTGCCGATCATGCCGGCGAAGGCCGCTCCGGTTGCGAAGGCAAGCAGCTTGTAGCGGGTGAGATCGACGCCCACCGCGGCAGCAGCCACGGGATCGTCCCGCAACGCCATCCAGGCCCGGCCGATCCGGGAATCTCGCAGACGTGTGCTGATGAACATCAGAAATGCGACAATGCCAACCGCGACGTAGTAGTAAGGGACGATCTGAACGCCGAAGTTGAAACCGAAAACCTGCGGCGCGGCGACGCCGTTGAGGCCGGCGGCGCCGTTGGTGAGCGAGGACCAGTTGCGCGCCACGATCGGCACGATCTCGCCGAAGCCGAGCGTGACGATTGCCAGGTAATCGCCCTTCAGGCGAAGGGTGGGGGCGCCGAACAGCACGCCGAAGAAGGCGGCGACCAGCGCGCTCAAGGGCAGGGCGAGCCAGAACGAGAGCGTGAAGTGCACGACCGTGGCATTGCCCTGGGTTACCTTCTGCACGAGGTCGAGCCAAGCGAACGGCGCCCAGAAGCTGCTCCAGGGCGGGGTGAGCTGCCAGGAGGCGAGAACGCCATAGGTATAGGCGCCGATGGCGAAGAAGGCAGCGTAGCCGAGGTCGAGCAGGCCGGCAAAGCCGACGACGACGTTCAGGCCGAGTGCCAAGCCGGCGAAGGCGAGCGCGTTCGCCATGGCGTCGATATCGCCGGCATTGCCGTTGATGATCGGGAAGGCGAGAGCAGCGAGCAGGACGAGGGCGATCAGCGCCTTGCTGCGGATGCGGAGAATGAGGCCGGCCAGGGACGAGGAGCGGGTGGTATCGGTGGCGATCGTGGTTTCGGAAGCCATGGTCCCTGCACTCGCTCAGGACTTGGACGGGGCGAGGGTGCCGAGCAGGCCTGTCGGCCGGAATACGAGGACGAGCACCAGGATCGAGAAGATGATCACGTCGGTCCACTTGACGGCGATGTACTGCCCGCCGAGGGACTCGATGAGCCCGATGAGGAGGCCGCCCACCATGGCCCCCGGAACGTTGCCGATGCCGCCGAGCACGGCGGCGGTGAAGGCGCGCAGCCCGGCCGTATAGCCGATGATGTAGCTCGTGAAGTTGTAATAGAGGCCGAAGATGAGCCCGGCCGCGCCGGCGAGCGCCGAGCCGGCGAAGAAGGCGATCAGGATGACGCGATCGACTTCGACGCCCATCATTCGCGCCGCATCCGCATCCTGCGCCGTCGCGCGCATTGCCTTGCCCATGCGGCTGCGTTGCACGAACAGCCACAGCCCGACCATGAGGACGGCGGAGATGATCCAGATCAGCACGATGCGGAGATCCAACACCGCGCCGTCGATGTGGAACTGGATCTCGGGAAGCGGGTTGGGGAAGTTCTTGGTGTCAGCGCCGGCGCCGAGAAGGATGATATTGAAGAGGATATAGGAAACGCCGATGGTCGTGATCATGGCCATCGGCCCCGTCACGTTGCGCAACGGGCGAAGAGAGAACCGCTCGATCACCACGCCGAGGACGCCGCAGAACACCATGCTGGCGAGGAAGGCCGCCAACAACACGCCGATCAGCGGCAGGCCGGTCAGGATGACGTTCTGACCGTTCAGTCCAAGCGCCTCAAGGGTCCACATGCCGATGAACGACCCCCACAGGAAGACGCTGAAGTGGGCGAAGTTGATCAGCTCCAGGATGCCGTAGATCAGCGTGAAGCCAAGCGCGAGCAGCGCGTACATGCCGCCCAGGCTCAGTCCGTTGATGACCTGCTGGAGGAAGACCGTTGTCGGGCTCATGCGTGTTGGCGCTCCCAGACGCGGCAACCGAGCGGTGGCGCGGCTCAGCTGGTGGGTGCGACCCCGATGTACTTGAACTGATGGATGATGTCAGTCAGCGGGTACTTCTTGTTCTCGACCACCTGGAAAATGCTGACCGTACGGTTGGTGATATCCCCGTACTTGTCGAAGGTAACCTCGCCCTGAAGCGTGTTCGTCTTCGAGGTCTGGATGGCCTCACGCACCGCGGCGCGCGTCACCGGTTTGTGGGCATCGACCAAGCCCTTGATGGCGTGGACGATGACCAGCCCCGCGTCGTAGGCGGTGATCGCGTAGTCGTCCGGCTGGGTGTGGAAGGTCGACTCGTAGAGCTTGACGAAGGGCTGCACCTTCGGGTTCTGCGTCAGGTGCGGCGAGGCGATCGTGCAATACCAGCCCTCGGCGGCGGGGAAGCCGACGGCGGTCAGCATTTCGGGCGCGAGCAGCCCGTCGCCGCCACCCTTGGGCATGGGGTGCGGCAGGATGCCATAGGCCTGCTTGACGAGCTTGGCGCCAGCGCCCATGACACCGCCGTAATAGAGCCCGTCGGGATTGATCGCCTTGATCTTGGTGAGGGCGACCGTGTAGTCGGCCTCCATCGGATTGAGGCGGTCCCGCCCCAGCACCTTCATGCCCTTCTGTTTGGCCCGCGCTTCGAAGGTGTCGGCGATACCCACACCGTAGGCGCCGCTATCGTCGAGGATGTAGACCGACTTCACCTTCAGAACATCGCCGAAATAGTTCGCCATCGCCGGGCCCTGATAGGCGTCGGTCGTGACGGTGCGGAAATAGACCGGCTTGCCCGAGGGATCGAACTCGTGGGCGAATTTCGGGTTGGTGATGTCCGGGTTGGTGGACGACGGCGTGATGGTCGCGAAGTTGGCCTCGCTGTAGATCGCCGCCATCGCCTTGCCCGAGCCGCTCATCTCCGGCCCGATCGCTGCCATCACGGCGGGGTCAGCGATCAGCTTGCGGGCGTCGGTTGCCGCCTGTGCCGGGTCGTACTGGCCGGCGGTGGTGGTGGCCGTGTTCAGGATCACCGGCACGAGCTTGTAGCCCGGGATGGCGTTGGAGTCGTTGGCCTGCCGGATCGCCAGAAGCGCACCGTACTTGATGCGGTTGGCGCCCTCGGCGTCCGCGCCGGTGAGCGGCAGGGTGATGCCGATCTTGATTTCCTTCGCGGCTGCCAGAGCCGGGCGGAGTCCTGCTCCGAACAAGCTGGTGGAAGCCGCTGCACCGGCAATCAGCTTGCCGGCCGCACGACGTGTCAGCATGGGATACCTCCCTTCGTGAAAGACCTCTCCTCTGGTTTAAGCAAACCCGAGGCCAAGCTGTCACTAGTCTGTTTTGCAGCCTTTGCATAGCGGGTCGCACGCCGCCGAGCCGGTGCTCCGGCCGATCGCCCCAACGCGAACATATGTTCCGGGCGTACCGTCGCGGCTTCCAAACCCGGGAACGCACGGTCTGCGACCAACGCTTGGGCCGGCTCTCCGCGCCGACTTCGCGAGTTCGGAGCGCCTGGTCCCGACCGCCTGAAGCGTGCTGGCGAGGTCATCCGTGGATTACGGTTGAATGAAGGGCGGGGTTACGGTCGAATCGGAGGCAATCGCACTTTTCAGGGGATGGATACGCAAGTTCTACCCGGCCTCACGCGCGGTGATGCGGATCAGCGCCTCTCTCCTCGAGATCGGCCTTGCCAGGGGGGAGGACGCCTTTGTCCTGCGCATCGTGCCTGGCGTTGCACACCCGGCCGGCCGCTCACAATCCGGCCGGACGCTCTCGTCATGCGGCCGGGCCAAGGTTAGAAGCGTCCCATAGATGCCGGACAGGACAGGAGGTGGAGAGATCGCCATGCGCAACCCCGAGAGAGAGGGCCGCGTCGGCGCGAAGCACGCAACCGCGGCGTGCACGGCCCCTGTTCGAGCACGGCGAAGGGCGAGCGGCGAGCGACCGGCTCCGTTTGTGCCGGGTGAGTGCCTCCTTGCCGAGGGAGCCACCCTGGTCGGGCAATTCCTTGTCGGGAGGCACGTCGCGGTCCGCGCCGGGCTGGGCGACGCGAGGGCGGGCGCGGTCGCGGCGGTGCCACCGCCTGCGGCCATCTGACGGAGGGAAAATGGAACGGATCACTGCCGGCGGCCTCCAGGTTGCGCGCGTGCTCTATGATTTCGTGAACGAGGAGGCACTGCCGAAGACCGGCCTCGATGGTGAGGCCTTCTGGAGCGGACTTGGTCGGCTGGTCGGCGAACTTGCCGCCGAGAACCGCGCCCTCGTCGAAAAGCGCAATATGCTGCAAACCCGCATCGACGGCTGGCACCGCGCGATGCAGGGCAGCCCCTTCGATCCACCCGAGTACAAGCAGTTTTTGTTCGACATCGGCTATATCCTGCCGGAGCCGGACGATTTCACGATCGAGACAACCGGCGTCGATCCCGAGATCGCCGAGATGGCTGGGCCACAGCTCGTCGTACCGGTGATGAATGCGCGCTATGCGCTGAATGCCGCGAACGCTCGCTGGGGCAGCCTTTACGACGCGCTCTACGGCACCGACGCAATTCCCGAGGATAGTGGTGCGGAGCGCACAGGCGGCTACAACCCGGTGCGCGGGGCGCGCGTGATCGCGCGCGCGCGCGAACTTCTCGACAAATTCGCCCGCCTTGCTTTCGGCGGTCACGCTGACGCGGTCGCCTATCAGATCGAGGGCGGCCGGCTCGCTGTGCTGCGCGAGGACGGCCGAAAGGTGAGTCTGGCCGCGCCAGAGCAGTTCGTCGGCTATCGTGGCGATCCGGCACGGCCCGACGCGGTATTGCTGCACCACCACCGGCTTCACATCGAGCTTTGCCTCGATCCCGCTCACCCGATCGGTCGCGCCGATCGTGCCGGCCTTGCCGATATCGTGCTCGAATCGGCACTGACCACAATCGTCGATCTCGAGGACTCGATCGCCGCCGTGGACGCAGAGGACAAGGTTCTGGCCTATCGCAACTGGCTTGGCCTGATGCAGGGAGGTCTTTCTGCGCGCTTCGAGAAGGAAGGCAGGAGCCTCACGCGCACACTCGCGGAGGACCGGCACTATACCGCGCCGGATGGCCGGCCATTCAGCCTGCCCGGGCGCAGCCTGATGCTGGTGCGCAACGTCGGCCACCACATGATGACCGACGCCGTGCTCGGCGCCTCCGGTGAAGAGATCCCGGAGGGTATTCTGGATGCTGCGGTGAGCGTGCTGATCGGGATGCACGACCTCGGCGGCCAGAGCGCGTTGCGCAACAGCCGGACGCGATCGATCTACGTCGTCAAGCCGAAGATGCACGGCCCCGAGGAGGTGGCGTTCTGTGACGCCCTCTTCGGACGGGTCGAAGACATGCTGCTGCTGCCGCGCAACACGGTGAAGCTCGGGATCATGGACGAGGAGCGGCGAACCACGGTCAATCTCAAGGCCTGCATCCAGGCGGCGAAGGACCGGGTTGTATTCATCAACACCGGCTTCCTGGACCGTACCGGCGACGAGATCCACACCTCGATGGAAGCCGGGCCGATGATCCCCAAGAATGACATGCGCAAGGCCCCCTGGATGCTTGCCTACGAGGACTGGAACGTCGATGTCGGGCTTGCCTGCGGGCTTGCCGGCAGAGCCGAGATCGGCAAGGGCATGTGGGCGATGCCCGACCGGATGAGGGACATGCTGGAACGGAAAATTGCGCATCCGATGGCCGGCGCAAACACGGCGTGGGTGCCCTCGCCCACGGCGGCGACGTTGCACGCGCTGCATTATCACGAGGTGGACGTGCCGGCCCGGCAGCAAGCGCTGGCCGGACAGCGTCGCGCCGGTCTCTCGGACCTCCTCGCCATTCCGACCGCAACGGGGACGAACTGGTCGGCGGAGGCGATCCAGGAGGAACTCGATAACAACGCGCAAGGGATCCTCGGTTATGTGGTGCGTTGGATCGACCAGGGGATCGGCTGCTCGAAGGTGCCGGACATCCACGATGTCGGGCTGATGGAGGATCGGGCGACGCTGCGAATCTCGAGCCAGCATATCGCCAACTGGCTGCATCAGCGGATCGTCTCGCGCGAACAGGTGCTGGAAACACTCAAGCGCATGGCCTCGGTGGTGGACCGGCAGAACGCGACGGATCCGCTCTACCGGCCGATGGCGCCGGGCTTCGACGGACCGGCGTTCCGCGCCGCCTGCGACCTCGTACTAAAGGGACGCGTGCAGCCCAACGGCTATACCGAGTGGATCTTGCATGCGCATCGAAGGGAAGCGAAGGCCGCCGCAAAGGAGGCAGTGGGCGAGGGTGTGGCCGGCTGACTGCCGCGCCGGGCGATCATGCGGTTCATCCTTTTTACTTCCGATCAGGAGCCCGCCGCGGCGGATGCCTATGCAAGGAGGCTGGCCGGGCTCCTTGATGCGGCGGTGGTCCCGATTGCCTCGCGCGCGTCCGTTCCTGACGTGGCGGCCTATGACGCTGCACGGGCGGCCTGGGATGCGCTTGAGCCCGGGACGCGACCCCTGATCGCCGATGCGGTGCTGCCGGCGTTTGCCCCGCTTGCTCCTCTGTTGTCCGCCCGGCGCGTGGCGATCGTGATCCACGAGCCGTTTTCCTCGGCGCCGCAACTGCCGGAAGCGGACCGGCAATTGCTGGCGGCTGTCGAGCAGCGGATGTTGGCGCTCGCACCGTTGATCGTGGCGAGCAGCGAGGCCGCTGCTGATGCCATCGCCGCCGAAGCGGCGGTGCCGCGCGGCCGGATCGCGGTCGTCGAGCCGCCGACGCCGGAACTTGCACGGGCGCATGGGTCCGCGGGTCATGCAACGATGATTTTCGCGCCGGGCTGGCGGATTTCCGGCCACGCGCATGACGTTCTGCTCGCTTCGCTGGCCGGCCTTCCCGATCTCGAATGGCGACTTTGCATCACCAGCGCGGCGGGGGCCGATCCCGCGGAGAACAGCGGGCTTGCGGCGCTGACCGAACGGCTTGGGATCCGCGCCCGCGTGCAGTTCGCGGGTTCTGCCGATGAGGCCGCGTTCGAGGCGTTCTGGCAAACGAGCGATCTCTTCGCGTGCGCCGCCCCCCGTCGCGGCTACGGCCTTGCCACCGCGGCGGCTCTGAAACGCGGCCTGCCGGTGGTGATCTGCGGTGGCGAGAGAAGCGCCCCTCTGATCCCGGCCGAGGCGGGCGCGATCGCGCCGCCCGGCGATCGCGCGCAACTAGCGAAGGCGCTAAGGCGGCTCATCTTCGACAGAGACCTGCGCTCCGTGATGGCAGAAGCCGCTTGGCGGGCCGGACAGGCGCTTCCGGCGAGCAGCGCGGTGCGGGCGCAGCTTCTCGCCGTACTCGGTTGAACCGTCTGCAGAAGGCAGGAGGATTCCCAGCCATGCCGCTGATCGGGGCGATCGCCGACGATTTCACCGGCGCCACCGACGTCGCCGCGATGCTGGTGAAGGGCGGCATGCGTACGGCGCAGATGATTGGCGTGCCAGATACCGCGGATGAAGTTGCTGATCTCGATGCCGTGGTGGTCTCGCTTAAGTCGCGCACGGCGCCGGTCAAGGATGCGTGCCGAGACAGCTTGGCTGCGCTCGCCTGGCTCAGGCACGCGGAGTGTCGGCAGTACTTTTTCAAATACTGCTCGACGTTCGACAGCACGGATCGGGGCAATATCGGGCCGGTCGCCGATGCGCTTCTCGCCGTGCTCGGTGCCGGCTTCGCACTCGCCTGCCCTGCCTTCCCGGCCAATGGGCGAAGCGTCTATCAGGGCCATCTTTTCGTGGGATCGGCACTCCTCAACGAGAGCGGCATGGAGAACCATCCGCTGACGCCGATGCGCGATGCCAACCTGGTGCGCGTGCTTTCCCGCCAGACCACAGGCTCGGTAGGGCTCGTGCCCTACGCGACGGTCGCAGAGGGGGCGGAGGCGATCGGGGCAGCCATGCAGGCGCTGGAGGAGTCGGGGCGGCGGTACGCGATCGTCGATGCGGTGAGCGACCGGGACCTGCGCGCAATCGGCGCGGCGGCCGCGGGGCACGTGCTGATCACCGGCGGCTCGGGAGTCGCGATGGGCCTGCCCGAGAATTTCCGGCGGGCGGGACTCCTTGCGGAAGAAGCGAGCACGGGAGAGCTTCCGGCACTGGCAGGACCGGCGGCTATTCTTGCCGGCTCCTGCTCCCCTGCCACCCTCGCGCAGATCGAGGCGGCGCGGGAGTTCCCGTGCCTCCGGATCGATCCACGCGCCCCGCCGGACGCCGAGGCACTGGCGGAGCGTGCGCTCGCTTGGGCAGTGGCCCACCTTGGCGAGGAACCGGTGCTGATCGCCACCTCCGCGCCGCCCGGCGGCGTGGCGGCGGTGCAGGCAGCGCTCGGGCGCGAGGAGGCAGGCCGGCTGGTCGAGCAGACGCTCGCGCGGATTGCCGAAGGGCTCGTCTCGCACGGCGTGCGGAAGTTGGTGGTGGCGGGTGGGGAGACCTCCGGTGCCGTCGTGGCGCGGCTAGGCGTGCGGCGGCTCGGGATTGGTGCCGAAATCGCGCCCGGCGTGCCGTGGACGTTGGCCGAGGGCGGCGCGACACCGCTACTGCTCGCCCTCAAGTCGGGCAATTTCGGCGGCCCCAACTTCTTCCGCGACGCCTTTGCGAAGCTTCGGGGAATTACGGAGGTGGCGCGGTAACGCGCAAGTCTCACGGAGATCTCTTTCCCGGCGGTGGTTGCCCCGCGCGAGCGAGCGCGTGTCGGTCTTCAAAGCTGGTCCTTATCAATGCCACCAGCGGCCGCCGAGAACGGCGCCGCGGCAGACGAAGCGTTTCTTCCCGTGCTGCTGTTCGCCCAGCACGTCCGTGAAGGTGAAGTTTCCCTCTTCGATCTCGAGGATGGTTGCGTCGCCGAGCAGCCCCGGCTTCAGAGTGCCGCGGTCGGCAAGGCGGACGGCGCACGCGGGGTTGATTGTCGAGGCGCGCACGACTTCGGAAAGCGGCGCGCCGAGATGCAGGAATTTGGACATCGTTTCGAGCAAGTTGAATGCGGGTCCGTCGATCGAGAGCACGTGCACGTCGGATGAGATGACGTCGGGAAGAAAACCCTGCTTCAGCATCGCCATGGCCGTCGCGAAGCCGAACGAGCCCTTGCCGTGGCCGATATCGAAGATGACGCCGCGGCGGCGTGCAGCGAGGACGTCCGCCTGCACGCCGGCATCAGGTGCGACGGGCGCGTTCGGCCAAGGGCGGAAGCAGTGCGTGAGGATATCGCCGGGGCGAAGCCGCTGCATCACTTCGGGCCGCGAAGGCGGGGGATTGTCGAGATGCGTCATCAGAGGAAGGCCGACGGTTTCGGCGACTTCGAGTGCAATACCCATCGGCGCGATGCCCGACAGGCCGGAGCCGCTCAGGCCGAGCCGGACCTTGATCCCGACGATGAGATCGGCGTGCTCGCGCGCCGCATCGCGGCAGGCGGCGGGATCGAGCAGGCGGAGATCGGCGGATTCGCCGAGCGCGAAATAGCGGCTCAATGCGAAGATGCCGGGGAAAGCGATGTGGAGGAAGGGGCGGATGCGCACCTCGGCGCGTTCGATCACGTGGCGGCGGAAGCCTGTGATGTTGCCTGCACCGGCGGTGCCGGCATCGATCAGAGTGGTGATGCCGCAGGGCTTGGCGTAAGCATCGGGATCGACGCCGAGCGAAGCGCCACCCCAGTAGACGTGCGTATGGAGATCGATCAGGCCCGGCACGACGAGGAACCCGGCGGCATCGCGCACCTCCGCAGCCAGACCGAGATCGTGTCCGACCGCGGCAATTTTGCCGCCCGCGAACGCAACATCGGCGATCCCGTCGTGATTCTGCTCCGGATCGATCACCCGCCCGCCCTTCAACACGAGATCATGCATCGATCGTCTCTCCCCAGGCGCCGGATATGGCGCATAATCCGGATATGGGCGCATAATTGGGTATCACCGTTTTTCCCGCACGTCACGTCAAGGTCAGGATCGCACCGATGGACACGCCGCTTGCACCCGTTCGCACCAACTCGCGCATCGTCGCGGAGTACCGCGCCCGCACACCTGGCTCGGCGGCACTGGCCGCGGAGGCGGCGGATCTGTTGCCGAGCGGCATCGCGCACGACGGGCGACATATCGACCCTTACGGCATTTACGTTGCGCACGCGCTCGGGCCACGCAAATGGGATGTCGATGGCAATGAATACGTCGATTACTTCGGCGGGCACGGCGCGCTGTTGCTTGGCCATCGCCATCCGGCGGTGATGGCGGCGGTGGAGGCGGCGCTCGACGTGGGCACGCATTTCGGCGCCAACCATCCGGGCGAAGTGCGGTGGGCGGCGGCGATCCGGCGGCTGGCGCCATTCGCCGAGCGCGTGCGGTTCACCTCGTCGGGCACCGAGGCGACGCTGATGGCGGTGAGGCTCGCGCGCGCGTTCACCGGGCGCAACACGCTGGTGCGCTTCAAGGGCCATTTCCACGGCTGGCACGACCACATGACATCGGGGTACACGAGCCATTTCGACGGCACGCCGACGGTCGGGGTGATCGACGGCATTCCGGCCAAGGTGCGGCTTCTGGATGCCGGGAACGAGGCCGCGCTCGAGGCAGCGTTCGCGGACGACCCCGACATCGCAGCCGCGATCATCGAGCCGACGGGGGCCTCGTTCGGCCAAGTGCCGGTGCGGCCGGAATTCCTGCATGCGCTGCGCCAGCTCACCGAGCGGCATGGCGCCCTCCTCATCCTCGACGAAGTGGTGACCGGCTTTCGTGTCTCGCGCGGCGGCGCGGCGATGGCGTTCGGCGTCAAGCCGGATCTCGCGAGCTTCGCCAAGATCGTCTCCGGCGGGCTGCCGGGCGGGGCGGTGGCGGGGCGGGTGGACGTGCTGGAGCGGCTCGATTTTGCGGCCATGGCACGCGTCGGGCAGGAGAAGATCCAGCATCCCGGGACCTTCAACGCCAATCCGGTGTCGGCAGCCGCCGGAACGGCAACGCTCGGAATCATTGCCGAATCGGATGCCAATGCGCGGGCCGATGCCACGGCGGCGCGGCTGCGCGAAGGGCTCAACGAGGTGTTCGCCGACACCAGTGCGCCCTGGAGCGCCTATGGAACGAGCTCGGGGTTTCATGTGTTCCTGAACCCGGACAGCCGGCCGATCGACCCGTGCCGCTTCGACCCCTATGAGGTGCCAGCGGCGGAGCTCAAGCGGTCCGCCGAGAAGCTGGCAGGGCGGCTCAGGCTTGCGCTCCTGCTGCACGGCGTGGACGTGAACGGGCGGATCGCGGGGGTTGTCTCGGCGACGCACGGGGAGGCGGAGACCGATGCCACCCTGACGGCTTTCCGCGAGGCGATCCGCATGCTGCGTGCGGAGCGCGAGCTACCGGCCGGCTGATCCGGGCGGCTCAATCGCGAAGGTGACAGGCGGCGAGTCGCCCGTCGGCAAGGCGGTGCAGCGCCGGTAGTTCGGTGCGGCAGCGGGCGATCGCGTACGGGCAGCGCGGGTGGAAGGCGCAGCCCGAAGGCGGATTGATCGGGCTTGGCACCTCGCCTTCGATGATCGGGCGATTCTCTCTCGCGCGCGGATCGGGCAGGGGTGCCGCAGCGAGCAGTGCTTCGGTGTAAGGATGCTGCGGTGAGGCGAAGAGGGAGGCGCGGTCGGCGAGCTCGACGATGCGGCCGAGATACATCACGGCGACACGGTTCGCGATATGCTCGACTACGCCGAGATCGTGCGAGATGAAGAGGTAGGCAAGGCCGTACTCCTCCTGGAGATCGAGCAGCAAATTCAGCACCTGCGCCTGGACGGAGACATCGAGCGCGCTGGTCGGCTCGTCGGCCACGATCAGCGCCGGGCGCAGGCTGAGCGCGCGGGCGATGCCGAGGCGCTGACGCTGGCCGCCCGAGAACTCGAAAGAGTGCTTGTCCAGCATGTCCGGCCTGAGCCCAACTCGCGAAAGCAGGGCGGCGGCGCGTTCGCGGCGGGCGGCGCGTGTGAGCGGCTCGTAGTTCTCGATCGATTCGGTAACAATCTGTTCGGCGGAGAGGC
Organism: Pseudomonadota bacterium; assembly: GCA_021816925.1. Lineage (GTDB taxonomy): Bacteria > Pseudomonadota > Alphaproteobacteria > Acetobacterales > Acetobacteraceae > JAKAWQ01. The sequence continues at coordinate 25,477 of JAKAWQ010000029.1, forward strand.
GCGGATTGAGCGAGGCGGAGGGATCCTGGAACACCATCTGCGCGCGGCGGCGAAAGGGCCGCATTGCCGCGGCGCCGAGTGCCGTGATGTCGGTGCCTTCGATCAGGATCTGCCCGGCGGTGGGTTCGACCAGACGCAGGATCAGCTTGCCGACGGTCGATTTGCCGCAACCAGATTCGCCGACGACGCAAAGGGTTTCGCCGGGCGCGACGGCGAAGGAAACACCCTCGACCGCGTGCACCTCGGCAACCGTGCGGCTCAAGAGCCCACCCGGGATGGCAAAACGCTTGATGAGGTTGCGGACCTCGAGTACCGGCGCGCTCAAGGTGCGATCTCGCCGGCGCGGAAGCAGGCGGCGTGGTGGCCGGTTGCGAGGGGAAGCATCGCAGGCGCTTCGTTGCGGCAGCGCTCGATCGCCATCGGGCAGCGGGGCGCGAAGGCGCAGCCGGCGATCGGCTCGCGGAGCGAGGGGACAATGCCCGGAATCTCGGCGAGGCGGCGGTGCCCGCCGGCGCGATGCGGGATCGAGGCAAGGAGGCCGCGCGTGTAGGGATGCGCAGGGTGGTCGAAGAGCTCGAGAACGGGCGCCTCTTCGACGGTGCGGCCGGCGTACATCACGATCACCCGCTGGCAGGTTTCGGCCACGACGCCGAGGTCGTGCGTGATCAGCATCACGGCGGCGCCGATGCGTTCCTTGAGCTCCAGCATCAGGCGGAGGATCTGTGCCTGGATGGTAACGTCGAGGGCGGTGGTCGGTTCGTCGGCGATCAGCAGCTTCGGGTTGCAGGCGAGCGCCATGGCGATCATGGCGCGCTGGCGCATGCCGCCGGAGAACTGGTGCGGGTAGTCGGCGAGGCGGCGCGGCGCGTCGGGGATGTGCACGAGGCGCAGCATCTCGGTGGCGCGGGTGCGGGCTCGGGCCGGAGAAAGCTTCTGGTGGATGCGCACGGCCTCGGAGATCTGCCCGCCGATGGTGTGCACGGGATTGAGGCTCGTCATAGGCTCCTGGAAGATCATGGCGATGCGGTTGCCGCGGATCTGGCGCATCTCGGCTTCCGTCAGGGCTACGAGATCGCGCCCCTCGAAGCGGATGCTGCCGGCGGTGATGCGGGCGCCCTTGCGCGGCAGGAGACGGAGGATCGAGAGCGCGGTCACACTCTTCCCGCAGCCCGATTCGCCGACGATGCCGAGCGTCTCGCCCGGTGCGATCGAGAACGAGACGCCGTCCACTGCGCGCACGGTGCCTTCGGCGGTGAAGAAATGCGTATGCAGGTCCTCGACCGCGAGCAGCGGTGCAGGCGGCCTCATAGGCTGCGGGCAAGCCGAGGATCGAGGTGGTCGCGCAGGCCGTCGCCGAGGAGGTTCACCGCGAGCACGAGCACGGCGAGTGCGACGCCGGGGAAGAACATAGTCCAGGGGGCGAGGCCGAGATAGAGCTGCGAGGACGCGATCATGTTGCCCCAGGTGGGGATCGAGGGCGGCACGCCGGCGCCGAGGAAGGAAAGCGCTGCTTCGACCAGGATCGCAGAGGCGCAGACATAGGTTCCCTGCACGGTGAGGGGGGCGAAGGTGGAGGGCAGGATGTGGCGGAGCAGGACTTTGCGCGTACGCGCACCGCCGGCGATTGCCGCCTCGACGAAGGGCCGCTCGCGGACGCTGAGCACGATGGCGCGCACGAGGCGCACCTCGCGCGGCATCTCGGGAAGCAGGATGGCGACGATGACGATCGGAACGCCGCCGTGGGTGAGGGCGACGAGCGCGATCGCGAGCAGGATCGAAGGGATCGACATGAGCCCGTCCATCACGCGCATGACCAGGGCGTCGAAGCGACGATAATAGCCGGCGGGAAGGCCGATCAGCATGCCGAGTCCGACCGCCAGCACCGCGACCGAGAGGCCGATGGCGAGCGAGATCTGTGCCCCATAGACGGTGCGCGCGAAGACGTCGCGACCGAGAGCGTCGGTGCCGAACCAGTGCGTTGCCGAGGGCGCTTCGAGCCGAACCATCGGGTTCATGATGTTCGGGTTGCCGGCGTAGAGGGGTGCAGCGGCGGCGGCGAGGATCATGAACAGGATGACGCCGCCGCCGAGGGCGATGCGGCGGTTGCGGCCGATGAAGGTGGCGAAACCACGGCGCCGGAGGAAGACGGTGGAGATGGCGAGGTCGGACATCGCTTCAATAGCGTACGCGCGGGTCGATCAACGTGTAAGAAATATCCACCAGCAGATTGATGATGACGTAAGCCCCGGAGAAGATCACCATTACGCCCTGAATGATAGGATAATCGCGGTTGGTGATCGCGCTGACCGCCAGCCGGCCGACGCCCGGAATGTTGAACACGGTCTCGGTGATGACGACGCCGCTGATCAGGAGCGCCACACCTATGCCGATCACGGTCACGATCGGCACGCCGGCATTCTTGAGCGCGTGGCGGAACAGGATAGCCTCGGTCGAGGCGCCCTTGGCGCGGGCGGTGCGGATATAATCCTCGGCCAGGACCTCGAGCATGCTGGCGCGCGTGATGCGAGCGATCAGGGCGACGTAGGCGAGGCCGAGCGCGACGGTAGGCAGAATCAGATGCGAAAGCCAGGGCCACAGCCCATGCGAGAGCGGAACGTAGCCCTGGACCGGCAGCCATCTGAGGCGGATCGCGAAGAAATAAATCAGGAAGTAGCCGACGACGAACACGGGCGTTGAAAAGCCGAGCGCCGCGAAGCCCATCAGGAAGCCGTCGAGCCAGCCGCCGGCCCGCCATGCGGCGATCACTCCGGAGGCCACCGCTAGGATGACGGCAAAGGCGATGGTGAGCGCGGTGAGCGAGAGCGTGGCCGGGAGGCGCTGGCCGATCAGCGTGATGACAGGCGTTTCATAGAAGATCGACCTCCCGAAATTACCGTGCAGCAGGTCCCAGAACCAGCGCACGAACTGCACCGAGAGCGGGTCGGCGAGGCCAAGCTGCTGGCGGATCGAGGCGATCTCGGCCGGGGTTGCGTTGTCTCCGGCGATGATGGCCGCCGGATCCCCAGGCGCAATGTGCAGCAGCATGAAAACGAACACGCCGACCAGCAGCATCACGACGATGGTCGAGAGCAGACGGCGGGTGATGTAGGCGGCCATCCGCCGTCAGCCCGGCACCGTCAGGTCTTGTAGACGTTCCAGAACGGGATGATGTCCGGGATGCCGATCAGGCCGTGCACGTTCGTGCGCATCGCTGCCGGACTGACCCACTGGCCGAGCATGACCTGCGGCACGACGTTCCAGGCGATGGTCTGCATTTCCCGCGCGATGGCCTGGCGCTCGGAGAGGGTCGACACCAGCGCCCACTTCTTGCGCAGCGTCTCATATTGCGCGTTTTCCGGCCACCCGTACCAACCCTTCTTGCCGTTGCACAAGAGTGCAACCATGGTGATCGGGTTGCCCCAATCGTAGCCCGACCCATACGTAATGAAGATGTCCCAGCCTCCCTTGTCGTCGGGAGCCATGGACGCACGGCGTGTGACAACCTCGCCCCACGTCATTGCGGCGAGCTCGGCGTTCACTCCGATCTGCTTCAGCCAACCCACGACTAGCTGCGCCGAATTGTTCATGAAGTCGAAGTTGGTTGCGTCCAGGACAATGACTTTTTCCCCTTTGTACCCGGACTCCTTGAAGAGCTGCTTCGCCTTGGCGAGATCGGGCGCCGCCTTGAACCAGGCGGTGTTGGCGTCGTTGGCCATCGGCGTCTTGTATCCGAAGATCGAATCGACTTTGTGATAGTATTTCGGGTTGCCAAAGGTTGCCTTCAGGATGTCCTCCTGGTTGATCAGGTAGAGCATCGCCTGCCGCGCCTTCACGTTGTTGAAGGGCGGATGCAGCCAATTCACCCGCAAGGTGCCCGCGTTGCCAGACTTGTCGAGCACGCGAATCTTGATGTGGGGGTTCGATTGGAGCTGCGGCAGGAGATCGAGCGGCGGCAGCTCGAAGAAGTCGATCTCGCCCGACTCCAGCGCGGCAAGCGCGGTTTGGTCATCGGTGATGTTCTCCCAGATGACCTGGTCGAGCTTCACGACTTTGCCGCCTGCAAGACCCGAGGCGGGATCCTTGCGTGGCACGTATTTGTCCCACTTATCGAACACGTAACGGATGCCAGGCCGTGTTTCCTTCTCGTTGAAGAGGAACGGCCCGGAGCCAATGTGGCTTTTGATTTGTTCAAACGGGCTAGTTTCGGCGACCTTTTTCGGCATCATGAAGCAGTCGGGCGTGGCCGTCGCGGCGAGTGACGGTACCACAAGGCCGAGGGGCTCTTTCAGCACGAGGACGATCGTCTTGTCGCCCTTGGCCGAGAGGTCTTTCGTGTACTCCATCATCAGCTGGCCGGCGGAGTTGCGCGCAGCCCAGCGCCGGAGCGAAGCGACGCAGTCCGCCGCGGTGACGGGCGTATTGTCCTGCCAGCCAAGCCCGTCGCGGAGCTCAAAGGTATAGGTGCGCTTGTCTTCGCTGATGTCCCACTTCCCCACCATTTCCGGTTGTGGCTGAAAATTCGCGTCAGTCGCGAACAGCGTATCGTAAATCATTGCGCCGTAATAGGCGGAGATGTTCGCGGTGGTCCAAATAGGATCGAAGACCTTCAGATCGCCTTGCATCACCGCCTTAAGAACCTTGGCGTTCGAGGCCGCCTTCGCCTGCGGGATTGTCGGGGCGCTGGCGGCAACAACGCCGGCTGCGACGCCGCTCTTGACCAATGACCTCCGGGAAATCGTCATCTCGCTCCCCCCTTTTTGCATACCACAGTGCATGCACCTCCCCAGCGGGGTGCCCCATGCGCTGTGCGGTGTTACCTTCCCTCATTGGACGCTAGCACCGGGTCTGGGCGGCCGCAACCGGCGCGTGGCCTAGGGGAAGGGCCCGTCCCGCGGGGCACGGGTCTCTTCCTTCGTCTGACGGTCGGCGGGCGGCCGGCACGCGATCAGCTCTTATAGACGTTCCAGAACGGGATGATGTCGGGCATGCCAATGAGGCCGTGAACGTTGCTGCGCATGGCGGCCGGGCTCACCCATTGGCCGAGCAGCACCATTGGTACGAAGTTCCAGGCGAGGGCCTGCATCTGGCGCGCGATGGCCTGGCGCTCGGCGAGCGTGGAGACCACGGCCCATTTTTTGCGCAGCCCCTCGTACTCGGCATTTTTCGGCCAACCGAACCAGCCCTTCTTGCCGTTAGCCTGGAGCGAAACCGCGCTGACCAGATCGCCGAGACCGAAGCTCGAGCCGTAGGTGGTGAAGATATCCCAGCCGCCTTTGTCGTCAGGGGCCATGGAGGCGCGGCGTGTGACAACCTCGCCCCACGTCATTGCGGCAAGCTCAGCGTTGACGCCGATTTCCTTCAGCCACCCGGCGATGAGCTGGGCCGAATTGTTCATGAAGTCGAAGTCGGTGGCCTGCAGGATGATGACCTTTTCACCATTGTATCCGGACTCCTTGAAAAGCTGCTTTGCTTTGGCGAAGTCGGACGCGGCCTTGAACCAAGCGGTGTTGGCGTCGTTCGACATCGGCGTGCGATAGCCGAACATGGAATCGATCTTGTTGTAATATTTCGGATTGCCGAACGTAGCCTTGAGGATGTCGCCCTGGTTGATCAGGTAGAGCATCGCCTGACGCGCCAACATGTTGCTGAAGGGTGGATGCAGGCAATTGAGCCGCATCATCCCGATGCTGCCGGACCTGTCGAGAACACGGAGCTTGATCGCACGATGTGCCGCAAGCTGCGGCAGGAGATCGAGCGGCGGCAACTCGAAGAAGTCGATCTCGCCGGATTCGAGCGCAGCGATCGCGGTCTCGTCGTCCGCGATATTCTGCCACACGACCTGATCGAGCTTTACGATCTTGCCGCCAGCGAGGCCCGAGGCGGCCTCGACCCGCGGCACGTATTTGGTGAACTTGTCGAACACGTAGCGGCTGCCCGGACGTGTCTCCTTCTCGTTGAAGACGAACGGGCCGGAGCCGATATGCGAGGTGATCTGCTGGAAGGGATCGGTCTCGGCCACCTTCTTCGGCATCATGAAGCAATCGGGCGTATTCACCGCGGCCAGCACCGGGATCGTCAGACCGAACGGCTCCTTCAATGCCAGTACGAAGATCCTGTCGTCCTTGGCTGAAAGGTCTTTCGCGTATTCCATCATCATCTGGCCGCCGCCGTTGCGCACCGCCCAGCGCCGGATGGAGGCGACGCAGTCCGCCGCGGTGACGGGCATGTTGTCCTGCCAGATCAGCCCGTCACGCAGCTCGAACGTGTAGGTGCGCTTGTCCTCGCTCAGCCCCCACTTGCCGACCATCTCCGGCTGCGGCTTGAAGTTGGCGTCGATGGAGAAGAGCGTGTCGTAAACCATCGCGCCGTAGTAGGCGGAAATGTTCGCGGTGGTCCAAATGGGATCAAAGGAGCGGAGATCCCCCTGCATCACTGCATTCATGATCTTCGCGTTCGAGGCTGCCTTTGCCTGCGGGACACTCGGCGCAGCCGCCAGGGCGGCGGCCGCGCCGGCCTTCAGCATGGTTCTGCGGGATAATTTCATGATGCCCTCCCGCCGCACCGGACTGGGCGCCGCGTCCCTCCGGGCGGCGATGCAAACGCTAACATCCGGTCACGCCGGCGGCAAGCCCCGCGGGCTCAGAGGATCAAGCCGGGATTGGTCTCGGCATCAAGTGGCCAGATCGGCCGGATGACTTTGGAGTAGGGGATGCGTGCGTAGTTGCGGTTGAGCGGGCCGTCGGAATCGACATAGAGGACCCTGTGCGCGATCGGGCCGAAGGCGGCCATGAAGTGATTTGTGGATTTCACGACCAGAATCTTGCGGGCACGGGGATTGACGCCGAGATTTGAGAAGAGTTCGAGCCCAAGCGCCTGGGTGCGATTCTCAATCAGCACTGTCTCCACGCCGCCAACGCGGATCGCGGCGCAGTCCCCAAGCGGAACTTTCGTCGGGCCGAAGCTCTGCCAGCAATCGCGCTTGAGGGAAGCGACCTCGACCGTGGCATCGATCGGCAATCCCGAGGCCGGGCTCGTCTTGCCGCCAAAGCGCAACGGGAACCTCGCCCCCTCCCCGGCATCGAAGCAGAGCCGGACGGCGATCGGATCCCAGATCGGGCCGAGTGCCGCGTTCTCCACGCCGCGCTCGAGAAGACGGCGGAGGATGGTTGTGTTGTCGGAGGGTGCGCCGCCGCCGGCGTTGTCGGCGGGCTCGGCGAGCACAACCGGCGCGCCGGGCACGGCCAGCGCCGCATCGATCGCCCTGTCCACTGTCAGATAGTCGGGCGCAGTGCGCCCGCGCATGGAGACGAATTCCCGGCCGATTTCTGTTGCGAGGCGGTCGGCCGCGGTCTTGTCCCGGTCGGCGACCACGAGCACGCGGCCCGACAATTCCGGCACGTCGGCATAAGGAAAGCAGTGGGCAACGGAGACGGAAAGGATGCCGTTGCGGCCCTCGAGCGCCTTGATGCGATCGACAAAGCCCCGCATCAGCGGCAGGGTCGTCGGGTAGCTGCCGATCTGGCGGCAATCGTAGAGGGACATCACCGGGCGGATCTCGCCCCGGATCGCCCGCAGCACGAGGCCGAGCAGATCCTCGGCACGCTCGACCACGTCGGTGTGCGGAAACTCCTTGTAGAGAACGATGATGTCGGAGAGGCGGACCCGTTTCAGGGTGAGATGGCAATGCGGATCGAGCTCGACGCCGATCACGCTGCGCGGACCGACGATCTCGCGCACGTGTTCGACGATATCGCCTTCGACGTCCGCATATCCGTGCGCGACCATCGCCCCGTGCAGCCCGAGCAGCACGCCCTCCAGCGGCAGGGCGGCCTTGAGTTCGGCGAGGATCGTATCGCGCATGAACTCATAATCGGTGCGGTTGGTAAGGCCGGCGGGGCTGGCGGCGAAGCAGCTTCCCTCGACCAGCGTGAAGCCCTCGCGGGCGGCCGCGCGGCGCGCGACCCATAGGGGCGCGGTGCACATGAGTGGCGTTGCGTCCGGATGCTCGCCGGGGCGGAGAAAGACGGATTCCTTGTAGCCGGCAAGGCTGGTGGGCAAGGGCGAGAAGGTGTTGGTTTCGGTTGCGAGAGTGGCCGAGAAAAGGCGCATGCGGCGTTTCCTTGCGAATGGGGATGGCGGACACCTTCCGCCACGGCCATTGCGGCGTAAAGGGCGATTGGGAAGCTGCGCGGCGGCGGATCAAGCGGCCGGACGATTGGAGATCTCGATTGCGGTCTCGAGCCCCGTGACCTGTGCGAGCCGGTCGAGCCGTCGCAGCACGCCGTCCCCGGGATAGACGCCGCTCTCATCGGCGAGCCGGAGCAGGATGCGCGACTCGACGCGGGAGAGGTTGGTTTCGGCAAGCAGCCGGGGTGTGCCGGCTGAGAGCGTGTAGGCGAGGCGAAGCGCTGTGCCGAGCGCTTCGGCGCGGTTGGCCGAGGCGAGGTCGAGGAGCGAGCGCACCGGAGCGAGGAAGGTGGCGCTGCGGTCGGCCTCGTAGCGGAGCGCCAGAACGAGGGCGAGGAAGGCGCGCGCGTGATGATCGAGCCCGACCCCCGGCTGGCGCAGCACGCGCAGCACGGTCTGCTCGGCGCGGTACTCGGGATGATCGCGGCTGCCGATGTCGCTCATCCAGCAGGCGGCCTCGCGCAGGCGCGCATGGGCGGGGATTTCGCCGGGGAAGAGCGGCGCCGTCCAGGCGATCAGTGCCGGGGCGAGGGTCGGGTCGCGGTTCAACCGATCACCGAATTCGCGCGCCGCCGCCATGAGAGGATCCACCGCGCGCACGGGGGCGGCGACGTGGTGCATGAACCAGCCTTCGCGCAAACCGTTGGCCGAAAAGACCACCCGTCGTGCGCCGGTCGCACGCAAGAGGCGGCGCAGCGTCACCGCGGCGAAGGGCAGGTCCTCGATCCGGCGGCGCGGCAGGCTGGGCAGCCGCTCCAGCACGCGCTCAGAGGCACCGGCGATGACGGCGGTAAGATCGCGCGCCTCCTCGCGGCCGAGCGTATAGTGGTGCACGATCGTGAGCGGATAGCTCGTCTGCGCGATGTGGATGCGTGCGAGCGCGCGGAAGGTCCCGCCGACGAGATAGAGATCGCGCCCCGTACCTTCCCCGAGCCAGGGCACCGAAGCGAGATCCGCCTCGACGATCGCGCGCGCGCGCACCGTATCGCCCTGCGCGCGCTCGGCGAGCCGGATCACGCCGAGGCGGAGCGTGGCAGCAGGGCCGGGCTGGCCGTGGTCGAGGCGGACGAGCTCGAGCGAGCCTCCGCCGACATCGGCGAGCACGCCGTCGGCGGTCGGGATGCCGCAAAGCACGCCTTCGGCAGAGAGCGCGGCCTCCTCCTCACCCGAAAGGACGCGGATCGGCACGCCGGGGAGGCGTTCGGCGAGCGAGGCAATGAAGGCCGGGCCGTTCGCGGCCTCGCGCACGGCGGACGTTCCAAGGACCTCGAAGGGCGTGGCGCGCATCGCCTCGACGATCCGGCGATAGCGATAGAGGACCGTCCGCGCCTGGTCCATCGCTCCGGCGTCGAGCCGTCCGCTCGCCTCGATCCCGCGGCCGAGGCGAAGCGTGGCGCGCTCGCTGATGATCGGCTTCGGGTTGCGGCCGAGCCCTTCGAACACCACCAGGCGGACCGAGTTCGAGCCGAGATCAACCACCGCCGGGTGGGGAACGGCGTCGGGGATGCCGCTCCGCACGGCTCAGTCCTGGCTCACCCGGTCGGGCCGGCGGATCGTGATCGGCGGGGCCGCGGCGAGCGGGCCGTGCAGTGCCGAGCCGCGGCCGGAGAGGGAGGGATTGGTCATGAAATAGTCGTGCGCGGAGACCGGCCGGCGGCCGGGCTCGAGCCGGCGCCAGGCGGCGTCTGCGCCGAGCTCCCAGGACTGCATGGTGTCGCGCAGATTGACGACCATGATCTGGTCGAGCACCTGGGCGTGCACTGTCGGGTTGTGGATCGGAACCATGGTCTCGATGCGCCACTCCATGTTGCGTGCCATCCAATCGGCACTGCTGATGAATACAAGGGCCTGGCGGGAGGGCAGTGCACGGCCGTTGCCGAACACGACGATTCGGCCGTGCTCGAGGAAGCGTCCGACGATCGATTTAACGCGGATGGTTTGCGAGAGCCCGGGCACGCCGGGACGGAGGCAGCAAATGCCGCGCACGATCGCCATTACCTTCACCCCCGCAGCGGAGGCAGCGTAGAGGCGATCGATCAGCCGATCATCGACGAGGCTGTTCATCTTGAGCCAGATGCCGGCCGGCTTGCCCTCGGCGGCGAAGCCGATCTCGCGGTCGATCAGCGTTTCTATCGTGGAACGTATGGTGAGCGGTGAAAAGGCAAGCGCCTCCATGCGCTCGGGGCGTGCATAGCCGGTCATGTAGTTGAAGAGCCGCGAGGCGTCGCGTGTGAGGGCCGGCTCGCAGGTGAAGAAGCTGAGGTCGGTGTAGATGCGCGCGGTGATCGGATGGTAGTTGCCGGTGCCGAAATGCGCGTAGGCACGCATGCCGCCACCTTCGCGGCGGACGACGAGTGAGAGCTTGGCGTGCGTCTTGAGATCGGGCAAACCGTAGACCACCTGTACGCCCGCCGCCTCCAGGCTGCGCGCGAGACGGATGTTCACCTCTTCGTCGAAGCGGGCACGCAATTCGATCACCGCGGTGACCGACTTGCCGGCCTCGGCGGCCTCGACCAGCGCCTTGACGATCGGGCTATCGCGCGTGGTGCGGTAGAGCGTCTGCTTCACCGCGACGACGCTCGGGTCGGCCGCCGCCTGGCGAAGGAACTGCACGACGACGTCGAAGCTTTCGAATGGGTGGTGGACGATGATGTCCTTGGCGCGGATGGCGGCGAAGCAGTCGCCGCCGAAATCGCGGATGCGCTCGGGAAAACGGGGCGTGAAGGCCGGGAACTGCAGATCCGGCCGGTCATCGACGACCAGTGCGCGCAGATCGGCAAGACCGAGCAGGCCGGGGGCGACGAACGCCTCGCTCTCCGGCACGCCGAGCTCGTCGGCGACGAAGGCGCGCAGGTCCGCCGGCATTGTTGCGGCGACGGAAAGATGAATCGCAACCCCGCGGCGGCGGCGCTTGAGTGCACTCTCGTAGGAGCGCACCAGATCCTCCGCCTCCTCCTCGAACTCGACGTCGGTGTCGCGGATCAGGCGGAAAAGGCCGCTGCCGAGCGGGCGGAAGCCGGGAAAGACGCGATCGAGGAAGCGATCGACCAGCGCCTCGAGCATGACGAAGCGGATCGGCTCCCCGGGCTTGCCGGGCAGCCGGACGAAGCGCTCGATCTGTGCCGGGAGCGGAATGAGCGCGCGCATGCCGTGCTGGTCTTCCTCGCGCACCAGCCGGAGTGCCAGCACGAGGCCCATGTTGGGGATGAAGGGGAAGGGATGGGCGGGGTCGATCGCGAGCGGAGTGAGCACGGCGAACACCCGCTCCATGAACCAGTGCTCGAGCCAGGCGTGCTCGGCGGGCGAGAGTTCGGTGGGGTCGCAGACGGTGAGGCCTGCCGTCTCGAGCTCGGCGCGGAGTTCCGACCACACGCGGCTCTGCTCGGCGATCAGGGCGTGCGCGCAGCGGCCGATCTCGGCCAGCTGCTGAGCCGGAGTGAGCCCGTCAGGCGAGGACTGGAGCACGCCGGCCTTGGCTTGGCCGATCAGGCCGGCGACGCGGACGGAGAAGAACTCGTCGAGATTGGAGGCGCTGATCGAGACGAAGCGCAGCCGTTCGAGCAGCGGATGGCGACGGTTCTCGGCCTCTTCGACGACGCGGCGATTGAAGTCGAGCCAGGAGAGCTCGCGGTTGATGAATCGCTCCGGGCTTTCTCGCGAGATCGCCCGGGAGGGTGAAGGAGGCGGCGCCACCAGCACGGGCGCCGCCTCGATACGCTGGGTGCTCATGGCGGCGATCCTACAGGAGGGGACGCTGGGGCAGCGAGACCGTCGCGGATCCGTCATCCTCGGCGGCCTGCTCTTGGGCGAGAAGCGGGTCGAGAGCCACGAGGGCAAGGCGCCGGCCGACCGGCCGCCCGGAGGCGAGCCCGGCGCGGTCCAGCCGGGCGACTGCCTCGGCGAGCGCGCTCGGGTGCCGTGGCAGCTGGGCCAAAAGCCAGGCCTCGAGCGCAGGTGCCAGCACGAGCTGGCGGGCGGACAACAGGCGGGCGAACAAGACCGCGAGCAGTGCCCCCTCCAGTGCGCCAACCTCGACGGCGGCGGTGGCGGTGAGCCGGCTGGCAAGGTCGGGCAGCCGGACCTTCCAGCGCGAGGGCGGCGCGCGACCGGCCATCAGCAGGGTGCGGCCGGCCTCCGCCGCCGCGTTCAGGAGATGGAGGAGGGTGGCTTCCGCAGGGGCGAGGTCTGCGTCGTCGAGAGCGAGCGCAGTGGTGAGCGAGGTCGTCGGCGCGGCGAGCGAGGGGCCGGTCACCACCACGGCGCCGACGCGGCGGGCCCAGATGTGCAGGAGATGCGACTTGCCGACCCCCGCCTCACCCCAGAGCGCGAGACGGCCGCCCGGCCATTCGGCGGGGCGGGCAAGCCAGCACCGGGCTTCGGCGTTGGCCGGCGAATCGAGGAAATCGGCTGGCGAGAACTCGGTCGTCTCCACGAAAGGCAGGGCCAACTGGCGCAACGCGCTCAGTCCTCCCTCGCCGATGGCGGATCCAGATAGAGCGGGCTCTCGAGGTAGCGGCGCAGCCAGAAGCGCGCGAGCACGCCAAGCACCGCGGCCATCGGCACGGCGAGCAGGATGCCGAGGAAGCCGAAAGCAGCACCACCGGCGAACAGCGCGAAAATCACCCAGACAGCGTGCAGCTTCACCCGGTCGCCGAGGAAGCGCGGGTAGATCACGTAGGTCTCGAACTGGTTGCCGATGACGAACACCAAAGCGACGCGGATCAGACCGGACCAGAGCGGGAACTGCGCGAGCGCCAGGGCAGTCGAGATCGTGGCGCCGGTGATGGTGCCGACATAAGGGATGAACGAGAGGATCCCGGCGGCGAGCCCGACGATCAGCCCAAGGTCGAGCCCGACAAGAGTGAGGCCGGCGGCGTAGAAGAGTGCCAGGAAGAGGCAGCAGAGGAGCTGGCCGCGAAGCCAGGCCGAGAGGATGCGATCGACCTCCTGGGCCTGCGCGCGCAGCACCGCCGCATAGCGCCGTGGCAGCCAGGAATCCGCACGCGCCACCACCCGCGGCCAGTCGCGCAGGAGATAGAAGGCGACCACGGGGGTCACGATTGCGACCTCGGCCACATTGAAGAGGGCAACCCCGCCCGTAATCAGGCGCGTCAGGGCCTGCGCGACGAAGCTCAGGACCGCGCCGCCCTGGCTCGCGATAAGGTCGCGCAGCTTGCTGTTAACGTAGTCCGGGCCGAGGCGCGCCTGCAGGTCGGTGACCAGCCGCTGCGCGACGTTGCGCAGTGCCAGCACGTAATCGGGCAGGTGCGCGACCAGCACTCCGACCTGCTGTGCGATCAGCGGATAAAGCAGCAGCACGACCATGAGGCCGACGGCGATCAGGCCGATGATGAGGATCAGGGCAGCTACCGGGCGCGGCACGCCGAGGCGAGTAAGCTGGTGTGCGACCGGATCGAGGAAATAGGCGATGCCGGAGGCCGCAACGAAGGGCAGCAGGATCGAGGAGAAGAGCGCGAGCACGAGCCAGAGAGCGAGGGCGACCCCGGCCACCAGTGCCCAACGCTGCAGGTGGGAGGCCTCGGCGGTGCCCGCCTCGGCAGCCGAAAGCACCGGCAGAGTGGGCTCGGGGAGCATCGGACTCGCAGGCCGTTCGGACCCCGAGGGCTCCGCTGGCCCGGCGTCGCGCCCGAGCGAATTCACCTGAGCCACGCTGCGCGCCGCACATAGGCCGCGCCCGAGGCGAGCGTGCTCGCGGCCACCAGCCAGAGCAGCGGCACCAGGACCGGCCGCACCGGGATGCCGATCGCGACGAAGAGAAGGGAGGCAGCGACGAGCATGATCTGCAGAGCCGTATTCACCTTCGATATGAAGAGCGGGCAGATCGCGACCGGCTGGCCGGCGACGAAAAGCAGAAGCACACCGCCCACGATCAGGAGATCGCGAAAAACGACCAGGATGGCGATCCAGTCCGGCAGCACGTCGATTGCGGCCAGGGTGACGTACATGCTGACCAGCAGCACTTTGTCGGCCATCGGATCGAGGACGGCGCCGAAGGCACTGGCGCGGCCGTGCCGGGCAAGCCAACCATCCACCGCATCGGTTGCCCCGGCACCTAGGAACAGCCAAAAGACGGTGCCGAGATCATGGCGCAGCACCAGCCACACGGCGAGCGGGACCGCGCAGAGGCGGGCGAAGGTGATGGCGTTGGGAAGCGTGAGGAGGCCGAGCGACGCGCTCCCGGCGACACGCGAGGAGCCGTCAGCCATGAGCGCCACCCATGGGCGCCGCCACGCGGACGTGGCGGATGAAGCGCTGCGATCCGATCCGCGGCGGGTTCGCCGTCATCGCCATACCCATGCATTCCGTTCGCCTCTTCATATCCCGATTCCGAAGGTCGCCGTCATCGGGTAGGGTCGTTCCGGGCACCGGCTCCGTGCTTGCGCCAGGCGGCCGATTCCTGGTGCCCCGCGGCAACCGAGGCCAAGGGGCGAGAGCGGGGCATGACGTCGGAACATACGCTGGGGCATAGCCCATCGGGGAGGATGCGGAACAGCACCACTTACCACACGGCGGGTGTCGATATCGGGGCCGGCGAGGCCCTGGTGGCGGAGATCCGGCCACTTGCCGCGGCGACGACGCGACCGGGCGTGCTGGGCGCGATCGGCGGGTTCGCCGCCGCCTTCGATCCACGTGCCGCGGGCTACACCGATCCGATCCTGCTGGCCGCCACCGACGGCGTCGGCACCAAGCTCGCACTGGCCCAGGCCTGCGGCAGGCACGACACGGTCGGCGTCGATCTCGTGGCGATGTGCGTCAACGATCTGGTGGTCCAGGGTGCCGAACCGCTGTTCTTCCTCGACTACTTCGCGACCGGGCGGCTCTCGGTGGCGGAGGCGCGGACGGTGATCGAAGGCATCGCCGGGGCCTGCCGGGAGGCCGGCTGTGCGTTGGTGGGGGGAGAGACTGCGGAGATGCCCGGCCTCTATCCACCCGGTGAATATGATCTTGCGGGCTTTGCGGTGGGCGCAACCGAGCGCGATGGCTTGCTGCCGCGGGATGTGGCAGCGGGCGATCTTGTGCTCGGCCTCGCCTCGAGCGGCGTGCATTCGAACGGGTTCTCACTGGTGCGGCGGATTGTCGGTGACGCCGGGCTCGCGTGGAATGCTCCTGCGCCTTTCGCGCCGGGCTGGGGGCTCGGCGAGGCGCTGCTTACACCGACCCGCCTTTATGTGCGCCCGGTGCTGGCGCTCGCCCGGGCCGGGCTCCTGAAAGCCGCGGCGCACATCACGGGCGGCGGCCTCCCCGGCAATCTGCGCCGCGTCCTTCCCCACGACACCGAGGCGGTCCTGGACCCGCACGCCTGGGAGGTGCCGGAGGTGTTTCGCTGGCTCGCGCGGACGGGTGGCGTGGCGGCGTCTGAGATGCTCCGGGTTTTCAATTGCGGGATCGGCATGGTGCTGGTCGTGGCGCCGGAGCGGGCCGCGGAGGCAGAGGCGCGGCTCACCAGCGGCGGCGAGCGTGTGTTCCGCGTCGGCCGCGTGCGGGCGGCGGACGGACCGGCCAAGGTTGCGATCTCCCCGCCGGCCGGATGGCCGGAATGAGGGTTCGCACGGCGGTCCTCATCAGCGGCCGCGGCAGCAACATGGCGGCCTTGATCCGTGCGGCGGCGGCGCCTGCGTTTCCGGCCGAGATCGCGCTCGTGATCTCGGACCGGGCCGCGGCGGCGGGGCTCGCGCTGGCGCGGGTCGCCGGCATCCCGACCAAAGTGATCGAAGTGCGGGGCGCTGCCCGCGCGCGGCACGAGGCAGAGATAGACGCGATGCTCGAGCGCCATCGGATCGGCCTCGTTTGTCTCGCCGGCTATTTGCATGTGCTCACGCCCTTCCTGGTGGGGCGCTGGCGGGGGCGGATGCTCAACATCCATCCAAGCCTCCTGCCTGCCTTCCCGGGGCTTGAGACGCATGCGCGCGCGCTTGCCGCGGGGGCGAAGCTGCATGGCTGCACGGTGCACCTTGTGACCGAACAGCTTGATAGCGGGCCGATCCTGGCGCAGGCAGCCGTGCCGGTGCTGCCGGACGACACGCCCGAGCGCCTGGCCGCGCGCGTGCTGATCCAGGAGCACCGCATCTATCCGCTCGCGCTCGCGATGATGGCGGGGGCGCGAGCGGAGACGGCGGCGGCGGATGCGGCGTTGATGAACCCCTTGCCGGCGCTTGAGCCGGCGCCGTAAAAGCGGAGCGCCGACCTCGGCTGAGATGCCGAGAGATGAAGAGGGACGACGCGCCGCGATGGCCGAGACCGTCAGCAACCCAGAAGCCCCCGTCACGCCCGAGATGCTGCTCGACGACCGCGAGCATTTCTGGAGCGGGTTTTATCACTTCGTCTGGACGGTGGCGGCCTTCCTCGCGCTGCTGCTGATCCTGATGGCGTATTTCCTGGTCTGAACGCGGAAAGCGAGGGGGACAAACACAGCCGTGGTCGCTCGCACGGAGCCACTGCTCGGCTGTCCCCCTCAGATCGCCACGGCCTCGAGCTGCTGGTCCGGCTCGATCCGCGGGAGGAGCAGTGTCGTCCACTCCCCAAACCCCGGCACCACCGCGATCACGAACCAAGTCACCGCCGGCGATGTCACACTGATCAGGATCGTCCAGAGCAGCGTGCCGAGGATGAGCCCGAGCGCAAACATCGCGCCGAGCCAGCCGATCGCCGTGCCGCGCACGCGCGTCGGGAACGACTCCGCCCAGTAGGCATAGCCGGCGCCGGACCAAGTTCCGTTCGTCGCCTGGTAGACCAGGAAATAGACGATCCAGACCGCCGCCGGGTGGTGGACGAACATGAAGAGAAGATTGAGCGGGCCGGTCGCAAGCCCGGTCCACACCCTCATGACTCCCCTCATTTGTTAGACCGGCCCGAAAACGTCTGCGAAGAGCGGCTGGTCCTGTGGCATCTGAGAGGAGCGCTGCATCAACGGGTGTAGCCTGGTTTCCGGCATCGTCGGGATCAGGTCGTAAAGCATGCAACCTTGGCGGAACAGCGAATGGACCCGACGCTTGGCTGTGTTGGTCTTGAG
>JAKAWQ010000030.1 GCA_021816925.1 Pseudomonadota bacterium
GGGGTCCGCCCCGCCATTCTCGTAGCCGATGACAACGCTTGGCGTTTGCGCCCGAGGGGCGCCGAGCCAGAGGAAAAGAGCAATGGCACCGAGGCCAAAGCGCAGGAAGAAACGGGACATAGTACCTCCCCAGCAACTGATCGTTCTGATTGACGTTCTTGGCCCCTCCGGGTCACAGCCTGTTCACTGTCTGTCGCAGGATGTCTATCACGTGGTCAAGCTGTCCGGTCTCGGCCACGAAGGCAGGCGCCATGATCAGCGTATCCCCAGTGGCCTTGAGATGCTACCCGGCGTCGAACAGTTGTGGCTAGCTAGTGGTTTGTCCGGTGTTTGTAGCTCGTGAAGTGTCCGGTTCAGTGGGCCTCCAAGCAGGGAGGGACAGATGGACCGGGCACGCATTCACGAGGGGATTCGTCGGATGCGTTTCGAGGATGTGCTTGGTCGGGCGGAGCGGTCCGAACTGAGCCAGATGGAGGCGGCAGAGTTGCTTGGGATCAGCGAACGGACGTTTCGCCGGACGTCCCTTGACAGCGCTGCCAGAGCCTGATCGGATCGCTGCTATCAATCTGTTTTGCCAAGAAAATTCGTGCGATGCGGGGGGCAGGGATGAACGAGGCGGCGGAACACGCCTTCACGGCGCTCGACGAGCAGCATCTTTCGCCCCGCCAGCTCTACGCCATCATCCTGGTGGCGCTCGGCGAGTTCATCGACGGCTACGATCTGATCGTGATGGGCGCGGCCATCATCCTGCTCCGGCCGCAGTTCCACCTTTCTCCCTCCGCCATCGGCCTGCTCGGCGGCGCCTCCTTCATCGGTGCGGCGCTCGGCATGGTTGTCTTCGGCGACCTCTCGGACCGGCTCGGGCGCCGCGCAATCTTCGTCGCCAACCTGATCTTCTTCGTCGTCTTCTCGATTGCCTCCGCCTTCGTGACCTCTCTGCCGCAGCTTTTCATCGCCCGCTTCATGGTCGGCCTCGGCGTCGGAATGGATGTGCCGACCTCGATGGCCTACATCTCCGAAATCTCGCCGCGCCGGCGCCGCGGTTTTCTCTCCGGCATGGTCGTCAATCTCACCTGGGTGGTCGGTGCGATGCTATCCGCCATCATCGCGCTGCCGCTGATCCACTGGACCGGGCCCAACGCCTGGCGCTGGATGTTCGGCCTCGCCGCGGTTCCGGCCGCCCTGGTGCTGATCGGCCGTCAGATCCTCCCCGAGTCGCCGCGCTGGCTCATCCTCCATGGACGGATCGGCGAGGCACGGGCGGCGCTGGCGCGCTTCGGCGTGAAGGTGGACGACGCCATGCTGGCCAAGATCGGCGCGCGCCGCGGCTCCTATGTCGAGCTCTTCCGTCCGCCCTGGCGCAATCGCGTGCTTCTGGTGGCACTCGCGTTCGTGCTCAACTGCATCGCCGGGCCGCTGGCCACGATCGCCGCGCCGTTCGTCTTCCGCTCGGTCGGCGCGCTCTCCATCACCGCGAGCCTGCTCTTCAGCGCCGCCGTCTGGTTCGCGGGAATGCTCGGCCTCATCACCGGCGGCTTCCTCATCGACCGCATCGGCCGTCGCCGCCTCCTCTATCTCGGCGCCGTTCCTGCCGCGTGCTCGGCCCTCTTCATGAGCTTCGCCGGCCCCACGAACCCGGTGCCGCTCATCGTCGGCTATTTCTCCTTCGGGTATTTCCTCTGGCTCGGCCCGGCGTTCCTCTTCTGGGTCTGGTCGAGCGAGCTTTTCCCCACGCACTTGCGCGGCCGCTCGCAAGGCTTCTGCAACGGGCTCTGCCGGCTCGCGATCGCGGCCAACATCTTCCTCATTCCCGTGGGCGTCGCTTTGATCGGGTTCCGCCCCTCGATCATCATTCTTTCGATCCCGCTGTTCGCGCTCGCCCTGCTCGTCAGCCGGCTTTCGTTCCTCGACAGCGAACGGCTGAGCCTCGAAGTGCTGACCGAAACGGTGCGCTAGGGCGGATCGCGCGTGACTGGAATCGCGAAGCGATCGAGGTGCGCGTGAATCCGCTCGGGAAAACGAAGGAGAGCGTTTTCAGACTGGCTGAAAACGCTCTAAGGCCCGCGCGGCGCCTCCTTGGCGCCGTTTCCGCTCAGGCTCGCTCCTTGCACCAGCGGGCAACCTGCTCGTGCGTCGCGAACCAGGAGCCGCCCTTGGCCTTCATGTGCGCGATGAGCCGCGCCAGCACCGGCATCCGCGAGCGGTGCCCGCTGATGTGCGGGTGCATCGTCAGGATGTAAAGGCCCCGTTCCTCCCAGGCGCCGTCGAATTCGGCGCGGAAAATCTCTTCCACGCCCGATGGCGGCGTATAGGGGCGAAGCCCGCTGAAGCGCACCATGTTGAAATAGACGGCGTCGTCACGAATCCATTCCGGCGGCAGCTCGACAATTCCCGTGGGCTCTCCGCCGTCCGTCAGCTCATAGGGATCGTCGTCCGCCATCAGGCTGGAATCGTAGAGAAGCCCCATCTCGCGGATGATCGCGAGCGTGTTCGGGGAAAAGTCCCAGCTTGCGGTGCGCATGCCGACCGGCGCGCGGCCGGCGAGCTTCGCAAGCACCTCGGCCGCGCGGCGCGAGAGATCGCGCTCGGCCGCCGCGGGGAGCGTCGTGTTGCGCTCATGAATCCAGGAATGGATGCCGATCTCGTGCCCTTCGGCGGCGAGCGCCCGCACCTCATCCGGATAGAGGAGCGCGGAAACCGCCGGGTAGAAGAACGTGGCCGGAATTTGCTCCCGCTCGAGGAGCTTCCTGATGCGCGGAATGGCCCGGCGCGAGCCGTACTGGCCCTGGCTGATCCGCATCGGGCTCTCCTCGGCGTCCCGCAGCGGAATCGTGTCGTGATCCGCATCGAACGAAAGCGCCACCGCGCAACGCGCGCCGTTCGGCCAGGCCGTCGGCTTGAGGCTCCGGCCCGCGCGGGCCACGCCCACGATCCGCCGCCACTTCTCCTCGGGCCACTGCCAGGGTTCGCTCTGCGGGGCGCTGCCGCTCTGATCCATGACGGGGGTTTCCTTGCCGGTCCTGACTGCTCATGCTGCCCCTCTTCGCCCGACCGCGAAAGAGACGCCATGCGCAACCCCGCCCTGATGAGCGCCGAAGAGCTTCTGGATCATTATGCGCGGCAGCGCTTGAGCCCGGTCGAGGCACTGGCCGCGATCACCGGGCGCATCTCGCGCCACAACCCTTCGCTCAACGCGTTCGTCGTGCTGAACCCCGCCGCCGAGGCAGCCGCCGGGGAAAGCACGAAGCGCTGGCGCGCGGGCCGGCCGCTCGGATTGCTCGACGGCGTGCCCTGCACGGTGAAGGATCTCGTCGATCTCGCCGGCTTTCCTACGCGCCGCGGCAGCCGGCTCTCGAGCGAGGAACCGGTCGCGCACGACGCTCCCTCCGTGCTCGGCCTCAAGGCCGCGGGCGCGGTGATCGTCGGCAAAACCACCACCACCGAATACGGCTGGAAGTCCCCGGGCGATTCGCCGCTCACCGGCATCACCCGCAATCCCTGGAACCCGCGTCGCACGCCGGGCGGCTCCTCGGCCGGCGCAGCAGCGGCATGCGCCGCCGGCTTCGGCCCTCTGCATCTCGGCACCGACGGCGGCGGCTCCATCCGCATTCCGGCCGCCTGGTCGGGAGTCGTCGGCCTCAAGCCGAGTTTCGGGCGCGTGCCGCAATGGCCGGCGGGCGCCTTCGCCTCCGTTGCGGTCGCCGGCCCGATGACGCGCACCGTGCGCGACGCGGCGCTGATGCTCTCGGCGATCGCCCGCTTCGATCATCGCGACCCGTACGCGCTCCCCGACGATCCGCGCGATTGGCGCGAGGGGATCGAGGCGGGCGTTTCCGGGATGCACGTGGCCCTGCTGGCGAACCACGGCTTCGAAGCACTTCTCGATCCCGCCGGCCGGGAGGCGCTGGAGCACGCCGCCCATCTCTTCCGTGAGGCAGGCGCGGTGGTGGAAGAGGTAGATCCGGACCTGCCGGACACGCGCACCATCTTCGGCCGCGTGTGGGGAATGGCGCTCGCCCGCCTCGTCGCCTCCTTCCCGGAAGCGGAGCGGCGCTTGCTCGACCCCGGGCTGCTCGAGGTAGCGGCGAGCGAAGGACGCATGACTGCGTCGGAATTCCTGGACGCGGAATCGCTCCGGCTGGCCACCGCCCACCGCATGGCATCGTTGCACCGGCGCTACGACATCCTCCTCTGCCCGACGGTGCCCAACCCGCCGCCGCTCGCCGACGCACCCACCCGGGATCCGATCCGCGCACTCTGGAAGGAGTGGGCGCCCTGGACCTTCACCTTCAATCTGAGCCGGCAGCCGGCGATCAGCCTGCCCATGGCCCTGGACGAAACCGGCCTGCCGCGTTCCGTGCAGATCGCCGCCGCGCTCTATCGCGACGACCTTGTGCTGCGCGCGGCGCGCACGCTCGAACGGATGGGCGACATCCTCGGCTGCGCGACCATGCCCTGACTGCGGCACGCTCGCGGCGGCCGCGCAACCGGAGAGGAGAGAGTGACACCGTGACTACCCCCGACACCGCAACGAAAATCACCGCCTGGCTCGCGGAACAGCAGTCGGCGATGGTGGCATTGCTCCGCGAGATCGTCTCGATCGACAGCGGCAGCTACAACAAGCCCGGCATCGACGCCGTCGGCGCCGCCCTCCGCCGCTTCCTGGAAGGCCAGGGCATCACCGTCGAGACCTTGCCGCAAGCGAAGCACGGCGATTGCCTGCGCGCCCTCGTTCCGGCCGCGACCGCCGGCGCCAACGCCGGCCGCACCATCGTGCTGATGGGCCATCGTGACACGGTCTATCCCGATGGCGAGGTCGCGCGCCGGCCCTTTACCGTAGAGGACGGCATCGCCACCGGCCCGGGTGTGGCCGACATGAAGGCGGGCCTCGTCATGAACTCTTTCGTGCTCGCGGCCTTCGCCCGCTTCAGGGCCGCGCCGGCACCGCTCGTCGGCCTCTTCACCGGCGATGAGGAGATCGGCAGCCCGGAAGGCCGGCCCGTCATCGAAGCCGAGGCCCGCAACGCGCGCGCGGTCTTCAACAGCGAGCCCGGCCGGCTTTCCGGCAATGTCGTGAGCGGGCGCAAGGGCGGCGTCTTCATGGTGATGCGCATCACCGGCAAGGCCGCGCATTCGGGGGGCAATTTCACCGAAGGCATCAGCGCTATCGAGGAGCTTGCACGCAAGATCCAGGCAATCCACGCACTGACCGATCTCGCCCGCGGCATCACCCTCAACGTGGGGCTGGTCTCGGGCGGGCAGAGCGTGAACACGGTGGCGCCCTGGGCGGAGGGGCAGATCGACCTTCGCTACGTCCGGCCCGCAGACCGTGCCGCGGTCATGGACCGCATCGAGGCGATCGTGACGCAAAGCTCCGTCCCCGGAACGAGCGCCACCCTGGCGATCCGCGGCGAATTCCTCCCGCTTTCCGAAACCGATTCCTCGAAGCGGCTGCTCGAGATCTACCGCAAGGCAGCAGAGGCCAGCGGATTTGCAACGAGTGGAGAATTCGCCGGCGGATGCGCCGATTCCGGCTTCACCGCCGCACTCGGCGTGCCGACGATCTGCGCGGTCGGCCCGGTCGGCGGCAAGGCGCATAGCCCAGAGGAATTCCTGCGGCTCGAAAGCCTCGTGCCGCGCGCCGCGGCCACCGTGCGCGCGATCCTCGATCTCGGCGCCGGCAGCCTGTAGAGCGGATCGCGCTGGACGGGAAAGCGAAGCCGTTCAGGAGCCCATGAATCCGCTCGGGCAAACGAAAGAGAGCGCTTCCATACCGCCCGGCGATGAGACGGACCCCTTGCCTCCGCCGGAATCCCAACACCCGTCGTCACGGCACGTCCCCCAGCTTTGTCATCGCGAGCTTCCCTCTCCCCTTGGGAGAGGGCCGGGGTGGGCGACTGTCTTCCGCGCGCAAGCCGCGACGTGGCGCTCTCGATCGACCCTCGCCTCCGCCGTCCCCACACCTCCCCTCCCATCCGCCTCCCATCCCCGGCCACGCCACCCCGCGACAGCCTAGCTCACCCCCCATCGCCGGTTGGCATCAGTCAGGCTGAAAACGCTCCAGCCTTGGCGCACCCGCTCAGCCCGGCCGGCAAAAATCGTGCTGCTCATAGCCGCCGGTGCTGGACGCGCGCAAAATCCGGAGATCGCCGGTCGCCCGATCCATCGAATAGAAACCCTCATCGGCCCGGTCATGCCACGAAATCCGCCGCCCGGTGATCGTGGCGGGCCAGGAATCGACGGTCTTCTGCGCAAAATCGACCGTCACGTTCCACTGCGCGCCGCTCACGGGGTTGGTGCACCTGAAAACCGTCGGCGCGGCCTGCGCGGGAACGGGCCGTGCGGCAATCGTTGCACTGTAGAAACCAGCCGCCGCCAGCATCGCGCGGATCCGCCGGCGCCTTCGCCGTTCGTCACCCATGCGCGGACTATGCCACGCCCCTCCCGCCGCCGCGAGGTCCCGGACCTCGCGGTGACCTGTTCTGGCTACGAAACGGAAGAGGCCGCGCTCACCGATCCTGTCCTGTCGATCCGGATTCTCTCGCCGAGCAATCAGGCCGAAACCCGGTCGAACGTCTGGGCCTACACGACCATCCCGAGCGTGCGTGAGATCCTTGTGGTGAAAACCGCCGCCATCGGCGCCGAGCTCCTGCGCCGCAATCCCGACGGTACCTGGCCGAAGCGCCCCGTCACCACCGAATCCACCGGCCTCGTGCTCGAAAGCGTCGATTTCCGCACGCCCCTCCCCGCGCTCTATCGGACGACACGCCTGGCGCGCCCTTAACGCCCCCGCCGCCTTGCCTCCCGCGGGCGCAGTCCTCGAGGAGGCGCGTCAGGCGGGGGCGGTCTCGATCAGCGCATCGCGGACACGCTCGGCGACGATCCTCGCCTCGCCGTCCTGAAGCGGCTCGGGCGCCAGCGTGAACACCGTTCGGCCGATCGCGCGGACCGAGATTCCGGGCGACCCCCGGCCGAGCAGCCGCAGCACGTCATTACGCCGCCCGCCGTCGCGCACATCGACCCAGACACGCGGGATCGGCACCGGGTGCAGATCGTGCTCCTCCGGCATATCGATAACGGAACGGATCTCCGCGTGCGGCAGGTTCCGCAGGAAGCCGAGCATGGTCTCCACCCGTTCCTCCCAGACCAGACGCTTCTTCCCGAAGCCCTCGGCGAGCGTCTGCTCGACGGCAACGACCAGCCCCGCAATCTCCTCTTTGCCCACCTTCATCGCCCGCCCGATGGTGTTCTGATTGGGAAAGGAGTTGAGTGCGCAGCAGCCGACGAGGTCGCGGCCACCGAGGATGAGGCCGGAGGTCTGCGGCCCGCCGAGCCCCTTGCCGCCGCTGATGATGACGAGATCGGCGCCGGCAGCGGCAATGCCGGCGAGATTGTCGAGCGGGGGGATCTCGGAGGCGGCATCGACGATCACCGGCACGCCGGCCTGATGCGCGATGTCGATCACCGAGGAAAGCGGCAGCGTGTTCCGCCCCTCGTAGGCGACGAAATAGAGAACGGCCGCGGTCTTGTCGGTGATCGCCTTCTCGAGCTCCCACGCGGCGGTGTCGCCGGCAAGGCCGATCTCGCGGAAGGCGATGCCGACCTGGCGCACGCAGCCGTCATAATGGTTGCGGTGGAAGCGATGCACGACGATCTCGTTCTTCATCCCCGCCGTGTCGGGAAGCCGGGTGATTTTCGCCGGATCGCGCCCGGCGACGCAGGCGGCGGTGGCAACGGCAAGTCCGGCCGCCGCGCTGTTGACCACGAGCACGGCCTCGACGCCGATCAGTCGCGCGAGGTGCTCGCCCGCTCGCGCGAGAAGCTCGGCGATATCGACATAGGATCGCGCGGCCTGGCGCATCGCATCGAGCACGGGATCGCTCATCAGCGATCCGCCGACCTTGCTCGCGTGGCCCTGCGCGTTGATCACCCGCTTCACGCCGAGCCGATCATAGATGTCCATGGACAATTGTTCCTCCGTTGGCGCCCGAGCTGCCGGCGGGGTGTTTACTCGAGCGGCAGCTCCGCGGCGAGATGGGGGAGCGTCATGCCCGCCTGAGCGAGCCTCGGCCGCGCGCGGACGAAGATGAATGCGGCGACCGCGGCGGCAATCAGGGACTGCACGATCGGCTGGAGCAGGAACGGCGTGTGCGGTACGACGGCGCCGCCCCAGAGCAGGACGAGCGCCACGGCGATGGCCAGGATGGAGAGAACAACCACCCATGGCCCGCGGCGTAGCCGATCGGCCCAGGGGACGCCGAGGAAGCGCGCATTGAACATCACGTTGAGCGCGCCGATGGCGACCACCGCCTCCATCACCAGCACGGTGAGGGCGCGGATCGCGATGCCGATCGCCCACCCGACGAGCGCAGACTGCACGAGGAAGAGCGTGGCGAGCGCGGCAGTGAGGAAAACCGCGCGATCGGGCGCCTTGCGCCGCGAGGTGTGCAGGAAGGTCGGGGGAAGGATGCGGTCCTCGGCGCAGGCGAAGATGAACCGCGAAGCGACCAGCATCTGCGGGATCGCGGTTTTTGCGACGATGATCGCAACCAGGAAATTGAGGATCGTCGCGACCGCGGCGGGGGCGATGACCCCGATCAGGCCGGGCGCCGTGGCGAGCCCGAGCGCCTTGCCCCGGATCAGCCCGAGCGTCGCCCACCAGGGCACGGCGTGGAAAAGCGCGGCGGCGACGGCGGTGTAGAGCACGAGCGCGCTGAGCCAGCCGAGGAAGAGGCCGCGCGGCACCGTGCGCGAGGCATCGCGTGCCTCGCCGCCGAGTGCGGGCGCGCCGTTGAGGCCGCCATACGCGGCGATGAAAAGGAAGGTAACGGAGACGAAGGCGCCGAACGTCGGTGCGGCCGGATGGTCCGGCGCGGCAAGCGTGAGGCCGGAGCGCGCGGCCGCCAGGTGGACGAAGGTCGCCGGCGCGGTCGCGAAGCCGTAGCCGATGATGAGGAGCGCGACCACGGTGATCAGCCCGGCGAGCGCCACGACGACCCGGCCATAGAGTTCGACGCCGGCGACGTGCAGGGCATAGAAGCCCCAGATCATGACGGCGCCGAGCACGACATGCCCGAGCGGCGTCAGGAGCACGCGGCCCGCGGGGAAGCCCGCGTCGATCAGCGCCTGGCCGAGGAAGGTGCCGAACACGAAACCGATGAAGCCGATCGCCGCGGTGAGGCCGGCCCATTGCAGGAAGTTCAGCACGAAGCCGAGCGGCAGGCTCAGGCTGCGCGAGACCCAGACATAGGTCGAGCCGGCGCGCGGCATCACCTCGGAGAAGCGCATGTAGAGGAAGAGTTTCGGGATCAGCACGATGCCGGCGGCGAACATCGCCCAGGGGACGAGGCCCTGCACGCCCGGATAGACGCCGAGGCTGTTCGTGGCCGCGAAGTTGATCGTGGCGCCGTATTCGTGGCTGAGGGCGGAGGCGGCGATGGCAAGAACGCCGAGCGCCTTGGCAAGGCGGAAGGCGGGAAGCGGCGGCCGGGCGACCGCGATCGCTTCTCTCTCGCGTTCCTGGGCCATCGCTGCTTCCTCCCCTTGCCGCCGCCGACGTCTCGTCCGGGCAGGATAGAGGGGCGGCGCGCGGCCGGGAAGACCGGTTCGGTTCTGTCACGGAATCTGTCACGGAAGCGGTGTCCGGACCCGTCCGGGCGCCGGGTGAGGGCAAGCCACCGATCCCGACCCGCTCGCCGTTCCCGCCCCTTGCCCCTGACTGCATGCGGGAGAGGGGTAAGGCGGCCGTGTGCGGCGCGAGAGCGAGGCAAGGGTCGGTCTCTCGAGATCGCCGCGTCGCGCCGGGCAGCGAACGCGTCCGCCACTCGGCCACGGACCCTTCAGGGGCCCTCACCGCAAACTCTCGCGATGGTGTCGTGCAGGGTAACGCACAGAACGGGAGGGTGATGGGGGCGGCGGCGAGAAACACGGGTCCGCCTCATCGGCGGGGCGTCAATCCCCGCGGTGCACCCGCTCCATGCGCTCGTGCCGTTCCTGCGCTTCGAGCGACAGGGTTGCGATCGGCCGTGCCTCGAGCCTCCTGATGCCGATCGGCTCGCCGCTCTCCTCGCAAAAGCCGTAGGCGCCGGCTTCGATCCGAAGCAGCGCCTGGTCGATCTTGCTGATCAGCTTGCGCGCGCGGTCCCGAGTGCGAAGCTCGAGCGCGCGGTCCGTCTCGACGCTGGCGCGGTCGGTCACGTCCGCCTCGTGGATGCCGCCCTGGGAGAGGCTGGCCAGGGTGCCGTCGGCCTCGCGCAGAAGATCGGCACGCCAGTTCAGAAGCTTGCGCCGGAAATACTCGACCTGCCGCGGATTCATGAAGTCCTCGCCCTCCGAGGGGCGATAGTCCGGTGGCAGCGTCACCATCATCACGGCTTGTTCCTGCGTGTCGCTCGGCCCGCCGCGGCGGGCCGGGCGGCTTATAGCCAGCGCGCAGGATTCCGCCAAGATGCCCGGCGGCACATTCAAGCAACTGACATTCAAGCTCAAACGGGGCACACTCGAACGGGGTCCGCCTCCCGGCGCGCGAGTTCTACCCGGGCGCGCAGCGCTACCCCCCGCACCAGCGCCGCGAGTGCGGGATCGGCCGCCTCCGGCAATGCCTCGGCAAGGCCGGCCAGATGCCGGAGCGCCGCGCCGCCAACGGCCGCGCCGAGCAGGCCGAGTTGCAAGGCGGCCAGCGCCTTCAGCATCGCTTCGCCGTGCCGCTCCGCGGCGCGGTTCAGCGCCCGGTCCGCCTCGCCCTCCTGCAAGGCGAGCATGATCCCGAGCAGGCTGGCCGGGGCGGCCGCCCCGGCGCTGCCCGCTGCGGAGGGCGCGGAAGAAGGATCGGGCAGGGCAAAGCCCGATCCGCCCACCCGCCTCGCCCGGCCGGATCCGACAGGCAGGGCGCCGCCGGGCGCCCCCAGGCCATCGATGGTCGTCATTCCGCCACGCTCCTTCGACCTGAACCAAGCTGCCGCCCGGCAGCTCCTGCCGCCCGCCTGTTGCCGAGGGGCCGACGACGGGCAGGGCGTCGGCTATGGATTCCCTCGGGGGATTCCCTCGGGCAACGCCTTGGCACGCGGCTTGCGAGCACGAAGGGTCGCCGAAATTCGTTGACGTCCTGCTACCCGAGGCAAGTTCCGTGCGCTGGTGCCTTCTCCTCG
Source organism: Pseudomonadota bacterium (assembly GCA_021816925.1). GTDB lineage: Bacteria > Pseudomonadota > Alphaproteobacteria > Acetobacterales > Acetobacteraceae > JAKAWQ01. The sequence goes on from JAKAWQ010000030.1 coordinate 11,148, forward strand.
CCATGCTCCTCTGCATGCTCCCCGGCGCGGCCCTCGCCCAGGTGCGGATCAAGGACATCACCGATGTGGAGGGCGTGCGGCCGAACCCGCTGGTGGGCTACGGGCTCGTGGTCGGCCTGAACGGCACCGGCGATCAGCTCAACAACGCCGTGTTCACCCGCCAGTCGCTGATCGGCATGCTCGGGCGACTCGGGGTGAGCGTGACCAACCTCTCCTCCCAGCTTCAGACCAAGGACGTGGCGGCGGTGATGGTGACGGCCAGCCTGCCCGCGTTCGCCCGGGAGGGAGATCATTTCGACGTCGCCGTCTCGGCGCTCGGTGACGCCACAAATCTCTCCGGCGGCACACTGCTCGTGACGCCGCTCTTGGGTGCCGACGGACAGGTTTATGGGGTCGCCCAGGGCCCCGTCGCCACCGGCGCGATCGCCGCCCACGGCGCCGCGCAATCGGTAACGCAAGGCGTGCCGACGTCCGGGCGGATCGCCAACGGGGCGATCGTCGAGCGCCAGGTTCCCTTCCGCCTGAGCACCGAGCACACGCTCACGCTATCGCTCCGCAATCCGGACCTGACGACCGCCGAACGGATCGCCGCGGCAATCGACGGGGTGCTCGGCCGCGGGGTCGCGCACGCGAGCGATCCCCGCTCCGTCACCCTCGCCTTGGGCGGGCGGAACGTCGTCGCCTCGCTTGCCCGAATCGAGGATCTGCCGGTGGTGCCGGACAACCCGGCAACCGTGGTGATCGACGAGGCAACGGGAACGATCGTCATGGGCGCCAACGTGCGCATCAGCGAGGTCGCGATCGCGCAAGGCAACCTGACCATCCGCGTGACGGAAACGCCGCAGGCGAGCCAGCCCGGACCATTCTCCAACGGCCGCACCGTGGTGACGCCGCGGACCAACATCCAGATCAGCACGCAGAGCGGCCACCGCCTGGCGCTGCTCAAGTCCACGGTGACGTTGCAGCAACTGGTGAGCGGGCTCAACTCGCTCGGCATCGGGCCGCGCGACATGATCACCATCCTGCAGAACATCAAGGCCGCAGGCGCCTTGCAGGCAAAGCTCCGGGTGCGATGACGACGGTTTCGCCCGCGTCCGGTTTGCCGCCGCTCGCGCCGGACTGGAGCCGGCAGGCGATGCAGGGCAGCCTCCGCCTGATGGGAGGCAGAGGCCAGGGCGGTTTCAGCGTGCCGGAGAGCGCCTACGCCCTCGCACCGGGGGTGCCCGCGGCGCGCGTCGCCCGGGACTGGAAGACCGCAGAGCGCTTCGCCGAGATGGCGATCGGCGAGCTGTTGCAGCCGATATTCGACACCGTCCATCTCTCGAAGAGCCGCTTCGGCGGCGGCGCCGGCGAAGCGGCGTGGAAGCCGATCTTCGTGCAGGCAATCGGCGCGGGAATAGCCAGGGAAGGCGGACTCGGCATCACCGAAACCGTGTTCCGCGCGTTGCAGAGCCGCCAGGAGGCCGCCGCGCCGGCCGCGCCGGCCCCGCGCCGGTCGCGATGAAGTCCCCCGGCGGGCAGTCCCCCGGCGGGCAGTCCCCCGGCGGGCAGTCCCCCGGCGGGCAGTCGTCGGTACAAGGAGGCACGGAATGACACAGGACCTGATCGACGCAGCCGTGGAGCTGGCCGATGCCCTGGCGCGCGAGAACGAGGCACTGACGCGGCTCGATCTCGCCCGCGCAGCGGCGATGCTCGCAGCCAAGCGGCGCGCCGCCGAGGCCTTCGAGCAGGCGCGGAGCGCCGCGAACCGCGGGCCCGCCGCCGGCAAACCCAAGCTCGTGCGGACGGTGGAGGAGCAGCTTGCCGCACTGGCCGAAGAAAACCGGGCTCTGCTCGAGCGCGCGATCCGGGTGCAGCGGCGGGTGATCGGCACCATCGCCGAGGCCTTGCCGCGCGCCGCGAGTGCGGGCCGATACCGCGCCGACGGCGTGCCCGCGGCAGGGCGCAAGGTGCCGGCCTTCGCGCTCTCCGCGCGGGCCTGAGAAGAGCGTTCGGGCCGCCCGCTCAGGGCGTCTCGGGCGCATCGTCCGCGCCGGGCGGTGCGCGGAGGAGCGTGCGCAGCGCCTGCACGGCACGGCTCGGAAAATGCTCGCGATGGACGAGAACGGTGTAATCGCGCGCCGGGAGCGTGAAGCCCGCCCGCGCGAGCCTGCCCGTTCCGAGCGCCGAGGCCACCACCCGCTCGGAGATCGCGGTCGCGCCCGCACCGGCCTCGACGGCGGCACGAACCGCCTCGTTGGAGGGCAGTTCGAGCACCGGTGAGAGCACCGCGAGCGGGATGCCGTGCGCCAGGAGCGCGGACTCGAAGACGGAGCGGGTTCCCGAGCCCGGCTCGCGCAGGACCCAGCCGCTCTCGAGCAACCTCTCCGGCGGGAGCGGCCCGCTACCGGACCAGGGATGGCCGGGAGCGACGACGAGCAGCAGGCGGTCGTGTGCCACGGTCTCGCTCGCCAGGGAGGCATTCTCCACCGCGCCCTCCACCAGTCCGAGATCCGCCGTTCCTTCGGCCACGGCGCGCGCGACCTCGGCGGTGTTGCCGATGCGTACCGCGAGCGTCACCTCCGGGAACGCGCGGCGGAACCGGACCAGGCGCCGCGGCAGCCAGTAACTCGCGATGGTCTGGCTCGCCTGCAAGGAAAGATGCCCGCGCTTCAGCCCACCGAGTTCGGCCAGGGCAAGTTCGGCTGCCTCGGCGCGCGCCAGGACCCCGCGCGCCTCGCCGAGAAAAAGCCGCCCTGCCTCCGTCAGCACCACGCCGCGCCCGACGCGATGAAAGAGCGCCGTCGCGTATTGCCGCTCGAGCGCGCGCACGGCCGCGCTCACTGCCGACTGTGTTCGGTTGATCGCCTGCGCCGCTCGCGTCAGGTGCTCGCGCTCTGCGACCGCGACGAAGATGCGAAGCTGCTCGAGCGTCATGGCCGAATCCCTGTGGGCGGCTGCGGGGATGGGGCCCGCACTTCGATCCGCGGTCAAGCGCGGAAGCAACGAAAGCGGCTTGTGTGCGCGGCCGATGGAGCGTGGGCAGGTCTGCCGTTGCGGGCGATGGTTGCCAGACGAGGGGAATTCGGCCAGGAAGCGGCGCCAAGCGGCTGGTGCCTGGCCGGCATTGCCGGGCGGTGCAAGGGCTGGCCGGCCTCGGCGCGAAGATCACGGAGGGCGCGTTCGGCCCGATGGAACGCGCTCCGAGGACGGGAGGGCTGGCGGCATGGCGCACTCGCGAATGAAGGGAAAGGGACCGGCGTGAACGCCCTGCAAGCGATCGCGCTCGCGGCCGTGCAGGGCGCGACCGAGCTTTTCCCGGTGAGCAGCCTCGGGCACGCCGTACTGCTGCCGGCACTGGCCGGTTGGCATTTCGATCGCGCCGCGGCCTCGTTCCTGCCGTTCCTGGTGATGCTGCATGTCGGCACGGCGGCGGCATTGCTGCTTTATTTCCGGCGCGACTGGTGGCTGATTGCGCAGGGCGTGCTCGGCCTCGCCGACGCCCATCAGGTGGCGGAAAGCCGCCGCGTGTTCCTGCTGATCGTCGTGGCGACGATACCGGCGGTGATCGTGGGGTTCGTGCTCGAGCATTTCGTGCGCCGGCTGTTCGGCACGCCGGCAGCCGCGGCGGTCTTCCTGGTCGCCAATGCGGCCCTGCTGCTGGTTGGCGAGCGGCTGCGCGCCGCGGGCCGGCGCGCGCTCGACACGCTCACGCTCCTCGACGCCGTCGTGATCGGGCTCTGGCAATGCACGGCGTTTCTGCCGGGGATTTCGCGCTCCGGTGCCACCATGGTGGGCGGTCTCATGCGCGGCATCGACCACGAGGATGCGGCGCATTTCTCCTTCCTGATCGCCACACCCGTGATCGCCGGGGCGGCCGTGCTCGAAGTGCCGAAGCTGCTCCGCGCCGGCGTTGCGCACGGCACGTTCGGCATTTCCGTGCTGGCGGCGCTGATCGCCGGAGTGACGGCGTTCGCGAGCACCGCCTTTCTGATGCGCTATTTCCGCCGGCACGACACCTGGGCGCTCGCGCCCTTTGCCTGGTACTGCGCCGTGCTCGGCGCGGGCGGCGCCTTGCTCCTGTTCGGCTGAGGCGGAAGAACAACGCCATGCGCGGACTCGAGGGACGGCGCGTGATCGTCACCGGCGGGGCGAGCGGCATCGGGCGGGCGAGCGTCTGCCGGCTGGTCGCGGAAGGGTGCACGGTCGGCATCTTTGACCGCAACGCGGCCGGCGCCGAGGAGACCGCGGCACTCGCCGCCGGTCCGGGCCGGGCAGCCTCCTATCTCGTGGATGTCGCCGATCATGCCGGCGTTGCCGCCGCTCTTTCGCGTTTCGAGCAGGATTTCGGCCCGGTCGAAGGGCTCGCGCACATCGCGGGTTGGGATCGTCCGCAGCTTTTCCTCGAGACCGAGCCGAGCCTCTGGGACGAGGTGGTCCGCATCAATCTCTACGGCACGCTTGTGATGCACCACGTGGTGGTCCGCGGCATGGCGGAACGGGGGGCGGGGCGCGTGGTCAACGTCGCCTCCGATGCCGGTCGCGTCGGCTCCTCCGGGGAGGCGGTGTACGCGGCGTGCAAGGGCGGCGTGATCGCGTTCACCAAGACGCTCGCGCGGGAACTGGCCGGCCGCGGCGTCACGCTGAACACGCTCTGCCCGGGCCCGACCGAGACGCCGCTTTTCTCGAGCTTCGTGCAGGACTCACCGTTCGGAGCGCGGCTGGCGGAAGGCATTCAGCGCGCCATCCCGCTCAGCCGGCTGGGGCAGCCGGAGGATTGCGCCGGGATGATCGCCTTCCTCCTCAGCGAAGATGCTGCTTACATCACCGGCCAGACCATCAGTGTCTCCGGCGGTCTTACGATGCAATAGGAGCAGGGCATGAGAGGTTGGCGCATCGGCGTTGTTCTGGCGCTCCTGCTGTTCGGCTTTCCCCAGGCGCCGGCCGTGGCGGCGCCGCGCGTTAATCTTGCGGCGGTGCCGATCTCGCGCATGGATCTGCCGTGGTGGCGCCGGCGCTTCGAAGATAAGCAGGCCGAGCTTCGGCGCGGGCCGGTGGATCTCGTCTGGTACGGCGATTCCATCATCCAGGATTTCGAGCACCACGGGCCGCCTGCCTGGCAGGATTTCGCACCCATCTGGAAGCGCTTCTACGGTGGCCGGCACGCCGTGAACCTCGGCTTCGTCGGCGATTCAACGGCCAACCTCATCTGGCGCATCGACCACGGCGAGGCGAGCGGCATCTCGCCCAAGGTTGCCGTCGTGCTGATCGGGGCCAACAATTTCGGCCTTCCGCACTGGCCGGCGAGCCAGACGGTGCCCGGAATCGAAGAGGTGGTGCGCCTGCTCCGGAACCATCTTCCGCACACGGCGATCGTGCTGCTGAGCGTGCTGCCGAGCGAGCGCTCGGCCTGGGTGAGCGAGAACACGACCCTCACCAATGCGGCGCTGGCGAAGCGGTATGCGGGAAGCAAGGTGGTTCACTACGTAGATGTAACCGATATTTTTATGAAGGGGGGAAAACTCGACCGGAAGCTCTTTCTCGATCGCTTTTTCTCTCCTCCGGAGCCGCTCCTGCATCCCACGCCGGCCGCGCAGGCGATGATCTGCGCAGCCATCGAGCCGATGATCGCGAAGCTGATGGGTGACCGGAACCGCGTCGCTCTGCGCTGAAGGCCGGCGGTTGACCCGTGTTTTCGCGGATTGGCGTTGCCGGGGATGGGGCAGCGGATGGCAGAAGAGCTCGAGCACGGGCGAGACCCGATCCTCTCCCAAGGGGCTACGGGATCCACACATTTCATAAAATGCATGTAAATCGATGGATCGGGACAAATCTACAATTCTGTTCCGTCATGAGTTCTCTATTAGGTGCACTTCAAATTGTGTATTTTGTCCGCCTTCGGTGAAATTGTTTCTGGTTGATTCTTTCCCACAATGAGATGTGTGAATACCGTAGCCCAAAGGGAGAGGGAGGCTCGCGATGACACCGCTGGGGGAGGGGATGCGCCGTGACGACGGGTGTTGGGATGCGCGGCGAACACCGCCGTAAACGCCAGACAGCCTGTGTTCAAGCGGAAAGTTCACGAGGCGGGCAGCGGTTCGAGGTCGATGATGCCCGAGAAGCGGCGGAAATCGGCAGGGTTGAACCTCAGCAGTCGGCACACACCGTGCTCCAGCATGGTGGCGATCAGATTGGTGTCGTGCACCTGCTTCCCGGACCCGGGGTGGGCTCCAAGAAGCTCAAGCAGCCGGTCGAGCACGGCGCGGCCTTCTTGGGCGATCTCGAATGAAGCCCGGAAGTGTCGAACGTCGGCAATGGCGGTTGCCATAGGAAGAGAGCCAGCGGCAGGCTGCGCACGGGTGACGACGGCGAGGTATTCGCGCAGCACTTGCGGGCTGATCCAGAGTGGGCAGCCTTCTGCTTCCAGCCGGCTCAGTGCGGCCCGGGCCCCGATGTGGTGGGGCGCGGTCGGCCGGCTGGCATAGACGAGTACGTTGGTGTCGATGAAGATCGGGTCAGCGGCCATCGTCGCCATACATATCCTCACGGCGAAGCGAGATGCTGCCGTCCCAGGGTGTTTCGTGGATCGGCAGGTCGGTGAGGCGGAAGCGCTTCAGCATAGGTCCGGCGACGAGGTTGATGGTCACCTCATGCTCGCCAGGAGGAACGTCCGCCGGAGCGGTGCCGGTGATCCGGTGGTCCGGGCCGACCCAGATGCGGGTGCGAATCTCGTTCATGACGGAGCCTTTGATGCAGGGCGCGAGGACTCTTGCGGCAACGGCATGGCCTTGCCAAGCCCGGGTTCCGATTGCGGGCACCTGCTGCGGAGATCGCGGACCGCTCGCTCTCTTGCGCCGCGAGCACTATCGACGAAGCCCGCTTCGCCGAGTGGATGAGGCGGGTGCAAAAGCATCCCCTCATCGCCCACTGAGCGAATTTTTGCGACCGCGGCTTTCGCGGTTTCGGGGCCTGGCATCGGTTCTAAAAATCAGATGGCGCGGCGCTAACCGATGGCGACCGGAACGGACCGGGTCCCGATGACACCAAAATCAGATGCAGTAAGCCCGGCGGCGCGGTTCGGCTCGGCAAGTCGCGTCACGTTTCCGCGGCAGTCTGCTCCCCCGAAGAGCAACGGCCGCGGCAGGTCTCGCATTTCGCCACGTGACGCCCACTCCCCAGCACGACAATCCGCGCCAGCTCGGCGACCAGATGTGGCAGCGATGCGCGATCCCGTGTCAATAATATATGGAGTCCCCCGAACCTCATGAGTATCGTGTTTGCGTCTTGGAGCCTGACCCGGAATCGATCCGGAACGAAGTTTCGAGTCATTTCAATGATTTGAGCGCTGGCCGGTCTGCGTCTGGTTCCCGCCGCCCTCTGCCTTGCGGCTGAGGCGTTGCGTGATTCCAGTTCCTGCGATTCTCTCGGGTTTGCGAAGACACGAGGGGTCACGTCATGGGCTGGACTGAAATCACGCGTGCCAAGTATCGGCGCGAGGGGCAGCGCCATGCAAGCGATACCACCGATGAAGAGTGGGCGGTGATCGAACCGCATTTGCCGCTGCCGGCCGGGCGCGGGCGCAAGCGCCACACCCGGCTGCGTGATGTCGTCGATTCCATCTCCTGTCTCGTCCAGTCGGGCTGCCAATGCCGGCTGCTGCCCAAGGATTTTCCAGCATACACCACGGTACAGCGGTATTTCTATGCGTGGCGGGACAACGGGACATGGCAGACCATCAATCATGCGCTGCTGATGAACGGGCGCGAAGCCGCCGGCCGGGAGGCTAGTCCCACGGCGGGCGTGATCGACAGCCAGCCGGTGAAGACGACCGCGTCCGGTGGGCCGCGCGGCTATGCGGCCGAGAAGATGATCAAAGGGCGCAAGCGTCACATCCTGACCGACACCATCGGCCTGCCGGTCGGGATGATCGTTCATCCGGCAAACGTGCAGGATCGTGACGGTGCCCCCGGCCTGCTGGCGAAGGTACGAAGCGCCTTTCCCTTGTTGCGCCATGTCTTCGCTGATGGCGGCTACGCCGGCGACAAACTGAAAGATGCCATCGCCGGCCTTGGCGATCGGACGATCGAGATCGTCAAGCGGTCGGACGCGGCCCGTGGCTTTGTTCTGCTGCCACGCCGCTCTGTGGTGGAACGCACCTTTGCCCGGCTGAACCGCAACCGCCGTTTGGCAAAGGATGTCGAAGCGACCATCGAAAGCTCGGTGACCTGGCTCTACATCGCCAGCGTCAAGCCGATGTCACGCCGCCTCGCAGCGGCCTGACGTGCCCCAACACATGGATATGCCAGCCGAATCAAGGCTTTGGAGTTGCACAGTCAGACTCTGAGCAGCGCGTCCGCCACCACCACGCCTTCTCCTTCCCCCAGCACGATCAGCGGATTGATCTCGGCCTCGGAAACCTCGGGGATCGCGGCAAGCTGCGAGAAGGCGCCGACGGCCCTTGCGAGCGCGGCGAGATCGCCCTTGGGCAGACCGCGATAGCCGCGCGCCGGCGCGAGACCCTTGACCCCAGCGATCATGTCGTTGGCCTCAGTCTCGCTCACCGGCGCGATGGAGAGCACAAAGTCGCGGAAGATCTCGGCAAGCACGCCGCCCGCGCCGAGCAGCACCACCGGCCCGACGGAGGGATCGCGGCGGAAACCGAGAATGACCTCGGCCACGCCATGGGCCATGGGCTGGGCGAGGAAGCCCGTGATCCGATCGCCGAGGCGCCGGCGCATGTCGGCTGCCGCGTCGCGCAGCTCGTCTGCATCGGCGACGTTCAGCACGACGGCACCGGCCTCCGTCTTGTGGGTGAGCGTTGGCGAGACGGCCTTGAGGGCGAGGGGATAGCGGAGCGGCGGCAGCGCGGCGGGATCGACCCGAACGGCGCCGTCCGGCAGGCCAAGGGCGGCAAAGACCGCGCGGGCACCGGGCTCGTCGATGGCTGCCGGCAGCAGGCTTGCCGCGCGTGAGAGGTCCGCAAGCGGCGGAGGATCGCGTGGCGCGCGCCAGTCGAGCCAGGCGCGAACACCGTCCGCGCAGGCCTCGGGCGTGCGGAAGGCGGCGATCCCGGCCGCCGCAAGCAGGCGAAGCGAGGCATTCGCCTCGGGCGCGAGGAAAGCCACCAGCGGCTTTTCCCCGCTCGAGGCGATCACCCCGGCAACCGCCAAGTCGGGGCGGAACTGCGCCGAGCTTCCGATCACCGCAATCGCGAGATCCGCATCCGCCGCGTTGCGGGCCTCGGAAAGCACATCGGCCACGGTTTCCTTCCGCGCGCCGGCGAGCGTCGTGTCCGTGAGGCGCGCCGTCGCGATACCGCAAAGCCCGAGCCGATCGACCACCATCGCGCCGCCGCCGCCCGTTGTCGTGACCACGCTTACCGCACGCTTCGGCGCGACCGGCGGACCGGCGGCGGCACCGCACCGTGCGGCGGCGAGCGGCGGAATTTCGAAGAGGGTTTCGAGGAAATCGACACGCAGAATGCCCGCGGCGCGGAAGAAGGCGTCGGCCGCCGCGTCCGAGCCGGCGAGCGCGCCGGTGTGCGTCGTCGCGAGCCGGGCACCGGCCTCGGACCGACCGAGCTTGTAGGCGATGATTGCTTTCCCCGCCGCGTGCGCCCGGCGCGCCGCCGCGGCGAGGCGCTCCGGATCGCGGATGGTTTCGAGAAAGAGAAGAATAGCGCTCGTTTGCGGATCATCGACGAGGAGATCGGCGACTTCGCCCGCCGCGAGGTCCGCCTCGTTGCCGGTGCCGATGAGTTTGGAAAATCCGATGCCGCGCGCCGCCGCGCGCGAGATGAGCGTGCCCAACATGCTGCCCGAATGGGAAACGAGGGAAAGCCCGCCCGAAGGCAGGCTTTCCGCCTCCAGCGCCGCGTTGACCGAGCAGGCGATTGCATCCGTGATGTTGATCACGCCCATGCTGTTCGGGCCGATCAGGCGCATCCCGCCCGCGCGCGCCCGCTCGACGATCTGCCGCTGCACGGCAGCACCCTCGGGACCCGCATCGGCGAAGCCGTCGGCGAGGATGCAGGCAACGGGCACGCGGGCCGTTGCGCACTCGGCGATCGCCTGCGGCACCAGTGCCGTGGGCAGGAGCACATAGGCGAAATCGACGGATTCCGGCACGGCCGCGAGACAGGAAAAGGCGGGCTCGCCGAGGATTGTGCCGGCGCGCGGGTTGACGGGATAGAGAGAGCCGCGGAAACCGTGGCGGCGCAGATAGATCTGCGCCCGCGCAGTCAACCGCGAGGCATCGGCGGAAGCGCCGATCAGCGCAATCCGCCGCGGCGTGAAGAGGGAGGAAAAGAGGCTCATCGCGGGCGGTCAGGCGGGCGCTGCGGAAACGAACGCCCGAAAATGCCCTCCGCGATCCGGTTCTTCATCATCTCGAGCGACCCGCCGGCGATCATCCAGCCGCGTATCTTGCGCAGGCAATACTCGACCAGCAACTCCTGCGAATAGCCTGTGCCGCCCATCACCTGCATCGATTCGTTGGCGGCAAGCCAGCCCGCCTGGTTGCACGCGAATTTCGCCATCGCGACGTCCTGGGGATCGGGCAAGCCGTCCGCGGCCCTGACCGCCGCGCGGTAGAGCAGAAGCTCGGCGGCATCGAGGGCGACCCGCATCTCCGCGAACTTCCATTGCAACCCCTGGAACTCCATCAGCGGGCGGCCGAATTGCCGGCGCGTCCCGGCATGCGCCTTGGCGGCACGGAAGCAATATTCCCCGAGTGCGAGCGCCCGCGTCGCATTGCCCACGCGTTCGACGTTGAAGCCCGCGATCTGCTTCTGGAAGCCGCCCTCCTTCAGGAGCACGAGGCCGGCGGGGATGAATACGTTGTCGAAATAAAGCGCACACCATCTCTCGCCGTTCAGATAGCGGCTCGGATTGCCGAGGCGGAAGCCCTGCATCCCCGGTTCCACGAGCACGCTGCCGATGCCGGCCGTACCTGGTCCGAAACGGCAATAGACCAGGAAGACCGAAGCATCCTCGGTGTTGGTGGTGAAGATCTTTGACCCGTTCAGACGGTAGCCTGTGCCGTCGGGGGTTGCCGTGGTCTTGAGGTCGGTCACGGCCGAGCCGGCGTCGGGTTCCGTCATCGCAACGGCGGCGATCTTTTCCCCCTTGAGGAGGGGCGCGAAAAAACGCTCCTTCTGGGCCGGCGTCGCGTATTCGGCGAGGGTGCGGAAGGCGCCGAAATTGCCGGCCTGGAACACATCCGCGCTGCGCGGGCAGGCGAGTGCGATCTCCTGCATCGCCAGCACGGCGAGAAAAAGGCTGCCGCCCGCCCCGCCGTCCGCCTCGGGCAGCATCACGCCGAAGAGGCCCGCCAACGCCATGTGCCGCGCGACGTCCCAGGGAAAGCGTGGATCGTGCGCGCGCTCGAGCGCGCCGGCGGCCAGGTGGCGTGCGGCGAAGCCGCGCACGCTCTCCCGAAAGGCGCGATCACTTTCCGAGAGGGAAAAATCCACTGCGTTCCGCTCAGACGGGATCCCAGGAGAAGACCTCGCCGCTCCGCTCCAAGGGAACGAAGGAAGGGCCGAGCGCGGGCATCGCGTATTCGCCGATCAGCTCAGGCGTCCAGCCCTCGGCGCGATGGATGCCGCGCACAGGGCGGCTCTGGCTCATCAGGAAGATCTCATTGTGGCGGGTGGCGAAAATCTGACCGCTCACGTCCTTCGCCGCGTCGGAGGCGAGGAACACCGCCATCGGCGCGTTCTTGTCCGGCGTCATCTCCCGGATGCGGGCGACGCGCGCCTGCTGTTCGGGCGTCTCCGCCGGGATCGAACCCGTCATGCGGCTCCAGGCAAACGGGGAAATGCAGTTCGAGCGGACATGGAAGCGCTGCATGTCGAGCGCGATCGACTTCGAAAGCGCGGTGATGCCGAGCTTGGCCGCCGAATAGTTCGCCTGGCCGAAATTGCCGATGAGGCCCGAGGTGCTCGTCATGTGCACATAGGCCCCGCTCTCCTGCTTGCGGAAATGCTCGGCGGCGGCGCGGCTGACGAAGAAGCTGCCATTGAGATGAACGTTGATCACCGCGAGCCAGTCTTCCGGCGACATGCGGTGAAAAATCGCGTCACGCAGGATGCCGGCGTTGTTGACGACGATGTCGATCCGCCCGAAGGCATCGAGCGCGCCTTGCACGATCCGCCGCGCGGAATTCCATTCCGAGACGGAATCAGTGTTGATGGCCGCCCGACCGCCCCCTCCCTCGATGATCCCCTTGGTCTGCCCGGCCGGGCTTGCGGAGCCGCCTTCGCCGCTCAAGGAAACGCCCGGATCGTTCACCAGCACCTTCGCCCCCGCGCGCGCCATCGCAACCGCGATTGCGCGGCCGATTCCGCCGCCCGCGCCCGTCACCAGAGCCACCTTGCCTTCGAGCATCGGCCGATCGGCCATCGTTCCCCCTCCCTTTCCCCTTATCCCGCGTCGCGGATGCGCACGCGCTGGCGCACCAGGCCAAGGATAGCGCGCGCGAGCGGCGTCGGTTGCCCGACCCATTCGCCAAGCTCGACCACCGCGCCGAGCAGCGCCTCGATCTCGAGCGGCCGGCCGCGCTCGAAGTCCTGCAGCATCGAGGTGCGGTGCCGCCCGACCTCCGCCCCGCCGGCAATCCGCCGGTCCACATCGATCGCGAACCTGACGCCGAGCTTTTCCGCCACGGCCTGCCCCTCGAGCATCATCGCCCGGACGGTCGGCCGCGTATCGGGATCGGTGGTGAGGATATCGAGGGTCGCCGCGGTCAGCACGCTCAACGGATTGAAGGCCATGTTGCCCCAGAGCTTGATCCAGATCTCGTCGCGGAGGCGGGGCCGGACGGGAGCCTTGAAGCCGGCGGCAATCAGGAGCGCCGAAAAGTGCCGGACGCGTTCGCTCAGCGTTCCATCCGGCTCGCCGAGACTGAAACGCTCACCGTAGCTCTGCACGATCACGCCGGGCTCGGAGACCTCGGCGGCGGGATAGATGATGCAGCCGATGGTCTGCGAGGGCGGCAGGGCGTCCCAAAGCAGTCCGTCCGGATCGACCGCGCGCACGCGCCGGTCGGTGAACGGAGCGGAGAGGCCGTAGCAGTACCACCAGGGGATGCCGTTGACGGCGGCAACGATGGTGGTCGAAGGCCCGATCAGCGGCCGGAGTACGGGCAGCGCCGGGGCGAGCGAATGGGCCTTCAACGTGAGCACGAGGTAGTCCTGCGGGCCGAGATTTTCCGGGTCTTCGGCCAAAACCGGGTGGGCGACGACGCGCTCGCCGCCGCTCAAGAGCGTGAGGCCGTGGGCGCGCATCGCGGCCATGTGCGGGCCGCGCGCGACCACCGAAACTTTCGTGCCGGAGGCTTCGAATTTGGCCGCGATGAGGCCGCCGATGGCGCCTGCGCCGAAGATGCAGATCCCCGGCACGCCGGGTTCAGCCCGCGAGGCCGAGTTTTTGCGCGAGGCCGATACGCTGCAATTTGCCGGTCGCGCCCTTCGGAATTTCTTTCATGAATAAAATTTTGCGAGGAACTTTGTAAGCCGAGAGGCGGGTCGAGCAGAACTCCCGGAGCTCCCCTTCGGTGGTCGAAAAACGCTCGCGAAGCACCACCGCTGCGGCCACTTCTTCACCCAAAAGAGTGTGCGGGAGGGCAAAAGTGACCACCTGGGCCACTGCGGGATGGTCCATCAGGATCGCGTCCACCTCGAGCGGACTGATCTTCTCGCCGGCGCGATTGATGATCTCCTTGATGCGCCCGGTGAGCCAGAGATAGCCCTCCTGGTCGAGCCGGCCCTCGTCGCCGGTGCGGAACCAGCCGTCGGTGAACGACTTGGCGTTGGCCTCGGGGTTCTCCGCATAGCCCTTGGTGACGTTGGGGCCGCGAATGACGACCTCGCCGCTCTCGCCCGGCGGGAGGAGGCCGCCCGATCCGTCCATGATCGCAACCTCGGGACCGGCGGCAGGGCCGACGGAGCCCGGCTTGCGGGGCCGGGGCGGCAGCGGGTTCGAGGTCATCTGATGGGAGGCCTCGGTCATGCCGTAGGACTCGATGACGGGGCAGCCGAAAACCTCTTCGAGGGCCGCCATCACCTGGCGCGGCAGCGAGGAGGAAGAGGAGCGGATGAAGCGGAGGTTGAGCGCGCGGGCGCGCTCTTTCTCGCGCTCGGCGCGGGCGAGGATCGCCTGGTGCATGGTGGGAACGGCGGAATACCAGGTCGGCCGGACGTCCTCGGCCTGGCTCAGGAAGCGGATCGCGTTGAAGCCCGAGGTGCAGGAAACGCCGGCACCGGCGGCGAGAGAGGAGAGCGTGGCGCCGATCAGGCCGTGGATGTGGAAGAGCGGCATGATGTTGAGGCAGGCGTCGGCCGGCCCGAGGGCGAGGGTTGAACCGATGTGGCGTGCCGAGGCGGCGAGGTTGGCGTTCGAGAGCGGCACGATCTTGGGCCGTGCAGTGGTGCCGGAGGTGTGCAGGACGAGGGCGGCGTCCGCGGGCGTGACGGGGCCATCTTGCGCAGGAGCGGCGGGCGAGAGCGCGGAGGTATCGAGGCGGAAGAGGCCGGCGGGGCCCTCCGGCTCGGGGGAAAGCTCGATGAGCGGGATGCCGAGGCGGGCGGCGACGGCGCGGGCGGGAGAACCGAGGCCCGTCTGGATCAAGAGCGCCTTGGGCTTGAGGTCGGAGAGGTAGAAGGAAAATTCCTCGTCGCGGTAGGCCGGGTTGAGGGGGGCGGCGCACGTGGCGGCGGCGACCGAGACGAAGGCGGCGGCCATCTCGGGGCCGTTCGGAAGCACGATCGCGAGCCGGTCGCCGCGGCCGATGCCGACCGCGGCGAGCCGGGCGCGAGTTTCCGCAGCAAGGGCGAGCAGGGCTCGGGTGTCGAGCCAGGGCCGGCCCGGCGCGCCGATGGCGCGGGCGGCCGGAGCGCGGGCTTCGAGTCGGGCGAGGATGGTGTCGGACATGCGCTTGCTTTCCGAATACGCCGCTCAGGCTTGTTCCGCCGGGGCCCGTTCCGCCGGTGCGGCAGAAAGGATGGCGCCGGTTTGCGTGGCCGGATCGCGCGCGGTCCAACGGCCGGAGGCGACAAGGGTGAGGAAATCGAGCACGGCCCGGTTGAAGAGCGCGGGCTCCTCGAGGTTCATCGCGTGGCCGGTGCGCGGGAACATCACGAGCCCGGCGGTCGGGATCGTGCGCTTGAGGAAGAGCGAGGGCTCGAGGGTCGGTTCGTCCTCGTCGCCGCAGACGATCAGGGTCGGCACGCGCAGTGCGCGGAAGTTTTCCGCGAGATCGTAGAGATTCGGGCGCGCGCGCTGCACGCCTTGCATCGTCAGCGCCGAGCCCTCGGTGGAATGCTCGGCGAGTGCAGCCTGGAACTCGGCAAAGCCGCGGGGGTCCTTGGCCTCGAACTGAAGGCGGGTCGGGCCGCGGCTGTAGGCGAGCGCCCGCTTCGCCATGCCTTCGGCGCGGATGGCGGCAATCGTGGCATCCACCTCGGCGTGGAAGTTTTCCCGCGCCTTCGCCGCGCCTCCCGTCGGGCTTGCGCCGTAGCCGACGCCGGCGGCGACCAGGCTCACGGCCATATGCGGGTAACGCAGCCCGAAATGGAGCGTGGCGAAGCCGCCCATGGAAAGGCCGACGATGTGGGCGCGGGCGATGCCGAGCCCGCGGAGCACGGCCGCGATGTCGTCGGTCGCGCGGTCCTGCGAGTAGGCGGCCGGGTCGGGAGGCACGTCCGAGGGCGGATAGCCGCGCGCATTGAAGGCGATAGAGCGGTAGCGGCGGGCGAAGAAGCGGAGCTGCGGCTCCCAGCAGCGCATGTCGCCGGCGAATTCGTGCACGAAGACGATCGGGACGCCGCGCCCGGCCTCGATGTAGGCGAGCTTCACTCCGTCTGCGGCAGTGAGCGCGGCCATCAGCCTTCTCCCCGGATCTGCTCCCGGAAGCTACATCCCGGAGAGCGCGGCGCAACCCCCGGAAAAGGGCCGTGAAGAATGGCCTCGGGGGCTCTTGACGGCGGTTGCGTGATGCGCCATTTCGATAATCAGGACTTGAACGGTCCGATTATGGCCGAAACCGGAGGCTGGAGGTATCAGGGCAGAGATGCTGCGGCTTTCCAAGCTCACGGACTACGCGGTCGTGGTGCTGGTGCGGCTTTCGGGAAGTGCCGCGGTGCAGACAACGCCCGGGATCGCGACGACGACCGGCATTCCGGAGCCGACCGTGGCCAAGGTTTTGAAGGCGCTGGCCGGGCGTGGGCTGGTGGCCTCGCAGCGCGGCGCGCATGGCGGCTATCGGCTGGCGCGGGTACTTGCCGACATTTCGATCGCCGAGGTGATCGCGGCGATCGACGGGCCGATCGCGCTCACGGCCTGCGTGGACGGGGCGAATGCCGGCTGTGACGTGCTGGAGCTTTGTGCGGTGCGCGGGCGGTGGGATCCGGTGAACGCCGCCATCCGCGAGGCACTGACGGCGATTTCGCTCGAGGACATGCAGGCAGCCGCGCTCGCTCCTCCGTTCCACATCCTTTCGCTCGCGCGGCCTGCGATCCGGTCGCCCGCGGGCGCCGTTCCCGTTCCTGTTGTCGAATAGGGTGCCATGTCAGCCGTTGCAGAAACCATCGAGACCGTGAGTGCCGTCACCGAGGGCGGCTACAAGTGGGGCTTCGAGACGGATATCGAGACCGAGCTTGCGCCGAAGGGCCTCTCGGAGGACACGATCCGGCTGATCTCCGCGCGCAAGGAGGAGCCGGAGTGGCTGCTCGCCTGGCGGCTCAAGGCGTTTGCCGCCTGGCAGACGATGAGCGAGCCGCATTGGGCGCGCGTCGAGCATGCGCCGATCGATTATCAGGACATCCATTACTATGCGGCGCCGAAGAAGAAGACGCCGAAGACTCTCGAGGACGTCGACCCGGAGCTGCTGCGCACTTACGAGAAGCTCGGCATTCCGCTTTCCGAACGGGCGGCGCTCGCCGGCGTGGAAGGCGGGCAGGTTGCGGTGGATGCGGTGTTCGACAGCGTTTCGGTTGCGACGACCTTCCGCGCCACGCTCGCCAAGGCGGGGGTGATCTTCTGCCCGATCAGCGAGGCGGTGCGCGAGCATCCGGAGCTGGTGCGGCGGTATCTCGGCAGCGTGGTGCCGGCGGGCGACAATTTCTTCGCCGCGCTCAATTCGGCGGTGTTTACCGACGGAAGCTTCGTCTTCATCCCGAAGGGCGTGCGCTGCCCGATGGAGCTTTCCACCTATTTCCGGATCAATGCGCGTTCGACCGGGCAGTTCGAGCGCACGCTGATCATCGCCGAGGCGGGAAGCCACGTCTCCTACCTCGAAGGCTGCACGGCGCCGATGCGCGATGAGAACCAGCTTCACGCGGCGGTGGTGGAGCTGGTGGCGCTGGATGAGGCGGAGATCAAATACAGCACGGTGCAGAACTGGTACCCCGGCGATGCCGAGGGGCGCGGCGGCATCTACAATTTCGTGACGAAGCGCGGCGCCTGCCGGGGGCGCAAGAGCAAGATCTCCTGGACGCAGGTGGAGACGGGATCGGCGATCACGTGGAAGTATCCCTCCTGCATTTTGCAGGGCGAGGGGAGCGTCGGCGCCTTCTATTCGGTGGCGCTGACGAACAACCGCCAGCAGGCCGATACCGGCACGAAGATGATCCATATCGGGCCGAACACGACGAGCACGATCGTCTCCAAGGGGATCAGCGCCGGGCGCTCGAACAACACCTACCGGGGACTGGTGCGCATCATGCCGCGCGCGGCGCATGCGCGGAACTTCACGCAGTGCGACAGTCTGCTGATCGGCGATCGGTGCGGCGCGCACACCGTTCCCTATATCGAGAGCCGCAACGCGACGGCCAAGGTGGAGCACGAGGCGACCACCTCGAAGATTGCCGAAGACCAGCTCTTCTATTGCCGGAGCCGCGGACTTTCGGAGGAGGATGCGGTCACGCTGATCGTGAACGGATTTTGCCGCGAAGTCTTGAAGGAGCTGCCGATGGAATTCGCCGTCGAGGCGCAGAAGCTCTTAGCCGTCAGCCTCGAAGGCTCGGTTGGTTAAGGCGATGGGATCGGAAGCGATGGCGCTGCTGGAAATCGCCGGCCTTGAAGCGGAGGTGGAAGGCAAGCCGATCCTGCGCGGGATCGATCTTGCCGTGCCGTTGGGCGAGGTGCACGCGATCATGGGCCCGAACGGCTCGGGCAAATCCACGCTCGCCTATGTGCTCGCCGGGCGCGAGGGCTTAAGGGTGACGGCGGGCACGGTGAGATTCGAGGGGCAGGACCTGCTCGCGATGGAGCCCGAGGCGAGGGCGGCGGCGGGGCTTTTCCTCGCGTTCCAGTATCCGGTGGAGCTGCCGGGGGTGGGCAACGCGAACTTTCTCCGCACCGCGCTCAACGCCGTACGGCGGGCGCGCAGCGAACCGGAGGTCGATGCGCTGCGCTTCCTCAAGGAGGCGCGCAGCGCGCTGAAGCGGCTCTCGATGGCGGACGAGATGCTGAGGCGCAACGTCAATGTCGGGTTCTCGGGCGGCGAGAAGAAGCGGAACGAGGTTTTTCAGATGGCGCTGCTCAAGCCGCGACTTGCGATCCTCGACGAGACGGACAGCGGGCTCGACATCGATGCGCTGAAGATCGTGGCGGCGGGCGTGAACGCGCTCAGGGGACCGGGATTTTCCGCGCTCGTGATCACCCATTATCAGCGGCTCCTCGACCATATCGTGCCGGATCGGGTGCACGTGCTGACGGAAGGGCGGATCGTGCGTTCGGGCGGGCCGGAACTCGCCGTTTCGCTCGAGGAAAGCGGCTACGCCGGGCTCGCGGCGGAGGCCGCGGCGGCATGAGTGCTGCGCTCAAAGAAACCGAGCAGGGGTTTTCCGCGCGCTATCGCGGGCTCGCGGCGCGGCTGCCGGGGGCGGCCGAGGCGAGGCGGCGGGCGGCGGCGCTGTTCGGCGCGCGCGGGCTTCCCGATACGCGCGAGGAGGCGTGGCGATTTACGAGCCTGAGGGCGCTCGCCGGGACGGTTTTTTCGCGGGTGGAGGAACCGAGCGAGGCAACGCTCAGGCTGCTGGCGCGGGCGCCGGAGAGCGATGCGCCGCTGATCGTGTTCGCGGACGGGCGGATGCGCGCGGATCTTTCGCGACTGCCGCGGGAGAGTGAGGCGGAGGGTGGGCCCCGGGGTGGGCCCGGGGGTGAGCGGGGCGTCCGCGTGACCTCGTTCGCGGCCGAGCCTTCGTTCGAAAGGGTTGGCGAGGGCGAGCCGCTGGTGGCGCTCAACACGATGCTCGCCGAGGACGGGGCGAACATCACCGTGCCGGCGGATGTGGACGGCGGGACCCTGGTGCTGTTGCATCTCGGCTCGGGCGAAGCGGGCCAGCCGCCCGCGTTTCATCCGCGCCACCGGGTAAGGCTCGCGGCAGGTGCGCGGCTTGCGCTTTTCGAGATCGCGCTCGGCGAGGGTGCCTATCTGCACAATCCGCTGATGGAGGCCAGGCTCGCGGAGGGGGCCTGGCTTCTGCATCTCAGGCTGTTGGAGGAATCGCCCGATGCGTTCCATCTCGGCAGCCTGCACGTGGCACTCGGGGCAAGGAGCCGTTACGAGGGCTTCGCCTTGGTGCGCGGGGCGCGGCTCGCGCGGAGCGAGGTTCATGCCGCGATCGAGGGCGAGGGCGCGCAGTTCTTCCTGAATGCGGCGCAGATGCTGGGCGGTGAGCAACTGGCCGACATCACGACGGTGGTGCGGCACGAGGCGCCGGGAGCATCCTCGCGCCAGACGATCCGGAACGTTCTGACGGGGCGCGCGCACGGCGTGTTCCAGGGCCGGATCGAAGTGGCGCGCGTCGCGCAGAAGACGGACGGGTACCAGATGAACCAGGCGCTGCTGCTCTCGGAAGGGGCGCAGGTGAGCAGCAAGCCGGAGCTCGAGATCTTCGCCGACGACGTGAAGTGCAGCCACGGCGCGACGGTGGGCGCGCTTGATGCGGACCAGCTTTTCTATCTCCGGAGCCGGGGCGTGCCCGAGAAGGAGGCGCGGGCGATGCTGGTGCGCGCCTTCCTCGGCGGCATGCTCGATGCCGTTCCGCATGAGTGGGGCCGTTCGGTGCTCGAAGGCGCGGTGGATTCGTGGTGGAAGGGCCGGCCGGCATGAACGTCGTGAGCCTTGCCAAGGAGCCGGCGGCGAAGAGCCTGGCGGAGGCGCGGGCGGATTTTCCGATTCTCGGGCAGCGGGTGCACGGGCGGCCGCTTGTCTTTCTCGACAGCGCCGCCTCGGCGCAGAAGCCGCGTGCGGTGATCGCCGCGATGGTCGAGACGATGGAGACCCAGTACGCGAACGTGCATCGCGGCCTGCACTGGATGAGCGAGCGCACGACCGAGGCGTACGAGGCGGCGCGGCGGGCGGCGGCGCGCGTTTTGAATGCGCGTGAGGCGGAAGAGATCGTGTTCGTGCGCAACAGCACCGAGGCGATCAACCTCGTGGCACACTCCTACGGGCGGGGCGTGCTCAGGGCCGGCCAGGCGGTGCTGATCTCCGAGATGGAGCATCACTCCAATATCGTGCCGTGGCAGTTGCTGCGCGAGGCGCGGGGGACGGAGCTGCGCGTGGCGCCGGTGAGCGATGCGGGCGAGCTTGATCTCGAGACCTTCGAGCGGCTGCTCGGCGACGGCAAGGTGGGGCTTGTCGCGATCACGCACATGTCGAACGTGCTGGGGACGGTGACGCCGGCCGGGCGGATCGTCAGGATGGCGCACGCGGCGGGGGCAAGGGTGCTGCTGGACGGTTCGCAGGCGATCGTGCATCGGCCGGTGGACGTGCAGGCGCTGGATGCGGACTTCTACGTGTTCACGGGGCACAAGCTCTATGGACCGACGGGGATCGGAGTGCTCTGGGCGAGGCGGGAGCTTCTGGAGCGGATGCCGCCCTTCCTCGGCGGCGGCGAGATGATCTCCGAGGTGACGTTCGAACGCTCGACGTGGGCAACGGTGCCGCACAAGTTCGAGGCGGGTACGCCGGCGATCATCGAGGCGATCGGACTCGGGGCGGCGATCCGGTATGTGGAGGAGATCGGGTATCCGGCCATCACGGCGCACGAGGCGGCGTTGACCGGGCACGCGCTGGCGCGGCTCGCGAGCATCCCGGGGTTGCGGGTGCTCGGGCAGGCAGAGGACCGGGGCGGAGTGGTTTCCTTCACGCTCGAGCGGGTACACGCGCACGACGTGGCGACGCTGCTCGACCGGTCGGGGATCGCGGTCAGGGCGGGGCATCATTGCGCCGAGCCGCTGATGCGCCGGTTCGGGGTGGACAGCACGGCGCGGGCGAGCTTTGCGCTCTATACGACGATGGGCGAGATCGACGCGCTTGCCGAAGCGCTTGCCAAGGTACGGGAGTTCTTTCGCTGATGTTCGACGATCTGGCCGAGCTTTATCAGGACGTGATCCTCGAACACAGCAAGCGGCCGCGGCACGGGCAGCGGCTGGCGTGCTTCGATGCGGACGCCAAGGGCGACAACCCGATGTGCGGCGATCGGGTGCAGCTTTTCGTGCGGCACGCGGCGGACGGGCGGATCGAGGATGTGGGGTTCGAAGCGCGGGGCTGCGCGATCAGCGTGGCTTCGGCGGATCTGATGGCGGAGGTACTGCGCGGGCGGACGGATGAGGAAGCGCGGCAGATGGCGGAGAAGTTCCGGGAGCTGGCGCGCACCGGCAAGCTGGCGGAAGGAGCGGCGGGAGCGGCGGACGAGGCGCTGGAGACGTTGCAGCCGCTGGCCGGGGTGCACGGCTATCCTTCGCGGGTGAAGTGCGCGACGCTGCCGTGGCATGCGCTGATCGCGGCGTTGCAGGGCCGCAAGGAGGCAGGCAGTGAATGAGGGCCAAAGCATGCGGGCGCCGGAGCCGGCGGTGCATTCCTCGTGGACGCCGGAGGGCGAGACGCCGCCGCGCGTTTCCGAGCTTGCGGTGATCGATGCGATCTCGGGCATCTATGATCCGGAAATTCCGGTGAACATCTACGAACTTGGCCTGATCTATGCGATCGATATCGGGGAGGACGGCCGGGTGAAGGTGGAGATGACGTTGACGGCGCCGGGCTGCCCGAGCGCGCAAGAGCTGCCCGACCAGGTGCGCGATGCGGTGCTGGCGGTGGAGGGGGTGAAGGATGTCGCGGTGGAGACGGTCTGGGATCCGCCGTGGGACCCGAGCCGGATGAGCGAGGATGCGCGGCTGCAACTGAACATGTATTGATCGTTTATTGATGCTGACGGAAGGACGATGAGCACGAGCACGACGAACGGGGCCCCGGCGGGGCAGGCGGGAAAGACGCGGCGGGCTCTGCCGCCGCTGATGGCGCTGACGGATGCGGCGGCGGAGCGGCTGCGCGCGCTTTATGCGAAGGGGCGCGAGGGCATGACGCTACGGATCGGCGTGAGCACGAAGGGGTGCTCGGGCCATTCCTACGAGATGAGCTGGGTCGAGGCGCCCGGGCCGGGCGACGAAATGGTGAGCAACAAGGGTCTGACGCTGCTCGTCGATCGCAAGGCCTCGCTGTTCCTGATCGGCACGGTGATGGATTACGAGGTGAATGATCTTTCTTCTGGCTTCACCTTCATCAATCCGAACGAGAAGGGCCGCTGCGGCTGCGGCGAGAGTTTTCACGTTTGAGGGAGGCGCGGATGCGGTCGGGCCAATCCAGGAATTGCACGACGAGGCGACGTTCCACGGTATTACCGAGCCGACGCTCGCATGGTGGTTAGCGTCGTCGTGGTGGGAGAGTCGATTGCGGCGCCTTCGGCGAATCTCGACGGTCGCAGAAGATGCATCGCCGGCTCCTTTATCCCGTCGACGATGGCCGACACGATCATGCGACCAATCGCGGGCGCAAGCTTGAAGCCATGCCCGCTTAGGCCGGTTGCAAGATAGAAGCCTCGAACTTCGTGCGATTGCCCGAGAACGGGGAATCCATCCGCCGTTTCATCGTAAATGCCACACCAGTTCGCCACGAGGCCAACGTCCCGTAGGCACGGGATTCTTCGCACGGCGCGATCAATCAGCTCCGCGATCTCGTCAAAGTTTGCGCCGGTCGCGTATGAATCCGGGTCGATCTCCTCGCGCGAATCTGCCGGATTTGTGGAACCGATCAGGATCTGGCTCGTCGAATCCGGCCTCATATAGAACAGGTTTACCGCATCGGAGAAAATTGGGTGACGGCCGGTGAGGGCGTTCGGGCGTTGGACGGTGATCACCTTGTGCCTCGTTGGCTTTATGCCGACGGTCACCCCCGCCCACGATGCCACCCGGCTCGCCCAGGGTCCTGCCGCGTTGACGACCACTCGCGTGCTGATTTCCCCGGTTTTTGTGATAACCGCGGAGACCCCTGCCGGGTCCGTCAGGATTCCCACCGCGGGACTGCTCTGCCGTATGTCCGCCCCACGTGCTCTCGCCGCCGCCGCGAGCGCCAAACACGCACGGCTTGCGTCCGCGTATCCCGCCTCAGGTTCGTAATAGGCGCAGTCGAGGTCGTCTGTTGCCATGTGCGGGAGCAGGTCCCGAAGTTCGGACGGACTCAATATGCGCGACCGAGATCCCTTTTGTAATTTTATTCCGCTCGCGAAGAATTCCCGTTGACCTGACGTCCCGCCCACCACCAGCCCGGAATTGACGAAGTCGGCGTCCATTCCGTCGGCAACCTCGCCAAAGCGGCTATACCAGGCAATCCCTTCTCGCGCCATCTCGACCAGTTCGGGAATGAGGTAAAATTGTCTGACCACGCCAGTGGACAACCCCGTGCTCGCGGACGCGAGTACCGATGCCTCCAGCAGGACGATCCTTCCTGCACCGCGCCGCGCAGCCAAAAATGCGGTGGTCACCCCCGTGATGCCTCCGCCGATTATGACGATATCCGCCGACTCGCTCATACGGCTGTTCCCTTCCATGCTCACCTGGAGCGTGATGCTTCCTGATGGTTACGCCCCGGCTTCCGTTTAGCGATCAATTTCGTCGCCTTGCCGGATCGCTTCGCGATCGCGCCCGGAGCCATATCGGTCCTAGGTGATCCGCGTTGCCCTCTTCTTGGGGTCAGCCCGAGTGCGTCGCAGACAGTGGCTGACATCAGCAAGAGAATGGTCAGAAAGATGCCAGAGGACGTCGAGGATACAATCGGCGTCAAACTGCATATCCGCCCGCGAGGCGCATGCCCGGAACTTGCCGAATATGTCTTCATCGGTGAGCGGGTTCTCGGGCGTGCCCACCGCGTGAGACACCGTTCTTTCGAACGCGCGTCCATCCCGCATCTGCATTCGCACGGCCGCGCCCTCCGACCGGCCTGACGGATCATCCAGTCCGTACGAGACGCGCACCCGGCCCATCGCCCGCCGCACGGAGGCGTTGTCTCTCGGGTCTCCGCCAAACGCCGAAAGGTCGAGTTTACCGAAAACCATGGCCCACGCCAGACAGTAGTGAAGTGAGAACTGCGCTTCGCGCCAGGTTGACGGGTAGACGTACGGCAAACTCTGCTTTGCCAATTCCGTTGTTTCGCACTCCAATATCCTTACGCCCTCCCAGTCAAAGCCTGCCTCGCTCCTGAGCGCCAGCACGGCGTCCACGGCGGCGGCTATCGCCGAACAACACGGGTACCGCTTGATCGCCATGCCGGGTGATACCAACTCGTACGGATTGCCGAGGCGCCAGGAGGCTCTGTCCTTGAGCTCCTCCCGCAATCCATGGACTGACAGATAGCCATCGTGTCCCTGGAAAATGTCGGTAGCCGCGCCTGCTCCGGCGCGTGCGAGGTCCGCGGCCTCTAATCCCATCCTTGCGGCCGAGCCGCATTGGATGGCCTTCGCCATTGTGCCGTTGTTTGCGCGAATACCGCCGGCGTAGCCGCCGGCTATTGCCATTGCCGCTTCAACTTCGTCCGTGCGGAGGCCCCAGATCTTCGCGGCCGCTCCCGCCGCTCCAAATGTGCCGAGGGCCGCCGTGGTAAACCAGCCGGCGCGAAAAAGCCTGCCGCTCAGCGCGCTGCCAAGTCGGCACGCCACTTCTGTGCCTGCAACGAACGCTACGACGAGATCTCTGCCACTTACCTCCGCACCGGCACCTTCCGCGGCGGCAAGCGCGGCAGGGAATACCACCGCCGAGGAGTGGCCGATCAGCGAGCCACTGGTGTCGTCGAAATCAAGAGCGTGGCTTGCCGTCGCGTTCAGCAGCGCCGCCTCAGGGCAGCCTGCCCTGAAATCGAAACCTATCGCGGTGGCGGCCTCGACCGCACACCGCCCCCGCACCCGTTCGGCAACAATCCGGCCAACGTCCGTCCGGCTTCCAGCCAAGCCGACCCCGACTACGTCCACGATAGACCGAAGCGCCGCAACGACGACATCGCGCGGCAGGTCGTCATACCTCAACGCAACGATCCATTGCGCGAATTCACTCTGCCACGTGGCTTGCGGTGCCGGCATGGGTCGCCCGTCTCAATGCGAGCTGATGAACTGCCGCGTGCGTTCCCGAACGGGCGATACAAGGACCTGTTCGACCGGTCCTTCCTCCACCACACCGCCGTCGTCCATGAACACGACCCAGTCGCTGACGTCCGCGGCAAACTTGAGCTCGTGCGTGACGACCACCATCGTCATGCCCTCGCTCGCAAGCTGCTTCATCGTCGCTAATACCTCGCCACGAAGCTCGGGATCGAGAGAGGACGTCGGCTCATCGAACAGGATAGCCGCCGGCCTTAACGCCAGCGCCCGGGCGATTGCGACTCTCTGCTGCTCGCCGCCGGAAAGCTGGGAGGGGTATGCCAGCATTCTCGCGGAGATGCCGACATGGTCGAGCAACGACCGAGCCGCCTCGATAGCGCTCCCGGCCGGCTCGCCGAGGGCTACGATCGGCGCAAGCGCCACGTTCTCCACTGCGGTAAGGTGCTGGAACAAATTAAACTGCTGGAATACCATGCTGAGCTGCCGGCGTGCTCCTATCAGATCTTTCCTGGAGATACACAGGCCGTTGTCATAGACGCACTTCGTTCTGAGAAACACCTGTCCACTCGTGGGCAGCTCAAGCAGATTGAGACAGCGAAGGAGAGTACTCTTGCCGACACCGCTGCGGCCGAGGATGGTGACGACCTTTCCTCCCTCAATCCGCAACGACACGTCACGAAATACTTCCGTAGCACCGAACCGCTTGGTAAGGTTCCGCACCTCGGCGACCGGTGCGACCGACCGTCCGACCGATCGCTCCAGGACGACGGGCGGCGGAACGGCGGGGGGCTCGCGCTGGAATTGTGCCTTGGCGCCGAACAATCTGGCGGTGGCTCGCCAGCTCATCAGCGGGTTCCGTTCGACTGCAGTGCGCGCGCGATCGCGAGCCAGTGTCGGCGCTTCAGCGACAGCGGCTGTCCCCGCCCGAGGTGTCGCTCCAGCCAAAGGACGGACTGCGAGGTCGGATAGCACAGAAGAAAATACAGCGCGCCGATGACGAGATAGACTTGCAGCGCCTTGAACGTCACCGAGGTGATCACCTGGCCTTGGGTCATCAGCTCCCGGCCCGCGATGGTCACCAGCAGTGAAGTCGCCTTTATCAGGTCCACGAGCATTGTTCCCGTGCCCGCAAGGGCCAGTCGCAGCGCTTGAGGCAGAACCACATATCGGTACCCCTGCCAGCTGCTCAATCCCATGCTATGCGCGGCCTCGCGCTGGCCCGCCCCGACTCCTTGCAGACCGCCCCGAAAGACCTCGCCTATGTAGGAGCCGTAGAAGAGGATTAAGGCCAGCGACCCGGCGATGAAGCCCGATAGCCTGATGCCGACCGAAGGAAGGCCGAAATAGAGCACAAAGATCCATGTCAGGAGCGGTACATTCTTGACTACCTCTACATATGCACCTGCCAGCCGGCGAACGGCGGCGATCTTCTGGGTTCGTCCGATCGCGACGACGGCGCCGAGAAGTATTGCCCCCACGTAGCTTACGGCCGTGAACTCAACGGTCCTGAGCAGCCCCAACCCGATGCCGCCGTAGTACTGCGACCAGTCAACGCCGAGCAACGTCATCGCGCTCCCGCCTTGCAGACTTGCGGCGCCGCCCCGGTGTCCCGTTCAGTGGCCACGATCACTTGACTGCCGGGCGTGGCGGCGACGCGGATCCGGCGGTCGCCGCCCGTCCCGATGCACAGCGTGCTCGACATCGCTCCGATCTCGGCTCACCTGCACGCGGAGCCGGAGCAATGGGGTGCAACCCAACCGGTTGGTCGGTCGACGCCAATTCGCTCGTTGACCAAGCCGTCGCGGGGCGTCAGCCAGAATCGCGGATCCTTGACGCCCCATTGCTCCAGAAGCTTCGCCTCGCGGCCGGAGCCGACGAGCCGGTCAATCAACGGATTAAGCGCGGCCTCGAGCTTCTTTTCTCCAGGAGCGAGGTATATCGCGTCCTCATACCCTGCCGCGACCGGACCAAAGAGTGGCGCGCTCTTGAGTTCGCTCGCCGTCGGTTGTGCCAGATACCGGTATGTCAGGTGCTTGAGCACGGGGTTATGCGATTCGGCGTAGGGAATGACGAGCGGGTTACCGAAGCCGATATCGCAGCGGCCGTACGCGATGTCCAGCAACATGGCCGCAATCGTGGGGTAGGTACGCACGATGGCGTGGGGAACCTGGTTCATCGCGGGGATGAACACGAATCCCGTAAGGGTGCACAACGTGTGGCCGGGGAATTGTGAGACTCTGCTTATGTCGGTGCCCTTTCGTTGGGCCATCACCACCGGTTGGTAATACAGCGGATCGGTGAACAGCCCGGCCCGCTCGCGCGCTGCGGACCAACCCCAGGAGCCGATCGTTGCGTCCACGCGGTGTGCCTGCACGGCAGCCAGGTCGCCCGCAGCGTCGGCAAGCACGATCTTGACCTGGCATCCCAACTCGTGCGCCAGAAGGGTCATGTTTTGCCCGTCGAGACCTGTGAGCCTGCCCCCTGCTTCGCCGATGATCGGCATGAACGACTCAATTGCAACTCGAATCTGTCCTGGCACCAGCGTGCCGAGCTGGCGGCACTGGTTGCTCTCGGTGGCCGCGTTGGAACTTGCGGTGGTGGGTGCAGCCCGGCCGGGACCAGCGGCCAGGAGCAGACCCGCAAATGCCGAGAACACGATTGCTCCCGTCACTATCCGGCTCGGAATCGCGAGAAAGCACCGGCTCTTGTTGCGCCAATCACGGCGTGCGGCCTTGCTCCCGCAAGTTCGTTTCGTCAGGTCTTTCATGATCACTTTCCCCCCTCAGTTGTAGAATCACCGCGTCCACAGATCCAGGATGCGCCCGGGATTGTCGACATCTATTACGGGCGGTGCTTCGGAGACGGAATTCGGATATTTCAATCCGGTGCCCGTGCTCAGAAGGACCACTTCGTCCGTCGGGCGAATCCAGCCATCTGCGCGCAGCCTCTTGCAGGCGGCGAACGTCGCCGCGCCTTCCGGACAGACGAATACGCCCTCTCGCGACCCGATCGCCCGCTGAGCTGCGATGATTTCCTGCTCGTCCACGGCCACCGCGCAGCCGTCCGTGTCATACAGCGCCTCCAGGATCAGGAAGTCGCCCAGCGGCTTGGGAACCAGCGTGCCAAACGCGAGGGTTGTCCCCGGGTTCGTCCATTCCTCCGCTTCCGATGACCGCTTCGCCCACGCACGCGGGATCGGTGCGCAGGCCGTTGACTGAACCGCGACCAGACGCGGCACCTTTTTTTCTTGCAGGAGGCCGACGGCCTTGCACTCCGCGAGAGCTTTATGGATTCCAATTATCGCAACGCCGCCCCCGCACGGGCACAAGATGACGTCCGGGACGCGCCATCCAAACTGCTCGAATATCTCGTATCCGATTGTCTTTTTGCCCTCGATGCGGTAGGGTTCGCGCAATGTGGTGACGTCGTACCAGTCGCTCTCCGCGGCTAGCTTCCTGATGATGGCGGCAGCATGGGAGAGTGTTCCGTTGACGACTCCAAGATGCGCTCCTGCCACGGTGCATTCGATGGCGCAGATGGACTGTGCTGCCCGTGGCATGAGGACGAGGCATTCCCGGCCTGCGCGAGCTGCGTACGCCGCCCAGGCGGACCCCGCATTGCCGTTTGTCGGCATCGCAATCCGCCTGGCACCAAGTTCGCATGCACGGGAGACGCCTACGGCCGCGCCTCGCGCTTTGAAGGTTCCGGTGGGCAGAGCTCCCTCGTCCTTGAGGTGGAGAGCCCGCACGCCGGATTCCTCGGCGAGGCGATTGAGCTCGAGCAGTGGGGTCATCGCCTCGCCAAGGCTGACTACGTTCGTCTCGGCGCGGACCGGGAGCAGTTCATGGTAGCGCCAGAGACGACAAGGCCGTGAGGATAGGGCCCGAGGGGTGAGTGCCGTTTTCGCACCGTTGAGGTCGTAGCGGGCCAGAAGGGGGGAGCCGCATTCGCACGTTCCGTGGAGGGCCTCGGCGCCGTATTGTTTTTTGCAACGGCCGCACTCGAGGTGACTGAGGTAACTATAGGCGTTGACGGCTTGCGCGGTCGACAGTCCTGCGGTCATGATCCCTCCTTCGGGTTTTTTCCTGCTCGCGGGCGCGCTGGCCGTCGTCATGCTTGATGGGTTGATGTTGCGCCGACTGACCCCTCGCCCCCGTCGCAAGGCGTTACCGGCGGGACTTCCGGCACCCCGATGGGCCGCTTCCTGATCGTTGGTCCGGCGTCGGCTTCTGTGCCGCCGGCGGCACCGTTGAGGACATGGGGCAGGAACGTCGGATGCTCGGGCCCGACGGATGTAATCAGCATGTGTCGGTGCCCGGTGGTCCGGGCCGCGCCCGGGCCGGCCGGTGCGCGCGGCCGCGTTGCCACTGCCGCAACGCGCGCGCGGGGCACGCCGGACCGGCAGAGCTGTTCATCGGGCCTCCCATCGTTCCGTTCGGAACGGCAGCGTCTGCGACGACACCCGGCTATTTATCAGCCTGACTTCGTCCCGACTTGATCAGGAGCGACATCACGGCGACAGGAAGCGACATGACCGCAAGTCAGGGCGGCTCTTTCCGCGGCTGGCGGCCGGCCGAACATCTGACGGTAGGCGCGCGAAAAATCGCTCGGGCTCGCGAAGCCGCAGGCTACTGCCACCTCCACAATGGGAATTCCGCTCTGGCGGACGAGAAGGCGTGCCTGGTACAACCTGAGCCGGCGGTAGTAATGGCTGGGGGTGCAGCCGAGGTGCAGGCGAAACAGGCGTTCGAGCTGCCGTGTCGAGACGCCGGCGCGGGCCGCAAGGGCGGCCCGGCTGACCGGTGCCTCGATATGCTCCTCCATGGAGGCGACGGCTTTCAGGGTTGGCTGGTTTCGCACTCCAAGTCGGTGGCACAGCGCCATGCGTTGGGGCCGGCTACTTTCACGGATATCGGTCTGCAATAGCCAGTCGCTGACCATCATTGCCAGGTCAGGACCGTGCTCGCGCATCAGGAACGCGTGCATCATGTCGAGCGGCGCCGTGCCGCCGCTGCAGGTGAGGCGGTCGCCGTCGACCTCGAACAGCGTCCGTCGCAGGTCGAGATCGGGGAATTCTTCGGCAAGCGCCGGCGCGTATTCCCAGTGCAGGGTAAACCGGTAGCCCCGCAGCAGGCCGGCGCGCGCCAGCACATACGGGCCTCCTGCCACGCCGCCGAGGGGGCGCTTCAAGCGGCCAAACCGGCGCAGATAGTCGAAAGTGGCCGCGTCGCAGAACGAGATTCTTTTGCCGCCGGCGCAAACGAACAGTGCGTCCACTTCCGCGGCAGCATGCTGCAGCAGCAGATCCGGAGCTATCGTCACGCCATTCGAGGCCGCAACCGGCCCGCCGTCCGGCGACAGGTGGCACCAGCGGTAGAGCGCCCGTCCGGACAGCGTGTTGGCTGCGCGCAACGGCTCGATGGCGGAGGCGTAGGCGAGCAATCCGAAGTCGGGGATCAGCAGGAAGCCGATGACCTGCGGGCCGTTGCGCCGTCCGCCGTCCCCGCCGGAGTACCTGCCGTCACCCCTGATCATGCACCAAACGTGCCAAGTCTGTCGCTTGACGGGGATTGTGGGGATGCCCCGTGCCCCCCGTCAAGGCGGCGAGGCGGCGGCCGGATCACAGAATAATCCATTTATTCCAGTTACTTGCCGAAGGGGCGCTCGTCATTTGTTCCGGCCGGCAAGCCGCCGGGAGGGGTTCCGGAGCAAAGCGCGCCTTGGACGTGCCGACAATCGGCGGGAGAGAGCGTGGCAGCGGAGGGGCGATGCACGCCCTGCGCGAAGGAGCGGGAGGATATGACGCCCCGGATCGGCGTAAGCTGGGAGGACGGTTCCGGGCCGTACTACGCGATGAAATGGGTCGAGGCGGGCGGTCGCGGCAACAGGACCACAACCGACATCGATGCCACGCTGCTCGTCGATCGCAAGGCCTCGCTCTTCCTGATCGGCACGGTGATGGATTACGAGGTGAATGAGCTGAGTGGTGTGGGCCCCCGGCGATCAGCCGGCTCCGTCGATCAGCGGGTCAGGCCGGCAGCAGCGCCGGAGCGCCGCGCGGTCGCGGATCCTGACGCTCGCGCCCGCAACCTCGATCGCATCGTCCGCCAG
>JAKAWQ010000031.1 GCA_021816925.1 Pseudomonadota bacterium
GTGAGTCGTCTTAGTGCGCGGCGAGGGAACACAGGAAGCTTGAATCGAGTCCCCCGTGATCGCGGCAAACATAATTTTGCCGATAGGCATCACTCGCCGCCGCTCTCAGCCTGACCCCAGAGCGCGCGCCGATACCCGGGATGAGCAGTTACCGTGCAGGTCTATTTCAATGCCGGTCTTGCCTATGCCGTGAACCGTGCGCTCGGCAGCGAATGGTGCGTGGCCGGTCTCTCGGCGCTGATCGGCGCCGCCAACTTCTTCGAGCTTGCCCGTGGCAACCGCGATCGCACTCTTCGGCTTCCAGTCCGGAGCTGCGCTCGCCACCGTGGTCGGTGTGCTGGTGGAGGTGCCGGTGATGCTCTCGGTGGTTCATCTTGTTCGCCGAAGCCGGCACTGGTACGAGGCGGGGGCGCGGCGAGCAGCGTAGGCGGCCCCGTCAGGGGCGGATCATCGTTCCGACCCCGCCTTCGGTGAAGAGCTCGAGCAGGCACGCATGCGGCACGCGGCCGTCCATGATCGTGACGGCCTTTACGCCCTGAAGCACCGCCGCGACGCAGGTCTCGATCTTCGGGATCATCCCTCCGGTGACGCTGCCGGAGGCGATTGCCTTCTGCGCCTCGCGAACCGACATCTCTGGCACCAGCCGGCCGCTTCGATCGAGCACGCCGGCAACGTCCGTCAGCAGCAGGAAGCGGTCCGCCGCAAGTGCGCCCGCGACCGCGCCGGCCACCGTGTCGGCGTTGATGTTGTAGGTCTGTCCTGCGCCGTCCATTCCGACCGGGGCGATCACCGGCACAAGCCCCGCGCCGGTCAGCGCGTCGATCACGCGCACGTCCACCGCCTCGGGTTCGCCCACGAAACCGAGATCGAGCGCCCGCTCGATATTGCTCTCGGGATCGCGGCGCGTGCGGCAGACCTTGCGCGCGCGGATCATCCCGCCATCCTTGCCCGAGATGCCAACGGCGAGCGCGCCGGCGCGGGTGATGAGCCCGGCAACCTGCTTGTTGACAGTGCCGGCGAGCACCATTTCCACGACCTCGACCATGGCCGCATCGGTGACGCGCAGCCCGTCGACGAAGGTGGAAGGGATGGCGAGCCGTTTCAGCATGGCGCTGATCTGCGGGCCTCCGCCATGCACCACGACGGGTTTCACGCCGACCTGCTTGAGGGCGGCGATGTCGCGGCCGAACTCGGCGGCGAGACCCTCCTCGCCCATGGCATGGCCGCCATACTTGACGACAACGGTGCTCCCGGCGTAGCGGCGCAGGAACGGCAGGGCGTGCGCCAGGATCCGAGCCTGTTCCGCCGCGTTGGCCGGCGGCTCGATCGTCACTGCCATGATCGCCCCATGATTTGCCGCGATGCTCTTGTCATCCGGCCGGTACGGCGGCTTCGCGCCGTGGTCAAGACGCGAGGAGCGCAAGTTCGGCTTTGAGCTCGGCGATACCGGTTGCGCGCCGGCTGGAAGTGGCGATGATTTCGGGATGCGCGGCCGGATGCGCGCGGGCAAGCCGGGCGGCGGCCGCGGCCTGCACCGCGAGCTCCTCCGCACAGAGCGTGTCGGTCTTCGTAAGCACGATCTGGAACGTGACTGCGGCCCGATCGAGCAGGGCCATGACGGCCTCGTCGGCCTCTGTGGCTGGACGCCGCGCATCCAGCAACAGGAGAACGCGCCTGAGATTCGTCCGGCCGCGAAGATAGGCGAGCATCAGGCCCTGCCACTCACGGGCAAGTTTTTTCGGCGCCTTGGCGTAGCCGTAGCCCGGCATATCGACAAGCATCAGCTTCTCGGCGAGGTTGAAGAAGATCAGCTCGCGTGTGCGCCCGGGCGTGCGCGAGACCCTCGCGAGTGCAGCCCGTCCGGTGAGAGCATTGAGAAGCGAGGACTTGCCGACGTTCGAGCGCCCGGCGAAGCCGACTTCCGGGCCGAGCGGGGGCGGCATTCGTGCCGGCCGGTCGGCGGCGGCGACGAAGCGGCACTCGGAGGCGAACAGGACGCGCCCGGCCTCCAGCCCGTTCGGATCAGTGTGCTCCATGCCCTGCCGCCTCCAGCGCTCCACGCGCATGCGGCAAAGGCGCCGCCGGCTGCTTCGCTCAGGCTTGGCCCGAGGGCCGTGCCACCTTCGGCTTTGCCAGACGCGTCTGTCGCATGATCAGCCACTGCTGGCCGACGGACAGAAGGTTGTTCCAACTGTAATAGATGACGAGCCCGACCGGGAAATGCGCCAGCATGAAGGTGAAGAGGATCGGCATTAGCATGAAGATGCGCGCCTGGACGGGGTCGGGCGGGGTCGGGTTCAGTCGCTGCTGGAGGAGCATCGTTCCGCCCATGATCAAGGGCCAGGCGCCGATATGCAAAAGCGGCGAGATCGCGCTCGGGTGGAACGGGATGAGGCCGAACAGGTTGAAGACGTTGGTCGGGTCCTGGGCGGAGAGGTCATGTATCCAGCCGAAGAACGGCGCGTGTCGCATCTCGATCGTGATGTAGAGCACCTTGTAGAGCGACCAGAACACGGGAATCTGAATCAGCATCGGCAGACAGCCGGAGGCCGGGTTCACGCCCTCGGCCTTGTAGAGCGCCATCATCTCCTGCTGCTGGCGCTGTGTGTCATCCTTGAAGCGCTCCTTGATTGCCTGCATCTTTGGCTGCAGCAGGCGCATACGGCTCATCGATTTGAAGGATTTGTTGGCGAGCGGGAAGAAGGCGGCGCGCAGGCAGACAGTGAACGCCATGATCGCCAGGCCAAAATTTCCGAACAGCTGGTTCAGCCAGTCGAGCGCATAAAAGGTCGGCCGCGTGATGATGTAAAGCAGGCCGAAATCGACTGCCTTCTCGAAATAGGGGATGCCGTATTTCCTCTGGTAGTGGCCAAGAAGGCTCAGCACCTTGGCGCCGACAAACACATGCTGAACTGAGTTTGCGCTGGCGCCGGGCAAGATCTCCTCGGGCGCTGCTGCGATGAAGTCCACCTGGTAGTGGTTCTGCCTTCCCTGAAGCAAATAGCGAAAGCTCGCGATCGCTTTTTCCTTCTGATCGGGGATCAGTGCCACCAGCCAGTATTTGTCCGTGATGCCGGCCCAGCCGCCGACGCTTTCGGCGCGGAAGGCGATGCCGTCGGGCCGGTGCTTCGCGCGGTTGCGTGTTCCGGCGTAGGAGAATTCGTGGAGCGTGCCATCGAGTACGCCGAGCGGCCCCTCCTGGAGGAGATAAGACCCCAGCACGGCCGGCGTGTAGCCGCGCCGGATGCGAGCCCAGGGGTAGAGGGAGATCGGCTTTGCGGTGTGGTTCGTCACCTCCTGCGCAACGCGAAACATGTAGTGGGCGTCCACGCCGAGCACGAGCCGGAACACGAGGCCGGCTCCGTTATCCCAGGAGAGCGTCACCGGATGGTTTGGCGAGAGCGGGCCGGGCGAGGCTTTCCAGAGAGCGTTCTGGCCAGGCAGCTTCAAGTCCTCGCCGGGGGCCGCGGACCAGCCGAACTGCACGTAATAGGGCCGGGGGCCGCCGACCGGGCCAAGAAGGGTTACGTGTGGGGAGTTCCTGGCAACGGTGGTGTGGTAGTCGCGCAGCACGATGTGGTCGAGCCGCGCTCCTTCCAGGTTCAGGCTTCCTTCGACCGCGGGGGCCTCCACGGCCAGTCGAGGCGCGTTCGGTGCCGGCGCGGCGGCAACGGCCGGCCGCCCGACAGATGCCACGGGCGCGCCTGCGGGTGGGGCGGGTGCGGTCGTATGGAGAGTGGTTGGCGCCGCGGGATGAGGCGGCGGCGGGTGAGGCACCAGCAGCTGGAAGCCGATCAGGATCGCGATCGAGACGGCGATCGCGAGGAACAATCGTGTCTGGTCCATCAGACTTGGCGCGCGCCTTTCCGGGCCTGGTCGGGCGGCGGCACAGGATCGAGGCCGCCAGGATTCCATGGATTGCAACGCAGGATGCGCCGCGCGACGAGCAGGCTGCCGCGGCCGGCACCATGCCGTGCCAGCGCCTCAAGTGCATAATCGCTACAGTTTGGACAGAATCGGCAGGCCGGACCGAGCAGCGGCCGGATCGTCCACTGATAGGCAAGGATCGGGACGCTGAGTGCGCGCGCCGCCGGGCTCATGGCGTAGCCTCCCGGCGCGGTCACGGAGCTTGATCCAGCCGATTGAGCCCGCGGGAGAATTCGGCGAGCAGGCGAGCGAACGGCAGCCGGCGAGTCGCGGAACGGCCGATCAGCACGAGATCGAAGCCGCGCAACGGGCGTTCGGCGAGTACCAGTCGTGCGGCCTCCCGGAGCCGACGGCGGGTACGATTGCGCACCACCGCATTGCCGACCTTGCGCGTGACCGTGTAACCGACCCTGACCGGGCCTGCGTCGTCGCGCCGCAGTGCCTGCAGCGCCAGACCGTCCGCAGAAAACCTGTGGCCCGCACGCGCCACGTCCAAGAACTGGTTGCGGCGTTTCAGTCGAAGAGGCGAGGGAGGCACCGGTTTTCAGGCGGACAGGCGCTTGCGGCCCTTGGCGCGACGGTTGGCGATCACCTTGCGGCCGGCCTTGGTGGCCATGCGCGCGCGGAATCCGTGCCGGCGCTTGCGGACGAGTTTGGAGGGTTGGTAGGTGCGCTTCACGGGTCGTCTCCGATTGCCATGCTATCCCGCCGGTGCACGCCGCTTGGCGCGGCCGCGGCACGCCGCTCTGGCCCCGGGCTTATTAGGGGCGTGCGGCGGGTGGCGTCAATTGCGCTGCGTCGCTCGGGAGCTCGCGCGGTGTTTTACGGAGGGTGCAGACCATAAAGTGGCGCGGTGGCAGGCCTCGGGAGGGTTGCGTGGGCCCGGATGCAACCGCCACGCTGCCAGGGGCGTATAGGAACCGCTGATGTCGCGCCTCGTTCGTCTCTGGCCGCTGTTGCTGCTGGCCCTCGGCCTTGCCATCGCGTGGCAGCTTGGAATCATCCGGGCGCTTTCCTTCCCCGCACTCGCCCGGCATCAGGCCGAACTCAGAGGGTTCGTCGCCCGTCACCCGCTGGGCGCGCCGCTCGTCTATGACTTGGTCTATGCCGTCGCGGTTGCGCTCTCCGTGCCCGGAGGCGCCGCGCTCACCGCGGCAAGGGGACTGCTGTTCGGGACCTGGCTCGGCGGCCCCTTGGCTGCCCTTGGCGCCACTGCGAGAGCGCTCGGCTTGTTCCTGGCGGCAACAAGCGCGCTCCGGCCGCTGATCGTCGGCCATGCGGGCCAACTGATCGAACGGGTACGACCAGGGCTCGAGCGGGACGGGTTCAGCTACCTCCTGGCGCTCCGCCTGATCCCGGCCTTCCCGTTCTGGTTGGTCAATCTTGCCCCGGCCCTCGTCGGCATGCGGATCGCTCCTTACACCGTGGCGACTGTTCTCGGAATTCTGCCGGCCACCTTCGTCTTTGCCTCAATCGGCGCAGGGTTTTCGGCGGCGCTCGCCGCCGGCCGGATGCCGGACGCCTCGCTCATCTTCTCCCCGCGCGTGATCGGCCCGTTGCTCGGGCTCGCGATATTGTCGCTGCTGCCGATCCTCTGGCGACGCATTGCGGGCCGGAGGCAGGCCGGGCATGGCTGAGTTCGACCTGGCGGTGATCGGCGCCGGCGCAGCCGGGCTTTCTGTCGCCTCGGTTGCCGCCAAGCTCGGGCTTGCCGTTCTGCTTGTCGAACGCGACCGGATGGGAGGAGATTGCCTGAACGCGGGCTGCGTGCCCAGCAAGGCGCTGTTTGCGGCTGCCGGCGCGGCGGCGGGTGCGCGGGGCGCCGCGCGCTTCGGGATCCGGCGTTCCGCTCCACCCGAGGTCGATTGGAACGCTGTTTGCGCCCACGTTGCGAGCACGATCGAGGCCGTTGCGCCAAACGACTCGGCGGCACGCTATCGGGCGCTGGGTGCAACGGTGCTGGCCGGCGAGGCCCGCTTTGTATCCGAAGAAGCGATCATGGTGGATGGCCGGCGCATCACCGCGCACCGGTTCGTCATCGCCGCCGGAATTCGTGCGGCAGTGCCACCGATCCCCGGCCTCGGCAACGTTGCCTTCCTTACCAACGCCTCGCTGTTCGGCATCTCGGGGCCGCCCGGCCATCTCCTGATCCTGGGCGGAGGGCCCGATCGGGCTCGAGATGGCCGCGGCCCACGCGGCCCTCGGGTGGCGGGTCAGCCTTGTGGAGGCGGCGCGGGTCGCAGGGCGCGAGGATCCCGATCTCGTGGACGGGCTTCGCATGGCGCTCTCCGCCCAAGGCGTGCGCATGAACGAGGGGATTGCGGTGACCTCCGCTGCGCCCGGGCCTCGGCTCCTGCTGGCGGGCGACACCGAGCTTGAGGGCACGCATCTCCTGGTTTCGGTCGGACGGCAGCCAAACCTGGAGGGGCTTGGTCTCGAGGCCAGCGGAATCCGCGCCTCGGCGCGAGGGATCGCAACCGATCGCGGCCTGCGCAGCCTGTCCAACCGCCGGGTCTTCGCAGTCGGCGACATCGCGGATCCGGTCGGGCTCGGACCACGCTACTTCACCCATGTCGGCAGCTATCACGCCGGCATTGTCATCCGCCGCGTGTTGTTCCGTCTGCCGGCGCGGCTTGATTACACGGCATTGCCACGCGTTCTCTATACGGAGCCGGAACTTGCCCAGGTGGGCCTGACCGAGGCCGAGGCCCGCGCGGCCGGCGACGACGTCCGCTCGCTGCGCTGGCCAATGACCGAGAACCACCGGGCCATCACCGAGGGCGACACCCGCGGCCTCGTGAAGCTGGTGACGACCTGGCGAGGGCGTCTCCTGGGCGCGGGCATCCTCTCGCGCGGCGCGGGGGAGATGATCGGTGCCTTCACGCTCGCGATTGCACGGCGCATGAGGATTTCCGCGCTCGCCGGGATGATCGTGCCGTACCCGACGCGCTCCGAAGCAGGCAAACGCGCCGCGGGCGAGTTCTTCGCACCTGCTTTGTTCTCAGATCGCATGCGTCGCATCGCGAAGTTCCTGACTCGGCTGCCGTAGCGAAGCCATTGATCGGACTTGCCTTGAGGTCGCCGCGGTCCCGACCTCGTGCCCGAGGCGACCGCACGGCGCCCTGGCGGTCCATTGTGCGCCGCACCATTTAAACCACCATGTGGCTGATACGGAAACCGAGGCGCATTGCGGTGGCGTTGCAGGGCGGAGGGGCCCACGGCGCATTCACCGCCGGCGTCCTCGATCGTCTGCTCGAGACCGGGCTCACGCCGGACCGTGTTTCCGGGGTGTCTTCGGGTGCTCTGATTGGTACCATGCTGGCCCAAGGCTGGGCTGCCGACGGTGCGCCGGGGGCTCGCAAGGCGATTGCCCGTCTCTGGGAGCGAGTGGCCGAGACGCATGCCGTAAGCCCTCTGCGGAACGGCGCGCTGGAGCGCTGGCTGTGGGGAGCGGATCTTTCCAAAAATCCCGTTTGGCAGAGTGCGGCGATGGCGATGCGGCTGTTCGCTCCAGCCCAGCTCAACCCGCTGGGCCACAATCCGCTCCGTCCGGTTGTTGCCGACCTCCTTGATCCTGGCCTGCTCGTAAGCGCCGGTGCGCCGCCCCTCGTGGTCGGCGCGACCGACGTCGAGACCGGCGCAGCAGTGCTGTTCAAGAACGACGAGATTACGGTCGAGGTGCTGCTGGCCTCGGCTTGCCTACCGTTCGTATTTCCGGCTGCGGAGGTCAATGGCCGATTGTTGTGGGACGGCGCCTACTCCGCCAACCCGCCACTCGCGCCGTTGCTCAGCCCCGATCCGCCTGAGGAACTTGTGCTGATCCGTGCCCAACCGCGGCGCCGCCCAGGGCGGCCGGGGACGCAGGCGGAGATTTTCAACCGCATGAACGAAATCGCCTTCCAGGGGGTGATCGAGGCCGAGCTTGCGACCTTGCCGCGCTCCATTCGGCTCAGGAACTACGAGGCAGATGCCGCGCTCGCCGGCCTGCCGATCACGTCCAAACTCAACCCGGAGGAGGACCTGCTGCGCGCGCTCTTTGCTGCCGGGAGAGAGACCGCGCGCCTGCATGAAAAAGGTGTCGAGGGGGTTGCGGCTGGCTGATCGCCGCGATTGCCGGCCGGCCAGGCCGCCGGTAAAGCTGTCGAGGGATTTCCGTCCGGCGGCGTTGGGGGCATAGATGGGTCTCTCCTTCTGGTTGCAGATGGCGCTGGCGGTGCTGGTCGGCATCGTCGGGCTGCTGCAGGCCTCCGCAGGCCAAGGCGACCCGGGCGGCGCGATCGGCTTCCTGGTCTTTCTCGCCGCTATCGCCTACGGCTTCTATCTGCTGAAGTCGGTTTTCGACCGCATCGACCGCACACGGCATTAGGAGATGCGGAGAATAAGGCTTGCGCCGCCCGGTATTGATCCGAGTTGCAACGGCGCTGCACCGGAGTCGCCCCGATAAGCGAGGTCGGATTCTATCACCTCACCCGCAGCGGGCCTGATCGGGCCTTGCCGAAACTGCTCGGCCGCACGCTCGCGGCCGGCGAGCGTGCGCTCGTGCTTTGCGGCAGCGCCGAACGTGTCGAGGCGCTCGACACCGCGCTCTGGCTCTGCCAGGACCCGGTCTGGCTGCCGCACGGCACCGCGCGGATGGGTGAGGTCGATCTGCAGCCGATCTGGATCAGCGCCAGCCTTGCGGAGGCGGCCGATCCGCCAAACGGGGCACGCTTCCTGTTCGTGATTGACGGCGTTGCCGTTCCGGATGTGGCGCGATTTGCCCGCGTGTTCGATCTTTTCGATGGGGCGGATCAAGCAGCGCGTGCGGCGGCGCGGGAGCGGTGGTCGGCG
This sequence comes from Pseudomonadota bacterium, assembly GCA_021816925.1. Lineage (GTDB taxonomy): Bacteria > Pseudomonadota > Alphaproteobacteria > Acetobacterales > Acetobacteraceae > JAKAWQ01. Next base: position 8,758 of record JAKAWQ010000031.1, read on the forward strand.
GCGAAGGCGGCGGGCCACGCGCTCGCCTATTGGCAGCAGCGTGACGCGGGAGGCTGGGAACGCAAAAGTTGAGCGGGCACTCTGAGCCGGCAAGTTGATGCAAAGGAGGGAGGAACAATGCGCGGTGTGGTGTTTACGGGTGGGCGGGAGCTGGAACTCGCGCAGTTTCCGGATCCGGTGCCGGGCCCTTCGGAAGTGGTCCTGGAGATGAAGGCGTCCGGTATGTGCGGCAGCGATCTCAGGATCTATCGCGCGCCCAAGGGCGGTTCGAGCGCAACTCTCGGGCTTGGTGCTGGCGCCGGGCCCGTGATCGCGGGACACGAGCCGTGCGGCGTGGTTGCCGCGGTCGGGGCCGGGGTGGAGCCGCGTCAGGCGAGGATCGGCGCGCGCGTCATGGTGCACCATTACCGCGGCTGCGGCGTCTGCCCGCATTGCCGCACCGATTGGACGCAGATGTGCGATGCAGGGTCAACCGTCTATGGGGTGACGGGCCATGGCGGGCACGCCCCTTTCATGAAGGTTCCAGCCAGCACGCTCGTGCCCCTGCCCGAGCCTCTCTCTTTTTCGGCCGGGGCGGCGATTTCCTGCGGCACCGGGACGGCCTACGGCGCGCTCCGGCGGATTAATCTCTCCGGCAACGACACGATCGCGATCTTCGGCCAGGGGCCGGTCGGGCTGTCCGCAACCCAGCTCGCGCGCGCCATGGGCGCGCGCGTGATCGCGCTCGATCCATCGCCCGAGCGGCTGGCGCGCGCACGCGATTTCGGTGCTGAAACCGCCCTCGATCCGCGGACGAACGATCCCTCGGCGGCCATCCGCGATCTGACCCGCGGCCGCGGTGCCGACCTCACGCTCGATACCTCCGGCACCGCCGAAGGGCGAAGCGCCGCGGCGCGCGCGGCGCGCAAGTGGGGTACCGTCTGCTTCGTCGGCGAAGGCGGCAGCGTTACGATTGAGGTGAGCCCCGAGATGCTGCGCAAGCAGCTTACGCTCGTCGGCTCCTGGACCTTCTCGACCGTCGGGCAGGCCGAGTGCGCGCGCTTCATCGTTGAGCGGGGCGTCGCGGTCGATGACCTTTTTACCGACCGTTGGTCGCTCGAACAGGCGGCGGAAGCCTACAGCTTGTTCGACACGCAGACGACCGGGAAGGGCGTGTTCCTCATGTAGGACAGGGCTTGCCCGGGCCTGGGAACCCGTCTAAAGCCGCCCGCCGATCATCGCAATCCATGACATTTCCCGGAACCCGACATGGCGCCGAGCCGCACTCTTTCCATCATCAAGCCCGACGCCACCCGGCGCAATCTCACCGGCGCGATCAATGCCGTGCTCGAGGAATCCGGGTTGCGCATCGTCGCGCAGAAGCGGCTTCGCCTCACCCGTGAGCAGGCAGAAGTCTTCTATGCGGTTCACCGCGCCCGCCCCTTTTTCAAAGACCTTGTCGCCTTCATGACTTCCGGCCCAGTGGTGGTGCAGGTGCTGGAGGGGGAGGATGCGGTCGAGCGCAATCGCGCCATTATGGGCGCGACCGATCCCGCCAAGGCAGCGCCCGAGACCATCCGCGCGCGCTTCGCCGAGAGCATCGAGGCGAATTCCGTGCATGGCTCGGATTCGCCGGAGAACGCGGCCAGCGAGATCTCCTTCTTTTTCACTCCGGCCGAAATCGTAGGATAAGCGTGCCCGACGGCGGGCGTCCGGGGAGGCACGCATGATAAAGCTCGGCGCGAGATCCTGGATACCGGAGGCCTCCGAGCGGCTCATCAGCTCCGTCGCCGCCGACGTTGCCGCCGCCCGGCCGGAGATGACGGCCGAGAGGTTGGCCCTGCTCATCGCCGAGAACCGGGCGATCCACGAGCGCACCTGCATCAATTTGAACCCGGCGACCAACGTCATGAACCCGGCTGCGGAGGCGGTTCTGGCACAGGGTCTCGGCCCTCGGGCTTCGCTCGGCTATCCTGGCGACAAGTACGAAATGGGGCTGGAGGCGATCGAGAAGATCGAGATCATCGCCGCCGAACTCGCCGCCGAGACGTTTGGCGCACCGTTCGTCGAGATTCGCGTTCCCTCGGGTTCGATCGCCAACCTCTTCGTCTTTATGGCCACCGCCCGGGCCGGCGAGACCATCATAGCCCCGCCGCCCGAAATCGGCGGGCACGTGACGCACCATCTCGCTGGCGCGGCGGGATGCTACGGTGTCCTCACTCACCCGGCACCGGTCGACGCAGGGGCCTATACCGTCGACGTCGCGGCCTTGCGTGCCGATGCGCTGCGCTTCCGACCGAAGCTCATCACGATCGGGGGCAGCCTCAATCTCTTCCCGCACCCGGTGCGCGAGATCCGCACGATTGCCGAGGAGATCGGTGCCTGGGTGCTCTTCGACGCAGCGCACCTTTCCGGCATGATCGCCGGACACGCCTGGCAGCAGCCGCTCGAGGAGGGTGCGCACGTCATGACGATGAGCACCTACAAGTCGCTCGGCGGCCCGCCCTCGGGCCTGATCGTAACGAACGAGCCCGAGCTTGCCAGGCGCATCGAGGCCATCGCCTATCCCGGCCTCACCGCCAACTTCGATGTGGCAAAGGCGGCCTCCCTCGCGATCACGCTCATCGACTGGAAGCGGCACGGCCGCACCTATGCGGCTGCAATGGCCACAACGGCGAAGGCGCTCGCCGATGCGCTGATCGCGCGCGGCGTCCCGGTCTTTGCGGCCGAGCGCGGCGCGACCCGCTCGCACCAGCTCGCGATCGAGGCTGCGTCCTTCGGCGGGGGTCAGGCTGCCGCGAAACTCTTGCGGCGGGCGAACATCCTTGCCTCGGGAATCGGCCTGCCGATCGCGCTCGTGGCCGGCGATCTGAACGGTCTCCGGCTCGGCACGCCGGAGATCGTACGCTGGGGCATGGGTCCCGCGGATATGCCCGAGCTTGCCGGTTTCATTGCCCGCGCGCTGCAGAATCCCGAGAGGGCGAGCGCAATCGGGCGCGAAGTTCCGGCCTTCCGCCAGCGCTTCAGGACACTCCGCTTCATCGACTGACCCTCGGGCTTCGGCTGCTTCGTTCAACGGCCGGTGGCGGGGAGGGCCGGAGCGGGCTCGGAGAGGGGTCGCGATGGCTCGCACTGGACCACCCGGTGATGATCGCTGTCCTCGCCGGATTCCCAAAAGATCGATGATCGGATTTCGTCCCCCTTGGGGCAACGATTCGGGCCGGAGGGGCCGGATGGGCGCAGTCCCGAACGATGGCTCGAATGACCACAGGACGGCCCGGCTTCGGGCACCGGACGGGCAGAGCAAGGACGAGGCGCTGAGGGAACGCGAAGCCGACAGCCGGAGCGTGGCGGTGGCACGATCGTGCGCTTCCGGTACATTCATTGCGGCCTTGCTGCCGGGGCGGTGCATCACCGGGAACGATACCGAAGGCAACTGCGGGCCGTGCGCGACCGCATGACAGAGGACGGACATCCGGTCCGCCCGTTTGCCTCGCGTTAACCTGGGGGTCGCAACGGTGCGCCTTTCCGACCGCGGATCGTGCAAGGCGGCGAACGGAACAGGTGCTCGAGATTGCAACGGCGGGGGCAGCGGAGCGCCCGCGCGACACGTCCCTCCGTCTCAGGCTCTCGGAATTGATCGGCGCGCTCAGCTTCGCGCTCAACCTGACCGAAGGGCATCCCGCGGGTCACTGCTTGCGCTGCTGCTGGATCGGCATGCAGATCGGCCGGCGGCTCGGGCTCCGCCCGGATCGTCTCGTCGATCTCTACTACACGATCCTTCTCAAGGATGCCGGCTGCAGCAGCAACGCCGAGCGGCTCTGGCAGCTCTATGGCAGCGACGAACGCACGATCAAACACGGCTTCAAATCCGTCGACCAGCAGAGCCGCGCGCAGGTCATTCGGTTTCTGTTGCGCCATGCCGGCGTCGGCGAGGGGCTCGGCCGGCGTGCTCGAGGCCTTCTGCACATCGCGAGCAACGCCCACGCACTGGCGCACGAACTCGTGCAAACGCGCTGCGAGCGCGGCACCGGCATCGCAACCCGGATCGGCTTCGGCGAACGCGTCGCGCGCGGCATCTACGCGCTCGACGAGCACTGGATCGGCCAAGGGCGGCCGGACGGACTCGCCGGTGGGCGATTCCGCTCGAAGCGCGGATTGCCTTGCTGGCCCAGGTCATCGACGTATTCCACGCCGCGGGCGGGCCGGCGGCTGCGCTGCGCGAAATCAGCCTGCGCGGCGGCAACTGGTTCGACCCATCGCTCGTCGCTCTCTTTCACGATATCGCACGCAGCGGCCGCCTCTGGGAGGGTTTGGCCGCGGAAGGGCTCGAGGCGCGTGCCGCCGCGCTTGAGCCGGTCACGGTCCTCATTCTACTCAACGAGACGCGGCTCGATGAGATCGCCGGCGCCTTCACCGATATCGTTGATGCCAAGAGCAGTTTCACGGCGACCCACAGCCGTCGTGTCGCGGCCGTCACCACGGCAATCGCGACTCGCCTCGGCCTCCCCGAAGAGCGCCGCCGCTGCCTGCATCGCGCCGCGCTGCTGCACGATCTCGGAAAACTCGGCGTGAGCAACGCGATTCTCGACAAACCCGGGCGTCTCGATCAGACAGAATGGACGGCCGTCCGTCACCATCCCGCGCTTTCGGAGGACATTCTCGCCCGCCTCGGCGTATCCCGCGAGCTTGCCCCTGCCGCCGGCGCGCACCACGAGTGGCTGGACGGCAAGGGCTATCCGAGTGGCCTCGCCGGCGACGCGATCCCCCTTCGAGGTGCGCATCATCACCGTCGCCGACATCTTCGATGCGATCACCGCCAGGCGCCCGTACCACGATGCCGTGCGAGTACCGGAGGCGCCGGCAATGATGGAGCGCGATTGCGCCACGGCGGTAGACGAACGGTGCTTTTCCGCGCTCCGCTGGTCCGTCTCGAAGGCCACCGTGCCCGTTCCGTAGGAGGGTAGGTTGCCTGCGGCCGCGGCCCTTGGCAGCATGGTCGGGAAAACGGAGCAAGCATGTCCGACCTTGAGCAGGCCGCCTGGCCCGACGCCGTCTTTGCCGTGCTGCAGGCCGCGGAGATCCGTCAGGTAGGCTATGTGCCGGACGCCGGTCATGCACGTCTGATCGCGCGCGCGCACGCCGACCCCGCCATGCGGGCGGTGGTGCTGACGACCGAGGAGGAAGGCGTGGCGCTCGCCGCTGGCGCCTGGCTCGGCGGAGAGCGCGCGGTGCTGCTGATGCAGTCCTCCGGTGTTGGCAACTGCATCAACATGCTTTCGCTGATCGCCAATTGCCGGATGCCATTCCTGACATTGATCACGATGCGCGGCGAGTGGGGTGAGTTCAATCCCTGGCAGGTGCCGATGGGCTTGGCGACGCCGACGGTCCTCGGTGCGATGGGCGTGCACGTGCTGCGTGCCGAGCAACATGCCGAGGCGGCGGAGACGGTGCGTGCGGCGGCCGCGCTTGCCTTCGACAGCAGCGTCCCGGTTGCGGTGCTCTTGTCACAGCGCATGATCGGTGCGAAGGAGTTCCGGAAGTAGGGCCGGTGAACAGGAACGGTGCGCGCCGGCTCAGCTTCTGTTCGTCACCACCACCTTGATCGCGCCGTCGATCCGCTCGCGCGCATGGCGGATCGCCTTCGGCAGCTCGCGCATCGGGAACGTGTGAGTGTGGATCAGGCTCGCTTCGAAGCGGCGCTGGCGCATCAGTGCCATGGCGCGGTGCGTGGCGCTCTGCCCCTCGCCGCGGATGCCATAGACGTAGACGTTGTTGCGCACGATGTGCGCAACATCGACGAGCACCTTGTCGTGCAGGAAGGCGGCGAGGCAGATTTTTCCCACACGCTTGACCATGCGCCTGCACTGATCGAGCGTGTCCGGCGCGCCCGAGCATTCGAGCGCGAGATCGCCGCCTCTGCCTTCGGTCAGGCGGAGCACGGCGTCGACGGGATTCACCTCGCGGACATTGACGAGAAAATCCGCGCCGAGCTTCCGCCCGAGTGCCAGCCGCTCGGCGCGCGTGCCGGTAAGGATGACCGGCTCGGTACCGAGCGCCTTGGCCACGCCGACACCGAGCAGCCCGATCGGACCGCGTCCGCACACCACCCACTGCCTCGCCCGCGATCAGCCCGCCCAGGACGTCGAGACCGTACATCGCCGTGTCGGCGGTCACCACGAGGGTTGCCTCCGCGTCCGACATCTCGTCGGGCACGCGCACCAGCGTATTGATGTGGTTGAGGGCGTAGCCGGCAAAACCGCCGTCGGTCGTGAAGCCATTGGCACGGTGGCCCTTCTCCGGCCGGCCATAATTGAGGCAAGAGGTGTACATGCCCTGCCGGCAGCGCTCGCAGCGCCCGCAGCCGGCGTGGATCTCGACACTCACGCGCTCGCCCACGCGGAACTCGTCCACCGACGGGCCAAGTTTCACGACGGTCCCCATGTATTCGTGGCCGAAGGTGAAGTTGCGGTTGAAGGGGAGGCTGCCCTCGACCACGGCCGGGAGCCCAAGCGCCAGCACCGCGAGGTCGGTCGCGCAGATCGCCGCGGCGTCGATGCGCACAAGCGCCTCCGCCGGGCCCGGCTCCGGCGCAATCTTCTCGACGAGGCGCAATTCGCCCGGTGCGCCAAGCACCCAGGCCTGCATCATCGCCGGTACGACGAAAGCCCCGGGGAACGCCCCCGGCAGCGCCGTCGCGTCGTGGCTGATATCCATCGCCTGCCCCTTCCCCGCCACGCGCGGCGCGCGGCTTGAGAGCGACGCGGGCACGCGGCATGATCGTAGAGCGCGACCGCGGCGGAACAAGGCCTCGCCGAACGCGCGCGTGGGAAGCCGAACCGATGCCTGAACCCTTGCTGGAGCGCCGTGCGGTGGTCGCGGCGCTGCTCCGCGATCCCGGCGATCTGCTGGTCGTTACAGGTCTCGGCTCGACCACATACGACGCCGGCGCGGCGGGCGACCGCCCCCTCACCTTCTACCTCTGGGGCGCGATGGGGGCGGCGGCGATGATCGGGCTCGGGCTTGCGTTCGCGCGACCAGCCCGGCGCGTGCTCGTCCTGACCGGGGATGGCGAGATGCTGATGGGGCTTGGCGCGCTTGCCACGATCGCAGCCGCTGCGCCGCGCAATCTTTCCGTGGTCGTGCTCGACAACGGCCGCTATGGCGAGACGGGGGCGCAGCAGAGCCACACCGCGCTTGGCACCGATCTGGCAGCCGCGGCTGCCGCCTGCGGATGGCGCGCCACCGCCACGATTGCTGCCCTCGCCGAACTCGAACCTCTCCGGCGCCGGCTGCGCGCCGAGCCGCTGTTCGCGGTGGTCAGGATCGCCGCCACCGAGGCGGAGCGGTTCCTGCCTCCGCGCGACGGCGCCTTTCTCCAGCACCGTTTCCGTGCCGCCCTCGGGCTCAGCGTCGGCTGACGCTCCGGACGGTCACACTGCGTTGCAAAAACACTGTGGCGTCCTTTTATGGATTTCCGGACAATGCTCAGCCTTTAAGATAGGCCGGTGGAGCGCACCGCAAAGGCGCGCAGGTGGGAGCGATTTGATGCCGGTGTCCCCGGGGAAGCGCGGCGGCCGGGGGGCTCCGCGGTGAAGCGCGGCTGGGGAGGCCTGTTCGGCGGGCTTGGCCTTGTTGCGGTGCTGGGTGGTGTGGCCCTGGTGGCGCTGAGCCCAGCCAAGCCGGCTGAGCGGCCGCCGAGGCCTTCCGTGCCGGTGACCGTCACGCGCGTCACCCGCCGGGACGTCCCGATCTACCTCACCGGTCTTGGCCAAGTGCAGGCGCTCAAGACCGTGGTCGTGAAGGCGGAGGTAAGCGGCATCCTGGAGGCGACCCCGTTCAAGGAAGGGGACGAGGTCAAGGCTGGAACCGTGCTCGCCCTGATCGACCCGCGTCCCTACCAGGCGGTGCTGGACCAGACGATCGCCAAACAGGCGGAGGACGAGGCGCAACTTTCCAATGCACGTGCCGATCTTGCCCGTTACAGCGCGCTCGTCAGCAAGCATTTCGCCTCCCGCCAGCAGCTCGATACCCAGCGCGCGACCGTCGCCACGGACCGGGCCGCGCTGCAGGCCGACGCGGCGACCATCGAGGCCGCGCGCCTAAACCTGGAGTTCACCCGCATCACGGCGCCGATCGACGGGCGCCTAGGCCTGCGCCAAGTGGATCCCGGCAATCTAATCCAGGCGAATTCGCCGACCGGCATCGTCACCATTACCCAGATGAAACCGATCGGCGTTATCTTCACGCTCCCCCAGCATGACCTCACGTCCGTGCGCGCAGCCGCGGCAAAGGGGCCGCTTCCGGTGCTCGCCGTGTCGGAGAGCGGCAGCGCGGTGCTGGATCACGGAACGCTCCGTACGATCGACAACACGATCGATCCTGCGACCGGCACGATTCGGTTGAAGGCGATCTTCCGCAATCCCACGGAGGTGCTCTGGCCCGGCGCCTTCGTGAACGCGAAAGTCCTGCTCACCACGCTTCGCAATGTGCTGACGCTGCCGGCACGCGCCGTGCAGCACGGTCCGGAAGGGCTCTATGTCTATGTTGTCCGCCCCGACCGGACCGTCCTGCGCGAGGCGGTCAAGCAGGTTGCGGAGCAGGGCGATATCGCGGTGATCGCGGGCGGTCCGGCAGAGGGGACCAAAGTGGTGCTTGCCGGCCAGTCGCGGCTGCAGAATGGCACGCGCGTTGCTGTCAGCGCGGGAAGCTGATCGGGGCATGAAGCGAAACGCGAGAGGCGGCGCATGAGCATCTCGGCGCCGTTCATCCGCCGTCCCATCGCGACCTCGCTCCTGATGGCGGCAATCGTGCTCATCGGTCTCGCAGCGTACCCCTTGCTGCCGATCGCCGCTCTGCCGAACGTCGACTTTCCGACCATCGTCGTCTCCGCAAGTCTGCCGGGTGCAGATCCTTCAACCATGGCTGCAACCGTCGCGACGCCGCTCGAACGCCAGCTCGGCGAGATACCCGGAGTCTCGCAGATGACCTCGGTGAGCGTCCAGGGCAGCACCTCGGTCACCGTGCAGTTCTCGCTCGATCGCAGTATCAATGCCGCCGCCCAGGACGTGCAGGCCGCGATCAACGCCGCGGCCGGTCAATTGCCGAAAACACTGCCCAGCCCGCCCACCTACCGCAAGGTCAATCCGGCGGACGCGCCGATCCTGATCCTCTCCGTGTGGTCCAGGGCACTCCCTCTGACCACGGTCGACAACTACGCCGACAACGTGCTCGCGCAGCGGATCTCGCAGCTTCCGGGGGTTGCGCAGGTCTTCATCGGCGGCGCGCAGACGCCCGCCATCCGCGTGGAGGTTGATCCCGCGAAGCTCGCCGGCATGGGCCTCACGCTCGAGGATGTGCGCAATTTCATTTTGAACGCCACGGTGGACAACCCGAAGGGAAGCATCAACACAGCCCACCGTGCCTTCGCCATCAACGCGAACGACCAAGTGACCACCGCGAGCGCATTCAACAATCTCGTCATCGCCTATCGTAATGGAGCCCCGGTGCGCGTCCGCGACATCGGCCGGGCTGTCAGCGGGGCGCAAAATGACCTTCTTGCGAGCTGGGAGAACGGTCGCCGCGCCATCCATCTTGTCATCTTCAAGCAGCCCGGGGCCAATGTCATTGCGACAGTCGACCGGGTCATGGCCGAGCTGCCGCGGCTTCAGGCCTCGATCCCGCCCTCGGTGCACGTTTCGGTGGTGGTTGACCGCTCGCAGAACATTCGCGCGACGGTGGCAGACGTGCAGCTCACGCTAGCCATGGCACTCGGCCTCGTCGTGATGGTGGTGTTTCTGTTCCTGCGCAATCTCTGGGCTACGGTGATCCCGGCAATCACCATTCCGATTGCACTGATCGGCACGTTTGCGGTCATGTACGTGGTCGGGTACAGCATCGACAACCTATCGATGATGGGCCTCACGATTGCGATCGGTTTCGTGGTCGACGATGCGATCGTAATGCTCGAGAACATCTTCCGCCATATTGAGAAAGGCATGCAGCCGATGCAGGCGGCCTTGCAGGGGGCCGGCGAGATCGGCTTCACGATCGTCTCCATCAGCGCCTCCCTGATCGCAGTCTTTCTGCCGATCCTGCTGATGGGCGGCATCGTCGGGCGCGTCTTCCGTGAATTTGCCGTCACGGTGAGCATGGCCGTTGCGGTCTCGGCCTTTGTCTCCCTCACGCTGACGCCGATGATGGCCTCGCGCTTCCTTCGCCACGAGCCCAGGCACGGCGCGCTCTACCGAGCGGCCGAGCGCGCGTTCCTGAGCCTGGCCGAATTCTATCGTCGCACTCTCGGGGTCGCGCTCCGCCACCGCTTCATTACCCTGATGGTCTTCTTCGCCACGATGGCTCTCTCCGGTTATCTCTACGTTGTCATTCCGAAGGGGTTTTTCCCGCCGCAGGATGTGGGTCTCCTGATCGGCATCCTCGAGGGCGGCCAGGGCGCGTCCTTCCCACACATGGAGCGCCTCGTTGAACGGGCCAACGCGATCATCCGGCAGGACCCGGCGGTCGGCAACGTTTCGTCCATTCTTGGTGCAGGAATCGCCGGGCAGACCGGCAACGACGCCCGCTTCTTCATCAATCTCAAGCCGTTCAGCGAACGCACTGCCAGCGCCCGGCAGGTCATCGCGCGCTTGCGGCCGAAACTGGGCCGCCTGGTCGGCGGCCGGATGTTCCTGCAGGCGGCGCAGGACGTGAACGTCGGTGGCATCGTCTCGAGGACGCAATATCAATATACGTTGCAAGACGCCAATCAGGCCGAGCTCTACCAGTGGGCGCTGAAGATTCTCGCCAAGCTACGCTCCCTGCCGATCCTGCGCGACCTCGCCACGGATCAGCAGATGTCCGGCCTTTCGGCCACCCTGATCATCGACCGCAATGCAGCTGCCCGATACGGCATCACGCCGACCGCCGTCGACAACATCCTCTATGATGCATTCGGCCAGCGGCAGATCACCCAGTATTTCACCCAGTCCAACGCCTACTATGTGATTCTTGAAGTGTTGCCGCCGCTCCAGGACAAGCTTGCCACGCTCGACCAGCTTTACGTCCCATCCTCCTCGGGCCAGCCGGTGCCGCTTGGAAACGTCGTCCATATCGACTCGCAGAAGGTAGCGCCGCTCTCGGTCAACCACGCCAATCAGTTCCCGGCGGTCACGCTGTCCTTCAATCTCGCCGAGGGTGCCGCGCTTGGCAACGCCGTTGCGGCGATTCAGAAGGCCGTCGCGTCCCTCGATCCGCCGGCGTCGCTCACCGGTACGTTCGAGGGTACGGCGGCGGCCTTCCGCTCCTCGCTTGCATCCGAGCCGTATCTGATCGCCGCTGCCATCGTCGCCGTCTACATCATTCTCGGCATTCTCTATGAGAGCTATGTCCTGCCGCTGACGATCCTCTCCACCATTCCCTCCGCCGGAGTCGGCGCGCTTTTGATCCTGATCATTGCGCACTATGATCTCTCGGTGATTGCACTGATCGGCATCCTGCTGCTCATCGGCATCGTCAAGAAGAACGGGATCATGCTGGTGGATTTCGCGATCACCGCCGAGCGGCGTGACGGCAAGCCGCCGCTCGAGGCGATCCGCGAGGCCTGCGCTCTTCGTTTCCGCCCGATCTTGATGACGACCATGGCTGCGATCTTCACCGGGTTGCCGCTGATGCTTTTCCATGGTGCCGGCTCCGAACTCCGCCGCCCGCTCGGCTACACGATGGTGGGCGGCCTGGCAGTCAGCCAGATCCTCACGCTCTACACGACACCCGTCGTTTATCTTTACCTCGATCGGCTCCAGCACTGGCTGGCCCCGGGGCGGGCCCGGCATTACCCGGCGCTTGCGGCGAAGCTCGGCTCGCCGGCGGACTGAACTACCGGGACGGGCTTGGGATCACGATGGGCGGACCGCCCGGCTGGAAAATGGTCGCGGTGCCGTTGCCGTTCGGCACCAGGGTTCTGGGCGGACCGCCACCAACGGGGTTGACAATGGCGATGCCCGCGCTCTGCCCGGCAACAGCACCGACGAAACCTTGCGGCCCAAAAACACTCGTGCCGGTCACCGGGAGCGCCGTTGGTCCTGCGGCGCCGCCGGCGCAGGAGGAGACAGTGAGGAAGAGCGCGAGCGGGGCTTTGCGGAGGAACTGCGGCATGCGGGAGAAATGGTCGCGGAACGCGCGTTTGCCAGGAGGTCCGTTTCCGGCCTTGTATTCCTGACCGATGAAGCGGAGAGAGTCCGGCGCGTCCGGACGCACGTTTCAATTTGAAATGCACAATTAACGTAGATCGGCGCTAGGCTTTGCTCATGAAACGCGCCGCCGCTCACGCGCTCACGCGTTTCGGCCTCCGTGCCGGCCCCTTGGACATCGCACCCGCGGATCCGCGGGCTTGGCTTGCCGCGCAGCTCGAAGGCTCGGACTTGGGGCTAGCGATGCCACGTTTTCGCGCGCTGTCGAACGGCGCGGCGGCGCTCGCCGCGACGCAGGCGGACGCGCGGGAAAGGAAGCGGCTGCTCGCCGCCCGCACGCCGCTCAAGGGTCATTTCAAGTCCGAGGCGTTCTCGCTTTTTCTGAATGACGCGCGGGCCGAGCTCGACTGGGCGGTGGATACCCCCGCCCCGTTCCGCGAGCGGTTGGTTTGGTTCTGGGCCAACCATTTCACCGTCAGCATCCGCCAGGGAGGCGTGCTCGCGCTCGCCGGCCTCCGCCGCGGGCGAGCGGGCCTGGCGCGCCGAGTTTCCCTACCTCATGATGCTGCGCAAGCTCGGCCAGCCGCTCTGGGCCGCGCTGTTGCCCAACGGCTGGTCGGACAGGGCGGCCGACTGGACGGGTTCCGATGCGGTGCTCGCACGCATCGGCTCCGGTTATGGCGAGGCATTGCGCACGCGGGTGGCCGATCCGTTTGAACTCGGCAACGCCGTGCTCGGCCCATTGCTCCACCCCGAGACCGCAACCGCGATCCGCTGTGCCGGATCGCGTGCCGAGGCGGTGAGCCTGCTGTTCGCCGCTCCTGAATTCCAGCGCCGATAGCTCGGAAAGGTTCAGCGGAGATGCGCATGCCTCTCACCCGGCGCGATACCCTCCTCGGCCTTTCCGCCGCCCTCGGCGCCGGGCGCGTGCGGCGCCGATGGTTCCATCACCTCGGGCTGGCTCAATCGTGTGCTTGCCGAACTGCCGGCCGGCGGCGGCCCAGGGCTCGGGCTCTCGGTCGGGATGGGCATGCCGCTGCTGCGCGGCAAGGCAACCGTTGGCTCCTATGCGCTTACCGGCTCCGCCACGCCATCGCCCGATCTTTTTCAGCGCATCGCCGCGCTCAACGCGTCCGACCCGCTGCCGGGGCCGGCGATCACCGAGGGCTTGCGCGAACAGCATTTCGATGAGGAAACATTTGCCGTGAACGGCGAGCCGGAACACGAGGCGCGCGGCGGCTACGACTTTCCTGCGCTGGCGGCCGCAGCGGGCAAGCTGCTGGCCGCGCCCGCCGGCCCGCGCATTGTGCGGCCTTCCAGTTGGAAGGTTGGGACACGCGCGGCAACCAGACGGCTCTTCTCCGTCGACCGCTTGCCTCGCTCGATGCCGGCCTGGTCGCGCTCAAGACAGCGCTCGGCCCCGATCACGGCACCGCCACGGTGGCCTTCCTGATCGGCGGGCCGGTTGCCGGAGGGCGCATCCGAGCAACCTGGCCGGGCCTTGGCCCCGGGAACCTCTTCCAGGACCGGGATCTCGCACCGACCGCGGATATCCGGGCGCTTGCCAAGGGCGCACTTGCGGCGCAGTTCGGCCTCTCTTCCGCGGCACTCGCCCGAATCTTCCCCGGGAGCGCGGCGGTGGAGGCGATGACCGGCCCGTTGCGGAGCTGAGGCCGAAGCGAAGAGGCGCCTTCGAACGTTTCAGGCGCGGGTTGGCCCGCATGGCAGCCTCGCGTGAATGATGGCACTCGCCGCGCTGGCACGCCGGCCGGGCTCGTCTATGCTGCACCTGCGACCCCAGGGGGGCGATCCGCGCCAGGGCCAGCACAACGGGTCGCGAAAGGGATGTCAGGCGTGAGTCAAAGCATCGCGGTTGGGAAAAGAGAGACCGGCCGCACCGCCTTTGCGGTTCTCGGTGCGATCAGCCTGTGCCACCTGCTCAACGATACAATGCAGACCTTGTTGCCCGCGATCTACCCGCTTCTGCGCTCCGGGCTCGCCCTCAACTTCGTGCAGCTTGGGCTCATCACGCTCGTGTTCCAGGCGACCGGGTCGCTTCTGCAGCCGCTGATCGGACGGTTCACGGACCGCCGGCCACAGCCTTATTCGCTGCCGGTGGGGATGACCTTCACCATGGCGGGCATCCTCGTACTCGCCTCCTCCGAGCGCTATGCGCCACTCCTCCTCGGCGCGGCGTTGATCGGTATCGGCTCGTCGGTGTTTCATCCGGAGTCGTCCCGGCTTGCACGCGTCGCCTCGGGGGGGCGCTTCGGCCTTGCGCAGTCGCTTTTTCAGGTGGGCGGCAATCTCGGTCAGTCGCTGGCCCCGCTGCTGGTTGCGTTTTTCGTGCTGCCACGGGGGCGCGGAAGCTTGGCCTGGGTTGCCGGCCTTGCCCTGCTCGGAATCCTTGTGCTCACCGGGCTCGGACGGTGGTACCAGGCAAGCGGCGAGGCCCGGCCACGCCCGCACCACGCGCTTCAGGCGACCGGCCCGCTTGGCGAGCGCGAGACCCGGCGTGCGATCGCCGTGCTGATCGCGCTTATCTTCTCGAAGTTCTTCTATCTCGCGAGCATTACGAACTTCTACATCTTCTACCTGATGCAGCGCTTCCAGCTCGCACCCGCATCGGCACAGATCTGCCTCTTTGCCTTTCTCGCCTCGATCGCGACCGGCACGCTCGTCGGCGGGCCGCTCGGCGATCGAATCGGGCGGAAATATGTGATCTGGGGCTCCATCCTCGGCGTCCTGCCCTTCACGCTCGTACTTCCCTTTGCAGGGCTCGGCCTCACCATCGTGCTCAGTGTCGTCATCGGCCTCATCTTCTCGTCGGCCTTTTCCGCCATTCTCGTTTATGCGACGGAGCTTATGCCGGGTCGGGTTGGAACGATCTCGGGCCTCTTCTTCGGGCTGGCCTTCGGCATTGCCGGCCTGGGCGCGGCACTCTTGGGTGCGCTCGCGGACTGGACAAGCATCACCTTCGTTTATCATGTCTGCGCCTTTCTTCCGCTGATCGGCCTCCTTGCGGTGTTCCTGCCTGATCTTCGCCGGGAAGCCCGCCTGTCGCGCCGCGTGAGCACCTGATGCCCGCCATTTTCCCGTCGCCCGCATCTGCCATAAGCTCGCCCCTATGAGTGATGAACCGCGGCCTCTCGATTGCCTCCGCTGCCCGAGCTTCTGCTGCAAGATCGCGGGCTACGTCGAGGTGAGCGAGTACGACATCCGGCGTCTGGCGAAGTTCCTTGGCCTTACCAAGTGCGAATTCGAGGAAAAGCACATCGTCGAGCGGACGCGGCGAGGAAAGAAGCACATCAAGTCCGAGTTCGCCGCGTGTCAGTTCCTCGATTCGCGCCGGCGCTGCACCGTCTATCCTGCCCGCCCGACCGACTGCCGGGGCTATTATTGCTGGGAAGCCGAAGATCAGGCGGTCTATCGCGCCGCCGCCTTCCTGCAGACGCCGATCCGCGTCCAGCAGAAGGAGGACCGCAAGGCTTGACCGCCGAGTCGCCGCTGCACACCATCGCAACCGCGATCCTCGAGACGCTGGCCGACGCCGGCGTTTCCTTTCTCTTTGCCAACTTCGGCTCCGACCATCCCGCCTTCATCGAGGCGCTGGCCGCAGCGCGCGGCACCGGCCGCACCGTACCTGCCGTCATCACCTGCCCGAACGAGATGGTGGCCATGAGCGCTGCGCACGGCGCGGCCCTCGTCACGGGGCACGCCGAAGCCGTGCTGGTGCACGTCGATTGCGGCACCCAGGCCCTTGCCGGCGCCGTGCACAATGCCGCCCGGGGCCACGTGTCGGTGCTGATCTTCGCCGGTCTTTCGCCCTTCACTCAGGAGGGCGAGCTTCGCGGCAGCCGCAACGAGTTCATCCACTGGCTGCAACACGTGCCTGACCAGCGCGGCATCGTACGCGGCTACGTGAAGTACGAGAACGAGATCCGGTCCGGCCGCAATGCCGGGCAGATCATTCGCCGTGCACTTCAGTTCGCCGAGAGCGATCCCAAGGGCCCCGTGTATCTGACCGTCGCGCGCGAGGTGCTTGAGGAAGAGATTCCCCGCGGCAGTCATGATATCGGCGGCTTTCCGCGTATTGCGCCCGGCGCGATTGCCGAGGCCGAATTCAAGGCATTGGTTGCCGATCTGCTCGCGGCGAAGCGGCCGCTTATCGTGACGTCCCATCTTGGGCGCAATCCGGAGGCCGTCGGCGCGCTCGCTAAGCTTGCTCGGAGGCTTGCGATCGGCGTCGTCGAGTCGGTGCCGAGCGCAATGAACTTCCCGGCCGACGACCCCTCGTATCTCGGAGTACAGTGGAGCGAATCGCGCCAGAACAAGGCGCTCGCGGAAGCTGATGTCGTGCTGGTCATCGAAAGTGACGTGCCTTGGATCCCGGTCGCGAACCGGCCGCACCCGAAGGTGCGCATCTATCATATCGATGTCGATCCACTGAAGGAGCGCCTGCCGCTCTGGCACATTCCTGCACATGCCGTGTTCCGCGCCGATGCGGCTGGCGCACTTGGGCAGATCAACCATCGGCTTGCCAAAGTGCCCGAGGACGAGGCGCGGATTTCCGACCGCCGTCTTTCTCTTCGCCGCCGCCATGAGGAGTACGCCCGCAGCCTGCTCGAGCGCGAGCGATTGTCGGCGGCCGAGGTCACACCAGAATTCGCGATTGCCTCGCTCCGCCCGCATTTGGATGCGCAAACGATCATCCTGAACGAGGCGATCACATCTTATCCGCTCGTGATCAAACATCTCGGCGCAAGGCCTGGCGGCTCGGTCTTCGCGAGCGGCGGCGGATCACTCGGCTGGCATGGCGATGCTGCTATCGGAGTAGGCCTCGCATGCCCGGAGAAGACGGTCGTTGCCGTCGCCGGCGACGGTTCCTACCTATTTTCTGAGCCCGCAACGGTGCATTGGATGGCGCGTCAATACCGAACGCCGTTCCTCACTCTTGTTCTCAACAGCCGAGATTTGGCGGGCGCCGAAGCTCTCCACCCTCGCCCTTCACCCTTCAGGCTACGCAAGCCGTGCCAACGATCTGGGCGTCTCCTTCGATCCCCCACCCGACTATGCCGCCATTGCCGCGGCCGCCGGCGGTGCCTTTGCCGCCATGGTTCGCAGGCCGGAGAAAATGGAAGCGGCGCTCGCGCACGCGTTCCGTGCCGTGCGCGAGGAGCACCGTGCCGCTGTGGTCGATGTCTGGCTGCCGCGGCTTTGAGCCGTTGCCGCCTTAGAACCCGCGCACGCGGGGCCGCATGATGAGGTCCCAGATGTCCGGCATCGGCCCGATGGGAACGTGTATCAACGCAGGCTTGTTGCATTCCAGCGCCTGGCGGAGTGCCGATTCGAGCTCTCCAGGTGTCGCCGCGCGGAGGCCCACGGTGCCGAAGCTTTCGGCGTACGCCACAAAATCCGGGTTCGTCAGGTCGCACGCGATCAGGCGGTTTCCGTATCGCTGCTCCTGAATTCGACGCACGTTGCCGAAGGCGCCGTCGTCCAGCACGATTGCAACAACGGGGATATTGTGGCGCACGGCGGTCGCGAGCTCGTTTGCCTGATAAAGGAATCCCCCGTCGCCGATGACGCAAACGACTGGCCGATCGGGTTGGCCGACCTTGGCGCCGAGCGCCGTCCCATATCCCCAGCCGAGATTGTCCTGGTAACCTGGCGAAATATGAAGCCGTGGCCCGAACACGGGGAACGCCAGGCGTGCGACGAAACCGAGTTGCGTGACTTCCTCGACGAAGATGCCATTCTCGGGAAGCGCCGCGCGAATCGCGGCGAGGAAATCCGTCTGCGGCGTGCGCTTCGCCATCTCGGACGCGAACCAGGCGCGGTGAGGAGCAAGCTCGGTGTCACGCGATGGCCGCGGCCGGTTGGGGAGCAGCGGCAAAAGAGCCCGTAGCGCCGTCGTGGCATCGGCGATCACCGCACAGGCCGGCGGACGGAACCGTTCGATCTCCTCGGCGTCGATATCGATGCGCACCACGTTGATATTTTTGTCCAGGCCCCACACCGTCTGATAGGGAAAAAACCTTGTCCCGACGGCGAGAACGGCGTCGGCCCCCGCCCACAGACGATGCCCCTCGGGAAACGAAAGAGCAAGCCGATGCGCTGTCGGAATGACGCCGCGGCCGCGGCGGTAGGAGATCACGGGTGCCTCCAACGCCTCGGCGACGGCGGCCACTTCCGCGCCTGCCTCCATCGCGCCGCCGCCAACAACAATGAGAGGCTTCTTCGCCCGGTCGAGAATATCGACCGCCCGCTTGATCGCGCCGTGATCGAGCGGAGGGGTTCCGGGCGCGCGGGGGTCGGGAATCGCCACCTCGGAGACGCGGCCCCAGACATCGATCGCGCACTCGAGCGCCACTGGGCGCCTCCGACCGGAGCAGGCGAGGAAGAGGGCCTCTGCCACGCGCTCGCCGGCCTCGCCCGGATGGCGGATGCGTGCCGCATGCTTCGTGAAGTGCCGGAGTACGCCAAGCTGGTCATGAATCTCGTGTAGATAGCCGAAACCCCGGTCGATCGTGGCCTGCGGAATCTGGCCGATCAGCGCGAGCACCGGCGCGTCCATGGAATAGGCCGTGAGCAAGGCTGCCGCCGCATTGAGCATGCCAGGGCCGGGCACGACGACGAATGCCTGCGGCTGGCCGCTTGCCAGCGCGGCGCCAAGTGCCATGTAGCCGGCCCCCTGCTCATGGCGCGTGTGCAGCATGCGGATGCGGTCCCCGCTGCGATGGAGCGCGTCGAAGAAGGGATCGTTGTGCACGCCCGGTAGGCCGAACACCATCGTTATGCCGTGGCGGATCAGGGCTTCCACCACTGCCTCAGCGGTGTTCATGCGGGGCATCGTTTGTCTCTTTCCGGATGGGAACGCGCGTCGTGATCGCCAAAGCATGGCCGGGCTTCTGCGGCAAGAGGGCGCCCTCCGAGGGAACGTCACCCCAAGGGCGTCACCTTGACACTCCGTTGCGGACGCACCTAGCCTCCGGGTCATCGGGAGGGGCAGCAACGCGGATGACGATCAAGGGGAAGGCGTATATTGCCGGCGCTTTCGAGCATCCCACCCGCAAGGCCCCAGACAAGTCGGTCGCGCAACTGCATGCCGAATGCGCCAAGGGCGCGCTCACCGATGCGGGCCTCACCAAAGAGGACGTGGACGGCTATTTCTGCGCTGGCGACGCACCGGGGATGGGTCCGCTGTCGATGGTGGACTACATGAACCTCCGGGTTCGCCACGTCGACTCCACCGATACCGGCGGCTCTTCGTATCTCGTGCACGTGGCGCATGCGGCCGAGGCGATCGCACTCGGCAAGTGCAGCGTTGCGCTGATCACGCTTGCAGGGCGTCCGCGGAGCGAGGGCATGGCAACCGGAACGGCGCCGCGTCCCGGCAGTCCGGCCCAGCCGGACATGCAGTTTGAATATCCATATGGCCCGACCGTGGTGAATATGTATGCCATGTGCGCGATGCGTCACATGCACGATTACGGCACCACGAGCGAGCAGCTCGCCTGGATCAAGGTGGCCGCCTCGCATCATGCGCAGCACAACCCGAATGCCATGCTGCGCGACGTGGTGACGGTGAAAGAGGTTGTGGAATCACCCGTCGTTGCCTCGCCGCTGCATCGGCTCGATTGCTGCGTTATCAGTGACGGCGGAGGCGCGTTGGTTGTCGTCGCTCCGGAGGTGATGAAGAGCCTGGGCCGTCCGCGCGTGAAGATCGTCGGCGTGGGCGAGGCGCCGAAGGGCCAGCTTGGCGGCGATGTCGATCTGACCTTCACTGGCGCCCGATGGTCCGGCCCACGCGCCTTCGCCGAGGCCGGCGTCAAGCCGGCGGACATCCAATATGCCTCGATCTACGACAGCTTCACCATCACCGTGCTGATGCAGATCGAGGATCTCGGATTCTGCGCGAAGGGCGAGGGCGGGCGTTTCTCCGCCGACGGCAATCTCATCTCCGGCACCGGAAAGCTTCCTTTCAACACCGATGGCGGTGGGCTCTGCAACAATCACCCCGCCAATCGCGGCGGCATGACGAAGGTGATCGAGGCAGTGCGGCAACTGCGCGGCGAGGCGCATCCGGCAGTGCAGGTGAAGAACTGCGCGTTGGCGCTTGCGCACGGCACCGGCGGCTCTCTTGGGACGCGTCACGGCAGCGCAACTCTTATCATGGAGAGGGAGTGAGCAGGATGGAAGAGCGCAAGCTTCCCGCACCGGAGCCGAACCCGGAAACCGCGCCATACTGGGACGCGGCAAAGAATGGAACGCTGTTTGTGCGACGCTGCGCGGCGTGCGGCCGCGCGCATCATTATCCGCGCACGCTCTGCCCGTTCTGCTTCAGCGACAAGACCGAGTGGCAGGCGGCCTCCGGCAATGGAACCGTTTATTCCTTCAGCGTGATGCTGCGCGCACCCGCGCCCTATGCCATCGCCTATGTCACGCTGGATGAGGGCACGACGATGTTGACCAACATCGTCGATTGCGATTTCGAGAGCATCCGCATGGGCATGCGCGTCAGACTGGTCTTCAAGCCGACCGAGGGCGGTGCGCCCTTGCCGATGTTCACGCCCGCCTGAGCGGGCAAGACTTCCAGCGCCGAAAAGCTATCTCCCGACGGCCTCCATGGCAGCAGGCGTCGCCGGCAGCGCCGCCAGCTCGGAGAGCGTCAATGGCTTGACGGGCGGGCGGAGGCGGAAATAGCCGATCTCGCCCATGGTGACGCCGCGCGCCTCGGCCAGAAGCGCGCTTACCGTGAGCCCGCACATCCGCCCCTGGCAGGGGCCCATGCCGGCGCGGAGAAACGCCTTGAGCTGGTTCGGGCCGGGACAACCGAACGCGGCACTTTCGCGTACCTGCCTGGCCGTGACCTCCTCGCAGCGGCAGACGATCGTTTCTCCCTCCGGCACGCGAAACGCGCGCGTCGGACGGAACAGCGCATCGAGGAACGCGCGGCCGCGCGTTGCCCGGGCGAGCGCCTTGGCGACAGGCGCAGCCTTTCGATCGCGATCCGATTGCGTGATCCTGCCGAGCCGGCAAGCAGCATCGAGCGCGGCGAGGCGGCCACGCTCGGCCGCGGCCTCCGAACCCATGATCCCCGCGCCGTCGCCGGCGATCGCGATACCCTCGACACTCGAAGCACCCCAGCGGTCGGTCACCGGCAGAAAGGCGAGCTGCCGCTCATCCCACGTAAGCTTGCAACCGGCGGCTGCGGCAAGATTGAGATCCGGGACGACCCCCTGGTGCAATAGCAGAATGTCGGCGGGAATCCTTTCCTCGGTGCTGCCAAGCCGGCGGAACGCCACCTCCGAAAGCCGCTCCGTACCGTGCGCGACAAGCGCTTTGACGCCGCGCACGACCTGTGCACCGCGTCGGACCGCGCGCATGAGATCGAGACCCTCGCGGAAATAGGACGAGGCTAGGAACCCCGGGAGATGCGCCAGCGCGGCGCGTCGGTTCTCGACTGACGCGGTGTCGAGAAAGGCCGTGATTCGCCCTCCCGCGCGCAGCATCTGCGCCGCGAAGAGCCAGAGCAGAGGCCCGGTTCCGGCCAGGACCACGTAACCCGCCGGCACTATCGCCGCGGATTTCAGCAGGGTCTGCGCGCCGCCGGCAGCAAGAACGCCCGGAAGTGTCCAGCCCGGGATCGGGAACGGCCGCTCGAGTGCGCCGGTAGCGAGAATGACGCGCCGCGCCTCGATCATGTGGGCGGCGCTGCCGACCGAGAGACCGACCGTGAGGCATCCCCCCTGGCCTTCCGCCACGTGCCATACGCTTGCTCCGGGAATATGGCGCGCACCGCTTGCCACGAAGGATCGGACGAGGAGGCGGCCGCGCCCGTAACTCTTGCCGAGCACCGCAGGATCGGCGAGCGGCGTTTCCTCGATCGCGCGGTAGATCTGGCCGCCGAGTGATGACTGCTCGTCGAGCAGCACGGTATTGATGCCAAGTCCGGCCGCCGCCGTCGCTGCGGCGAGGCCGGCGGGCCCGGCGCCGACAACCACAAGCTCGTACGGGTCGCCGAGCTCCCTGTTGCTGCTCATGGCAGGAGCCTCCGCCTTCCCTCGCCGGTTTCGATGTGCATGCCGTCCACGGCGCGGATCATGCAGGCCCGCTGGCGCGCGCCATCGATCGTGACCAGGCACTCGAAGCAGGCCCCCATCAGGCACCAGGGCCCGCGCGGCACTCCCGACACGGCGGAGCGGCGAAAAGAAAGGAGACCTTCCGCAAGAAGTGCGGCGGCGAGGCTTTCGCCGGCGCGCGCCCGGACCTCGTTGCCGTCCACGACGAGGGAGATCGTTGCAGCCGTACTTTCAACCGTGCGCCGAAACATCGAACCGTTTACCCCCGAACGCTGCAAGCTCGGTCCCGAGTGAACCCGCTTCCAGCATGGGCGGAAGCACGAGCGCGTGGTTGGCGGCGAGTGTCACGCCGCTATGGCACGTGGCGAGGAACGCGCCCGCGTGTGTCATGGACTGGCTGTAGATCGGGAATCCGTCCGGCGACATCACGCGCAGTGCCGCCCAGGTTCGCACCACGTTCAGCCGACCGAGGCAGGGAAAGATCCGGATCGCACGAGCGGCCATCGCCGCCAGCACGGGCGCTCCCACATGGTCGTCGAACCCAACCTCCTCGGTTGAGGAACCGATCATCACGGTTCCCTCATCGGTCTGGCGGACGGAGAGCATGGGATGATGGAGGAACGGCTCGACCCGTTCCGTCACGATTACCTGGCCGCGCTGCGGGCGGACGGGCGCGGCGAGTCCCACCATGGGTGCGAGCCTCGCGTTGCCGTTGCCGGCGGCGAGCACGACGCGCGCGGCACGCACCTCGCCCGCCGAAGTTGCAAGGGCGAACATGCCTTGGCGCTGCTCGATCCGATCCACCACGTGCTCGGAGAGGTACTTTCCGCCACGACGCTGCAGCCCCGCGTGCAGCGCGCGCAGCAGTCGGAGCGAATTGCAGTGCCCGTCGAGCGGGGAGAAAATTCCCCCCGCCACCTCCGGGCCGATCGCCGGCAGCAGGGCCCGCAGTCGTTCGCGATGGACCACCTCGTACGGATACGGGATCATGTCGGGCTGGTTGTGGAGGCGGTGCATGGCGGCCGCGCGCGCCTCGAGTTCGGCCTCCGAAAGGCAAAGGGCAAAGCCGCCGGGACGACGAAAGGCAACATCGATCGCGGTTTCCTCCCCGAGAGCGTCGGCAAACGCGGCCCAGCCATCGGACGAGCGTCGTGTCCAGGCGGCGTAGGCCGGCATGCCGAGGCCTTTGCTCTGCACCCAGACGAGCGCGAAGTTGCCGCGCGAGGCGCGCCAAGCGATGTCCCCTTCGTCGAGCATCGCCACCTGCTTGCCGAGCCGCGCCAGCCCCCAGGCAATGGCGGCTCCGACAAGCCCGCCGCCGATCACCGCGAATTCGGACTCTTCGCGCTTCATGCGGCGCGTTGGCCGTTGGTGCCAACCAGGACGGCGAAGATCTGTGCAGGCGAGGCCGCGGCAGCAATCCGACGCACCACCTCAGGATCGCTCATCCGGCGCGAGATTGCCGCGAGGGCCGCGAGATGTTCCGCGGGCGTCGCCGCAGCCGGCGTAAGCAATAGGAAGACGCTGCCGACCGGCTGATCGTCGATCGCATCGAACGCGATCAGCCGCGCCAAGCGGACGAACATGCCGAGAAACCTCCCCAACGGTTCGAGTCGCGCGTGCGGCAAGGCGAAGCCCTTGCCGAGGCCGGTTGAACCCAGCTGTTCGCGGGCTTGCAGAGCCTCGGTGATCGGGCCGGGCGGCAGCCTGAGCAGGGCCCCGGCGCGCCGGCCCAGTTCGGCCAGCAGGGCCGCCTTGTCGGCGACAGCGAGCCCGGCGACCACCCCGTCGGGGGTGAGGAGATCGCTCAGCTCCATCTGTCGTGTGCCTTGCCCATCACTGGCTTGCGGCTTCCTCTTGCTCCGGCGCGTCGGCCGCCCGTAGTCGATAGCCCACTCCGGTCTCGGTCACAATCGCCGACGGACGTTCCGGATTGCTCTCGATCTTTTGTCGGAGCGAGCGCACATAGATCCGCAGGTACTGCACGTCCGTCTCCGCGCCCCAAACCTCGCGGAGAATGAAACGGTGCGTAAGCACCTTCCCCGCGTGCGCCACCATGAGGCGTAAGAGGTCCCATTCGCGCGGCGTGAGTTTTTTCTCCTCGCCGCCGACGCGGACGATGCGCCGCACAAGATCGACCGTGAGATCCCCGCTCCGGAACATCGGCCGCTCGCCCTGCTGAGTGAGGCGGTGGCGCGCGGCGGCGCGGATCCTCGCCAGCAGCTCCTCCATCCCAAACGGCTTCGTCACATAATCATCGGCACCGCGATCGAGCGCCGCGACCTTGCCCCCTTCGTCGCTCCGGCTGGAGAGCACGATGATCGGCAGTACGTCATCGGTTGCACGCAGCACATGGATGAGATCGAGCCCGTCACGGTCCGGCAGTCCGAGATCAAGCACTACGAGGTCCGCGACCTTGCGTCTGACCCCTGCCAGCGCCTCGGCCCCGGTTCTCGCTTCGACAACGACATGGCCTTGACTGCCCAGCCCGGCGCGCAGGAAGCGGAGGATCGCCGGCTCGTCGTCCACTACCAGGATCCTCAAGGCGCGGGCTCCGGTGGCAGAGGAAACGTGATGGTGAATACTGCGCCTGTCCGATCGGCCCGGTTCTCCGCCCGGATCGTCCCGCCCATTGCCTCGACGAAACCGCGGCAGATCGCGAGCCCGAGCCCGGTGCCCGCTCGCCGGCGATCCGTCTGTTGCACCCGATAGAACTTCTCGAAGACCCGCTCGAGATCGTCGGCCGGGATGCCGGGTCCCTCGTCGCGGACCTCGATGCGCAAAGCTCCGCGTTCCCATCGCGCCTCGACTCCGATCAGTGAGCCCGGAGGAGAATATTTCGCGGCATTGTCCAGGAGGTTGAACAATACCTGTTCGAACAGCACGCCGTCGAGCGGAACAAGCGGCAGATCGGGTGAGACCAAGGTCTCAACCCGATGCGCGGCAAGAATCCGCTCCGCCCGCATGAGTGTGGTGGCGATCGCATCGGCGATATCGATCGGCACCCGGATCGGCTGGAGCGAACCGGCCTCGAGTCGGGTCATGTCGAGGAGGTTGCCGATAAAGCGGTTAAGCCGCTCCGCCTCCTCCCGGATGAGATCGAGCAATTCCGCGGAGGTGCGCTGATCGAGCGCCGACCCGTGTGCCGTAAGGCTGGTGACCGAGCCGAGGATCGTTGCGAGCGGCGTGCGCAGATCGTGCGATATCGAGGTCAGGAGCGCGGTACGCAGGCGCTCGGTCTCGGCAGTCAGGCGCGCGCGGGCGAGATCCGAGGCCAGCATGACGCGCTCGATCGCGAGCGCCGCCTGGCCGGCAAGCGAATCGAGAAGGCGCCTCTCGTCGGGCCCCAGCAGCGGACCGGGCGCGTCGCGATCCATCCCGACCACGCCGAGGACGCCGCGGCCGGTCTCGATCGGCACGAACAGCCGCTTTGCGCCGGGCAGCGTGTCCGCACCCCGGCCCGCCGGGCGGTTGTGCTTCCAGCTCCAGGTGGCCGCCGCGAGGTCGGCCTCATCCAGCCGATCCTCCGGCGGGAAACCCGCGCGCACGACGAGTCGCTCGTTCTCGGGCAGGAGCAACACCACGTGCACCTTCAGCATGCGTGCGATCTGGCGGCAGGTCGCCCAGAGCAGATCATCGAGAGTGACCGCGACCGCGAGTTTGCGGCTGAAGCCATACAGCTCTTCAGAGGTACGCGCGCGCGCCCTCGCAACGACCGCCTGATCGCGCACCCGCGCAGCAAGCTGGCTTGCGATGAGCGCGACGATCGTGAAGAGAAGGAGACCGACGAAATTGTCCGGGTCGGCGATCGTGAAGGTGTAGAGCGGCGGGAGGAAAAAGAAGTTGAAGGCGAGCACACTCGCGAGGCACGCGAGCAGCGACGGCCAGAGACCGCCACGGAGCGCGCTTGCGAGAACGGCCGCCAGAAAGACCTCGCCCACGCTATCGATGCCGACCACCGCGCGCAGCAAGGCGCCAATGCCAACCGCGGCAGCGACGTAGATGAGGCTCTCCGCCCAGGCAGCCGGTCGCACTGCCTCCCCACCCTCCCAAAAGCGGGCAGTTCTCGCTTTAGGCTCCTCGCCAGTTGTAATGACCTGGACGCTGAGCTCGCCCGGATGGCGCAGCAGCCGCTGCGTCGCCGAACTCCAAACGAGCTCGAGCCAGCGGAAGCGGCGCGGCTGGGCGATGATGATGTGCGTGAAGTTGTTCGCCCGCGCATAATCGAGGAGCGTTGCCGCCACGTCCTGGCCGGGGATGCTGACGGCTTCCGCACCAAGCCGCTCGGCAAGACCAAGCGCCTCGGTGATACGCGCGCGTTCGGCGGTCGTTATTCGCAGGCTGCGCGCCGTCTCGACATGGATCGCGGTCCAGGGCGCGCGGAGCCGGTCCGCCATCCGTCGCGCATGCCGTACCAGCGCGGCGCTGCCCGGATTGCCGCTGATCGCCACCAGCACCCGCTCCCCGGCCGCCCACGGGCCCGGGATGGCGTGCCGGCGCATGTAGCCTACCATCTGCTCGTCGACGCTCTCGGCGGTGCGCCTGAGCGCCAGCTCGCGGAGCGCAGTAAGGTTGCCCGGGGAGAAGTAATGCCGCACCGCCCGCTCGGCTTGGCGCGGCACATAGACCTTGCCGTCCTTGAGCCGCTGGATCAGGTCCTCGGGCGTGAGATCGACCAGCTCGATCTCGTCCGCCCGGTCGAGGATTGAATCCGGAACCGTCTCGCGAACGCGAATGCGCGTGATCTTCGCCACGACATCGTTCAGGCTCTCGAGGTGCTGAATATTCAGCGTCGTGAAGACATCGATGCCTGCATCGAGCAGCTCCTCAACGTCGAGGTAACGCTTCGGATGGCGGCCGCCCGGCACGTTGCTGTGCGCTAACTCGTCCACCAGCACAAGCTGTGGCCGTCGGGCCACGATCGCATCGAGGTCCATCTCCTCGAGCATCCGCTCCTTGTATGGCACGCTCCGCCGCGGAATGACTTCAAGTCCTTCGAGCAGTGCTTCGGTCTCCGCTCGCCCGTGCGTCTCCACAATGCCGATCACGACATCCATGCCCTCGCGCCGGCGCGCCTGCGCGACGCTCAGCATCGTGTAGGTCTTGCCGACTCCGGGTGCTGCGCCGAGGAAGACCTTGAAACGCCCCTCCTTGCGCCGCGCCTCGGCGGCGAGCAGTGCGTCGGCCGAGGGCCGGCGTTCTTCCTCCATGCCGAGATTGCGGATCATCTGGTCCTTATACCGGATCGAGGGTTGGCGGTGGCGCCCACTTCGGCTGGTGCCGTCGGAACGGCACCCGAGGAAACAACTCCCGGGTGACGACCTGGAGCGACTGGAGCCCCTTGTGCGCGCTAGGGGTGCAGTGCGTCGAGAGCCAGGTTGAGCTTCAGGACGTTCACGTGCGGTTCGCCCAGAACGCCGAGGAAACGCGGTGTGATGTGCGCGATCACGAGCCGCCGCACGACGCTCTCGGGCAGACCGCGGGCCTTGGCAACCGCCGGCACCTGGAAAAGCGCGCCGGCGGGGGTGATATCCGGATCGAGGCCGCTCGCCGAGCTCGTCACGAGGTCCACCGGAACGGGTGTGCCCGGGTCCTCCTTGGCCAGCACCGCGGCCCTGGCTTGCACGTGCGCCACGAGTTCCCTGGACGTCGGTCCGAGGTTCGAACCGGAGGAGTTGTCCGCGGCGTAGGGCACGCGGATGGTCTTGGACGGGTCTTTCGGGTTCGGTCCGGTGGTCGCCGAAGGACGGGGGTGGAAGTAGCGCGGCGAGGTGAATCCCTGGCCAATCAGGGCCGAGCCGATGATCTTGCCGTTGATGCGTATCAGGCTACCGTTCGCCTGGTAGGGGAACAGCACCTGGGCGATGCCGGTGATCGCGAGTGGATAGGCGAGGCCGGTGAGCACGGTCATGGCGATGATCATCATGATCGCCGGCCGGACATGCTGCATCATGGCGTGGACTCCGAATTACTCATGCGAGTCCGATGGCGTTGACGAGGAGATCGATCAGCTTGATTCCGACGAACGGGGCAACGATGCCGCCGAGGCCGTAAATCAGAAGGTTGCGACGCAGGATCGCGGCCGCCCCGATGGGTCGGTATTTCACCCCACGGAGCGCGAGCGGGATGAGCACGACGATGATCAGCGCATTGAAGATGATCGCCGAGAGAATGGCCGAGCGCGGGTTGCCGAGATGCATCACGTTGAGTGTGTCCAGCATCGGGTAGAAGGAGGCGAACATCGCCGGAATCATCGCAAAGTACTTGGCAACATCGTTGGCGATCGAGAAGGTGGTAAGCGCGCCGCGCGTCATCAGGAGCTGCTTGCCGATCTCGACGATCTCGATCAGCTTGGTCGGGTCGCTGTCGAGATCGACCATGTTGCCGGCCTCGCGCGCCGCCATGGTACCCGTGTTCATGGCGACGCCGACGTCGGCCTGGGCCAGCGCCGGGGCGTCGTTCGTGCCATCGCCGCACATCGCGACAAGCTTGCCCTCAGCCTGCTCCTCGCGGATGAGCCGCAGCTTGTGCTCCGGCGTCGCCTGGGCGAGGAAGTCATCCACGCCCGCCTCGGCGGCGATCGCCGCCGCGGTCAGGGGGTTGTCGCCGGTGATCATGACGGTGCGGATGCCCATCCGACGCAATTCGGCGAATCGTTCTTGGATGCCGCCCTTGACGATGTCCTTGAGGGCGATGACCCCGAGCAGGCGCGCGCCGCGCGCGACCGCTAGCGGGGTACCGCCACTGCGCGAAATATCGTCCGATTTTGTCCGGAGCTCCTTTGCGGCAGCCCCGGATACGGTCTCGCGAATGGCGAGCGCGCCGCCGCCGTTCAATTGCCTTTCCCGCACGAACGCGAGCACCGCGTCCACCGCGCCCTTGCGGATTGAGCTGCCTCCGTAGTCGATGCCCGAAAGCCGTGTCTGCGCCGAGAACGGGATGAAGCGCGCGCCGCCCGGCGCCATCTCACGGGCGCGGATACCGAATTTTTCCTTCGCCAGCACGACGATCGAGCGTCCTTCGGGAGTCTCATCGGAGAGCGAAGCGAGCTGCGCCGCGTTGGCGACCTCGGCAGCAGTGGCGCCGCCGACCGGGAGGAACTCCACCGCCTGGCGATTGCCGAGGGTGATCGTTCCGGTCTTGTCGAGGAGCAGCGTATCCACGTCCCCGGCAGCCTCGACCGCACGGCCCGACATCGCGAGCACATTGAAGCGCACCAGCCGATCCATGCCGGCGATGCCGATAGCGGAGAGAAGCGCCCCGATCGTGGTCGGGATAAGCGCGACGAAGAGGGCGACGAGAACGACGACCGGAACCGAGCCGCCGGCATAATGGGCGAAGCTCGGAATTGTCGCAACCACTATCAGGAAAATGATGGTGAGGCCGGCGAGCAGGATGTTGAGTGCGATCTCGTTCGGTGTCTTCTGCCGCTGGGCGCCCTCGACGAGCGCGATCATCCGGTCCAGGAAGGTCGAGCCATGGGCCGCCGTGATCCGCACCTTGATCCAGTCGGACAGTACGCGCGTGCCACCGGTGACGGCCGAGCGGTCGCCGCCGCTCTCGCGGATCACGGGCGCTGACTCCCCGGTGATTGCGGACTCGTCCACCGAGGCGATGCCCTCGATCACCTCGCCGTCGCTCGGAATGAGCTCGCCTGCCTCGACCAGGACGGCATCGCCCGGCTGGAGATCGGACGCCGGAACGGCTTCGTAGCCGGCGCCGACGGCATCCATGAGCCGTTTCGCCATCGTCTCCGTGCGCGCGCGGCGTAACGTCGCTGCCTGCGCCTTGCCGCGCCCCTCGGCCACCGCCTCGGCAAAATTGGCGAACAGCAAGGTGACCCAGAGCCAGACGATTATCTGCAACGAAAAGCCGAGATAGGGTGCGCCGACGAAGAGGTCGTGGACGAAAATGATTGTCGTCAACGCCGCGGTGACCTCGACCACGAACATCACCGGGTTGCGGATCATGAAGCGCGGGTGAAGTTTGACAAACGATCCGCGGATTGCTGGAACCAGGATATCCCTGTCGAAGGCGGTCAAAAGAGTGCGGCGGTGGCTGTGCGTGTCCATCGGGACGTTTCCGATCGACCGGTCAGTACAGTACGCGGTGCAGAAGGGCGTAGTGCTCGACGATCGGTCCGAGCGAGACGGCCGGGAAATAGATCAGCCCGCCGGTGATGATGATCACGCCGACGACGAGGCCAACGAAGAGCGGGCTCGTCGTCGGAAAGGTGCCGAGCGAGGCGGGCACGACCTTCTTCCGCGCGAGGGATCCTGCGGCTGCGAGCATCGGCACGATCATCAGGAAGCGACCGACGAACATCGCGAGGCCGAGTGTCGTGTTGTAGAAGGGTGTGTTGGCACCGAGCCCGGCGAAGGCGCTGCCGTTGTTCCCGGTGGCCGAGGTGAAGGCGTAAAGGATCTCGCTGAAGCCGTGCGGTCCGCTGTTGGCGATGCCGGCAAGGCCGGCCGGAACGAACGCCGCGAGCGCGCTGAATCCGAGGATCGAGAGGGGCAGGACCAGGATCGCGAGCATCGCCATCTTGACCTCCTTCGCTTCGAGCTTCTTGCCCAAGTACTCGGGCGTTCGCCCGACCATCAGGCCGGCAACGAACATCGCGACGATGACAAAGAGCAGCATTCCGTAGAGACCGGAACCGACACCGCCGAAGATGACCTCGCCCAGCATGATATTGACCATCGGCACCGCACCGGCGAGCGGCAGCAGGCTGTCGAGCATGTTGTTGACGGCGCCGCACGAGGCATCGGTGGTAGTAGTCGTGAAGAGTGCCGAATCCGCGATTCCGAACCGCACCTCCTTGCCGACCATATTGCCCCCCGGCTGCAACGCGCTCGGTGCCTGGTCCACATGGAAGCGGGTAAAGGCTGGGTTGCCGTGGCTTTCGATCACATACTCGGGGATGACGCCGCCCAGGAAGAGCACGAACATCACGGCGAAGATGGCCCAGCCCTGTCGCTCGTTGCCGACCATCCGGCCGAACACGTTGGTCAGCGCTGCGCCGATCGAGAGCATCATCAGCTCTTGCATGAAATTGGTGAGCGCGGTCGGGTTCTCGTAGGGATGGGCGGAGTTGGCGTTGAAGAAGCCGCCGCCGTTGGTGCCGAGTACCTTGATCGCCTCCTGCGAAGCAACCGGCCCCTGGGCGATGATCTGCGTTCCGCCCTGCAACGTCGCCACGTGGGTATAGGCGTTCAGATTCTGCGGGGAGCCTTGCCAGACGAAGACCAGCGCGCAGACGATCGAAATCGGCAGCAGGATGTAGAGCACAGAGCGGGTGAGATCGACCCAGAAGCTGCCGAGGGTCTGCGCCGAGCGCCGTGCGAAGCCGCGGATCAGCGCGACCCCAAGCGCAATGCCGGTGGCCGCGGAGACGAAGTTGTGCACCGTTAGGCCGGCCATCTCGGTGAGATAGCTCATGGTCTGCTCGGGCACGTAGCTCTGCCAGTTCGTGTTGGTGACGAAGCTCACGGAGGTGTTGAAGGCGAGGTCCGGCGCGACCGCGCCCATCCCGGCGGGGTTAAAGGGGAGCATCCCTTGCAACCGTTGAACCCCGTAAAGGAGAGCAAAGCCTACGAAGCTGAAGATCAGCATGGTTAGGGCGTAGGTCAGCCAGTGCTGCTCGTCCGCCTCATCGATACCGCAGGTGCGGTAGATGCCACGCTCCAGCGGCCGAAGGAGTGGGGAGAGGAACGTCGGCCGGCCCTCGAACACGCTGGTCATATATCCGCCGAGCGGCCTGGTCAGCAGGATCAGCAGCACGCCGTAGAGTGCAATCTGCACCCAGCCATTGACCGTCGTATGGCCCGTCATCCGGGAATGCTCCCCTGGCCCGCGCAGCAGCTCGATCAGAACTTTTCCGGGTGGATCAAGGCATAAGCCAGGTAAACGAACAAGCCGGCAACCGCCACGGCGCCGAGCGCATAATCAAAGATCACCGCAGCGGCTCCTCAGAGATGGTCGCAGGCGTATGCGTAAAGGATCGCTCCGCCAAGAAAGACGGCTCCGATCAGCAAATAGACGGCATCGGCCACGTGTTCTTTACCTTCCGCTTCTGCCGGCTTGGCGGGAGAACCTAGCGAGGCGGGTATATATTTTCGATGGCAGATACGGCATCCAGGAATATATACGCCGTATAGGGAGCGTGGGAACGGCGACCTTCCGTGGGAGCGGAGGCCCATCTGTCGGTCAGGAAGTGGCCGGGAATGACCTGCGGGAGGCGTAACGGGTCCCGGCGGCGAGACCGGAATCGACTCCTGCTACGGACGTTGCGCTCCCGCCATCGCTCCGTCCGAGCCGGGGCGCCGTCGCGCCCGGCGGGGCCGCGCATATTTGTTATTTGCACAACACACTCCCTCTGGCATTCTTGGTTCGTTCCGATCGAATGGAGATGACGGTGTACGTCCCCCCAGCGTTCCGCGAGGATCGTCCGGAGGTCCTGCGGGCGGCTATTCGCGCGACGGGCCTTGCAATTCTCGTCAGCCATGGGCCCGAAGGAATCGTGGCGAGCCACGTGCCGATGCTCCTCGACGATGCGGGAGGCGCCAACGGAACGCTGCTCGGGCATATCGCTAGGGCCAACACGCAGTGGCGCCAGAGCACGCCCGACATTCCGGCACTCGCCATATTTCCCGGCCCTGACGCCTATATCAGCCCCTCTTGGTACGCGACCAAGCGCGTGACGGGCAAGGTCGTACCGACCTGGAACTATGTTGCCGTGCATGCCTACGGGCAGCTTGTCTTTTTCGACGATCCCGGAGAGTTGCGCGCGCTCGTGAGCCGACTGACCTCCGTTCACGAGGCCGGGCGCCCGGTGCCCTGGGCGGTGACCGATGCGCCAGCTGACTTCGTCGCCTCACAGGTCAAGGGCATCGTCGGCTTTCGACTCGCGATCACACGGTTGGAGGGAAAGTGGAAGATGAGCCAGAACCGCCCGATGGCGGACCGTCTCGGCGTCATTGATGGCCTGCGACAGCAGGCCGAACCGACCGGCGCGGCTGTGGCAAACCTCGTGCGTGCTTCTCTCCGCGGAGCGAAGCTCGACCCATGAGACGCAGGTGATCTATCGGGACACCGGCGCAGCAAGGGTGCCATGAGTCTGCTTTCCCCCAGGACCCTTTACGAATCGGAAGCTCTCCGGATCGTCACCAACGACTTGCGGTCCGCAACTCGTTTCGTCAGTTTCGTAACTGCTCAACCCGGTTGCAGTACGCTGTCCCCGCGCAACACGGCTTGGATGGCCTGGTGGGCGTCGGTTCCGGATCGAGCTGCGGTGCCCACTGAGGTGGTCCCACTTGTTTGGACAGGTGGGCAGCGAAGTTAAGGTGTATTCCGGTTGCTGATCATGCTGCCAAACTTTCAATCCGGTTGAGCACTTTTTGCTGCTGTTGGGCCTGTGGGGATGTG
>JAKAWQ010000115.1 GCA_021816925.1 Pseudomonadota bacterium
TCCGCTCGGTGCTCTCGACGGCCAGAAAGCAGGGCTGGGATATCCTGCAGACGCTGAACGGTCACCCGGAACGCCTGATCACCGAACTCCGGGCGGTTTGAGCGGCCCCAGAGACCTGGGCAGTTACCCCGCCCGCCGGGAAACGCCAGCCGGTTCGGCATGAAGCGGTGACCGGCTGCCCTGACACCCATGAGCACTTCCGCCGCGTTGCGCCCTTCGCGAAGGACGATTACGGACGCGGCATTCCGCGGCCGGACCGCACGCGGTCTCGCTTCCGCTTGATCCATGTTCAGGCAAGGCAAGCGCCGGCGTGCGCGCGGCGCAAGGCCGGGCAACTTCTGGCGAACCCTGCGGGGTGGGCGCATCCTCAGGACCTCCCGGCTCCGCTCGAAGGTGCCGGCGCCGGCAACGGAGCGGTCAATGAGCCAGCACCGGACGATCCGCATCCTTATCCATGGCGTAACCGGGCGGATGGGCGAGAACCAGCATCCCGTGCGACGGATCGTGTCCCACCGAGTGGTGCAGGAGCGATGTTCCTGGGCGGGCTGGACCACCGTGTCAGGCTGCGAGTGGCGGCAGGCTGACGGGGGGATTATCGCCGAGCGTGGCGATAGTTTCCAGCGTCATGGAGCGGGCGCGCGTGACGGCGCACTCATCGTTTTGCTCCCGCAGCAGCACACCGATGAGGCGGAAGACGGCGCCTTCGCTGGAAAAGATGCCGACGACCTCGCTGCGGCGCTTGATCTCGCCGTTGAGACGTTCGAGCGGATTGGTACTGTGCAGCCTGGCTCGATGCTGAGGCGGGAAGTTCATGCCGGCGAGCACGTCGGCCTCTGCCTCACCCATCAGGGCGGCGAGCTTGGGCAGCCGGGGCCGGGCCTGACCGGCGACCAGGCGCCACGGCTTGCGTGCGGCGGCGGCATCGTCCTGGGCGAAGGCGGTGCCGACCCAAGCGGAGACGATGCGGCGCTGCGACTTTCCGGCATAGGCGAGGGCGTTGCGCATGAAATGCACGCGACAGCGTTGCCAGGTAGCGCCGAGCACCTTGGTGATGGCAGCCTTCAGCCCCTCGTGCGCGTCGGAGGTCATCAGCTTGACGCCACGCAGCCCGCGGCGGGCGAGCCAGCGCGGGAACTCCACCCAGAACGGCTCGGCCTCGCTGTGACCGACGGTCATGCCGGGTACCTCGCGGCGGCCGTCTGTGTTGACTCCGACAGCGACGATCACGGCGACGGAGACGATATGGCTGTCGCGGCGCGCCTTTACATTACATAAGTGGCATCGAGCCAGAGGTGTGGCCAGTCGCCTTCGATCGGACGCGTGAGGAAGGTATGCACCCGCTCGTCAATTTCGGTGCACAGACGCGAGACCTGGCTCTTGCTGATGCCCTCCATCCCCATCGCCTTGACCAGGTCATCCACCGAGCGGGTCAAGACGCCTTGCACATAGGCTTCTTGGATGACCGCGGGCAGCGCCTTCTCGGCGGTGCGCCGTGGCTCCAGGAAGGCCGGGAAGTAGGAAGCCTTGCGCAGCTTGGGGATGCGCAGCTCGACGGTGCCGCCACGGGTCTGCCAGTCGCGGTCGCGATAGCCATTGCGCTGGTTGACCCGCTCGGGACTGCGCTCGCCGCGGCCTGCGCCGCAAAGGGTGTTGGTCTCCAGCTCCATCAAGCGCTGGGCGGCGAAGCCGATCATCTCGCGCAGCATGGTCGCATCAGAGCCCTTCTCCAGCAGCTTTTGAAGGGCGATCTTGTCGTCGGTCATCGTGGTGATCTCCAGGTTCAGGTTGTGTCTCGACAACCCAACCCTACCCAAGATCACTGCGGTGGCCTGCTGACCGGCCTGCCTACGCCAGACCCTTGACGGTCGCTCCGGCAGGCCAGTCAGCAGGCCTCCTGCGCCACGGCCCGGGACACGACCTCCGATACTTCCGATCGGCGCAATCACACCCTACCGCACCGGCTGGCCCGAAAGCTCCACCCCTGCGTCCGCGGCCAAACGCATCGAAACCGGCACCGAGAACATCGCCACGGCCGCAACCGCGAGGAAGGCGAAGCTGTAATCGCCGAGGCTCGGCGGCGCATGGCCGAAGAGCTTGGAGGAAATCTCGAGCGCGGCCGCGCCGGCTGCCACGCCGGCTGTCAGCGAAAGATGCTGCGCCGTGCTGTAGAAGCTCGTCGCCGCACTCATCTTTGCCGGCGGAATATCGGCGAACGCGATCGAGTTGAACGCGGTGAACTGCAATGAACGGAAGAAGCCGCCCGTCAGCAGCACCCCATAGATCGCGGCCACCGGCCAGGCAGGGCGGAAGCCCGCCATCAGCGCGATTGTGATCACCGAGATCGCACCGTTGCAGACCAACGTTGCGCGAAAGCCGAATTTCCGAAGCGCGTACTGCGCCGCCGGCTTCATCACGAGCGCCCCGGCCGAGCTTGCGAAGGTGATCAGCCCACTCTCCGCCGCGCTCTTGCCGAACCCCACCTGCAGCAGAAGCGGCAGCAGGAACGGCACCGCCCCGATGCCGATGCGGAACAGGCTTGCCGCCGCTACCGAAAGCCCGAAGGTCGGAATCCGAAGGAGGCCGAGATCAACGAGCGGATGCTCCGTTGCGCGCGCGTGGAACCAATAGGCGAGACCGGCCGCTGCCCCGATCGCCAGCAGGCCCGCGCTTTCCGGCCAGGGCAGCACGTCGCGGCTCGCCGACTCGAGTCCGATGAGCAGCGCGACGAGCGAGACCGCCGTGAAGCCAAGGCCTGCCCAATCGAACGGCTTCGCCTCCTTGCCCGCAGTCTCCCCGATATAAAGCGTCACCAGCACCG
Organism: Pseudomonadota bacterium; assembly: GCA_021816925.1. GTDB lineage: Bacteria > Pseudomonadota > Alphaproteobacteria > Acetobacterales > Acetobacteraceae > JAKAWQ01. The sequence continues at coordinate 2,819 of JAKAWQ010000115.1, forward strand.
CTCCGAGCACGCCGATCGGCACATTGATGTCGAAGATCCAGTGCCATGAGACATAGGTGACGATGAACCCGCCCACGGGTGGCCCGAGCACCGGCCCGAGCAGGGCAGGGATGCTGAGCCAGGCCATCGCCGCGACCAGTTCGGACTTCGCCACCGTCCTGAGCAGCACCAGCCGCCCGACCGGCACCATCATCGCCCCGCCCATGCCTTGCAGGATGCGCGCAAGAACCAGGAACCAGAGGCTTCCCGCCCGCCCGCACAACACTGAGCTCAGCGTGAAAACGATGATCGCCGCGCGGAAAACGCTGCGGCTACCGAAGCGGTCCGCAACCCACCCGCTCGCCGGGATGAACACACTGAGGCTCAGCATGTAGGAGGTGAGCGCCATGCTCATGTGCACCGGGTCGGCGTGGAAGGCGCGCGCCATCGCCGGCAGCGCCGTTGCCACCACCGTCGAATCGAGGTTCTGCATGAAGAGCGCGCAGGCGACGATCAGCGCCGTGATGCGCGCACGCCAGGACATCGCCGGCTGCAGCGAGGCAACAGGCGGCAGCACGAGTCGCATTCGGGTGGGCATGCGCGGATCATCGCCCGCGGCGCCGCTCCGGCAAACCCTCGCCGCCGCAGGGCGGCCCTGCGCGGCGCCGCTTCAGTGCGACATTTCGTAACGCAGCAGGTGCCCGCCCGCCCAAGACGTTACGGAATCAGCACGGTGCTGCCGGTGGTCTTGCGTCCCTCCAGCGCGCGGTGCGCGGCCGCCGCCTCGGCCAGCGGGTATGTCTGGTTGACGCGGATCTTCACCACCCCGCTGCCGACCACCTCGAACAATTCGCCCGCCGTCCGCTCAAGGTCCGCGCGCTTCGCGGCGTAGGTGGCAAGGCTCGGCCGCGTCAGGAAAAGGCTGCCTTTGGCGGAAAGAATCGAGATGTCCACCGGCGGCACCGGTCCTGAGGCGTTGCCGAAACTCACCATCATGCCGAGTGGCGCCAGGCAGTCGAGGCTCGCCATGAAGGTGTCCTTGCCGACGCTGTCATAGACCACGGGAACCATTGCGCCCCCCGTGATTCGTTTCACCTCTGCCGCAAGGTCCGCATGTCCGATCAGCGTGTGGTCTGCGCCATTTGCCCGCGCCAACTCAGCCTTCTCCGGCGTCGAGACCACGCCGATCACGGTCGCTCCGAGGTGCTTCGCCCATTGGCACATGATCAGACCGACGCCGCCTGCTGCGGCATGCACCAGAATCGTATCGCCCCGCTTCACCGGATAGGTCCGGCGCAGCAGGTATTGCGCCGTCATCCCGGCCAGCATCATCGCCGCCGCCGTCTCGAAGCTGATCTTCTCGGGCAGCTTTAGCAGCCGGTCGGCCGCGATTACACGTTCGGTCGCGTACGCGCCCATCGCGCCCGTGCCGTACGCCACCCGGTCGCCCGGCTTGAGCCCGCTGACGCCCGAGCCCACGGCGAGCACCGTCCCCGCTCCCTCCATGCCCGGCGTGAACGGCAGGTTCGGCGCCTTGTAGAGGCCGGAGCGGACATAAACGTCGATGAAGTTGAGCCCCACCGCCGCATGCCTCACCAGCACCTCGCCCGGCTCCGGTTCTGGCGTGGGCACATCTTCCCATTGCATCACCTCCGGACCGCCGGTCGCGTGGATTCGGATCGCCTTGGTCATGCTCTCGCCTCGCCTTTCATGAGGTCTGCACCGACGTCTCCGCCAGTGGCTCCGAAGAGATCCTCTTCGAAGACGTGCCCCTCGAGCGCCAACAGCGCCCGCTTGGCCGCAATTCCGCCCGGCGCCGAGAAGCCGCCGAGATCGCCCGCCGCCACCACCCTGTGGCAGGGGATGATGATGGGAATCGGGTTCCGGCCTGCCGCCTGCCCGACCGCCCGTGGCGAGCCCCCGGCCAGGCGCCCGATCGCGCCATAGGTGCGCGTTTGGCCGTACGCAATCGTCCTGAGCGCAGCCCAGACCCGACGCTCGAACCCGGTGCCTGCCGGCGCGAGCGGCAGATCGAATTCCTCGCGCTCGCCGGCGAAATATCGTTCAAGCATGTGACAGGCCTGCCGCAGCAAGGGAGTTTCGTGCCCCCGCTCCACATGCCCCCACTTGAGCGCCGTAATCGCGCCTCTCTCCTCGAGGACCGTTACCCGGCCAAGGGGGGTCGTCAAAAAAAGCGCGAGGAGATTTTTTTTGCGCCACCGTCACGGGAGCTGGATGCGAGACCGGTCCGAGCCGCCTGTCAAGTGCGCCGCAACATGGCGGCCAGCATCGCCGGTTCAGTGGCAGGCAGGCTGCACACTCCGCCACGACAGACATACGCGCCGGCCGCCTTCCCCGCCGCCGGATGTCCCGCCGGCACCGCCGCCGGGTCGAGAATCTCCATCACCACGACCGCCGGATCGGGCGCCCGACGCGCCACCGAGCCAAGCTCGGGCAGCCGCCCCGCGATCACGACGCTCGCTCCGCCGACCAGCAGCTCCGCTGCCCCGAGCAATCCGGGAGACCCGACCAGCGCCCCGGCCCGGCCCATGAAGGCGCCGATCACGCGCTCCGCTTTCACCCGCCAGCTATCGGCGCCGGTCAGGTGGAAGAGGCGGGCGAAAACCTCGGCCAGCATCCCGTTGCCGGAGGGCACGGCATGGTCTTCGGCCACGAGCGCCCGTGACGCCCCGCCGAGCGGTAAATCCGGAGCGTCGTCGGCACTGGTGAAGAACGCGCCCTCCGACCCCGCGAAGCGCGCCTCGGTCGCCGCGACGATGCGCACGGCGGCCTCGAGCCGCCGCCGATCGCCCGTGGCCTCGTAAAGAGCAAGCGCCGCCCGTGCCATTGCCGCCTGGTCCTCGAGCAGCCCGGCCGCGGAAACCCGGCCCCCCCGCCAAGCGTGCGCAACCCGCTCGTCCGCTTGCCCGAGTGCGTCCAGCACGAAATCAAACACGCCTTCGGCAAGCGTGAGCCAGCGCGGCTCGTCAAACACCGCCGCCGCCCGCGCCAGCGCGGCCACGGCGAGCCCGTTCCAGTCGGCCAGCACCTTGTCGTCCCGCCCCGGCGGCACACGCGCGGCCCGCGTGGCAAAAAGCTGCGCCCGGGCCTCGGCAAGTCGTGCTTCGAGCGCCACATCGCCGAGCGGCCGAACCCGGCGCAGGATCGTCCGCCCCTCCCAGTTGCCCCCGGGGGTCACGTCGTAAGCGGCTTTGAATTCCTCCGCCGCAGGCCCAAGCACGGAAGCGACCTCGGCCTCGTCCCAGACATAGAATTTTCCTTCTTCCCCTTCGCTGTCGGCATCCTGAGAGGCTGCGAAGCCGAATTTTTCTCCCCGTCCCGCGCGCATCTCTCGCTCCAGCCAGCCGACTGTCTCGGCGGCACGCGCCGCGAACAGCGTGTCAGGCGTCTCAGCGTACGCCAGCGCCAGCAGCTCGAGGATGAGCGCGTTGTCGTAAAGCATCTTCTCGAAGTGCGGCACCAACCAGTGCGCGTCGGTCGAGTAACGGGAAAATCCGCCGCCCAGATGGTCGTAGATGCCGCCCATGCTCATCCGCTCGAGCAAAAGCCGCACGGCACCCCGCGCCTCACCCCGTCCCGACCGAAAGGAATCCTGCCAGAGGAAACGCGCCAACGGGGCGTTCGGAAATTTCGGCGCGCCACGGAAGCCGCCCTCCTCCGGGTCCTGCGCTGCCATCAGCGAGGCCGCGAGCCGCCCCAGCGTCTCAGCGTCAGGAAGCCGGCCCGGTTCCGCGCGTCCAAGTGCCGCGAGATGCGCCGCCAACTCCCGTGCATTGCCCGCGGCCTTTTCGGGGTCGCGCTGCCAGGCTTCGGCGATGGCCACCAGCACTTGGCGGAAGGAAGGCTTGCCCCAGCGCGGCTCCGGGGGGAAGTACGTGCCGCCCCAGAACGGCGCCCCCTCTGGCGTCAGAAACATGGTGAGCGGCCAGCCGCCGTGCTCACCCATCGCCTGGAGCGCCCTCATGTAGAAATGGTCGATGTCTGGGCGCTCTTCCCGGTCCACCTTGATGTTGACGTAGAGGCGATTCATCTCCGCCGCCGTCGCCGCATCCTCGAAGGATTCGTGCGCCATCACGTGGCACCAGTGGCAGGCGGCGTAACCGATCGAAAGCAGGATCGGCTTTTTCTCTTCTGCTGCCTCGGCCAGCGCTTCCGCTCCCCATTGCCGCCAATGCACCGGGTTCTCGGCGTGCTGCAACAGATAGGGCGAGGAGGCTTCCTTGAGCAGGTTCTCGGCGCGCGGCATGTGGCAGCCCTCGATTTGCCTGACTCTGCCCGTATCTGCCCCGCCCACGCCACCCGGCCCTGCATCCTCCGTGTTGCTTGACTCATCCATAATTTAATTTCGCGGCTTTCGGTCCGATCCATAACGATATGGTTATGGGATGCCCGTGCATGCAGCTCCGAACGCGCTCTTCACAGCGCTCCCGGATCCGACCCGTCGGGCGATCTGCGAGCGGCTGAGCCGCCACGGTGAGCAGACCGTGCACATCCTCACCGACCGCGCGAGCGTCTCCCTGCCCGCGGTCTCCAAGCATCTCGGCGTTCTCAGGCGTGCCGGGCTTGTCCGGAACCGCCGTGAGGGGCGCCACACCCATTGCCGCGCCGAACCCGACGGCCTCGCGCCCCTGATCGATTGGATGAGCCTCTACGGCGCCTTCTGGCGCGAGCGGTTTGGTCGCCTCGAGGCGTTGCTGAACAGGATGGACCCATGAGCAGGCCCGCCGCTACGCGTTCCCTCGTCACCGAACGCGAGATGCGCAGCCGCCTGAGAAAATCTAGCGCGCCCTCACCGAGGGCCCGCTGATCGAGAAATGGCTGATGAAGAACGACTTCGAGCCGGCCATCGGCCACCGGTTTACGTTCCGCGCGACCCCCATGCCGCATTGGAACGGCGTTCTGGTGCGCATGGAGCAGTCGGGCCTCCGGCCGGAAGAAGAGACCAATTACCAGGGGGCCAACGGGGGTTGGCAGCGGCTCATCGGCGGGCTGGAACGGGTGTTGGCGGCGCTCGTCTGATTACAGTTGCCGGCTATATCGGAGGTGCCCCGCTCCGCCGGCTCGCGAACATGGGCCATGCCGTGGCTGGTATGGTTCGCAGCGCCCCGGCGGCCGAGCCCGGTATTCCCGCTTTCCCCCGATACGGATCGCCGACTACGAAGATCGGTCGAGTCTCGATCGTGCCTTCGCGGGCGTCAACCGGCTTCTCTTCATTTGTGGCTAGCTAGTGGTTTGTCCGGTGTTTGTAGCTCGTGAAGTGTCCGGTTCAGTGGGCCTCCAAGCAGGGAGGGACAGATGGACCGGGCACGCATTCACGAGGGGATTCGTCGGATGCGTTTCG
>JAKAWQ010000032.1 GCA_021816925.1 Pseudomonadota bacterium
AAGCTGCCGCACCGCAACCACGACCGCCGCGCCCGGCGGCACCTCGGGCGGGCTGAAGTCCGGCATGAGCACCCGGCTGTCCGCGGGGGCGCCGGCGGAGAGCAGTGCCTGCCTGAGGGTTGCGATGGCCTCGGAACGGCGGAGCGGCCGGCCGGGCCGCTCGAGGATGGCCTGTTCACCCGGCGAGCGTGGCCGCCAATTGACGCCGAATTCGCTCGCGATCGCGGCAAGCTGCGCAGCCGGCACCGTGATCTGCTGCCCGGGCGCCGGGCCCGGGCCGAGCACCTGACGGCCGGCCGCGCCGAGGTCCTCGAAAAGATCCGAAAGACGCACCACGGAACCATCGAGGATGCCGAATGGGCGCAGCTTGGCTGCCTCCGCGGCGCGCGCGGGGACGGCAGCCAGGAGCATGAGTATTACAAGGAGGACTGAACGCATGGGCCGACCCTCAGTGCAGGTTGGTCAACGTGGAGAGCATCTGGTCGGCGGCCGTGATCACTTGGCTGTTCATTTCGTAGGCCCGCTGGGCGGTGATCAGGTTGGTGATCTCGCTCACCACGTTGACGTTCGAGGCCTCCAGGAAGCCCTGCATCGTGGTGCCGAAACCGGGAGAGCCCGGCGTGCCTGCGACCGGGTCGCCGGAGGCAGCGCTCTGCAGAAAGAGGTTGGAGCCTTCGGCCGCGAGCCCGTTGTCGTTCGGAAAGACAGCGAGCTGGAGCTGGCCGAGGGTCTGTGGCGCGGTCTGGCCGTCGAGCGTCACCTGGACCTGTCCCGAGGTGTTGATCGTGACCGCGGTGGCGTTCGAGGGAATGGCGATACCGGGCTGCACGACGTAGCCGTCGGCGGTGACGATCGTGCCGTCGGGCGCGAGGCTGAAGGTGCCGTCGCGGGTGTAGGCGGTCTGGCCCGATGGCAGCGTGACCTGGAAATAGCCGTTGCCCTGGATCGCCAGATCGAGGCTGTTGCCGGTCTGCTGCAACGTGCCTTGATCGTCGATGCGGTAAACGCCGGCGGTCTTCACGCCGAGCCCGATTTGCGCTCCGGAGGGAACGATCGTGCTCTGGTCGCTGCTGTTGGAGCCGACGACGCGCAGGTTCTGGTAGATCAGGTCCTGGAACTCGGCGCGCTGGCGCTTGTAGCCGGTGGTCGTCATGTTGGCGATGTTGTTCGAGATCACCTCGACGTTGGTCTGCTGGGCCTGCATGCCGGTGGCGGCGATGTCGAGTGCGCGCATCCTCTGCTTCCTTCCCTGGCGATCGCGGTCAGGCGCTGGTGGTGGTGATCTTGCTGATCGCGGCTTGCTGGCGATCGGACTCGGCCTGCACGAACTGCGCGAGAAATCCGAACTCACGCTCGGCGGTGATCATGCGTGTGATCTCGAGGATCGGCTGCACGTTGGAATCCTCGATCATGCCCTGCATCAACTGCGGGTTGCCGACCGGCGTGGTCGGCCCGTTGGCGGCGAAGAGCGTGCCGCCGGTGGCGGTCATGAGAGCGGGATTGGCGGGCCGGACGAGGCTGATCTGTCCGATTACGCCGTTCTCGCGGCTCGATACGGTGCCGTCCGCAGCGATCGCGATGCCGGTGTCGCTCGTGGAGAGCGTGATCGGCTGGCCGGTGGTATCGAGCAGCGGGTCGCCATTCTGATCGACGATCGTGCCGTTCGCCGAGAGGCTGAAGGAGCCGGCACGCGTGAGGCGAACGCCCTGGGGTGTCCTGACGGTGAACCAGGCGTCCTTTGCCCCGATTGCGAGATCGAACGGATTGCCGGTCTTGCGGAAAGCCCCGGTGGCGCGGTTGCGCCAAGTGCCGCGATCGGCAACGAAGGCGATCCCCGCTTCGCCCGCGGGTGCGCTGGCCGGCGCCAGCCAGTCCGTGAACTGGGTGCGTTGGGCCTGATAGGCGGGCGTGTTGGCGTTGGCAATGTTGTTGGCGATCACCGCTATGGCATCCTGCTCCGCTATCAGTCGCGAAGCGGCAACCAAGCTGGCAAGTTGCATGATCCATAGCCTCCGCGGTCGTTCCCACTCCGGCGGCCCGACCGGGACCCGGACCGCACCGAGAACAAAAGCAAGCGTTGTGCCAACTGCCTGGTAGCTTAGAACAGTGCTTTGCCCGGGCACCCCCGTATTGCGCCCGAGGGCGCCCGGCAGGCTCTGCCAGGGGCGGCCGTTTTTGCCGGGTCGCGAAGCGCGCAGGAAAGGCTTCGTTAATCGGTGGACCCCATCCTCCGGGCCGGCACACATCGGAGAGGGGGTGGAATGGCGACGGCGACATCGGTGGAGCCGAGCGAGGCCGAGGCGGAAGCGCCGGCCGAGGCTCCGGCCCCGACGCGGTCGAGGCGGCGGCTTCTCATTCTCGCCGGCGCCCCACTGCTGGCCTGCGTTATCGGCGCCGGCCTCTGGTTCAGCGGCGTCCTGCCGCGTCTCATCGGGCAGGGCCGCCCGGTGGCTGCGGCCACCGGCAAGCCGGTATTGTTCGCGATGCCTGAGATGGTGGCCAACCTCGCCGGTTCGGGAAGTGTCCAGCGTTATGTCAAGGTCGATATCCAACTCGTTGCAGCGAATCCGGCTGCGCTTGCCGTAGTTCGCAAGGATTTGCCGCAGCTGCAGGACATGTTCCTGACCTATCTGCGCGACATGCATGCCTCCGAGATGCAGAGCTCGGTCGGAACCTGGCGCTTGCGGGAGGCACTGCTCGCGCGCGCTGCAATCGTAGCCGGGCCCGGCCGGGTAACCAACGTGCTGTTCACCAATCTGCTGATCCAATGAACGACGCAGCAGCCGGGCAAGAAGTGGCCCCCGACTGGAAGGGTGGCATCGAGGGTACTGTTGGCGGATCGGCGCGCACTCTCGACCAAGCGGAGATCGACAGCCTGCTCGGCCGGAACAACGGGGCAGGGGCGAGTGACGATCCGAACGGCATGCAGCGGATCATCAATTCCGGCCTCGTTTCGTACGAGCGCCTGCCGATGCTCGAGATCGTATTCGACCGGCTAGTGCGCATCATGTCCACAAGCCTGCGCAACTTCACCGGCGACAATGTCGATGTCAGCATCGAAAGCATCGCGAGCCTGCGGTTTGGCAACTATCTCAACACCATTCCGCTGCCGGCCATGCTGGCTGTCATCAAGGCGGAGGAGTGGGACAATCAAGGGCTGATCGTCGTCGATTCGCCGATGATCTATACGATCGTCGATGTTTTGCTGGGCGGTCGGCGTGGGACCGTGGCGATGCGGATCGAGGGGCGCCCGTACACGACGATCGAACGCGTTCTGGTCGAACGCCTCATCAAGGTCGTTCTGGCGGACCTTACGGCGAGTTTCGACCCACTTTCGCCGGTAACATTTCGGTTCGAGCGGCTCGAGGTCAATCCACGCTTTGCCGCGATCTCCCGCCTTTCCAATGCTGCGGTGGTGGCACGCCTACGCATCGATATGGAGGACCGCGGCGGCCGTATCGAGCTCCTCCTGCCCTACGCGACCCTCGAGCCGGTGCGCGAACTGCTGCTGCAAAAGTTCATGGGTGAGAAGTTCGGCCGGGATTCAATCTGGGAGACACACCTCGCCGACGAACTCTGGAACACCGAGATCGTCCTCGACGCGGTCCTCGACGAGCAGACGATGCGGCTGTCGGAGGTGATGGCGTTGACGCCGGGGAGCCGGATCACCCTGAACGCCGGTCCCGATACGCGGATCGATCTGCGCTGTGGGGGCACGCCGCTGTTCGAGGGGCGCCTCGGAAAGCACAAGAACGTGCTCGCGATAGAGATCGAACGTGCGCTGCCGCGCCCTACGGCGCGCTGAAAAGGTCACGGGCCGGCATGGCGGTCATGGAATGGCTGCTCGAGATCGGCTTGGTTGGTCTGCTTGCGGCGACGCTCTTCCACGCGCTCAGGCTCGAGCGCGCGCTCGGGGTGCTGAAGCGCGACCGTGCCGCCCTGGAGGCGCTGGTCAAGGAATTCAACGACAGCACGCGCGATGCGGAAGCGGGGATCGAGCGATTGCGTGGCACCGCCGAAAGCACCGGCAGTGATCTTGCGCGGCAAGCGGCCGCAGCCGCTGCGCTGAAGGACGATCTCATCTTTCTGACCGAGCGGGCCGATCGGATGGCCGATCGGCTCGACGCGGCGATCAGCGCCGGCCGGACCTCCGATGCATCTGTGCTACGGTCGATCGCGCCTGCTGCATCCCCTGCCGCGCCACGGGCCGAGAGCGAGGCGGAGCGAGAGTTGCTGCGCGCGCTCAGGATGGGGCGCTGAGGGGATGCTGCGCCGCCTGCGCCTGCCGCGTCTTCTGCCGGTTACGATCGTGGTCATGGCGGCGTTGCTGGGCATGAAGTCGGTGACGCTCGTGCGTGCCGCGGGACCGCCGGCGAACGGCCGGGCAGTGCCGGCAAGCGCCCTGCCGGCTGCGGCCGGGCCCTCTGCCGAGGTTGTTTCCGCCTGCCCGCCGGCGCCGGCTGCGAGTCCGGCCGAGCGACGGCTTCTGCTCGACCTTCGCCGCCGTAGCGCGACCCTCAAGGCGCGCGCCGCCGCGCTCGATTTGCGCGAATCGGTGCTGAAGGCTGCCGAGAAGCAGCTCGCACTCCGGGTTGCCGAACTTGCCGCCCTGCAAAAAGAGCTCGCCGTCGAAAACGCCGCGCGCCAGCAGAAGAACGCGGCCAAATGGCAGGCGCTTGTGCAGCTCTACCAAAACATGCAGCCGCGCAATGCCGCGGCTATCTTCGATGGCCTTCCCATGCCGGTACTGCTTGGCGTCATGCGTCGCATGAACGAACGCAAGGCCGCTGCCATTCTTGCCGCCATGCAGCCGGACAAGGCCCGCGCGCTGACGACCGGTCTCGTGGCGGTGCGGGGTGGGGCCGGCGGAGGTGGTAGCTGATCATCCTCGCGCTCGGAGGCGTCGTGGATGAAGACGAAAGAGGGGCTTCGAACATGCGAGCCGACCCACGAGTCCGCACACTCGGCAGGCGCCGACTCCGTCGCGGGGCGGTGGCCCGCATTCTCGCCACGCTTCTTGTGACGGCGCTCATGGTCGGCGCTGCCGGCCGGGCTGCAGCAGAACCCGCGATCGGCGTGCGCGCCGGCATGCATCGCCAGTTCGGGCGTCTGGTGTTCGACTTTCCGAGACTTGTCGCCTACAATCTTGTTCGCAGCGGCACGCTCGTCGTGCTTACCTTTGTCGACGCGGCCTCGATCGGCGAGCCCGATCGGTTGCCGCCGAATGTGCGGGCCTTTGTGGCGAAGCGGGGGGAGGCACGTGTAACCATCGTGCCCGGCGCGGCCGTTCGTACTTTCAGGGTCGGCAGGAGGATCGTGCTCGACGTGCTCAACCCGACCAGGGCCGTTCAGCCCGGTCCGACCGGCGGCCTTGCCCGGGCCGCCGATCCACCCTCCCCTCTCCTGCTGGCCGCCGCGGTCCTGCCTCTGCCTCCGCCCTCCATTCCGCTTCCTTTGCCGCCGATACCCGGGAAGATTGCCAAGCCGGCGCCGGCGCACATCCTCGCGGCGCCACCCGCTATTGCGTCGCCGGCGATAGCCCCGCCGGCCGCGACCAATGCGCCCGTCATTGCAACGGTGACGCCTTCGGCCGCGCCGTCGGGCATGCCCGCGCCCGTGGCAACGCCCTCGGAGCCCGCGCCGCCGACCGTGCTTTTCGGCCCGCTTGCCCTCGCCGCGCGCCGCGTCGCCGCGCCACCCGGTGCGGAGGCGGCCATCCTCATCCCATTCGGGCCGCGCACGGGTGCTGCGGCCTTGCGTCGTGGCGACAATGGCGTCGTTGTGTTCGACACCGCACGGCCGATCGATATGTCCGGCCTGGCCGGAGATCCGGCCTTCGGCGCCGCGCGGGTCAGCCTTCTTCCGGCAGGAACCGTGCTCCGGGTGCCGTTGCCACCGACACTCCGACTTTCGCTGTCGCACCGCCGGAGCGGATGGGTAGTCGGAATCACGGCCGGGCCTTCGTCGGCGCGCGCGATCGTCTCTACAGTGAAGGAGGGTTCCCTTGCCTTGCCGATGGCCACCGCCGCGCAGGTGGTGATCGTGCCCGATCCGATGAGCGGAACCAGTCTGCTTGTCGGAACGGCGCGCGTGCCGGGCAGGGCGGTAGCCTTGACGCGGCGCGTGCCGGACTTCGTATTGCTGCGAACCTGGCTCGGCGTGGCGATTGAGCCTCTGACAGACCGTCTCGTGCTGCGCGCAGGCACCCAGGGCTTCAGGCTGGCTGCAGACGGGAAGGGTGGCTTGGCACTTGCAGCGCCGCCGCCGCACCTGGCGGCGTTGGAAAGCGCCGCGACCCTGACCCGGCGCTTCGATTTTCCGGCGCTGCCCCGGGTCGCGTTAGCGCGGCGGCTCTACCAGCAGTTGGACGCGGCAGTTGCCAAGCCTCGGCTGGACCGCTTCGGGTCCCGCCTCGGCGAGGCGGAGACAATGGTGGCGCTCGGCATGGGCCCCGAGGCAATGGCGCTGATCAAGCTGGCCGGCATCGATGATCCGCGCCACTCCAACAATGCCGGCGCGAACGGGCTGGCGGCGATTGCCGCGCTGCTAGCTGGGCGGCTCGATCGCTCCACCGGCCTCGATGATCCGCGGCTCTCAGGAACCGACGAGATCGCGCTCTGGCGGGCGGCGCGCGCCGCGCTATTGCATCAGGATCCGGCCGGTACTGCGCCGGTCTTTGCGGCAACAGCAGGGTTGATCCTCGCCTACCCGGCGGCATTGCGTAATTTCCTTGCACCCATCGCAGCGGATGCCATGGTGCGCGGCGACGCGCTGGCCGCGGCCGGGCAGTTCCTGAAGCAACTGCCCAACACGCCGCCGCTCGATTTCGCGCGTGCTCTGCTGCTCGCCGCGCATGGCAAGACAGCGGCGGCGCTTACCGCATACGACCGGCTGGCGCACTCGCTCGATCGCCGTGTGGCCGCCCGTGCGGCGAGCCACGCCGTCTTGCTGCGTCTTGCCAACGGGGCCATGACCCCGATGGCCGCGGCTGATGCGCTCTCGCGCCAATTCTACGACTGGCGTGGCGGCCGACATGAACTGGCACTTCGGTTCAAGGTTGCGGAACTCCGCGCGAACGCGGGCGAATGGCGCCAGGCGCTCGCGCTGCTGCGTCGCACGCAGCACCTGTTTCCCGCGCAGGCGGCGGCAGTGCGAAGCGCCCGCGCGGCAACCTTCCGGCGCCTCTTCAGGGGTAACGCGGCCGAGCGTGTGCAACCGCTCGACCTCGTCAGCCTGATCGAGGACAACGCCGATCTCATTCCGCCAGGCCGCCGAGGAGAAAGACTTGGGGAAATGCTGGCCGACCGGCTGCTGGCGCTCGATCTCCCGGATCGGGCCGCACCGGTGCTGGCCAAGCTCATGCAGGCCGCCCCGCCCGGTGCGCCACAGGCCGGCATCGGCGCACGGCTTGCGGCCGTGCGGCTGGCAGAGAACGATCCAAGCCGTGCGTTGGCCGCCCTTGCCGCCTCTCGCGCGGCCAGTCTGCCCCGCCCGCTCGCGGTCAGGCGGACCATGATCTATGCGCGGGCCGTTGCCGCGGAAGGACATACGGGGAAGGCTGTCGCTGCCCTCGATACCGTGAATAGTCCGGCTGCCACGGGGCTCGCCGCAGATCTGCTCCAGAAGGCGGGAAACTGGCCGGGGGCGGAGGCCGCGCTTGCTGCATTGGCTGCGCAGAAGGTGCCTGCCAAGGGCGCGCTTTCCAGCGCTGATCAGAACTTGCTGGTGCGGCTGGCGAGCGCCTCCACTGAGGCCGGCGATGCCAGTGAACTCGCTCTGCTGCGCGCGACCTTTGGCGCGCGGATCGGACAGGGCTCACTCGCTGACATGTTTCGCCTGCTGACCGATCCGCCGGCCCACGGCCTCGTTGATCTCACCCGGGTACAGCGCGAGACGGCGATCGCCGGGCAATTGCCGACGGAGCTCAAGGCGATTGGCGGGACGATGCGACTCGTGCCCTAAGCCCGTACCCCTTCCATCCAGCGTCATCGGCGGCGGCGCGAAGGGGTCCGCAGAGCCCGAGGCCATGGCCGCGAGGATCTCGGATCGCCCGTTTGGCCGTGGCAACGGACTACGGAAACGAGGTGCTCGCCGCCGGCGACTTTTTCCTTGCATCGGGGGCATGTCTTCCCTATCTGCGCCCGTCTTGGCCCGCCGGCGCGGGGTTGCTCCGCCCGAGAGGCTGTCTTTTGGTTGCAGGGGTACGCGATGGACGCACTCGCTCAACTGGGGATGGTCTCGGAAATCTCCCGAGAGAACCAGGAAGAAGGCCTCGCGCCAGAGGCGAAGGACTACTTTGTCACGCGCGACGGGCTCAAGTTCGCGGGCGCGCATCTCCTACTCGATCTTTGGGGGGCGGAGAATCTCGCCGATCCCGGTGCGATCGAGCAGGCGCTGGCGGAGGCGGCGATGGCTGCGAAGGCCACGATCCTACACGCTCATATGCACCAGTTCTCGCCGGAGGGGGGAGTTTCCGGCGTGCTCCTGCTGGCAGAGAGCCACATCTCGATCCATACTTGGCCAGAGCGCGCTTTCGCCGCGATCGATATCTTCATGTGCGGGGCATGCGACCCCTATCGTTCGGTGCCGATCCTTAAAGCGGCGTTCCGACCGCGAAGCATCCATCTCTCCGAGCAGCGGCGCGGCCTGATCGCCTAGCTTCGGGATGTCGAGGGATGGGTCGATGATCGACCCGCGTTTGGCGCGGCCAGGCGTTCACGCGCAGTGCCTGCTTCCGGCGTGGGGAAGGCGCGGCGAGGGCCGGCGCGGTTGATGACAAGAACAAAGCGGCAGGCCAATGGCCCTTGATGCCTGGGTGAACGAGAGTCTCTATCCCGCCTGGGGCCAGCGCTTCCGGATCAAGCGTGAGCTTGCGCGCGCGAAAAGCGCATACCAGGACATCGTGATCTTCGAGAGCGAGTCGCACGGCCGCGTGCTGATGCTGGATGGCGTGGTGCAAATCACCGAGGCCGACGAGTTCGTGTACCAGGAGATGCTCGTGCACGTGCCGCTGATTGCGCACGGTGCGGCGGAGCGGGTCCTGATCATTGGCGCGGGTGACGGCGGTGTGCTGCGACGCGTGCTCGAGCACGGGGGCGTGCGCCGCGCGGTGATGGTGGAGATTGACGCCGAAGTGATCCGGTTGGCCCGGGAGTTCCTGCCCGGGATCGGCGGCGCCGCGTGGCAGGATCCGCGCGCCGAGGTGATCGTGGGCGACGGTATTGCCTACGTTGCCGAAGCAGTGAACGCCGCGTTCGATGTGGTGATCGTCGATTCCACGGATCCGATTGGGGTCGGCGAGGTGCTCTTCACCGAGACGTTCTACGCGCATGCGGCGCGCATCCTTTCGCCACGCGGCGTGGTGGTGAACCAGTGCGGGGTGCCTTTCCTGCAGGGTGAGGAACTGATCGAAACCAGCCGGCGGCGCTCGAAATCGTTCCCGCACGTCAGCGCCTATCTGGTCGCGGTGCCGACCTATGTCGGCGGGTTCATGGCGCTCGGCTGGGCAGCCAAGGATGGCTCGCTCACCGGCCTGCCGGTTGCCGAGATCGAGCGCCGCGCCGCCGCCGCCGGCATTCTCGGCCGCACGCGCTACTGGACGCCGGAAATTCACGCCGGCGCGTTCTGTCTGCCGCCCTACATTGCCGAGCTGCTGCCCTGAAGAAGGACAGGATCGCGGTTGGCTGGGAGGACCGCTGGTGGCATGCTGCGATATGACCCGATCTGGCAACCCGCCGGATGCGGCGCTTCTCCACGAAACGGCGGTCAGCCACCTTGCGCGTTACCCGACGACGCGGGCGGGGCTCCAGCGGGTGTTATTCCGCCGAATCGCACGCTGGGCGCGTGGCGCCGAGGGTGATGCGGATGCGATTGCCGCGAGTGCAGTTGCGGCGCGGAGCGCGGCACGGGCGGTGGTCGAACGGCTGGTTGCGGCCGGCGCGGTGGACGATGCCGCGTTTGCCGTGGCGCGCGCCCGTCGCCTCGCCCGTTCCGGCACCTCGCGCCGGGGCATTGCTGCCCATCTCATTCGCCGCGGGCTCGCGGGGCCCGTGCTCGCCGCCGCGCTTCCCCAAGATCCGGCTGTCGAGTTGACGGCAGCCCTGACCCTTGCACGCAAGCGGCGTATCGGCCCGTTCCGGTCCGGCCCCCTCGCCGACGCGGCTGCCCGCCGGCGCGAGCTTGGCGCCTTGGCGCGTGCCGGATTTCCGGGCGGGGTGGCGCGCGCCGCGCTCGCCATGTCGCGCGCGGAGGCGGAGGAGCGTCTTGCCGTGGCGCGGCAAAGTCCGGGGTGAGGCAAATCCGGTGGCCGCGCTTACGCGGCTGCCAGGGCTCCGTCCAAGGCGGCCTCCACCGCTTTGCCGAGGCGCTCGACGATCATGTCGATCCCGGTGGCGTCGATGATGTAAGGGGGCGCGACGATCACGTGATCGCCCGTTGCCCCGTCGATGGTGCCGCCCATCGGATAAATGGCAAGCCCGCGTGCCAGCGCCTCGGCCTTGACCCGCTCGTGCACCCTGAGGCGCGGGAGGAAAGGCTCACGGGTCGCACGGTCGGCCACGAATTCAAGCGCATGGAAAAGACCGCGGCCCCGGATGTCCCCGACGTGGGGATGGTTGCCGAACCGCTCGGCGAGCCCGGCCTCGAGCCTGGCGCCCATGGCTCGCACGTTGGCAAGCAGGCCGTCCTCGGCGATGACCCGCTGCACCGCCAGCGCCGCGGCGCAGGCGACGGGGTGGGCCTGGTAGGTGTGGCCGTGTACGAAGCTTCCCGAGCCGTGGCGGAGAGCCTCGACGATCCGCCGCCCGATCAGGATGCCGCCGATCGGTTGATAGCCGCCGCCCAGGCCCTTGGCGATCACCTGGATGTCGGGGGCGACACCCTCCTGCTCCCAGGCGTGCATGGTGCCGGTGCGGCCCATCCCGCACATCACCTCGTCCAGGATGAGCAGCGCTCCATGGCGATCGCAGATGTTGCGCACGGCCCGGAAATAGCCGGGCACGGGGGGAACGCAACCGGCGGTCGCGCCCACCACCGGCTCGGCGCAGAATGCGATCACGTTCTTCGGGCCGAGCCGTTGGAACTCCTCTTCGAGCTCGGCGGCGAGGCGTGCGGCATAATCGGCCTCGCTCTCCTCCCGCGCCTGGAACCGGTACGGGAAGCAGGGCGAGACATGGCTGAAGACGGGAGCCAGAAGCGGCTCGTAGAGGGCGCGTCGCGCCATGTTTCCGCCGGCGGCGAGGGCGCCGAGGGTATTGCCGTGATAGCTCTGCCGCCTGGCGATGACGCGCGTGCGCCAGGGCTCCCGGCGCTCGATGAAATATTGGCGGGCGAGCTTGAGCGCCGCCTCCATGCCCTCCGAGCCCGAGGAGACAAAGAAGGCGTGCGTGAGATCGCCCGGTTCATTCCTGAGAAGTTCGGCCGCCAGGTCCTCGGCCGGGTGGGAAGCGAAGAGCCAAGTATGGGCGTACGCGACACGGCGAGACTGTTCGGCGATCGCGCCGATCACGCGCGGCTCGCCGTGACCGAGGCAAGCGACGGCGGCGCCCCCCGAACCGTCGATCACTTCGGCGCCGGAGGCGAGCCGGAGCCAGATGCCCTGCCCGCTCTCGACCATCGGAGGGGGAGCGGCGAGAGAGCGGTGCAGAAGATGGCTCACGGGCGTGCCTCGCGGGGAAAGAGCGATCGCAGGTTTCGCGCGCCCGCGCCGGCCGATCAAGCCGGGCCGCTCGCGTTCATCTTGAGCCTCGGCGTGGGAGAGGCCATCTGGGCGGCACTACTATTGCTCGCAACGAGAGGTCCGGCCATGCCTGCCCCTTTGCTGCAATCGCCGCAGCGCCGGAGCGTCGCGGCGATGTTCGTTCTGCTTGCACTCAGTCTGGCGGCGCCTTTCACTGCCGCTGCGCAGCCGATGCCTGGCAGCTTCGCCCCGCTTGTGCGGCGCGTGCTCCCAGCGGTTGTCAACATCGCGGTAACGGCGGTGGTGAACAGCGGCGGCAACATCACGGATCTGCTGCCGCCCGAGTTGCGAGGTAGCCCCTTCGCGCAGGAGTTCCTGCGACACTTCGGGGGTACCGAGCAGGTGCGTGCGGTGGGCTCCGGGTTCGTGATTGCGCCGTCGGGCGTGATCGTCACCAACAACCACGTGATCCGGAATGCCACGCGCATCGTCGTGTCGTTCTCCGACGGCCGCACCTTGCCGGCGCGGGTGCTCGGCGCCGACCCGCTCACCGACATTGCTGTCTTGAAGGTGGATGCGGGCCGGAGCCTGCCCTATGCGCAGTTCGGCAATTCGAATGCGGTTCAGGTGGGCGACTGGGTTCTGGCCGCTGGTGACCCGTTCGGGCTCGGTGGGTCGGTAACGGCCGGCATCGTCTCGGCGAAGGGCCGTGACATCGGGGACGGGCCATTTGACCGCTTCCTGCAGATCGACGCGCCGATCAATCCCGGCAACTCCGGGGGGCCGCTGTTCGACCTTCGGGGCCAGGTGATCGGCATGAACACGGCGATCGTGGCACCGGGCGGAGGATCGGTCGGGATCGGGTTTGCGATCCCGAGCGATACTGTCAGAAGAATCGTTGCCGAGCTCCGAGCGCACGGGCATATCCGCCGCGGCTGGCTCGGCGTGGCGATCGAGTCGCTCGCCGGCTCGCCTTCCGGGAACGAAGGCGTGTTGGTGACCGGGATTGCGCCCGGAGGTCCCGCAAGTGCGGCTGGAGTGCAGCCGGGCGATGTGCTCGTTTCGGTGAACGGAAGGCACATTGCCGATGCAAGCGGACTGATCCGTGCTGTTGCTGCGCTGCCGCCGGGCGCGCGCGTGAACCTCGTTGTTCATCGGAACGGGGAGCGGCTCGAACT
Source organism: Pseudomonadota bacterium (assembly GCA_021816925.1). Lineage (GTDB taxonomy): Bacteria > Pseudomonadota > Alphaproteobacteria > Acetobacterales > Acetobacteraceae > JAKAWQ01. Next base: position 12,856 of record JAKAWQ010000032.1, read on the forward strand.
GCCGGTGACGGTCGGTGAACGGCCGGCGAACACGCAGGGATAGGAGGGAAGGGGCAAGAATGCGAATTCTCTTGGTCGAAGACGACAAAGATGTTGCCGGCTTCGTGGTCAAGGGCCTGCGCGAGAGCGGACATGTCGTCGAGCATGCCGACAATGGTCGGGATGGACTTTTCCTTGCCGTAAGCGAAAGCTTTGACGCGATCGTGCTCGACCGCATGCTGCCGGGCGGCATCGACGGGCTCAGGATTCTCGAGACGTTGCGTTCACAGCACAATACGGTTCCGGTTCTTTTTCTCTCGGCGTTAGGCCAGGTTGATGACCGGGTGGTCGGGCTCAAGGCGGGTGGGGACGATTATCTTACCAAGCCGTTCGCCTTTGCCGAACTCCTCGCCCGCGTCGAGGCGTTGACCCGGCGCGGCAAGGGCGAGGGGCCGGCGACCAAGCTCGTCGTGGGTGATCTTGAGATGGACCTCCTCTCGCGCAGCGTGCGCCGGGCTGGCCAGAAGATTGATCTGCAGCCGCGCGAGTTTCTGCTGCTCGAGTATTTGATGCGACATGCAGGGCAGGTGGTCACCCGGACCATGCTGCTCGAGGGCGTATGGGATTATCATTTTGATCCACAAACGAATGTGATCGACGTCCACGTTTCGCGATTGCGCCAGAAGGTGGACAAGCCCTTCGCCGGCCCCCTGATCCACACCGTGCGCAATGCCGGCTATATGCTGCGTGCGGACGCGGCGTGATGGATCTTGCCTCGCCGAGTCTGCCGACGGAAACGGCGCCTGGACGGACGATCGACGGGCCGGCGACCGGCGCGAAGCTGCCGGCGCATCCGCGTTTCCTGCGCTCCGCGGCGCTGCGCTTTGCTGCCGTCTATGCGCTCCTGTTCGGGCTTTCGGCGCTTGCGCTTGCCTTTTTTCTTTGGTGGGAGACCGTGGGCCTGCTCGATCGGGAGACCGATACGGCGATCGCGGCGGACGTGCAGGGCCTCGCCCAGCGCTGGCAGGAGGGCGGATTGCCTGCGCTGGTCATTACCATCGAGAATCGGCTGGCGGAGAACGTGGCCGACAACGCCATCTATCTTCTGGTCGATCCGGGGATGCGGCGAATTGTCGGCAACCTCGCCTCCTGGCCGACCGGCCTGCCGGCCCATCGCGCATGGGCGGAACTCCCGATTGAAAGAGCGGGCATCCGCTCGCTGGCCCGCGTGCGGACCTTCACGCTGCCGGGGAGCTTCCACCTGCTGGTCGGACGTGACGTGCAGGTCAGGGCTGAGCTCAGGGATCTTCTCACAGGCGCGCTCCTGTGGGCGCTGCTCGTGGTGCTTGTACTCGGCCTCGCCGGCGCGATCGTCATCCGTAGCCTGTTCCGCCGCGCGCTTGCGAATGTCTCGACGACGGCGGCGGCGATCTCGGCCGGAGACCTGTCGCAACGGGTGCGCATCACCGGCCGCGGCGACGAATTCGATCGCCTTTCCGAGACGATCAACGAAATGCTCGAACGCATTTCACGGCTCATGGATGGCGTCCGGCAGGTTTCCAACGCCATTGCGCACGATCTGCGCACGCCGATCACGCGCGCACGCGCCCGGCTTGAGGATGCCGCGTTGCACGCCAATACCGAGGCGGATCTCAGGGCGGCGATCGAGCGCGCCACCGCCGACCTTGACGGGATCGTGGCAGTGTTCCAGGCGCTCTTGCGTATCGCCGAGATCGAGGCGGGCGCGCGCCGGTCCGCCTTTGCCGCGTTCGACGCCACACCGATGCTTGCGGGCCTCGTCGATCTCTACAGTGCGCCCGCCGAGGAGAGCGGGCTTTCGCTGGTGCTGGCTTGCCCCGAACGCCTGCCGCTGTTCGGTGATCGGGAGCTCATCCAGCAGGCGATCGCCAACCTGCTCGACAATGCGCTGAAATTCTCGCCCGCGGGGGGCCTTGTACGTCTTTCCGCCGCATCGGGGCTCGGAACGGTCACGATTACTGTCGCCGATCATGGCCCCGGCATTCCCGTCGCCGACCGCGCGCGCGCGACGGAGCGATTTTTCCGCGGTGAAGCGGCACGGAACACGCCTGGCGCCGGTCTCGGGCTTGCGCTGGTACAGGCGGTGGGGCAGCTGCATGGCGGCACCTTGACGCTCGCCGACAACGCGCCCGGGCTTGCGGCAATGCTGCATCTCCCCGGCGCGGTCGAGTCTGCGCACCACGCCGCCGCCGCGGACGCATGACGGTCTCTTCACCCAGCTCCCACAAGGCGGTGAGGCGGGATCCGCTAGCGAAGGTTGTATGGGGAATGGTTTCCGCTTCGGCGGCCTGGCCGGGACGGCGGTATTTCTGCTCGCCGGACTGACCCTCACGCCGCCGGGGCGAACGCAACCGGCGGCGATGAAGCTGCTGACGGACACGCCGCATTATTGTGCGGAGCTTTCTGCCGAGGTGGAAGCTGCCCGCCAGGCGCTGGTCAATCCCGCTCCGGCGGCAGTTGAGAAACTTGCTCGCGAAGGCCGGCAGCTCTGTGCGTTGGGCGAGGTGCGGGCGGGCATCATCCGCCTCCGCCGCGCCATCGTCGTGGTGCGCCAGAGTTCGGGCCGGAGCTGATCCCGGCCAAGACGGGGGCGCCGTCACAGCCGGCTTCTTGCGCCACCTCCATCGTTCGGTTGTGATTGGGCCGATGAGGGAGGTTGCCCATGAGCCATGGCACGGGGGCCGCGGCATTGCACGAGGAGATCCGCGCGGAGGTGAAAAAGCTCTGCGCGCGCTTTCCCGGCGAATACTGGCGGAAGGCGGACCGCAGCCGGGCCTATCCCAGCGAATTTGTGCGTGCGCTCACGGAGGCGGGATATCTCGCGGCGTTAATCCCTGAAGAGTATGGCGGTGCGGGGCTGCCTCTTTCGGCAGCGGCGGCGATCCTCGAGACGATCCACGCCGAGGGCTGCAACGGAGCGGCGTGCCATGCGCAAATGTATATCATGGGCACCATCCTCAGGCACGGCTCGGAGAAGCAGAAGCGAACGTATCTGCCGAAGATCGCCGCGGGCGAGCTTCGCCTGCAGGCGTTCGGCGTGACCGAACCGGGCAGCGGCTCGGATACGACGAGCTTGCGCACGTTCGCCCGCCGTGAAGGCGATCAGTACGTCGTCAATGGCCAGAAGGTGTGGACGAGCCGAGCCGAGCACTCTGACCTCATGCTGCTGCTCGCGCGCACCATGCCCAAGGACGAGACACGGGGGCGGACGGAGGGGCTTTCGACCTTCATCGTCGACATGCGTGCAGCCCGCACGGCGGGCCTGACGATCCGGCCGATCCGCACCATGATGAACCACAATTCGTGCGAGATCTTCTTCGACAACGTGCGGGTGCCGGCGGCGAACCTCGTGGGCGAGGAGGGGAAGGGTTTTCGTTACATCCTGGACGGGATGAATGCCGAGCGGCTGCTGATCGCCTCCGAGTCGATCGGCGATGCCAAATGGTTCATCGCCAAGGCGGTTGCGTACGGGAAGGAGCGGATCGTGTTCGGCCGCCCGATCGGACAGAATCAGGGCGTCCAGTTTCCGATCGCGCGCGCTCATGCCGAGATGCGGGCGGCCGAGCTGATGCTGCGCGAGGGCTGCGCGCGGTTCGAGACCGGAAAGGCGTGCGGCGAGGAGGCGAACACTGCCAAGCTGCTTGCGGCCGACGCCGCGTGGGCCGCCGCGGAAGCGTGCGTGCAGACGCATGGCGGGTACGGCTTCGCGGAGGAGTACGATGTCGAACGCAAATACCGCGAGGCGCGTCTTTATCGTGTCGCACCAATCAGCACCAACCTCATTCTCTCCTATATCGCCGAGCACGTCCTCGGCCTGCCGCGCAGCTATTGAGCCCGGTGCACGGAGCGCCGAGCGGTCCTGCGTGGCGAGCAGGCGGGGCGTCCGCGCGTTGAGCGCGAACCGGCGCGACCTATTCCGCTGGCTGGCGCTGCATCGCCAGGAATTGCATAATCTATAGCAACATTCGTAAAGTTGGGCCCACCGCGGGTTGGCACAAGGCGCCGCCGAAACTTCGCAGGCTGGGCCAGAGAACCAGCTGCCGGACGAGCCGCGAAATACCCGAAATCAGTTTACCCGATCTGCCGCACTCGACACGCACCGGGTGCCTTCCCGCGGTTCCTCACGGCAAGAGTGGATTCGACCGTTGGAGCTGATTGGCGCCCGGCAGGTTGCTCGTGGACCAACCGCCGCCGAGGTTCTCGACCAGGCTCACGCTTGCCAGCAAGCGATTTTGGCGAATGGCGATGGCATTCTCCTGGTCTGCCAGAAGCGTCGCCTGGGCGACGACCACGGAGGTGTAGGTGACGGTGCCGGCCTTGTACTCGTTCAGAGTGATGGCGAGGGCCTCCTTGGCCGAGGCGACGGCGGTGTCCTGGACTTTCGCGACAGCGGACAGGATGCGCAAGGAAGAGAGCTGGTCCTCTACGCCCTGGAATGCGCTGAGAACGGTCGCGCGGTAGGTGGCGACGCTCTGATCGTACACGGCTCGCTGTGCCGCGACAGCGGCGCTTCGGGCGCCGCCATTGAAGAGCGTGGCCGTTGCTGCGGCCCCGAGCGACCAAACGCGATTTGCTGCCTTGACCAGTGAATCGATGGGATTGCCGACATAGCCGAATAGGCCCGAGAGCGTGATATCAGGGTAGTAAGCGGCGATTTGGACGCCGATCAGCGCGTTCTGCTCGGCCATTGTACGCTCGGCGGCCGCGATGTCCGGTCGGCGTTCAAGCAGCGTGGAAGGAACACCCGCGGGGACAACGGGGACGGTGCTCGCGAGCCTGCCGGGCGGGATCGTGAGATCGGCGGGCGGCTTCCCGATGAGAACGGCGATTGCGTGCTCGAACTCGGCGCGGGCGACACCGGCGTTGATTGCCGCGACCTCGGCGTTCTGCAGTTGGACCTCTGCGGCGAGCACATCAGAGCGAGCCGCGGTGCCGGCAGCATACTGGTTCTCGGTGATCCGGAGTGAGCGGCGGTAGGCGGCCACCGTGGCACGAAGGAGAGTCTTCTGGGCATCGGCGGCGCGCAGTTGGAAATAGTCCGAAGCCAGTGCCGCCTGAGCCGAAAGCTCGGCCGAGGCGAGATCGGCGGCGGAAGCCTGGGCGGCGGCGACGCTGCTTTGAATCTGGCGACGAATCTTGCCCCAGAGATCGAGATCCCAGGCGCCGGTTCCCTCCAGCGTGTTGGTGGTTGTGGTGATGGAGGCGGGGGAGAAATTGCCACCGGCGCCGATGCTGCTGCGGCTGCTCGACTGACGTACCACCCCTGCATTGGTCCCGAAACTGGGATAAAGCCCGGCGCGAGCCTCGTTTACCAGCGCGCGCGCTTCAAGGTAGGCGTCGGCCGCGGCACGGACGGTCTGGTTGGAAACATTCACATGGGCTTCCAGTTTGTCGAGTGTGGGGTCATGATAAATTGACCACCATGCGCCACGGGTGATCTCCGCTCGCGGCTGTGCCGCTACCCAGCCGGACAGTTCCTTGTACTGCGTTGGGACAATCGCAGGCGGGCGATGGTAGTTCGGCCCGATCGCACAGCCGGTCAGCGTCAGAAAGACGGCTAAACGGGTGGCGCGCCTCACTCCCCGGGCTCCAAGGCGGCCGGCCGACCGGCGAGGCGGCGGAGCCAAAGGCGCAGGCGATCGAGATAGAGGTAAATGACGGGTGTGGTGTAAAGGGTGAGGATCTGACTCACGACCAGTCCGCCGATAATGGAGATGCCGAGGGGTCGGCGTAGCTCCGCTCCGTAACCGGGGCTCAGCACAAGCGGCAGGGCGCCGAGGGTTGCGGCGGCGGTGGTCATGATGATCGGGCGGAAGCGCAGGCTGGCTGCCTCGTAAATGGCACGGCGTGGCGAGAGATTGCGGCTGCGCTCGGCAGCAATAGCAAAGTCGATCATCATGATGGCGTTCTTCTTGACGATGCCGATGAGGAGAATGAGGCCGATCAGCGAGATGATGGTGAAAGGAAGCCGGGCGAGCATGAGGGCAAGCAGCGCACCGACGCCGGCGGAGGGCAAGGTGGAGAGGATGGTGATGGGGTGGATAGTGCTCTCGTAGAGAATTCCGAGCACGACATAGACGGCGAACAGGGCGCCAAGGATCAGGATCGGCTCTTCGGAGAGTGACCGGGTGAAGAGCTGCGCGGTGCCAGAAAACGCCGCGTGAATCGTGGTCGGCATGTCGATCCTGCGGATCGCGGCCTGGATCGCCGCCGAGGCTTCGCTCAGGGTCTTCCCCTGCGCCAGGTTGAAGGAGAGTGTGGAGGCGACGAACAAGCCCTGATGGTTGACGGCAAGAGGCGTGGTGCCGGGGGCGAAATGGGCGAACGCGGCGAGTGGCACCATCGTTTCCTGAGCGGTGCTGACGGCGGCGCCGCTGGAGGCGATGCCCTTGCCCTGGGCGGCGATCGCGTTCAATGCGGCGTTGCGCGCCGCATTCTGGGCAAGCGACGCCGCCGAGGGCGCCGCCCCGGAGGCTGCGACGGTGCCGGCAGCGTAGCCGGACGATTCGGTGCCGCTGGCAGACCCGCCGGAGGTGCTGACATAGATGTCCTTGAGGATCGAGGGGCTTTGCCAGTAACGGGGCTCGACTTCCATCACGACATGGTACTGGTTCATCTGGCGGTACATGGTCGAGACCTGGCGCTGGCCGAAGGCATCGTAGAGGGTGTTGTCGATCTTACTCGGCGTGACGCCGAGGCGAGCGGCGGTCGCGCGGTCGATCACAACATTGGTTTCGAGCCCGCCCTGCTGCTGGTCGGAATTGACGTCGCGCAGCACGTTCGAGTGGGCAAGTGCTGCCTCGAGCGTCTTGGCCCACTTATAGACCTCTGAGGCCGAGCTGCCTTGCAGCGTGAACTGGTACAATGCATTGCTTGCCCGACCACCCACCCTGAGGTCGGTTGCCTGCTGGAGAAAGAGCCGCGCGCCGGCGATGCGACTGAATGGTTTGCGCAACTCGGAGATTACCTGGCCGGCCGAGACGCCGCGTTTCGCCAGCGGCTTCAGAGTGACAAATATGAAGCCTGAATTGGTCTGACCACCGCCGGTGAATCCGGCTACATTCTGAACCGCGGGATTGCGGCGAATGATCGCCATGAAGGCCGCAAGCTTCTTTTGCATAGCCTGGAACGAGATATCCTGGTCGGCCTGGACGCCACCCAGCAGCACGCCGGTATCCTCGGTCGGAAAGAGTCCCTTCGGAATGGCAACGAACAAAAAGACGGTCAGGCCGACCGTCGCCAGAAGGGCAAGGATGCTGATCAACGGGTGGCGGAGGGCCGTCCAGAGGCTCGTCACATAGCGGTCGTGGACGAAGTCGAAGGCGGCGCGGCTCCAGCCGAAGATCCTTCCGAGCGCGCCCTGGGCAAGCCCCGACGGCCGTTGTCGCAGCATGATCGCGCACATCATGGGCGTCGTGGTGAGAGAGACCACGAGCGAAACGGCGATCGCAAGGGAGAGCGTCAGGCCGAACTCGCGAAAAAGACGCCCTACGATTCCCCCCATGAGGAGGATAGGCAGAAAGACGGCAATGAGCGAGAGGCTCATCGAAAGAACCGTGAAGCCCACCTCGCGAGTGCCTTTGAGCGCGGCCTCGCGCGGAGCGAGGCCGCTATCGAGGTGCCGCGAAACATTCTCGAGAACCACGATCGCATCATCGACCACGAAGCCGGTCGAGATGGTGAGGGCCATCAGCGAGAGATTATCGAGACTGAACCCGAGCAGATACATGCCGCCGAAGGTGCCGATGATCGAGACCGGGAGCGCCACGCTCGGGATAAGGGCAGCCCGGACATCGCGGAGAAAAAGGAAGACCACGAGAATGACAAGGCCGACTGCCGCAAGGAGCGTCAGTTCGGTGTCTGCAAGAGAGGCGCGGATGGTGGTGCTGCGATCCAGCATCACGGTGAGATCGATGCTGGTGGGGATGGAGGCGCGCAGCATGGGCAGGAGCGCGCGGACCCGATCGACGGTGCTGATGATGTTGGCGCCCGGCTGCGGAAAGAGAATGACGAGCACGGCAGGTTTGCCATTGGCAAGACCCTCGGTGCGCACGTTCTCGACCCCGTTGACAACATGCGCCACATCAGAGAGCCGCACCGGCGCACCGTTGCGCCAGGCAATGACGAGCGAAGCGTACTGGCTGGCTCGGGTTGCCTGGTCGTTGCTGTAGATCTGATAGCGCCGGCCACCGAATGAGATCGAGCCCTTCGGGCTGTTGGCATTGGCGGCGGCGAGGGCGGCGCGCACATCCTCGAGGCCGATGCCGTATTTGAAGAGTGGGTTCGGGTTGAGCTCGACGCGAACAGCCGGCAGCGCGCTGCCGCCAAGTTCGACTTCGCCGATCCCCGGCACCTGCGAGAGTCGCTGCTGGAGAATAGTATCGGCCGCATCGTAAATCTGCCCTCGAGTCAGCGTCGGTGAGGTAAGGGCAAAGATCATGATCGGCGCGGAAGCGGGGTTGAACTTGCGCCAGGTCGGATTGCTGCGGAGGTTTGCCGGCAGATCGGCGCGCGCGGCGTTGATCGCCGCCTGCACGTCGCTTGCCGCTCCGTTGATGTTCCGATCAAGGCCGAACTGCAGAACGATGCGGGCCTTGCCGACCGTGCTCGTCGACGTCATCTCGGTGACGTCCGCGATCGTGCCAAGGTGCCGCTCGAGCGGTGCGGCAACGGTAGCCGCCACGGTTTGCGGGCTTGCACCGGGCAGGTTGGCCGTGACAGCGATGGTCGGAAAGTCGATCTGCGGGAGTGGCGCCACGGGCAGATTGGCATAGGCGAAAAGGCCCGCGAGCACGACACCCAGGGTGAGTAGGGTCGTTGCGACCGGGCGGTTGATGAAGGGCGCCGAAAGATTCACGTCGGGACGTTCTTCACTCGGCTGCCGCGCCCGGCACTGGGGCGGGACCTGCGTTCGGGCCGCGCAGCCTTTCCGCCAGCCGGTCGAGGTAGAGGTAGATAACCGGGGTGGTGAAGAGGGTGAGAAGCTGGCTCAGGAGAAGGCCGCCCACGATGGCAACGCCAAGCGGCCGGCGAAGCTCCGAACCGGTACCGGTGCCGAGCACCAGCGGGAGGGCGGCGAACAGCGCCGCCATGGTGGTCATCATGATGGGACGGAAGCGCAGAAGGCAGGCGTGCCGGATGGCCGCGCGCGGCGCCATTCCATCACGCCGCTCGGCGCTCAGCGCGAAATCGATCATCATGATGGCATTCTTCTTGACGATGCCGATCAGCAGGATGATGCCGATGATCGAGATGACGTCGAGATTCTCACTCGCCAGCATCAGTGCCAGGAGCGCGCCGATTCCGGCGGAAGGCAGCGTTGAGAGGATCGTGAGTGGGTGGATGAAGCTCTCGTAGAGCACGCCGAGCACGATATAGACGGTGGCGATTGCGGCGAGGATGAGAAAGAGCTCGTTGCCGAGTGTGGCCTGGAAGGCAAGGGCCGCGCCCTGGAAGGTCGTGAGGAAGCTGGCCGGCAAGCCGATTTGCCGCTCCGCGCGTTGGATTGCCGAGACCGCGGCGCCGAGCGAGGCTCCGGGAGCCAGATCGAAAGAGATGCGGGTCGCCGGGAACTGGCCGAGGTGCTCGATGAGGAGAGGTGCCGTATGCACTTTGACCAATGCGATTGCCGAGAACGGGACCTGCCCGCCGGCGGCGAGTGCCGAGGGCAGATAGACATCGTTGAGCGCGTTGAGGGAGGTGAGCAGCGTCGGGTCGGCCTGCAGGATGACGCGGTACTGATTCGACTGGGTGAAAATCGTGGAAATGATCCGCTGGCCGAAGGCGTCGTAGAGCGCGTTATCGACAGTTGCCATGGTGATGCCGAAGCTTGCCGCCTTGCTCCGGTTGACATCGATCGTCGCGGCGAGCCCGCGGCTCTGAAGGTCGCTTGAGACGTTGGTGAGGGCCGGAATCTTCCGGAGCGCGGCGAGCAGCTTTGGAACCCAAATCTCGAAGGCTGAGGTGTCCGCGTTCTCGAGCACGAATTGGTACTGCGCCGCGCTTACCGTATCGCCGATGGTCAGATCCTGCACCGGCTTCATGGCGAGGCTGATGCCGGGCACGTCCGCGACCGCCTTCTGCAGGCGGCGGATGATCTGGGTTGCCGAGAGGCTGCGCTGATCACGCGGGCGGAGCGTGATCAGGAAGCGGCCGCTGTTGAGGGTAAGGTTGGTGCCGTCCACTCCAACATAGGAGGAAAGGTCGGCGACGTCGTGGTTCCTGAGAATGATCTTTGCAAGCGCCTGCTGGCGAGCGACCATCGCGTTGTAGGAGATCGACTGCGCGGATGTGGTGATGCCCTGGATCTCGCCGGTATCCTGGACCGGGAAGAACCCCTTGGGGATGACAATGTAGAGGGCGATGGTGAGCGCGAACGTCGCGATCGCAATGGCAAGCACGGCGGGTTGATGATCGAGCACAAAGCCGAGTGCCCGGTCGTAGGCGGCGAGTGTGCGATCGAAGAGACGGCGGCTGGCCGCACCGAGGTGGCTGTCCTCGACGCCGGTATCGCGCTTGAGCAGGCGGGCGGAGAGCATCGGCACAAGCGTCAAAGAAACGATCGCAGAAATGACGATGGTCGTGGCAAGCGTTATGGCAAACTCGTGGAAAAGCCGGCCGACGACATCACCCATGAAGAGGAGCGGGATCAGGACCGCGATCAGCGACACGGTGAGCGAGATGATAGTAAAACCGATCTCACCCGAGCCTTTGAGCGCCGCCTCACGCGCAGAGAGGCCTTGCTCAACATAGCGTGAGATGTTCTCGATCACGACAATAGCGTCGTCCACGACGAACCCGGTGGCGATGGTGAGCGCCATCAGCGAGAGATTGTCGAGGCTGAAGCCGAGCAGGTACATCACCCCGAATGTCCCGACGATCGAGAGCGGCACCGAGAGGCTTGGAATGATCGTTGCCGGGATGCTGCGCAGGAAGATGAAAATCACAAGCACCACAAGACCGACCGCGAGGGCTAGTTCGAACTGGACATCGCGTACCGAAGCGCGGATAGTGGCGGTGCGATCGGCGATTGTGGCCACCTTGATCGAGGAAGGGAGTTGCGCGGTCAGCCGGGGCAGGAGTGCCTTGATCCGGTCGGCGACCGCGATCACGTTCGCTCCGGGCTGGCGCTGGATGTTCAAGATCACCGCCGGCGAAGTGTTGCTCCAGGCGCCGATCTGGTTGTCTTCCGGGCCTTTGGTGACGGTAGCGACATTGGAAAGATATACGGGGGCACCGTTCTTGTAGGCGATCACGGCCCGTTCGTACTGCGCTGCGCTCTGCAACTGGTCGTTTGCGTTGATAGTATAGGCGCGCGCGGGGCCGTCGAAGTTGCCCTTGGGCAGGTTGATGTTGAGGTTGCCGATAGTGGTGCGCAGATCATCGATGCTGAGGCCGTAGCCGGCGAGCTTCTGCAGGTTGACCTCAATACGCACGGCGGGTGCGCTGCCGCCGCTGATGCTGACCAGCCCGACGCCTGCGACCTGGGAGATTTTCTGGGCAAGCATCGTGTCCACGAAGTTCTCGACCGACGTGAGCGGCAGTACGGCCGAGGTTGCGGCGAGTGTGAGGATCGGCGCATCGGCGGGGTTGTACTTGGCATAGATCGGTGGCGCCGGCAGGCCTGCCGGAAGCAGGTTGCCGGCGGCGTTGATGGCGGCCTGCACCTCCTGCTCGGCGACGTCGAGGCTGAGAGACAGGTCGAACTGAAGCGTGATGACCGAGGCGCCCGCAGAGGATATGGAGGACATCTGGTTGAGCCCCGGCATCTCGCCGAACTGCACCTCGAGCGGCGCGGTGACCGAAGTCGCCATCACGTCGGGACTGGCGCCAGGATAGAAGGTCGTCACCTGGATGGTCGGATAATCGACCTCGGGCAGCGCCGAGATCGGCAGGAGGGTGTACGCAAGGATTCCTGCGAGCAGGATGGCGAGCATCAGGAGCGACGTGCCCACCGGGCGCAGGATGAATAGGCGTGAAGGGTTCATGCGTGCGCGGTGCGAGCCGATGCAACCGGCTGACGGTCAGGCTTTGGGCTTGCCGGGCGGCGCGTGGCTGGCCGCGGCGGAGGAAGCGCCGGTGGAAGAGACGATCATCACCTTTGCGCCCGGGTGCAGCCGGTCGGCCCCGTCCGTCACCACCCGTTCGCCGGCGGTGAGGCCCGAGAGGATCGCGGTCTCCTCGCCCTCGCTCGGGCCGGGGACGATCTTGGTCACGGCAACGGTGCCGTTCGGCTGGACGACATAGACGAAGGTGCCGGGGGCGCCACGCTGGATGGCGGCGGAGGGCACCAGCACCACGCCCTTGAGTGTCTGCACCAGAAGCCGGACATTCACGAACTGGTTTGGGAACAGCACATCCTTCGGGTTGGCGAAGTCGGCGCGGAGCGCAACGGTGCCCGTCGTTGTGTTGATCTGGTTGTCCATTGCTGCGAGCGTTCCGCTGGCCAGCTTCGTGGTGTTGGAGCTGTCGTACGCCGCAACCGGAAGCTTGGCTCCCGCTTGCGTGGCCGCCATCACGGCAGGGATGTCGTTCTGCGGCAACGAAAAGAGAACGCTGATCGGGTTCATCTGATTGACGACGACGATGCCGTTGGTATCGGAGGTTTGCACGTAGTTGCCGAGATCCACCTGGCGCAGGCCCACACGCCCCGCGATCGGGGAGATGATATGGCAATACGCGAGATTGAGCCTGGCGTTGTCGATCGCAGCCTGATCCGTCTTTACAGTGCCCAGATATTGCTGCACCAGGAACTGCTGGTCGGATACCTGCTGTTCGGCGATCGAGTTCTGCGCCTTGAGCCGCTCGTAGCGGGCGAGATCGCTTTGGGCCTGATGGAGAAGTGCGGCGTCGTGGGCGAGCTGACCTTCTGCCTGCTCGAGGGCCACCTGATAGGGACGGGGATCGATCTGAGCCAGGAACTGGCCCTTAGCAACGGTCTCGCCCTCCTTGAATCCGAGCTGCATCAGGGTACCATTGATCTGGGTTCTGACCGTCACGCTGGCGATGGGCGTGACCGTGCCGAGTGCATTCAGGATCACCGGCATGTTGCCCTTGGTGGCGCTGGCGACACCGACGGGCTGCGGTGGGATGGTGGGGGTGGCCGGTGGCCGGCCGCCCCAGGGATGTGCCCAGATGACGAGCCCGGCAACCAGGGCGAGCAGCAGGATCGCGGGCAACATCCGACTGCGGCGACGGACTGCGGGCCGCACGATGGTCTCACGGCTTGCCGGCGGGCTGCCATAATCTCTTGCCGTGGCTGGATCGGTACGTTCGTCCATCAACCCCTCAAGCGAGTCGCTACTCTGCACAATGGACAAGGTTCGCATGCCGAGATGGCGGAAATGGGGCTCGCGTCATCTATCGGAGCGAATTCCGAGGAGCCATTGCTCTCGGATTATTGCTGCAATATGTCACGATTCTCATTGTTTCCTTTCCACCCGGTTGCTGCGCTGTCACACCAGGGGGCGACGACGTAGGCGTTCCTCTGGCCCGCATGTTCCGTTCGAGACGGAAGGCTGAGACGAGCCTTTCCGTAAGAGTATAGCGCTTTATAAGAGCTTCCACGCCTTATTCTACGCTCCTCTTTACGCCGTAGCAGCAATTGCCGCTCATGCACGGGATGGGGCTAGCCTGCAGTTGAGGCTTTCCCTGGATGTGGCCGCGGCGTATCAGGCACTTGCCGATGGAGCCGCGAGCGTGATTTGGAGCGGATTGCTTCGCGTGATGCCAAGCCGGCAAACCGATCCTTCACCGGCACTCATATGTCTCTGCGAGGTGGTGGCGCGGGACTCTTTCCTGCCGGCGGGCACCAGGGCCGCACTTCGGCCTTGATGACTCCGTGGGATTTTGGCTAGGCACCGTCGCCGATGTGCCGACGCCGTGGGTTTCCGTCGCCGCAGGCCTTTGTTGCGCCGGCATCGATCTCCCCGGCCTGGTCGGACGTGATCCGGTACAGCTCTCCGATTGGCAAGGTGCAGCGATTCCGGCCTGGAGCGTATTCAGCCTAGCTGAACGCGCTCCTACTTCTTTTCCCAAGGGGATTCACGCGGTCCCGTGGCTCCTTTGGGATCGCCTCCGGCGATTCCAGTCAGCCGCGATGCGCTCCAGGCAAAGGGGCCTATTCGATACGCCACCGCCGCCCGCTCCTCGAAGTGGGCCGCATGAACTCACGGGATTGGCGCCGACGATGCGACGGAACCTCCGTCGGGTCAATCCGACGGCGGGCGAGGAGGTTCAGCGCACGATTGGGCGATGGTTCCCGAATATTCCGTCGCCCATCTTCGCTGCCGACATCGATTATTATCGCCAGCGGAAATCTGGTAGAACCACACCCTTGGCGCGGGGAACACCTGTCCCCGTCCGGCTATTCGACCGCCTCGGACTCTCGCTCGCCATCCTCCTCACTCTCCGGGCGCGGCAGCGCCGGGGGCGCCGCCTCGATGAACTCGAAGGCGAGCGCGCCGCCCTCGAGCGTGACCTTGACCGCGCCGCCGCGGGCGAGCTTGCCGAACAGCAGCTCCTCGGCGAGCGGCTTCTTGATATGCTCCTGGATGACGCGGGCGAGCGGGCGGGCGCCGTAGAGCCGGTCGTAGCCCTTCTCGGCGAGCCACTCCTTGGCCGCGGAGGACAGTTCGATCGTCACGTTGCGGTCGGCGAGCTGAGCCTCGAGCTGCATGACGAACTTTTCCACGACGCGGGCGACGATCTCGGGTGTGAGGCCGGCGAAACCGATGACGGCATCCAGCCGGTTGCGGAACTCGGGCGTGAACATACGCTTGATCGCATCGTCGTCTTCGCCGAGCCGGACCTCGCGTTCGAAGCCGATCGCGGGTTTGGCCATGTCAGACGCGCCGGCGTTGGTGGTCATGATCAGGATGACGTTGCGGAAATCCACCGTCTTGCCGTTGTGATCGGTGAGCTTCCCGTGGTCCATCACCTGCAGCAGGATGTTGAAGAGATCGGGATGCGCCTTTTCGATCTCATCGAGCAGCAGCACGCAGTGCGGGTGCTGATCTATGGCATCGGTCAGCAGGCCACCCTGATCGAACCCGACATAACCGGGCGGCGCGCCGATCAGTCGCGAAACCGAGTGCCGCTCCATGTATTCGCTCATGTCGAAGCGGACGATCGGGATGCCGAGCGTTGAAGCGAGCTGCCGCGCGACCTCGGTCTTGCCGACTCCGGTCGGGCCGCTGAACAAATAATTGCCGATCGGCTTTTCGGCTTCGCGCAGACCCGCACGCGAGAGCTTGATGGCGGCCGCCAGTGCCTCGATCGCCTTGTCCTGGCCGAAGACCATGGATTTGAGGTCCCGATCGAGATTGCGGAGCGTCTCCTTGTCGTCGGCAGAGACCGATTTCGGAGGAATGCGCGCGATCTTGGCGACCATCTCCTCGACGTCCCGCAGCGTCACGGTCTTGCGCCGCTTGTGTTCCGGCAGCAGCATACGCGAGGCGCCGACCTCGTCGATCACGTCGATCGCCTTGTCCGGCAGCTTGCGGTCGTGGATGTATTTGGCGGAAAGCTCGACGGCGGCGCGAATCGCTTCCTCCGTGTAGCGGACCTTGTGATGCTTCTCGTAGTTGGTCTTAAGGCCCCGGAGAATCTTCACCGAGTCCTCGAGTGTCGGCTCGTTCACGTCGATCTTCTGGAAGCGCCGAACCAGCGCGCGGTCCTTCTCGAAGTAGTTCCGGAACTCCTTGTAGGTGGTCGAGCCGATACACCGGAGCGTGCCGGAGGCAAGCGCGGGCTTGAGCAGGTTGGAAGCGTCCATGGCTCCGCCTGAGGTTGCGCCGGCCCCGATGACGGTATGGATCTCGTCGATGAACAGGATCGCTCCGGGCTGGTTTTCGAGTTCGGCGACGACAGCCTTGAGACGCTCCTCGAAGTCGCCGCGGTAGCGGGTCCCGGCGAGCAGCGCGCCCATGTCGAGTGCGTAGATGGTGGAGCGGGCCAGGACCTCGGGCACGGTGCTCTCGACGATGCGCTTGGCGAGCCCTTCGGCGATAGCGGTCTTGCCGACCCCTGGCTCACCCACATAGAGCGGGTTGTTCTTGGTCCGCCGGCACAGGATCTGGATCGTGCGCTCGATCTCGATCTCGCGGCCGATCAAGGGATCGATGCGGCCGGCAATCGCCTTCTTGTTAAGGTTGACGCAATAGTTCGAGAGGGCGTCCTGGCCGCGGCGGGAGGGTTTTTCGTCACGCTCGGCCTCCCCGCCGCCCTCCTGACCGGGCCCGCTGCCATGTGCCGGGCGTACGGTCGCGCGCCCGGGCGCCTTGGCGATCCCGTGGCTGATGAAATTCACGGCATCGAGCCGTGTCATGTCCTGGAGCTGGAGGAAGTAGACCGCGTGGCTTTCGCGTTCGCTGAACAGGGCAACCAGGACATTGGCGCCGCTCACCTCCTCGCGACCGGAGGACTGGACGTGGATCGCGGCGCGTTGCACGACACGCTGGAACCCGGCGGTGGGCTTGGGATCGCCCGGCCGGTCTGTCGCGAGGCCGGAAAGGTCCTTGTCGAGAAACTCGGTCAGGTCCTGGCGCAGCTTTTCGAGATCGACCCCGCAGGCGCGCAGCACTGTCGCCGCGTCGGTGTCGTCCACCAGCCCGAGCAGCAAGTGCTCAAGGGTGGCGTATTCATGGTGCCGCTCGCTGGCCAGAGCCAGGGCGCGGTGGAGCGTTTGCTCGAGGTTACGGGACAACATGGTGCGTGACGCTCCTTGGGGCCGCGCGGCCCCGCCGCGGCGCTGCTGCGGGGTCGGCGGCAACCGGTGACATTCTCCCGCTCTGCATATAGAGACTCATTCTTTCTCGATCGTGCATTGTAGAGGGTGCTGGTTCTGGCGTGCCAGGTCCATGACCTGGGTCACTTTGGTTTCGGCAACCTCGTACGTGTAGACGCCACAGACCCCGACGCCGCGGCGATGCACGTGCAGCATAATGCGCGTCGCCTCTTCGCGATTCTTCTGAAAGAACCGCTCCAGCACATGGACGACGAACTCCATCGGCGTGTAGTCGTCGTTCAACATCAGAACCTTATACATCGCGGGCTTGCGCGTCTTCGGACGCGTCCGGACAACCACCCCGGTGGAGGGACCGTTGCCGCCGCCTTGCCTGTCATTGTCACTCATCGGCTTTCCACCCGGCGCGCGCCCAAGTGTCCGTCCCGCCGGCCTCTTCCGTCCGCACTTTGCCCCATGCCAGCGCGGCCCGGGAGCGGGGGAGCGAGGCAGGCCGGAGGCGTACGACGCGATCCACAGCAAAACCATATCGGAACGCGGGCCGCAGGGAAAAGAGTTCTGCATCACCTCGCGCGTCGTTGTTCGCTGTCAATAGTGGGGCCATGGCGCAAAAAGGGCCCGGAGATCACCTCCCCGGGCCCTGATGCATGGTGCTCCTGCCCGAGAGGGGGGGAGCGGCCGGTGGTCTGGTCTTACGCCGTCTTGGCAAACTTTTCCATCGCCAGCGCGAGGCGTGCGGTGATCGGCGCGAAAGTCTGTTCGGTCAGCTTCACCGACGCGTCGGTGATGCGGCCGGCTTCGGAGAGCGTCTTCTCCACGGCCGAGCGGGTCAGGCTGGTCTGCAGATCGACCGCTTCGCGCAGCGACTTGACCGCGACGAACGCCCGGCACGTCGCAAGCGTCTCGTCAAGCGATGCCTGGGCAGAGGCCACCACCTGCTGGGTTAGGTCCTGTACTCCTGCGGACCAGATCTTGCCCGACTTGACGACCGCCTCGAGATTGCCCTGATTGAAAGCCATCAGCTCCTCGGCCGTCTTCATCGCCTTCTCCATGCTCTCCTTCACCTGCGCCTGGGTCTTCTCGAACCCTGCGCTTGCCTTCGCCATCCCGTCCTTGAGGGCGCTGACAGTCTGCTCGAAGCCGCTCGCCGCGGCTGCCGAAGCTTCTGCCATCACCTCGCTGGACTTTGCCTTGCTCGACATCCTGCTTCTCCTTGCCTTCTGCACTTGAGCCGGGGGCGGGCGCTGCCGGACCCAACGTCCTGCAGTTCGTCCTTCCGGCATCCGATCGACTTGCTGCAATGCAGCACAAACGCGACATAGGCAGCCGGCCAGGCATGTGCAAGGCTTTTTTGTGCAGTGCACAAAAATATCTTGCCGACAGCTGTTGAATTTCCTGAGATGGTGTCCAAATTCGTCCGTTAACCCCCTGCGCAACTTCGTTTTTTTTGCCGAACCCGCTGGACAGGCCGGAGGCGGCGCCGCTAAACTCCCGGCGGTTCGTTCAGCGACGGGGAAGCGGCGGGATGCAAAGCGAGGGAGACGCGGCGCGCCCGCGATGGCGGAAAATGCTTGCCCTACTGACGATGGCCGCCGCCATTCTCTCGGCGATCGTGCCAGCGCGGGCCGAAATCGGCTTCCGCCGCCCGAGTTACATCGTCGTCGATGCCGCCACGGGGCGGGTTCTTGCCGCCTTTGAGCCGGACGCGATGCGCTACCCGGCCAGCCTCACCAAACTGATGACCCTCTACCTCGCGTTCGAGGCATTGCGTGACCGGCGCATCACGCTTGAGACGCGCATCCCGTTCTCGGCCCGCGCCGCGGCCGTTGAACCGGTCAAGCTCGGCCTTCCCCCGGGTTCTTCCATTACCGTGCGACAGGCCATCCTGAGCATGGTCACCCTTTCGGCAAACGATGCTGCAACGGCTCTCGGTCAGTATCTGGGCGGGGGCAGCGTCACGCGCTTCGCGGAAATGATGACGCTCCGCGCCCATGCTCTCGGCATGGCGCACACTGTCTTCCGCAACCCGTCCGGGCTGCCCGCTGCGGGCCAGGTGACGACGGCACGCGACATGGCGATCCTGGCACGCCGCTTGATCGTCGATTTCCCGAACCAGTACCACTGGTTCAGCACCCGACGCTTCCTCTTCCGCGGCCGCTGGATCAGGAGCGACGACAGCCTTCTCAAGGCTTACCCGGGGGCGGATGGCATCAAGACGGGTTATACCAATGCTGCCGGACATACCCTGATCAGCAGTGCGGAGCACGGCAATGTACGACTGATCGGCGTGGTCATGGGGGCGCAGACGATCACCCAGATCGACGGGGAGATGATGGCCTTACTCAATGCGGGCTTCGCCGCGGAGAACGCGCCGATGCCTGCGCGGACCATCGTTGCCGCGGTGCAGCATCCGTTACCCGAATTTGCCGGGGCGCTCATTCCCGCCGCCCACGCGGCAACCTTGCCGCTGCGCGGTGAGCGGATGCCGTATGCTGGCCAAACCTGGGAGATCCAGGTGGCAGCCTACGTTAGCGAGTCCATGGCATCCTACGTGGCTGACTTGACCGGACGGATCCTCGGCAGGGGGCGACCGGAGGTCGAACGGACGGTCCAGGACGGCCGGGCGTTGTGGCGAGCGCGTGTTATCGATCTTTCCTCTGCCCAGGCGCATGCCGCCTGCCCGATCCTGACGAACCATCGGCTACCTTGCTGGCTGCTCCCGCCGCGGCCGGAGGGAGAGGTTGCCAACCGTTAATTGGAGCGCGGTCATCAGCGGTCATCAAAGGTGGAGCGGCGCAAGAACCCGCGTTTCAGATCGGCGACATCAATCGACGGCGCTTCACAACGACGGTCGGGCGCGACCCGCCGGCAGTCACCCCGGGGGCGGCCGACCGGAAAATTCTTGTTCTGTTTTCGCATGCGCCGATGCTCGATCACGGCATCGCTTGGCCTCGCGACCGGATCGCCTTTTCCGAGTCGTCTTGCTCCGATCCCGCCAACCCGGCGGCAAACAGTCAGTGGGCGGACGGCCAAGTCACCAGCGGCATCTTCAAGAAGGGAATTCGGCCGAGGCTAAGTGTGCGGTTCTTGAGGCGCAGTGGAACATCCACCTCGGGCGGGCGGCCCGCCCTGGGAGGACGAGCCAGCAGCATCAAGATCGCCTTGACCGCGGTAGCAGCTCCGGTCCCGATCTTGCCGGCCGCGGCCAGCGCATCGAGCGTGGCCGCGTAGCCGACCACGCGGGCCGTTCCCCGCCCTGCCGGCTGCATCTCCCGGTCGAGCATTAGCTGGCCCGAAGCGCCAATGGCAAGCGGTCCCCAGATCAGCGAGAGCCCGCGTATCGCCAACATTCCCCCGCTGCTGCGCCACGCATGGAGGCGGGCCGTCCAGCTTGCGCCGGGGGGCACGTGGCCGATCAGCGCGCCGGAGAATGAAAAGAGTCCGATCTCGCCGCCTAGCTGGTGGACGTTACGACGGTCAACCGAAACTCTCGTGGCATGCAGCCTGACAGACATCTCAGTTCGGTTGCCGCCAGCGGCGGAAGGGCCGAGCGCGGCGTGAATCGCGAGCGTGCTTAACGCCACGAGGTGCGGATCGACGTCGGCTAGGCCAGCGCGAACATCGCTGGCGGTGATCACAACCTCATCACCGACCCTTGGTTCGCCCATGAATGGCAAAACGGCAAGCGGCAGCTTTGCTTCAAGCTGATTCGCCGCAAGGGCGATCACCGGGCTCCCGAAGACGCGCAGGCGCTGTCGCCCGGACGGGTGCACGAAAAGGTGCCCTGGGAATAGTAAGTCAAGCTGCAGCGTCAGGTGCTCGCTTCGCCAGGAAAGGCCTCCCGGGAGCACATCCATGCCTCCGGAGATCGAAAACCCGGCGATACCGACAGTTGCGGCGAACGGCCATCCGCCGAGTCGCTCAGCTCCGTGATCGAGTCTCCAGCCTTCAGCATGCCGGGCTGCCACCCACTCCTGAAAGGCCAGCTGCACTTGCCGGACGACGAGCAGCCAAACAAGACCCTCGGCACCGATTGCCAATGCCGGGAGGAGGATCAGGGCGAGGAGCAGGCGTTTGCGGAGCATCGGCGAAGAATACAACCTCGCAGGAGGGCAGTCTCGGCCCCGAACGCACCGGCAAGCGAGTGGTGCCGACGGAGTGGCTATCCCGAGCCTTTCATCCACCCCGGAGCGAGTGTGCGCAGAAAAAGGGGATCAGCCTCAATCGTGCAAATAAAGGCGATTGCTGCGATCATCCTGGAAGGGTCCTGCCGGTTCTTCCACAGACTTGCCCACAGCTTCGACCCCGGCTCGGTAAAGGTCCGTCAGGCGATCTAGCAGATCATTGCGTGGGAGACCGGGCGGCAGCGGAGGAAGAATCGCGATCCGGATCGTGCCTGGCCGCTTCCGGAAAGCGCGCCGTGGCCAGAAGCGCCCCGAGTCGGTTACTACGGGAATAACAGGCAGGCCCGTGTGCGCAGCCAGTGCGGCTATACCCGGCCGGAGGCGGCCGACATCATTGGGTGCCCGGCGCGTACCTTCCGGGAAGATGATAATCTGACGGTT
This sequence comes from Pseudomonadota bacterium, assembly GCA_021816925.1. Classification (GTDB taxonomy): domain Bacteria; phylum Pseudomonadota; class Alphaproteobacteria; order Acetobacterales; family Acetobacteraceae; genus JAKAWQ01. Next base: position 34,183 of record JAKAWQ010000032.1, read on the forward strand.
CGCGGCTTGTGCTTTCGCTGCCTCCCGCAGCAATCCGCGAATGGCCGAAGCTCCGCCGCTGCGATCGACTGCGATCTGCCCGGTGGGCCTCAGCATGGGGCCGAAGAGGGGAATGCGCTCGAGCTCGCGCTTCACTACATAGCTCGGGCGCGACAGGAGAATGAGCCACACGAACGTGTCGAAGGCAGACTGATGCTGCGAGGCTATCAGCGCCGGGCCTGTCTTCGGCAGATGCTCCCGGCCTGTAACGGCGATGCGGATCCCCGCCAGCGGGCCGAGGCCGGCGTTGAGCGTCCTTGCCCAGGCCTTTCCGTAGGCAGGCGCCAGTCGTGGAGCGAAGAACCGAATCGGCAGGGAGCCCACTGCCATCGCGGCAGTGACCATCCAGAAATACAAATTATAGAGGGCAGAACGCAGAAGGATCATGTCCCCCGCCCGCGTTTCACGCTTTCCAGCCGCCGAACAACGCTCGCGAGCCCGGCTCCGCGTAGCCGGCACTTAGCGCAAGCGCAGGAAGGCCCCCCAGGAAGCCGATCCGGCGGGTGAGGTTGCGCCGGCCGAGGATGCAAGGCTCGGTCACGGCAGTCGCCGCAGCCAGTGCCGCACCGTCACCTGCGCCGTGAGGTATCCGATCGCGGCCGCGCCGAGCGGCAGGAGGGGTAGCGCCAGCCAGAGCAAAGTTGGCAGGGCGGTGCCCGGGAAGCCGGCGGCGGGGCCCGACCCGGCGGCGGCCGTATCCAGCCGACCGAACGGAGCGGCGAGGCCGGCGAGGGTTAGTAACACCGGCAACGCTGCGAGCGCCCCCGCGCCGCCCCCCAACACGGCCAGACGCGTCGCCCGGGCGGCAAAGCGCGCGGCGATATAGTCGTCGGTGGCGCCGAGCACATGGACGATCTCGATTGCCTCGCGGCTCGCCGCAAGCCCGGCGTGTGTGCCCACGGCAACCACCGCGATCGCGACCGCCGTCACCACCAGGAGCGCAATTGCCGCGGAGGCCTGAAGGCTCTGTGCCAGCACTGTCAATCGGCGCACCCAAACGCCGTGGCTCTCAACGAGAGTGCCCGGTGCGGCTTCACGCAGCGACTTGCCGAGCCGTTGGAGCGTCGCGGTCGGCCTGGCGAGGCTCACAGCAATCACCGCCGGCAATGGCAGCGCGAGGCGCCCGCTGTCGCGGCCGAGCCATGGGCGGAGGAGAGCGTCGAGCTCCGCTGCGGTGAGGGCATGCGCCCGGGCGACCGCCGGGTCTGCACGCAGCAGCGCCAACACGCGGCCGAGCCGAGTCGTGCCCGCCACTCCTCCTCCCGCTGCGACAGCTGAGGGGTCGGGTACCTGCACCGTGACGGCGGCTTCGGCCCCTTGCTGCCAATGCCGGGCCAGTCCGGCGGCTGCCAGGAACCCCCCGAACGCAAGGGCGGCCAGGAAAGCCATGGCCGCGACCAGAAACGGGAGCAGTCGGTCCGAGAGAGCCCGTTCCAGGCCAAGGTCGTCGAATCCGGGGGGGCGGAGCCGGGAGCGACCCATGGGGTGCCGGATCAGCATCGGGTTGCGGGGGATCGGGAAGCGATGTGTCGAGGCCACCGCGTTGATCGCCACCGCAATCCCAGGGCGTCAGGACCGGCGGCCGTCATACTCGTTCCGAGCGGGGCGCCCGATCGGACCGGCAGCCTCGCCAGCGCACGGCGCTGCCGCCCTGCCAGCTGGGTCCATGCGACGTTGCTCCGGGTGACGTTGGGCCGGACGGCGCACGGGCCGGCGATAGAGGTCCCTTCTTCCCCACATCACGGCACCAAACGGCCGTGTTCGAGCCGGAGCGCGGGCGCGCCATGACGGGAGGCCAGCGCCTCGTTGTGGGTTGCGACCACGACCGTGGTGCCGAGCCGGCTGAGTTCCTGCAGCAGGCGCATCAGCCGCTCGGCCTGGGCTTCATCGAGATTGCCGGTGGGCTCATCCGCCAACAAAAGGCGTGGCCTGGTGATCACGGCGCGGGCAATCGCGACGCGTTGCTGTTCGCCGCCGGAGAGCGTCTCGGGTGGTGATTCGAGTTTCCCAGCGAGACCTACCCAGCGCAACATCTCTGCCACATCGGCTCGAATTTGCCCTTCCGACCGGCCGGCGATGCGCAGCGGCAGGGCCACGTTGTCGAACGCCGATAGGTGCGGCAGCAGGCGGAAATCCTGGAACACGACCCCGATGCGCCGGCGCAGGTTCGCCAGCATGCCGCGCCGGGCAGAGGTAATATCCGTTTCGAGCACGGAAAGGCGCCCCTCCGTTGGACGAATGGCAAGGTACATGAGGCGAAGCAGGCTGGTTTTCCCGGCGCCCGAAGTGCCAAGAAGCCAGCGGAACCCCCCCTCCGGAACGCGGAACGAGACGTCGTGCAACACGGCGGCTGCCGATCTCCGACCTGGTGCAGGGTAGCTCAGGCCAACATGTTCGAACCGAACCATTGCTCCCTCTCCGCGGCAACATGCCATGTCCGTGCCACAAGCGTCCCGCGCGACCCGAAACGTCCCCCGGCCGGCTCGCGGAGGGGCGTTCGCGCGGGCCATCTTCCCGGGGGCTTGCCTCGCCCTCCACGCCCGGCCAAATCTCGGGCCGATGCGCGTCACCTGCCCCTCCTGCTCGGCCTCCTACGAGGTTCCCGACCGCCTGCTCGGGCCGCGACCGCGCACGCTTCGCTGCGCGCGATGTGGTACGCAATGGTCGGTTTCCGCCCAGCTGGAGCCGGCGGAACCGGCGATGACAGGCGCGGGGGCCACTCCGGCGGAGTCAACGCATCCGAGCGAACCTGAGCCGCCTGCGCCCGAGATCCCCCGGCGCGTAACGCCCACGCTTTCCATCCCTGTTCCGTCTGCGCCGCCCGATCGGGCAGTCGGCCGGGCGGACCCACCCCGTCCGGAAGTTGAAGCCCCAGGTCAGGGGTCGGTCCGAGGGATGGGTTCGGCCGCGACCGCCGCCGTCTGGCTCGGATGGGCGGGAACCATTGTCCTGCTCATTTTTCTCGCTTGGTTCGGCTATGCCTACCGGACTGAGGTGATGCACATCTGGCCTGCCAGCCAGCAGCTCTACGCGCTCCTCGGCGCCGGGCCGAGGCCGCCGCCGGTGCATTGATGCGACCCTACCTCAGAACTCCTTGAGCAGGCGCTTGATATAGCTGCGATCGGGCTCGGGCAGCGCGGGGTTGGCGTCGCGCCGGCGCAATTCCTGCTGGATCGCGCGCGCTGCGGCGGCCACATCGTTGGGGGGAATCCTGACGAAGCCGTTGGCCCGACCGCCGTCTGCCTGATCTCCGGTCGGCCGCCCGAACGGGTCCAATCCGATACCCGGCGCCCGGCCGAATTGATCGGAGAGCGGGTTGCCGGAAAATGACCCCCCCGGCATCAGAAAGCCGGCCGCTCCGAGGCCGCGCTGCATCGAGCCCTGCCCCGCACCCGCCATAGCCGCCATCGCCTGGCGGCCGCCCCGTTGCAGATCTGCGATTGCCCGTCTCTCCGCGGCTGCCGCCGGGGCGTCAGAGCCCGCACCCAGGGCGCCGGCGGCCTTGCGCATGGCGATGTCCGCTTTGCCGAGCGCGGGCGGGATTTTCCCGGTCGCGTCTGCAAGGCCGCTCATAAGCACGCCGAGTACCCGGCGTAGTGCCTGCTGTACGGCTGTGTCCCGGCGCCGGGCGGCTTTCGGGTGCGCCCCGCCCGGGTGTGCAAGACGGCCCTCCGCGTGGTCGAGCAGCCGGCCCTCTCGCCGCACGACATCGCCGAGTGCGGCCATGGCCTGCTCTCCTTCCTGCCATTGTTTCGCGCGGGCAATGTCCTCGCGCCGCAGCGGGTGGGCGTTTTGCAGCTGCCGCAGCAGGCGCTGCAGCTGTGCCATTTCGGCGCGCGCCGCGGCGAGATCTCCCGAGGCGATTGCTTGGCGCATCGCCTCCATCATCCGGTTGAAGGCCTGCTGGTCGTAGCGCTGAGCGGCAGCCATGTTGGGTAAATGGGCGGCATGCGCCGAGAGGGTTTTTGCCAGCGCAGCGATCTGCCGCCGGATCGCCTCTTCGAGGGTGCGGATCCGGCGATCGATTTCCGCCTGCTTCGGGCCGCCAGGCCGTCCCGCCTCGGCCAACGCCTGCTGAAGCGCCCGCGTCGCGGCGGCGAGCGCACGGGCCGTACGCGCTGTCGGTCCCGCCTCGTAATGCCAGGCGAGCTGCCAAAGCCGTCGCTCCGCGCCGGCGATTGCCGCGACGCCATGGTTGTGCGCGAGCAGCGCTGCGATTGCCCGCATATTGAGGAAGCCCCCAAAGTCCGTGTGCTCCGCTGCCGCAGTTCCGGACAGACGATCGAGGCCAACAATCGCGAAGCGGCGATCGTGCGGCGCCAGCGCAAGGTGTTGCCGCACCGCGATCAGAGCGCGAGCGAGCGGATTGCGGAACGCGATCTCCGGGAGCCGGAACCGTGCAGATGAGCTAACGCCTGCAAGACCGGCACCGTTCCTCGCTACGAGGCGGGCGGTGACCTTCAGTCCCGCCCATGGGCTGGCGGTGAGATCGATGAGCGCCGTACCTGCGCTATTGCGCGTATCCGCCCCGGGCAGGGGGATTGGGATGCGGATTGGGGGCGCGCTCGGTCGGCCTACCAAGTGAAGCGCAGTGGTGAGCTTGGTCACGCCGTAGCGGTCGCGCACTTGCCAGGGGAAGCGCGTCGCGGTGCTGTGCAGATCTGCTCCCGGCCGGGCGGGGAACCACACGAGAGGCGGTGTCGGCGCGACGATGGCGAGATCCCAGGCAGCCACGTGACCGCGCGGGCGGGAAAGCGTCAGCCGACCACCATGGGTCAGGATGGCGTCGGCGCGAAAACTCTCCGGCCCTAGGGTGCGGAACGGCACTCTCTCGTTCGCAAGGCGGAGCCGTGGCTCTCTGCGACCTCCGGTAACGCTGACGGCGAGGCGGGAACCCGAGGGAATGGTGAGGCTGCCGCCGGGGGCGGTGAGGAACAAGGGCGGAAGATGCGTGTATGCGGGAGGCGCGATCCAGGCGTCGAATTCAAGTGGCGGCGGCGCCGGGCCCGCGGGAATGGCCGGCAGGAAGGCCATTGACAGCCGGTGGAGCGAGTCGGAGCCGGCCACTCCGAACCCGGCCACGAGCGCGACAACGAGGGCTCCGCGCAAGGCCAGGCGGTCCACGGCGCCAAGGTTGGGGTGTGGCAGGCCTACCCGGACATGGGCAAGCATGGCTGCCATTCGCTCCCGATGCACCTGCCAAAGGAAAAACGCCAGCTGGTTCTGCGTGGCGGGCTGATCGGCCAGCGTCGCAAGCGGACGGTGCGCGAGGCCGTTGGTTTTTTCGAGTCTCCGGTCCCCCTCCGCACGCGAGGGGAAGCTGAAGCGCAGGACGCTACAGGAAACGCTACCAGCAACGCCGGCAGCCAACAGAACAACGACGGTCAGGTGCAGCCAGGGCGGCAACAGGGCGACCAAGCCGAACAAGGCGGCGACCGTGAATATTCCGAGCAGGCCGATCGTCTGCCAGAGGAGCGGCCAAAGGCGCTCGAATGCAAGCGTCAGGCGGGCACCCAGCCGACGCCGCTCCAGCCGGGGACTCGCATCCCCGTGGGAGGCGGCGTTCTGCGATGATGCGGAGATCACTCTCATTTCGACGCCTTCGTCTCGCCGCCTGCCCGGGCCGCCGAAGAAGTCGGGCCTGCGAACCGGTGAAGGATAGACCAATTTCTCCGTATCGGGAGCGGAAATTCCGGGCGAGGGGGCCATGCGTCAGAGCCAGTCGGGCACGCGCTCCTTGGCCCAAAGGTCCTGAAACGGTTGGCGCGGACGGATCATCGCCCAGCGCTCGCCGGAAACCATCGCCTCGGCAGCCAAAGGACGAGCATTATAAGAGGACGCCATCACCCTTCCGTAGGCGCCGGTGTCCAGCACCGCCACGCGATCGCCGGGACAAAGTCGCGGGAGGGGGCGGTTGCGCGCGAATAGGTCCGCGCTCTCGCAGATCGGTCCCACCACGTCCGCCCCGCCAATCGGCTCTCCATCCGTGACCGCAACCGGTACGATGCCGTGCCAGGCATCGTAAAGCGCCGGCCGCATGAGGTCGTTCATGCCTGCATCGAGCACCACGAATGGTCGTTCGCGTCCCGATTTGACCCGGACAACGGTGGCGAGCAACAGCCCGGCGGGAGCGACCAGCCATCGCCCGGGCTCAAGAAGAAGCTCGACGCCGAGCCCGCGGAAGGCGCGGCCGAGCGCTCCTGCGAGCCCGTTCGGCCCAGGCGCCGGCTCGTTCGCGTAAGGGACGCCGAGCCCCCCTCCGCAATCGAGCCGCTCCAAGGGCAGGTTCGCGGCCCGGAGCCCTCGCGCGAGGCCGGCAAGCACCGCAAAGCTCTTTCGGAAGGGAGCAAGCGATAGCACCTGGCTGCCGATGTGCAATGCGAGTCCGACCGGAATGATGCCGGGAAGCGCCGCGGCCCGAGCATAAAGGCTTGGAATCAAGCCTGCCGGGATGCCGAATTTATCCTGGGCGCGCCCGGTGGTGATCTTGGCATGGGTGCCGGCATCGACGTCCGGGTTGACCCGGAGTGCCACGCGGGCGGCGCGGCCGAGGTGGCCCACGAGTTCCGAGAGATCGTCGAGCTCCTCGGTGCTTTCGATGTTGATCTGGCCGATGCGCGCCTCGAGTGCATGCGCAAGCTCGTCCCTGGATTTACCGACGCCAGAGAAAACGATGCGCTCGGCCGGGATTCCCGCGACCAGCGCGCGGAGAAGCTCCCCCTCGCTCACGACGTCAGCGCCGGCGCCCAGGCCGCCGAGGAGCCGCAGGATGGCGAGATGGTCGTTGGCCTTCACGGCATAGCGGATCTGCCCCTCAAGATCAGCCGCAGCCAGTGCTGCAATCAAGGCCGCGTAGCGGCTGCGCAGCGTTTCGGCCGAATAAACATAGGTCGGGGTGCCGAGTTCTGCCGCGATGGCAGCCAGGGGCACACCCTCGAGCATGAGGCCATCAAGCGCGTGCCGAGAGAGCTGAGGCCGAGCCGCGATCAGCTCGGCGGGACTCACATCGGAGCCGGTGAGCGGCGGCGAGGAGCCATGCATGACGGGCTTTCCGGTCGCTACGTATCCCCCACCTTAGTGCAGATTCGGGATGTCGAGGATTGCCTCCCGCTCCTATCATGTGGCGCGGCGTGATTGGCTTTGCTGGGTCGGGTGCGGGCCGCCTCGAACCGAGAGCGCAAGCACGCAGCGGAGAAGGAATCCGCCGACCTCGCCTCGGGCCCACCCGGTTTATGCATCGCGGGTGACGGGTCTAGGGCGTGTCGTCAAATAGGGTGACGCTGGCGCGGTGGGTCCAGAATGCAGCACCTCTGCGCAAATCGGCGCGTGGTGACGAGGTGGCGGATTGAACTAAACCGGTTTGCCAATGAGTGGCGCTCGATTTTGAGCTGAGTGGCCTCCCGTCTGCCAGGGTCATGGGGTTGCAACCCAC
>JAKAWQ010000033.1 GCA_021816925.1 Pseudomonadota bacterium
GCGGTGCCTTGCCGGTGAGCAGCTTGGCAGCGACGCAATCCGCGAAGGTGAACCAAAGCGGCGTTCGGCTGCTCAGATAGTTGAGGCCGATCGTGTAATGCTTTTCGTCTCCGTATTTTGCCCGGACCGGGAAGAGATCAGCGTCAGGGGCGACCTGCACCAGCACAGGCAGGGACCGCCAGAAGATTCGCCCTTGCAGGTCTTCGAGTGTCACCCTGGCCAGCAGGCTCCGTGCCTCTTCGGTCGCATCCCGCCACGTCATGCCGCGGGCGATGACGAACCGCCAGAGCTCCATCAGCGTGCAGACCGTCGGATACATCGAGAGGAAGTCGCAATACGCGACCTGGCGGACGACGCGGCGGATGCGCACCTCGGAACGGCCGCCGTAATAGGTGCCGAGGATCACGCCGATCAGCGCGGGTGGCGCCTCCGGCTGCACCTCGTGCCACGGCTTGATGCCCATCTTTTTGAGGTATGCCTTGCCGATCCCGGCTTCGCTCAGGATGTGGTTGGCTGGCGTGCCGGTCAGGCCGTGCCCCGCATAGCGTTCGCGCAATGCCTGATAGCATTCCCACGTGGTCTGCACGTCCTGAGCGGCATAGGCGAGATAGGCTTCGGTCAATGGTCCGCCGTGCTCGTCCGTGTAGAGCTTCCGCGCCGGAACATCGAGGAACTCGGCGAGGCCGCCGAGGCTGAAGGTGCGCGCGGTGAGGGCGGCGGCGAGCGTCTTCACGTCGATGAAATAGCCGCGCCGAGCCGGCACCCTGAACCCACGCCGGCGCATGCCGCGTGGCGTGCGCTGCCCGCGCTTGGCGACAAACCGGATCAGCGCGGCGCGGCGGGAGAGATGCTTGACCTGGAGCGCCGGCCGGTGCGGGTTCGGGCTGAGTTGCAGGGAGAACCCACCGCGCATGGTCTTGCCGCGGGCCGAGGCGTGGCGAACGGCGAGCCGGGAAAGATCGAAAGGAAGGTTGAACCCGACCACGGCGGCGCCACAGTCATAGGCAACGCCATAGAAAATGCCGTCGATGAACTCGGATGCCGTCATCAGGTTGTGTCCTGATGCTTCGGCATATCGGGCGATCACGGCGTGCTCGGCTTCGGTCAGGCTCTCGGGATCGTAGAAGATGCCGGTTTCGTCGAACCGATCGCCCTTGCGGAGCTGGTAGCAACCGAAGCGGAATTGCTGCGCCGCGTCGATCGTCGTCTCGGTATCGAAGATGAGGGTCCAATCCGACGGGCCGATGTCCCGCACTTGGCGCCACCGCGCGGGTCGCGCGGGCTTTCCACTGGCCCAGGTGCCGTCATCGAGGAACGCGCGCACCGCAATCGGCAACGCATCCGTGGCTGGCCGTTCGGCTGCAATAATTGGTGGAGTCATGATGCTGTCGGGCCAATTGGTGCTGTCGTGACAGGCTGCGCTCGCTCCAGCAAGGATTCGCCCGCTTGGTAGAGCCACGGCACGACAGTTTCGCAAAGCGCTTCCAGGCCGTCAGGGAGCCGGTCCTTGACGGCGTCGAGGATATCGGCGAGCCCGAACAGGACCGCCGCGATCGCCGCGAGCAACGGGTCGGAACCCGGCTTGGCGACGGGGTGTTCCTTCTGCATTTCGGTCTGTTTCCGGTGACAATTCCGACAAAGGATGGCGCTCACGCCGTCATTCGCCCGACCGCCGATGTGGTGGCGTTCGAGGCAGAACGGGGTGCCTTCGTTGCAAATTGCACAGTGCGGGTTGTTGCTCCCGATGCGTTCGAGGGCCGCTTGCAATCGGACCTCGCGGCTTAATACCCTCTTGTCCATCTCGAATGGCTTTCTCCACTCAAACAACGATGCGGTAGACATCCTCGAAGGTCTCGGCTCCGGTGCCTTCGAGCTCGTAGAGGGTGTTGGGGTCGGTCTCGAAGGAGTGGGTCCTGCCCGAGGTGTCGGTGATCCACTTCCGCCGGAACGGCGCCAGGAACCCCGGATCGTTGCTGCCGAGAAACTGCCCGACTGCCGACATGTAGGCGCCGATCTCGTGCGCGGCATCCGGCCTGACCGTGACGGTGATTGCCTCGCCGTTGCTGTAAAGGAGCATGCGGCGGCGGCGGCGGTCGGGGCCGACAACCCATTTCCGGCCGCGACGCCTGACCATGCGGGTGCGGAGCGCATAGCGGCGCAGGCGCTCCGGCGAGACATGGACGGACCGCGCGCTTTCGGTGAGCGATTTGCCGGAGCGGAGCCCGTGCAATCCCGCCTCGAGCCGGGCGTCATAAACGAGAGCCGATTTCTCAGGCGATTTGACCGGACGGACCGTGGCTTCGTGCGGCTTCGGATGACCGCGGGCCTGTGAGCGGCTCAGCCCGCGGGCAAACCCGCGCTCGATGCGGCGCGCATACTCGGCGCGAAAGTCGCGCGGCTTCCGGTTCTTCATGGCACCACCGCCCGCGGGTAGGGCCGTGGCCGATCGCGCAGGCGCCAACGCCATGCCGGGTCGAGCACATACGCGTAACGATGCTTGCCGCTCACCACCGCCTGGCGGGCCGGGATCCCGGTGCGGCGGAGGTGCCCGACGGCGTTGCTGCCGAGCCGGTCATAGACCGTGCGGGGGTGCAAGGCCCGTCCGTCGCCGAGATCGACGTAACTCGGTGGTGCGCCTTGCCCGAGATAGAGCCAGCCGGTCGCCTGGTAGATCGTGCCGACATGACCCGCCGCCGGGTCGGCATAGGAGAGCAAGAGCTTCCAGCGGCCGTCCCGGCGCAGGATCCGCAGTACGACTCCAATGACCCGGCTTTCGGCGTTCTTCGGAATCTCGTCCCGGAGCCACAAGCGAGCCAGCGTTGCGACCTGCTGCGGGGAGGCGCCGAGAAGCGCACGGTGGCCTTGACGTGCCCCGGCGGTGAAAACCATCGCCCCGACGAGATCGGCGCCGGCAAAGACCGCGAAGCACCGCCACGCCGCGGAGGGCATGCTGTGCAGGTAGTGATGTTCGACGATCAGCGGGCGGACGACGCCGGGTGGCGCCGGCCGGACGATCAGCGCCTTGGGCGAGGGCAGCGTGCCCCGCGAGGGGAGCGTCGGGGTCGGACTCGCACCGCCATCTGCGCGGGGGCTCCGCGCTGTCCTGCTTTGAACGACCGACGCAACGGGATGAGGACAGGCCCTCACGACGGCTCGTCCCGGTAGCCAAGGGTAATCGCGACATCGAGGATGTTGCGCGCCGACCAGCCGAGCCGCTCGCCGAGTCCTTCCGCCTTCTCCGCGCCGAGAACGACCCGGCAGGCTTCGGCACCGGCCGCGATGGTCTCGAAGCCAGCGAGTTCATTCTGCTCCTCGAGTACCGCGGCCAGCCGTTCCAGATAACGGACGAGCTTGCGCTGGGCGATCCGTTCGGCCGGAGTGACGTGGCGTTCCAGGGTTTCGTTCAGGGGTGCCAGTACGGCCTCAAGCCCGGTGCCGCCGGCCGGCTTGCCGGCCGCGGGGTAGCTCCGCCCGTCGCGTCCCTTGCGAACTTCTGCCGGCGCGATCTCGGCCTGACGCTCCAACTCCTCACGCACCCTGGCGACGGTCGGCTGCACCAGCCCGGCGCGACGGCCGATCTCGCGGTCCGACCAATCGGGATGGGCGCGCAGAAGCCGGGCCGCAAAAGCCCGACGATCCGAAAGCGTCAGCGGCTTGCCGTGCGCGGCGTTGAGCGCGAAGGCAAGAGCGGCAAGGTCGCCATCCGCCGGCGCTTCCAGCACTTCCACCGGCACCTGCTCGAGCCCGAGGTTCTGTGCGGCGGCGAAACGGTGGAACCCATCCACGAGCACATAGAGATGGCCCCGCTTCACCGCCTTCAGCGGTGGCCAGGCCTCCGCTATCGCCTCGAGGTCGCGCACGTGCGCGGGGTCGAGACCCTCCACTCGAGGCTGCAAAGCGGCGTCACAGGATATCTCTCGGAAGATGGCGGAAATGGTAGCCTGCATAGCGATTTAGACCTTCGGCTGATCAATAATGTTAGCCGTATATAGCAATGCCGGTGGAGACTTCTTGCAGGGAGTTATGTAAGGCTGTATTATGCCCACTATGGACGATCAGGATTGCTCCGAGCCGGCGTCGGTTATCCTCAGCCGGGCAAGACAAGCGGGCTTCAGCGTGTCAGACGCTCAATTGGCCCGCTGGCATCGCGACGGGTTGTTGCCAAGGCCGTCGACGCGTTCGCTGGGAAGAGGGCGAGGCACGCAGACGATCTATCCGGCCGGCACCGGGAAGCAACTTTTCGACCTCTGCCGACTTCACCGAAAGCATCGGCATCTCGGCGATGTCACTTGGCGCTTGTGGTTTCTGGGCTATCCCGTCTCCGAACGCCTTTGGCACTCGAAGCTGCAATCCTGGGCGGCCGAATTGGACCGCTCGATCGCCGAGATCGAACAGTTGGCGTACCCGGACGGCGATGATTTTTTGTCCGATGAAGCCCTCGACGCCATCGAGAGCGCGGCCTCGCGCCGCTTTGCCTCTGAGCAGCTCCTTCAGGCACGCAAGCGGGTCGGCCGGAAGAACTTCCCGACGTTGTTACGCCTCGTAATCGAGCTTGCAACCGGCAGGTTTTCCGGCTCACCCGCCGGTGACGGCGACGGTGATGAGGAGCGCCAGCTTGATATGGCGATCCTGGAAAGGAGCTTTGGGTTTCAGCGTGCCCGCACCGACCGCATCGGGTCCGTCGGGCCGTGGCTCCAGGGCGACATCACGCCGACCTTGGCTGAAGTGGCCGACCTGCTGCAACAGATGAAGTTCACCTCGATCCTAAAGACCACTTCAGCGGCCGATCTGGCGCAGGCCCGCGAAGAGTTGTCCGGACTGCTCTCTATGATGATCGATTGCTCTTCGGTCCTGGAAGCAATGTTCGGCAGGCATGCCTTCGGCTATGGCGTCTTTGCCAGACTTGTCGAGACCGGAAGCGCCCGCAATCTCGGATGGATGCTCATCGTATGGTGTGCGTTCCGGCGGGTGCCGAAATTTGCCAACGGGATGCGCGAACTGCTCCGCTTGCCGCCGGCGGTGCGCATGCTCAGTGAGAACTACCGGAAAATTACCCTGCTCCGTACCGAGGTTCCGGCATTCGCGGCAGCCCTCAGCGAACGAACGCTTGCCACGACGCTTCGCAGCGCGCGCAAAGCCCAAAGCCATCACGCAGAACTTGCACGCATCGGCGCCGCTCATAAAGATGAAGTGATGGCCTTTCTCTCTCGCCACCCCGAGGTTGGATCACAACATGAGGAATAGACCAGCCCATCAGCAGCACGGTACGAGCGCTGCGCGATCCTGCGAGGTATTGCGCGGGGCCACCGACGAAACGGGCGAAGGTCCATGGGCGGAACGCAGCGCATTCTGGCGCGAGCAATTCGACAAGCCCGCAAACAAGCGCGCCGCCAAGCAGCGGGAACGTCAGCCGCTCATCCTGAGCGGCCACGGGATGGGGCTCCGGATCAACCACGGTGCGCTCGAAGTCCGCAACGGTTTCACCCACTACCCGCAGACCCGGGAACAATGGCGCCTATTCCCGGGTGATCCCAGGCTCCCGTCCCGCATCGTCCTGCTCGACGGCAGTGGCGCTGTCACGCTCGACGTTCTGGCGTGGCTTGCCGAGCAGAACATCCCCCTGATCCAGTTCGACTGGCGCGGCAACGTGGTCGCTGCGATCGGCACCAACAGCCTTGGGGCGGATCCCCTCCTGCTCCAACGGCAGGTGATGGCGGCGGAGAACCCAAAGCGCTCCGTCGCTATCGCCGCTTGGTTGGTCCGCGAGAAGCTCCGATCCAGCCGGCTTACCCTCGAGCGGATGGCGCCAGCGTCCGCCGCCCGGGAAGCCGCCATTGCCCGGATCGAGGGGGAGATCGCCCGCCTGGGCCAGCCGTGGGCCGGATCGAAGACCGCCCTGCTCGGCCTCGAAGGCAAATGTGCCGAGGTCTACTTCAACGCGTGGCGCGCCATACCGCTTGCCTGGAAGGGCACAGACCGCCGGCCGATCCCAGATACGTGGCGCGCGGTCGGCATCCGCGGCACCAGCAAGGGCCGGCGGAACCGCTTTGCCCGACACCCCGTCCAGGCAATGCTCAATTACGGCTACGCGGTGCTCGAAAGCCAGGTCCGGATCGAAACCGCCCGGGTCGGGCTCGACCTGGCCACCGGCTTCCTGCACGAAATGCGCTCCGACCGGCCGGCGCTGATCCTCGACCTGATGGAGCCCCTCCGCCCGGCCATCGACGCGAGCGTGCTCGGCTTCGCAACGGCGCAGACCTTCACGCCCGCCGATTTCACCATTGGCCGCGATGGTACCTGCCGGCTGCATCCTCAATTGGCCCGCCGAGTTGTCGCCGAGATCGGGCCAATCGAGGTAATCCCGCCTATCCTCGCTGCGCTCCTCGATCGCATCGGACATAAGCCGCCGCCGGCCATCCCTCACCGGAGCAAGGCGTGGTTGGCGCAGAAGGGTTTGCTTTCGTTGTGAATGTGGAGATCAGGGAATGGCACGTTTTTACCCGCCGGAGATTTCCCGGAAGGATTACGAAGACCTATCTAGACAATTTCCCGGCGCCTTTCCCGATGCGTATGGGGCTTGGTGCTGGAATCACGATAAAAACAATGCTCAGCTACAAGGAAGCGGCCACACTATCGAGTTGGTGCAGGTAGATACGAACGCGTTTCTTCGATACTGCTCGGAGAAGAAAATACCTGTCACGGCCGGAGCGCTCGATCAATTTGCAAATTGGTTTGGCTTGCAAGGGAAGCACGGCACGTGATGCGAGGTGCTCTGTTCACCCGCTTCTTTCTCGAGGACGGCATCCGCGAAACCGAGGCATATCAATCGCACAACGCGAGCGACGTGCGCGACTTCGCCGATGCCGCCCGCGGCCGGTGGGCTGCGATCGCAGCCATGCCTCGACCCAACGAAGCCGAGACCGAGGCGGAGTTCATTTTTCCGGTCCTTGACCTCTTGGGCTGGCAGCACCTCCCGCAGCAGGAGCCGGGGCGCGGGCGCCGGGACATTGCCGATGCATTGCTCTTCACCTCCCCCGAGGCGAAGGACCAGGCACGCCGGCTGCAACCCGCGGATCGTTTCCGCCTGGGTGCGGTCGTCGTGGAGAATGAGGCGAAGGATACGCCGCTTGATCGGGCGAGTGGAAATGGCGAGACCCCATCCTCGCAAATCGTCCGCTATCTCGGCCGCGCAGAGGCGCAATCCGGTGGTGCGCTGCGCTGGGGCTTACTCACCAACGGTCGATATTGGCGCCTCTATTGGGCGAATGCTCGGGCGCGAGCGGAGGGTTTCGTTGAATTCGACTTGCCAGCGCTGCTCGGGGACGTGCCGCCCCCAGCCCCGACCGGCGCCGACCCGCTGCATTGGCTGCGCATCTTCATGCTCCTGTTTGGCTGCACGGCCGTTGTCCCCCTCGGAGCAGGCCCTGAGACCTTCCTTGATACTGCGCTCGAGGAGGGCCGCCGTTATGAAGAGCGCGTGACGGCCGCGCTTTCCGCCGCCGTTTTCAATCGTGCGTTCCCCGACCTAATTGCTGCGATCGCTCGTGAGGCACGTGGAGCGCGTCCGGATGACCCGGCATGGCGTGCCGAGGCTCGCGAGGCCGGGTTACGGCTTCTCTATCGGCTGCTTTTCCTGTTCTTTGCGGAGGATCGCGACCTCTTGCCAGTCCATCACGAGGGCTACGCCTCCTACGCCTTGCGTGGCCTACGAGAAGAGGCAGCCGGCGCCATCGATCACAACCGGACGCTCTCGCCGCGTGCCCGCACTTGGTGGCCCCGCCTCGCCGCTCTCTTCCGCGCCATTGCCGATGGCGATGCAGCTCTCGGGCTTCCGCCCTACAACGGCGGGCTGTTCGATGACAATGCGGTGCCATTGCTTTCTGCCCTTTCTCTCCCCGATGCCGTGCTGGCTCCGCTTCTCGACGCGATCTCGCGCCAAGCCGAAGGCGACGTACGGCGTTGGATCAACTACCGCGACCTCTCCGTCCAGCAGCTCGGCAGCATATACGAACGTCTTCTCGAACAGGACCTGGTCGCCGATGGCGCAGGCGGAGTGACCCTTCGGCCTAACGTTTTTGCGCGGAAGGCAACGGGCTCCTACTACACCCCCGACGAGCTGGTTCGCCTGATCATCCGCCGTGCTATCGGCCCACTGCTCGACGAACGTCGGGAGCGATTCCGTTCGAGAGCGGAGTCGCTCGCTCACGACCGGCGCCCGAAAGCGGACCGGCTCCGGCTCCTGGCAGGCTTGGACCCGGCGCAAGCCTTCGTTTCCCTCCGGGTTTGTGATCCGGCCATGGGCTCCGGTCACTTCCTCGTCTCACTGGTGGACCACCTCGCGGATGACGTGCTGACCGCCATCGCTGAAGCGCCGGCTATCGTCACCTGGGCGGATCCTGGGCAACCCTACCGCTCTCCGCTTGCAGAACGCATCGATGGTCTGCGCCGGCATATCCGCGCGGAGGCAGCACTCCATGGCTGGGTGGTTCGCGAGGATCAGCTGGACGACCGCCACCTCGTGCGGCGGATCATTCTCAAGCGGGTGATCTACGGGGTCGACCGCAATCCGATGGCGGTGGAGCTGGCGAAGCTATCGCTATGGCTGCACTCTTTCACAGTCGGTGCTCCGCTCTCCTTTCTCGATCACCACCTTCGCTGCGGCGACTCCCTGTTCGGAGAATTCGCCGGCCCTGTCGAGCAGGACTTGCGTCAGCGGTTTGGGCTGATGATGAGCCAGGCTGTCGTTCGGGCCCGGCAGTCTGCCGCCGGCATGGCAATCGTTGAAGGCCTGACGGACTCCGATATCGGCGAAGTGCGGTCGAGCGCCACTGCGTTCGCCGGAGTAGAGGAAGCAACCGCGGAGCTTCGTTCCTTTCTCGACCTTTACCACGCATCGCGGTGGCTGGAGGTCAAGGATGATGCCGAGCTGGCGGGGCGCGACATGCTGTTCGGCGGCGCCTATGGCGATCCGGTGAAAGTCGCCGCCGGAGCGGAGCTCAACCCGCCAAGAGCTGACGCCGCTATCAAGCGGGTCGGCAGAAGGATGGTAAACTTATCACCCGTGGATGCGCATGCGGCGGTTGGACGCTTCGTCGCGACCGCCCGGCAATTGGCAAAAGAGCGCCGCTTCCTGCATTGGGAAGCAGCGTTTCCCGGAGTGTGGGACGAATGGGAGCAGGACGCCCCACTCGGCGGGTTCGATGCCGTCATCGGCAATCCTCCGTGGGATCGGATGAAGCTCCAAGAGGTGGAGTGGTACGCCGCCCGCGTGCCGGCTATCGCCCATGCCCAGCGGGCGGCCGATCGCAAGCGGATGGTAGAGGCGCTGCGGCAGCGGCACGATCCGGTGGCCGTGGACTACGGCCACGAGGCCTGGACGGCGGAGGCGGCAGCGAGGGTCGCGCGGGAGGTTGGCGCTTATCCGCTGCTATCAGGTGGGGACGTGAACATCTACGCCCTCTTCGTCGAGCGGGCGGCGCGGCTGGTGCGACCCGCGGGGATCGTCGGCCTGCTCGTGCCCTCCGGCATCGCGGCCGACAAGGGGGCGGCACCATTCTTCCGCAGCATCAGCACCACCGGACGGCTGGCAGCTTTGCTTGATTTTGAGAACCGGCGTTCCCGTTTCGGGCGGGCGCCGTTTTTTCCCGACGTGGATAGCCGCTTCAAGTTCTCCGCGCTGGTCTTCGGCGGCCAGCGGCGGACCTTCCCGCAGGCAAACTGCGCGTTCTTCCAGCAGGACGCGGTGGAAGCCGAGACGAATGCTTTTCCCTTGGCGCCGGCCGACTTCGACGGCGTCAATCCCAACACCGGCACCGCACCGGTATTTCGCAGCCGCCGGGACGCCGAGATAACACGTGGCATCTATCAGCGCCTGCCGGTCCTGGTGGATCGGCGCACCGATCCGCCGCGCCGCCTTTGGCCGGTGCGGTATTTCACCATGTTCCACATGACCAATGACTCGTCGAAGTTCCGCACTGCGGCGGAACTGGAAAAGCTCGGCGCCTACCGCGTCCAGGGCGGTGCCTGGGAGAAGGGACGCGCTCGGTGGGTGCCGTTGTTTGTTGGGCGAAGCGTTCACCAGTTCGATCACCGAGCGGCGTCGGTCGCCGAGAACTCCGAGAACTTGCACAATCCATTCACAAGCGAGGCGTCAACGCCGGAGCAGCACGCAAACCCCGCGTACGTGCCGACGCCCCAGTTCTGGGTCAGCGATGCCGACCTGCCTTTTCCCGAGGGGCTGAAATGGGCACTGGCGTTCCGTGACATTGCCCGCCCAACGGATGCGAGGACGGTCATCGCATCCTTGGTGCCGCGAGCGGGGTTCAGCAATAAGCTGCCCCTGCTGCTGCCGGACGGCGACGCCGAGCACTATCGCCGCTTCGCTCCGTTGCTCGTCGCCAACCTCAATGCGCTGGCGCTGGATTATGTGGCGCGGCAGAAGGTGCAGGGCACAACGCTCAACCTCTTCATTGTCGAGCAATTGCCGCTGGTGCCCCCCGATGGCTTCAAGCACCGCTTTGGTCCGAGGGCCGCCGAAGAGATCATCCGCGAGGATGTGCTGCATCTCACCTATACCGCGCACGACATGGCCAGCTTCGCCCGCGACCACGGCTGTCATGCCCAGCCTTTTTCCTGGGATGAGGAAGAGCGCCTCCGCCGCCGTGCGCGGCTCGACGCACTGTTCTTTCTCCTCTACGGTCTCGCCCGCGACGAAGCCGAATACGTGCTGAGCACCTTCCCGATCGTCCAACGCGAAGAAACCCAAAAATACGGTCGTTTCCGCTCGCGCGACCTGATCCTCGGCTACCTGGGTGCACTGGCGGCCGGGGTGACAGATGTAGAGGTGGTCGGTTAAAGGCGATGTTCGAGCTTGCGATACAACTTTCTGCCAGACGGTGCATAGGCGACATACCCCGCTATAACGCGGCACTCCGGTGGCAATGCTGCCGCTTAGTCAGTTGCTGGGCGTCGCCTCATCACTCCGGCCCCGGCTTAATACCCGCCCGAGGGAGCTACCCATGGCGGACTGATCTACCCCCGAATATTAGAAATGTGGGGTAAGATGGCAAACTCGCCACTCGGTGAGGTTTTTAGCTCCTTTGGTCGGAATGTCCGAAACGCCGAACCCACTCCGACTACCAAACCGTTACTGGAAACAGCTCGAGCAGCTGAAGGCAGCTTCGATTTGCATCCGTTTATACCGCAATCGCCTCGCACGCTGGGTGCGGTGGGTCGAGATCGTTAAGGCGATCGGTTCGTCAGGGGGAATCGCCGGCTGGGTGATCTGGAGGGACTGGCCCTTCCTGTGGTCGGGGGTAATCGCCGCGTCTCAGTTCCTCGACGCCATGAAGGGCGTCTTTCCCTTCACGCAGCTGCACAAGGCGGCAAGTGATCTGACGGTGGCTCTTGAGCTAATCTGCATCGACGCCGAGGGAGAATGGGAGAGTATTTATGGAGGCAAGATACCCATCGAGGGCATCATAGAGCGCATAGCGCGGCTGAAAAAGGTTCAACTCGAGGCCGAGCGCAAACATTTCCCCGAAGGTTTCGAACCGAGCCAAAGTATTATTAGGCTTGCGACCCAAGAGGCGGAAGCCTATTTTTCCGCGATGTATGATGAGGCCAATAGCGATGATTAAACGTCAGCAAAGCCGTGGCAAAAGCCAGCAGGACGAGCCAATTGCGAAGAGTATATTCCCGACGTTCGATGTCAACGTTCCAATGCCACGCCGGACGGCCGTTCCACCTCAGGCTAAAGTGCCGAGCAAATCGAGGCCAGACACGGCTCCTGCGGCGGAGAAACCAGCCACGTCGCCGAAATCTTTACAGGACGATTAGGCAACGGCGAGACCTAGCGTCACGTCAGCAGGCGGCAAAACGGACATTGTTGCGCTAGCCGCTATTGCGGACGATATTCGCACGGCCGGTCGCACGCGAGGTCATTATGGCCGTGACATACGAGATTGAAGAGATTCGATCACCCGACGGAACCTCTCGGTTCGCGGTGGTCGTAAAGACGCCGTCCTATACGCAGATTATCGGTGCGGCTGACTCGCGCCTACCGCCAAGTTACACACCCGGTTTTTGGTCAATTGCTGAAGCCCAAAGGTTCATTGCCGGGGACAAAGTGAGAAGAGGTGTGGCACACTCCGAGTAAAAATGGCACATTCTGAGGTTACCTTGGCTTCTTGAACGCTCACGCAACAGGGGGTCAACTTCAGTTTTTAGGTATAATTTGGTTCAAAATACATCTTCCTCACCGATCACTTCGTTCCGCTAGGCGTTATATACAGCCCCGCATGGCCAGTTGCTTTCCCCCACCTGCCGGAATGTCCCGAGGCAATCACCTTCGGAGACCAAGCGCTGACGGCGGTTCGCGAGGCAGTGGCCGCCCATGGTGTGCAGGCGATTGCCCGCAAGGCCCGGTTATCACGGCAGCACCTGTATGACGTTTTGGCTGGGAGAAAAACGCCGCCGGACGTGATGGTGCTGAAGCTGGCGAGGGTTGCCCATGGCCTCACGGCAGCGCAGCCAAAGGCCGAGGACGTGCTTCCAGCCGTCGAACAACGTTGCGAAGAAATCGGGCGCCGCCGCTTCGCCCGCCTGGCTGGGATCAACGATGGGCACCTTGGCCGCATCCTCGCCGGCACACGCCGGCCGTCGGCGGCAACCCTCAGCAAGCTCGTCCGGGCCTTGGCGGACTACGCGAGGCAGTCACCCGAGGCAGAAGCCGCGGCGTTCGATCATGCCAACGTTCAGGCGGCCCCGGGTTCTGCTTTGCCAACCGCCCCGTCGGCTGGCTGATATATCAGTGCCGAAGCCCGATACCCATTCCATTCCTGTTTCGTAATGCTGCCAGAGTGTAAGCTCTCCCGGATATCACTATACCCGTCCAGGGGCAGGGCCCCTGGCCCTCTTTCATCCCCTCGCCGCCGCAGCCGCTGCCGGCCGGCCCTTCGTGGCCGATTCTGATAACGTGGCGAGGGGGATATCCCGCGAATCCCCGCGCGAACGTACCCGAGGCAAATCATGAATCGGCGTTTGCTGTCCATCGGCCTGCTGACAGCCTTCGGAGCGCTTCTCGCGCCGGCGATCCTGCGCGCTCAGTCGCACCCTCGGTCCTCCATGGCTCTCGGTGAAACGCCCGCCGACGCCGGAAGAGCCGCCGCCCGCCCCGACCCGCCCTCGCCACCTCGCCCCCTCTCGGGCCTGCACGCCGTGCCCATTCCCGAGCCGGGCCTGCGAGGCGGCCTCGACGCAATCGCCCTGGTGCGCTCCGGCAATGCCTGGGCCGTCGGCGCGTACCAAACAGCGTCTTCCGACCTCACCCTGGCAATGCACTTCAATGGACGGCGATGGCACGTCGTCTTTACGCCAAATCCGTCCGCCGGCTGGGCCCACTTCTTCAGCGTCGCGGGCAAAGGGGCGAACGACGTCTGGGCAGTGGGCACCTACGCACCGACCAACGCCGGATGGCCCAATCTTGCGTTCCGCGCCCTCGCGGAGCACTGGGACGGGTCGCGCTGGAGAGTGATCTCCACACCGAACGTCGGAGCGGCCGAAACGCTCTTCGGTGTCGCCGTGCTCGGGCCTGCCGATGCCTGGGCGGTCGGCGGCTCCTACAATTCGAAAATCTCCTTCCAGAACCTCCAATGCGAACACACCGCCCACACGCTCATTGAGCACTGGAACGGCCGCGCCTGGAGAGTCGTCCCCGGTCCCGATCCCGGACGAAGCGCGTCGTTTCCGCAGCCGTGCGGCCCGTCGCATCCGCGCACCACCGTGAACGTGCTCTCCGGCATCGCGGCCGTGCGTCCGGGTGACCTGTGGGCCGTCGGTCATTACTGGGATGGCACGGCGAACCGCACATTGGTGGAGCACTGGAACGGCCGGCGCTGGAGTCTCGTGCCTTCCCCCAATTCAAGTGCCGCGGAAAATGTTCTCTATGTTCCCGCGGCCGCGTCGCTGCGCGTTGTCTGGGCAGCCGGCACCTATCGGCCAGCTCCACGCGCCCACGACCGGACCCTGATCGAGCGCTGGAACGGGCGCGTCTGGCGGGTAGTTCCGAGCCCGAACGTGCCCGGCCAGGACAACCTGCTCTTCGGCATCGCCGCGCGGGGTCCCGACGCATGGGCGGTCGGCCGCCACGACGGCAGCGCCGGCGGCCCGCTGGCAGAGCATTGGGACGGCACCCGATGGACAATCGTGCCCAGTCAAAAGGTCGGCCGCTGCGCCTGCACGAACAGCCTCAACGGCGTCGCAATCGGCCCCCTGGCAACCTGGGCGGCCGGAGAATTCATCGGCGCGAACGTGCACAGGAGCGTGATCGAAGCCGGCCGGAGCCTGCACTGAAAGCCGCACCCGCCGTGCCGGACGCGCACCCGCTCACGAGCACCGCACTCTACCCGGGCGGGATCGTCACCGTGAAGGAGGCCGCCTCGCCGTTCACCACCGCATCCACGCGCCAATGCCCCGGCGGCAGGCGCACGTTGTTCCCGTAATGCCAGTCAGCAGGGCCGGAGTGGATGCCGTACATCGCTGCGATCGGCACGGTCTGCGCGCGGCCGCTCGCCAGGTCGATCACGCGGATGCTCACATGTGCGTCCTTCACCACTGCACCCGAGATCTTGTCCCACACATGCAGCTCGAGATGGTGCCAAACGCTCGGGCGCATCGCCGTCCCGTTCCCCATGCCGGCCGGCATGGCCATCTTTCCGGCAGTCATCCCGCTCATCCGGCCGGCGACCATGATCTCTCCTTGCATGGGTTTGCTGCGGGCCGCCTCAGCCGGCGAGTACATGTGTTCGAGCGGCCCGATATCGAGCTCCAGGCGGTAGCGGGCCGTATTCCCGAGAAGCTTCACCGGGGGTGCCGCCGCTGATCCCATGCCAAGCAGCGGTGCAGCCAGTGCGGCAACAAGAATTTCGCGTCGTTGCATCACGCCCCTCTCCTTTTCCAGCTCGGCACAGGATCGCCGCGCGTTGCGACGCTGCCGGAACCCTTTCCGATCGTCGCCGTGACGCCCCGCCCGGATCCCGCTCGCCGGCCGATCATACGTCCCACGCCCGCCATGTTCATGCCCAATATCCATCGGATGCGCCGGCAACAGGGGCTGAACCGTCGCTCTGCCTCCTCGCCCGCAAGCTCGTAGAGCCGCGCCATCCCCCGCTCCTCCCCCTTGCCTCACGCCGCACCCCCGTTAGCATGCCCCGACCCTGAGGAAAAACGGCCATGCAAACAACATTCGCGCTCGGCGATATCGCGCTCAGCCGCATCGTCGAGCAGCAGCAACCTTTCTTCGACGCGCTCACCTTCTTTCCTACCCTCACACCCGACCTCCTCGCCGAAAACCGCTCCTGGCTCGAACCAACCGCCATCGAGCCGGGCACCGGCAAGGTCGTGCTCGCCGTGCAGTCCTATCTCGTGCGCACGCCCCACCACACCATCCTCGTCGACAGCTGCGTCGGCAACGACAAGCCCCGCCCGGAGCGCCCCTTCTGGCACATGCTCAAGGGCGATGCCTTCATGCGCAATCTCGCCGCGGCCGGTGTGGCGCCCGCCGACATCGACATCGTCATGTGCACCCACCTCCACGTCGATCATGTCGGCTGGAACACGCAACTCGAGAACGGACGCTGGGTGCCCACCTTCCCCAATGCCCGCTATCTCTTTTCCGAACGCGAGCTCGCACACTGGACCGCGCTGCACGCCAAGGATCCGATCGGCTACATCGCCGACAGCGTGCTGCCCATCCTGGATGCGAAGCAGGCCGACCTCGTCCGCAGCAATTACGCGCTCGACGATCACGTCCGCCTCTTGCCGACGCCCGGCCACACGCCCGATCATTTCGCCGTCACCCTCGGGCGCGGCCGTGACGTCGCGGCCCTCACCGGCGACCTGATCCACTCGCCCCTCCAGGCGCGCTATCCTGAGCTCTCGATGCGCGCGGACTTCGACCCCGCTCAGTCAGCCGTGACCCGCCGCTCCTTCCTCGAGCGCTATTGCGATACCGAAACGCTCTGCTGCACGGTGCACTTCCCAGGCCCCTCCACCGGCCGCATCACCCGCTGGGGCGAGGGCTTCCGGTGCACGCCCGTCACATCTTGAGAGAGTTGGCGCGCATCCGCCACGCTGCACCCTCGAGGAGGTTCCATTGACCGAGGCCGCGAAAAACCCTTCCCTGATCAGCGCCTGGCACGCGCACGTCTATTACGACCCAAAAGACCCCGAAAGCCGCGCCCGCGCCGCGACCTTGCGCGACGCCGTGGCGGCGCGCTTCGCCGCCCGCATGGGAAGCTGGCACGACGTTCCCGTCGGCCCGCACCCGGGTGCCATGTATCAGATCGCCTTCGCGCCCGAACTCTTCGCAACCCTCGCCCCCTTCCTCATGCTGAACCGCGCCGGCCTCACCGTCCTCCTGCATCCGGAAACAGGCCGCCCGCGTGACGATCACACGCTGCACGCCGCCTGGCTCGGCGCGGTGCTGCCGCTCCGAACCCAAACGCTCCCGGAAACCGAAGGCTGACCGCCGCCGCCTTGCCCGCCCCGGAAGCCTTGCCTATGCAGCGCCACCGCCCCGGAGATCTCCCGCATGAACGACGTGACACCCCTCCGTTTCGGCATTCTCGGCACCGCCAACATCGCCCGCGCCTTTATGAAGGGCCTCGCCGGCTCCTCGCTCGCCGCCGTCGAGGCCGTCGCCTCGCGCGACGGTGGCCGCGCCTCCGCCTTCGCCGCCGAATTCGGCATTCCTCGCCACCATGCTTCCTACGAAGCGCTGCTCGCCGACCCCACGATCGAGGCGATCTACATCCCGCTCCCGAACGACATGCACGCCGCCTGGACCATCCGTGCTGCCGAAGCGGGCAAGCACGTACTCTGCGAAAAGCCGCTCGCGGTCTCTGGCGCCGAGGCGCGCGCGATGTTCGCCGCAGCAAAGAAGCGCGGCGTGTTTCTCGCCGAAGCCTATCCCTACATGTCCCAGCCGCAGACGCTCCGCCTGCGCAGCCTGCTCGCCGAAGGCGCCATCGGCCGCGTGCAGACCATCGCCGCCGCCTTCGGCTTCGGCATCGTCGATCCCGAAGGCAAGCCGCTCGCGGGGTCCGCGAACATCCGCCTCGATCCCTTGCGCGGCGGCGGCGGCCTGCTCGACGCCGGCACCTACGCAATGAGCCTCGTACGCATCGCCGCCGCCGAGCGCCCCTCGCGCGCCTTCGCCACCGCCCGCCGGACGCAATCAGGCGTCGATCAGACCGTGGCCGCGATCCTCGAATTCCCCTCCGGCACCATCGCCACCGTCGAATGCAGCCTTGCAACCGCCTTCCATCGCTTCGCCGTCATCGTCGGCGACACCGGCGTCATCGAGACGAACTACGCGAACCACGCACCCGCGGGCACTCTCACGCTTCGCGTCAAGCGCGGCGCACCCGGCACGGTACCCTTTGAGACCGAAGAGATCGCAGGCGGTGACGGCTTTCGCGCCGAGGCCGTGAGCTTCGCGCGCATGGTCCGCCTCGGCCCCGCCGAGTGGAACGGCGCGACCCAAGCGGAATCGATCGACACCGCCCTCGCCCTCGAGGCCATCGCCAGGAGCGCCCGCCAGGGCGGCTGGGTCGCGCTGGAACGCTGAATGAGCCTCCTTCTCCCTTTGGGAGAGGGTCGGGGTGAGGGTCTCGCTCGCGCGAGCCCCCGCGGAAGCCGATCCGGCGGAGCGCGCGGCCGTCACTGCAAACCGCATTGTTGCGCAAGTGCAACTATTCACTTGCCGCACAGGGCCGTGCCTGAGACAAAACGCCCCTTCACGTCCGCCATCAGGGCCGGCGCAGCTCCGCAAAAACCCCGCGCCCGATCGGGCAGGTGTTCGCTGCGCCTGCGACCGTCGCGTCTGATCGGGGCGTCCCTCCGAACCGCGGATCAAGGACCTTTTCCGCAATGATCTTATGAACGAGCGCATAGTTGACCAGAACGCCGGCGAGAAATTTGAACACGATCAATGACGCCGGAAGCACGTCCAGCCCAAGATGAAGCAGCGCCCCCGAGGTCACCCCCGAACCGCCCTCGAGCGCTCGTGACTCGCGGTATTGCATTCCTTTGTGACGCGCTGCCAGCATGCGCGCCTGCACCAGGACCAGTCCCGGGATGAGAACCAGCCACGGACTCACAATCGCAAGGGCACAAGCAGCGGCCGCCTCGAGCGTATCGATCTCCAGCTCTCTTACATCCTCTTTATGACGCTCCAGGAATTTGTGCAGGCGCTTCCAGGTGCCCTGCACCTCGTGCTCAAGCCGGGGAGGCCGGAGCGCCTTCAGCCCACGTTCCAGATGGCCGACAATGTCAGTCCGCCGATCCTGGCCGAGCGCCCCGAGCGCCGCGTCGAATTGCTGCACCGTCGCACTGACCGCCTCACATAGACGCGGATCCCGTACGCCGGCACAGAGCCTCGCTTCAATCCGCCGCAACGCGTGCAAATGCTCCGACGGCGATTCCATGGCCGCAGCCCTCGCGCCGCCGACCGCCGTGCGGCCCCCGAACGCCCGTGCCCGGGCCCAGCAGCCGGCACATTCCGAACGCCGAACCTACGCCGCTTGGGTGCAAATCGGCAATCGGCATCACAACCTTGTGCAACGCCCTTTCCCGCCGAAACACCCCTGCGCTACACTACTTCCGGCTGTGCCGGGGGTCGCCCGCGACCCTGGGGAGCGTCAGGGATGGCATCGATCCGCTCGTGCAGGTTGTGGAAGGCGGTGCTGCTGCTCGCCGCGCCGCTCCTGCTCTCCGGCTGCGCCGAAACCTTGCAGAACGCGTTCGGCAATCTCGGGATGCCGCTGGCCGCCAATCCGGCAGACACGTGCAGCGCCGAACAGACCTCGCTCGAAAAGACCGGCAACTTCTTCGGCGAGAAGATTCTCACCGGCGCCGTCCTCGGCGCGGGCGGCGGCGCCCTCATCGGCCTCATCGCCGGCGGCAATGTCCAGAGCGTCGGCCTCGGCGCGCTCACCGGCGCGGTCGCCGGCGGAGCCGCCGCCTACTGGCTCGCCTTGCAGCAGCAGCAACGGGACGAGCAGGCGCTCGCCACCACGGTCGGCGGGGACCTCGCGCGCGAGAACCAGCATCTCAGCTATACCGAGATCGCCTTCCAAAACCTGATGCAGTGCCGCGACGGCCAGGCCGTCGCAATCGAGGCCGACTACCGCGCCGGCCGGATCAGCCGGCGCAGCGCCGAAACCCGCATGTTGCAGGTGAAAGGCTGGGCCGAACAGGACATCACCCTCGCCAGGCAGATCGACGGCAACATCGAATCCCGCCACCAGCAGTTCAACTACGCGTTGACGAAGCTCGGGCCACCCGCGTCGGCCGGTCCCGCCGCACCCGCCGTCACTCACGCGGAAACCCTCGCCAGCACCAACGCCGCGCTCCGCGACAGCTTCGCCACCCGCGTCGCAACCGCCCAAAACTCCGTCGCTTCCGGCTTCCAGTTGAGCTCGTGATCGGGGGGCTGCGGCTCGCGGCCCGCGCCCTTGCCGCCCTCCTCCTTGCCACCCCGCTCCTCCTCGCCCCCGGCCTCGCCTCGGCCCCAGCGGCAACGCCGCCCGCCGCGCCCTTCCTCAGGCTCGATCCGCCCGGCCATATCGGCGCCATCCCGAGCCTCTCGGTCGATGCCGCCGGCACCCTCCTCGCCACCGCAAGCTACGACAAAACCATCCGCCTCTGGTCCCTCCCCGACGGCATCGAGCGCGAGGTCCTGCGCCCGCCGATCGGCCCCGGACGCGAAGGCGAAATCTGGGCCGTCGCGCTCACCCCAAGCGGCCGGCGCATCTTCGCCGCCGGCGCCACCGGCGGCACCTGGGACGGCACCTTCAGCATTTACCTCTTCTCCGTCGCAACCGGCCGCCTCGTTGCCCGCCTGCCCGGCCTTCCTTCGCCCGTGATGGCCCTCGCCGTCTCGCCCGACGGCACCCGCCTCGCCGCCGGCCTCGCCGTCGGCGGCATCCGCGTCTGGGACGCCCACACCGGCCACCCCCTCTTCGCCGATCCCGCCTACCGCGGCCTCGTCCGCAACCTCGCCTTCGATCGCCGGAACCGCCTCTACACCACCGCCTCGGACGGCCAGGTGCGCGCCTACGCCGCCTCCGGCAGGCTGATCGCCGCGCTCACGCCCCACCCCGGCTCAGAGCCCTGGGGCCTCGCCGTCTCCCCCGACGGCGGCCTAATCGCCATCACCTTCGTCAGCCCCCGCCCGTCCGAAGCGCCCCCACTCGAGGTTCTCCACACGCCCACCCTCCGCCCCGCCTACACTCCTGACACCAGCGGCCTCGCCGGCCAGGGCCTGCTCGCCGTCACCTGGGCCGCCGACAGCCTGGGCGGCGTCCGCCTGCTCGCCGGCGGTTACGCCCGCAGCGGCCGCGCCATGGTCATCCGAAGCTGGGGCGATTACGGCCTCGGCTCCTTCGAAAACCTCCCCGCCGCCACCGACACCATCCTCGCCCTCGCTGCCGTCCCCGGCGGCGGAGCGGCCTACGGCACCGCCGATCCCGGCTGGGGCCTCATCGCGCCAACCGGCCGCCTGGCGCTCTCTCCCCACCCGCCGATGGCCGATCTCCGCCCGGCGCGGCACGAAATGCTGCGCGTCTCGGCCGACGGCAGCCGCGTGCTCTTCGCCATCGCCCCGCGCACCGGCAAAATCACCTTCGCCGGCCCCGCCCGCCCACCCCGCCTCGCCCTCTTCAACGCGCGCGCCGAAACCCTTTGCCTGCTCCCTCGCACCCCACCCGCACCCGCCGCCTCAAGCCGCGGCATCCGCGCCGGCTGCGCGTCGCCCTCCTCGGCTCTTGCGGGCCTCGCCTCCGCCCGCCTTACCGCGCCCGGCCTCACCGTCACGGACTGGAAAAACACCAACGCCCCCCGCCTCAATGGCCGGCCGCTCGCCCTCGCCCGCGCCGAGTTCAGCCGCAGCCTCGCCATCCTGCCGAACGGCCGCGCCCTCCTCCTCGGCACCGACTCCCATCTCCGCCTCTTCGCCCCGACCGGCCGTCAGATCGCCGCCCTGCCCATCCCGGCCCCCGCCTGGGCCGTCACCGTCAGCGCCAACAGCCGCGTCGCCGTCGCCGCCCTGCTCGACGGCACGCTCCGCTGGTACGGCCTCGGCCAGGGCACGCGCCTCTCGCCCCGCGCCACGCTCTTCGTCGCCCAAGGCACAATGCCCCAAGGCACAATGCCCCAAGGCACAATGCACTGGGTGCTCTACACGCCCGAGGGCCTCTTCGATGCCTCCGGCCAAGGAGGTGACCGTCTGGTCGGCTTCGAGTTCGATCGCGGCGCCGACCAGCCCCCTGCCTGGGTCAGCTTCTCCGAGGCCTTTCGCCTCTTCTACGCGCCCCGCGCGGTGCGCGCGCGCCTTCTGGGAAATCCCGCGCCCGCACGCGCCCGCCTCGCCGAACTCGGGCCGCTTCGCCTGGCCCTCCTCCACCGCCCCAAGGCGCGCGTGATCGCCGCCTGCCTGCCCGAGCCCGCCAGCGCCTGCCGCCCGCTTCCCTTCCGGCCCACGGCCACCCTCGAGGTTCCGGCCAAAGCAAAGGATCTCCGCCTCACCCTCAGCCTCAGCAGCCGCGGCCTCCATTCCGGACCGATCGATCTCTTCGTCAACGGCCGCAACGCCGGCCGCTTCCCCCCGCCCGCCCCACCCGCCGCCGCCACCACCGTCGCCACCGAAAAGGTCCTCGTGCCGCTCGATCCCGGCCCCGACCAGGTCGCACTCCGCATCTACAACCGCTCGGCAACAATCTTCTCGACCACCCCCACGCTCGACCTCGCGCGCACCGGCGCCGCGCCGCCCCTCGCAAAAGGGAGCCTCTACATCCTCGCCGTCGGCATCGACCACTTCGCCGCCCCGTCGCTCACGCTCCGCTACGCTGCGCCGGATGCGCGCACCTTCGCCCGCCTGATGCAGTTGGCCGCCGCACCGCTCTATCCACACATCGAAACAACGCTCCTCCTCAACGCCGAGGCGACACGCGCCGGCATCCTCTCCGCGCTCAAAGCCCTCGCCCGCGAGATCCGCCCCGAGGACACCTTCCTCCTCTACATCGCGAGCCACGGCGCCGTGAGCCCGACCGACGGCCAGTTTCTCCTCGCGCCCTCTGACCTCGCGGATCTCTCGAGCTGGCAGGCGATCGAAAAGGGCGCCATCGACCAAACGACGCTGATCGGCGCGCTCGCCGCCATCCGCGCCCGCGACGCGCTTCTCTTCATCGACACCTGTTATTCAGGCAAGCTCACCGCGGACGCGCTCGCCAATGTCAGCCACGAGGTCGGCCGCTACGTCATCTCCGCCTCGAGCTCCGTCCAGGAAGCGCTCGACAGCTACAACAACAAGAACGGCCTCATGGTCTACGCGCTCCGCCAGGCGCTCGACGGCGAGGCTCCGCACGGGCCGCACGGCGTCATCGGCGCGCTCTCCCTCGGCGAATATCTCTCCGAGCGCATCGCCGCGCTCGCCCGTCGGCGCGGCCACAAACAAACGGCGGAATTCAAGGCCGCCCAGCGCGACCTGATCTCCTTCCCGGTCGCCGAAATCCTCCCCCCGACCCCCGCTCCGAAACAACCCTGAAAGGAAACCGCGCTCCGCTCATTCCAGGGCGGCAAGCCGCGCCGCCGCATCTTCGGCGATCAAGGGATCGATCAGCGAATCGAGATCGCCCTCGAGGATCCGCTCGAGCTTGTAAAGCGTAAGCCCGATGCGATGGTCGGTCACCCGTCCTTGCGGGAAATTGTAGGTGCGGATGCGCTCCGAGCGGTCCCCGGTCCCGACCTGCTGACGCCGGTCCGCCGCCCGCGTCGCCGCAAGTTCCGCCCGGTTCCGTTCGTAGAGCCGCGCCCGCAAAATTTTCATCGCCTTGGCGCGGTTCTTGTGCTGGCTCTTCTCCTCCTGCATCGAAACAACGATGCCGCTCGGCAGATGCGTAATGCGCACCGCGCTTTCCGTCTTGTTGACGTGCTGCCCGCCGGCGCCCGAGGCGCGGAACACGTCGATGCGCAGATCCCCCTCGTCGATCGCCACATCCACCTCTTCGGCCTCCGGCAGCACCGCCGCCGTCACCGTCGAGGTATGGATCCGGCCTTGGCTCTCCGTCTCCGGCACGCGCTGCACGCGATGCACGCCAGACTCGTACTTCAGCCGCGCGAACACGCCCTTGCCCGTGATCCCGGCAATGCCTTCGCGCAGGCCGCCGAGTTCGCTCGGCTCGTAGCTCAGAACCTCGAACCGCCAGCGCCGCACATCCGCATAGCGGCGATACATCGCGAAGAGCTGCGCCGCGAACAGCGCCGCCTCCGCCCCGCCCGCCGCCGGCCGGAGCTCGAGGATTGCACTCTTCTCGTCCGCTTCATCGCGCGGCAGGAGGGCAAGGCTGAGCTCGCGCTCCAGCAGAGGAATGCGTTCGCGGAGAGCCGCAAGCTCGGCTCCGGCGAGTTCGGAAAACTCGGGATCGCCGAGCAGCGATTCCGCCTCCGCCCGCGCCCGCTCCGCTTCGCCAAGCGCGCTGATGCGCGCCACCAGCGGCGCCAGCTCCGCCAGCTCCTTCGCCGCCCGGATCGAATTCTCTCCCCTGTGCCCCTTGGCAAGCTCCGCCTTGAGCGCCTCGCTCCTCGCGAGGATGTGCTGGAGCCGCTCGGAAAGACTCATGCAAGCCGCGTGATAAGGTCCGCCTCGGGCACCTCGGCCTGTGCACCCGAAACGAGATCCTTGAGCTGCACGCTCCCCCGCCCCGCCTCTTCCTCGCCCAGGATCACCGCCGCCCGCGCCCCGATGCGGTTCGCGCGCTCCATCCGCCGGCGCACGGTCCCGGCATACTCCATCTCCGCCCGGATGCCCGCCCGGCGGAGGCGTTGCAGAATCTGAACCGCCGCTTCCTCCAGCGCCGGCGAAACCGGCACCACCACCACCGCCGCCACGGCCTTCGGCGCCTCCGAAAGCAGCATCGCCAGCCGCTCGATCCCCGCCGCCCAGCCGACCGCGGGCGTGGGCGGGCCGCCCATCTCGGCCACCAGCCCGTCATAGCGGCCGCCCGCCATCACCGTCCCCTGCGCCCCGAGCGTGGTGGTCACGAACTCGAACGCCGTGTGCCCGTAATAATCGAGTCCCCTGACGATCCGCGGGTTCTCGCGGAACGGCACCCCGAAACGCGCGAGCCCCTCCTTCACGCCCGCATAAAAGAGCGCGGCCGCTTGCGTCAGATAAGGCCCGATCGCCGGCGCCCCGGCGATGATCGGCTGGTCGGCATGCTCCTTGGAATCGAGGATGCGCAGCGGATTGCGCTCGAGCCTCGCCCGGCTATCGGGTGAAAGTCCAACGCGATGCGCCGCGAAATAATCAACGAGCGCCCCGCGCCACGCGGCACGGCTTTCGGCATCGCCGAGCGTGTTGATTTCGAGCGTCACATCGCCCCCGACGCCGAGCGCCTCCAGAACCGCGTGCCCGCACGCGATCACGTCGGCATCGGCCATCGGATGCGCCGGTCCGATCAGCTCGATGTCGATCTGATGGAACTGCCGGTAGCGGCCCTTCTGCGGCCGCTCGTAGCGGAACATCGGCCCGGCATAGAAGATCTTCTGCGGCAGCGACTGCGTGAGCCCGTTCGAGACGAGCGCGCGGCAAACCCCCGCGGTCGCCTCCGGGCGCAGCGTCAGACTTTCACCGGAGCGGTCGGTGAAGCTGTACATCTCCTTCGTCACCACGTCGGAGGTCTCGCCGAGCGTGCGCGAAAAAACGCGCGTATCCTCGAACACGGGCGTCGCCCATTCCTCGAAGCCGAAGGTCTCGGCGATGCGCCGCGCCGTTTCGATCACCCGGCGGTGCCGGCGCAGCTCCTCGCCGATCAGGTCCTTGGTGCCGCGCGCCGGCTGAAGCGGCGTCACGCGCGTTGGCCGCAACGAAAAAAAGCGATCGGCATGCGAACGGGCTTCAGTCCTGCAAAATCACCGCGCCGGCGCCTGGCCGGCGGGCCATCCTGCCCCCGCCACCCGCCACCGGCAAGCCGTGCGCCGGCATCAGGACGGCGCGGACCCGCTCCGGATCCGCGCCGCCGCATCGCACCGAAAGCCCTCTCCTCCGGCCTCTTTCGCGCGGGGAGAGGGTTGGGTGAGGGGAGGCCACCTGACCACCCCGCGCCAAAACACAACCCTTGACAGAGCCGAACCGAACGCGCCGGCTCTATTCTGCCGCCGCCTTCGGCACGGCAAGCTCCGCCGCCTTCTCCTCCACCAGCGCCACGATGTGCTCGATCATCCGCTCCGCCGGAATCGTGTGGTCGGTCTTGCCGGCGCGGTAGATCATGTGCCGCCCGGCGCCGCCGCCCGTGAGGCCGAGATCCGTCATCAGAGCCTCGCCCGGCCCGTTGACGACGCAGCCGATGATGGAAAGCGTAATCGGCGTTTCGATGTGCGCGAGCCTCTCCTCGAGCGCCGAGACCGTCTCGATGACATTGAAGCCCTGCCGCGCGCAGGACGGGCACGAGATGATGCGCACGCCGCGATGTCGGATGCCGAGCGACTTCAACAGCTCCCAGCCGACCAGCACCTCCTCCTCCGGCTCCGCCGAGAGCGAAACGCGCAGCGTATCGCCGATCCCGGACCAAAGCAGGTTGCCGAGCCCGATCGCCGACTTCACCGTGCCGGTGCGCCGCCCGCCCGCCTCGGTGATGCCGATATGCAGCGGATGCTCGCACACCTCGGCAAGCTGCTGGTAGGCCGCCACCGCCAGGAACACGTCCGAGGCCTTGACGCTGATCTTGAACTCGTGGAAGTCGTTGTCCTGCAGAATTTTCGCGTGTTCCAGCGCGCTTTCCACGAGCGCCTCTGGGTTCGGCTCGCCGTACTTCTCGAGCAGATGCTTCTCGAGCGAACCCGCGTTGACCCCGATCCGCATCGAGCAGTCATGCTCCCGCGCCGCCTTGATCACCTCCTTCACGCGCTCGTTGCTGCCGATGTTCCCCGGATTGATCCTGAGGCACGCCGCCCCGCTCTCCGCCGCCTCGATGGCGCGGCGATAATGGAAGTGGATATCCGCAACGATCGGCACGTCGACCGCGCGCACGATATCCTTGAGCGCGAGCGTGCTCTCCCGGTCGGGGCACGAGACCCGTACGATGTCGGCGCCGGCACGCTCGGCGCGGCGGATCTGCGCGACCGTCGCCGCCACGTCCGTGGTCGGCGTGTTGGTCATGGTCTGCACGCTGATCGGCGCGTCCCCGCCGACCGGAACGCGCCCGACATGAATGCACCGCGAGCGCCGCCGCTCGATGTCTTGGTACGGGCGATAGCTCATGGGGTTCCTTGGGGGGTTCCTTGGGGGGTTCCTCGGGGCGCGCGCGCCCCGCCGGCCGCAGCCCCCGGCACGAGAGGCTGAGGCAAAACCGCCGGAATTTCCTGCGGCGCCCCCGGCAGGGCGGCGGCGGCAATCTGTGCCGGCAGCGCCCCCGCCTTGATCAACGCCGGATCGAGCGGCTGGTCGCGTTCCACCTGCCCGGGCGCGCCGAGCGATGCCGCCGCGGCGCCGTCAACCAGAAGTTCCGTGCCGCCGGCATTGCCGGTGGTGAGGGTCAGGCCCGCCTCTCGCGGCACCGTCCAGCTCTCGCCAGGCCGCATGAGCCGCGTAAACACGACTGCGCCGGTATTGTCCTTCACCTCCACCCACGACTCCGCGGTCGCACGGACGACGATCGTGCCACGCCGGGCCGGCGCCACCGGAGCGGCCTGCGCCGGCGGCGCCAGCGCCGACACCGCGGCGAAGCCAGCCTGCCCTCCCGGCACCGCCGGACTTGCACCGCTCACGCTCGCTCCGGCCCCCTGGTTCGCCGCGCCTGTCGCGGCCACGCTCGCGCCGCCCGCCGTGCCACCCACCGCGGCAACGGCCGGGCCCGGAGGAGTGGCAACGGGCGCCGCCGAAACGGGCTGACCGGCAGCGGGCACACCGGCAGCGGGCTGACCGGCAGCCGGCGCCGCCGAGCCGGAAACGGCAGACGCATCCAGAGGCTGGCCGGACAGAGCGGGAGGCGTTGCCGCCGGCGGCGCCACCGAAGCCACCTCACTCCTCCGTGCGGGTTTCGTCGTCCCCCCGGTCGTCGGCGCCGCCGCGAGCGCCGGGATCGGCTTCGGCGCCAGCGCCGTCGGCTCGGCAAGCCGCGCCAGATGCTCCGGCAACGGCCGCACCGCGTGCCCCGGCGGCGCCCGCTCGGCCAGCCCATACCAGCCCACATAGGCGCCGACCGCCAGCACCACCCCAAGCAAAATCACCGCCCCGGCCGGCACGCCGCGCTCCGGCACAGGAGCAGGAAAAGTCAGCTCGGTCTTGGCATTCACCGCCGCCACTTCCGCCCGGAACCGGCGCGTCATCTCGTCCGCATCGAGCCCGAGCGTCGTCGCATAGGTGCGCAGGAAACCCAGCGCGTAGGCATTGCCAGGCAAATCGGCAATGCGGCCGGCCTCCAGCGCCTCGAGATAGGCGGCGCGAATGCGCAAGCCCTCCGCCAGCGCCTGCAGGTCCCAGCCAAGGTCCAGCCGCGCGGTCTTGAGATCCGCCCCCACGCGCGGCGCGCGCCCGTGTGCCGGACCGCCCTCGTTCCCTGGAGAGGACATTGCCGCCCGTCCTTCCGCCAGCCTGGACTTTCGCTCGTGCAGCACGGCTCCGGTCTCCCTGGCCGACCGGCTGGCCGACCGGCCACCAAAATGCCTGGGCCGCGCACCTGCCGCGACCCCTCGGTATCTAAACCAAAAGGCCGGGCCTTGCCAACCGCGTTGGTTGAACGATCCAGGGCCGGAACGCCCCACCCGCCGCGCCGCCCCTCAGCCGTCCGCGCCGTGCTCGCGCGCCCAGGCCGCAATCGGCTCACGCAGCGACGCACCCCCCGAGGCTGCGCGCCGGATCGCCGCCAGCACCGGGCGGAACTCGCCGAGATCGATCTGCGCCAGGAGCGCCTTGAGCGGCAGGAGCGAGAGCGCCGGCATCGAGAGCGTCCTCACGCCGAGCGCCGCCAGCGTAACCGCCGCCAGCGGCTCCCCCGCCACGTCCCCGCACACCGAGAGCAGAACGCCGGCGGCCCCGGCCTTCTCCGCCAGATCCTCCATCAGGTCGAGCATCGGCGCGGAGAGAAAATCATAACGCCCGGCGAGTGCCGGCGCGGTGCGGTCGGCCGCGAACAGGAACTGCATCAGGTCGTTCGTTCCGACCGAAACGAAGTCCGCCGCCGCGAGCAGCCCCGGAAGCTGCCAGAGAAGCGCCGGCACCTCCAGCATCGTGCCCACCAGAAGCCTCGCCGGCGGCCGCACCACCCGCCTTGCCTCGCCCTCCAGCAACGCCCGCGCGGTCCGGAACTCCTCGAGCGTCGCCACCATTGGAAACATCACTGAAAGTGGCCGCCCGTCGGCCGCGCGCACCAGCGCCTGCAACTGCCGGCGCAGCACCGCCGGCCGGTCGAGCCCGACGCGCAGGCTCCGCCAGCCCATCGCCGGATTGCCCTCCGCCGGCGCCGCCCCGGGCAGGAGCTTGTCCCCGCCGAGATCGAGCGTGCGAAACACGATCTCCCGCCCACCGGCCGCGTCCATCAGGCGCGCATAGAGCGCCGCCTGCTCCGCCGCCTCCGGAACATGCCCGAGCGCCAGCATCGCGATCTCGGTGCGAAACAGGCCGACACCCTCCGCCCCCGTCACCGCCAGCTGCTCGATCTCGTGCGGCAGACCGATGTTCAGCATCAGCCGGAGCCTCGTCCCGTCCGCGGTCACGGCTGGCCGATCCCGCCAGGCGCGGAGCGTTTCCTGCTCCGCCGAACGGGCCGCCAACGCCCGCCGATAGCCCTCCGCCACGTCCTGCTCGGGCCTGAGGATCACCCGCCCCTCGTCGGCGTCCAGCACCGCCAACTCGCCCTCGCCGGCGCCGTCCAACGGCGCACCCGCGCCCCCGCCCTCGATGAGACCGACCGCCGGCAGCCCGAGCGAGCGCGCCAGGATCGCCACGTGCCCGTGCGGCGTCGCCTCCTCCACAATTACCCCGGCGATGCCCCGCGCGTGCCAGTCGATCAGCTCCGCCGGACCGAGCCGCCGCGCCAGCAAAATCGCCCCCGCCGGCACCACCGGCGGCAGGCCGCCCGCGCCGAGCGCCTCCAGAAGCCGCCCTGCCAGGTCATCGAGATCGGCCAGCCGCTCCCTGAGATAAGGGTCCGCAAGCCGGCTCATGCGCCGCCGCACCTCCCCGGCCACCCGGTGCACCGCCGCCTCCGCCGTGAGCCCGCTCCGAACCGCCGCCTTCACCCGCTCGAGCCATCCGGCATCCGCCGCCACCAGCTGATAGGCCTCCAGCACCTCGCGCGGCGCCCGCCCCTCCGGCAGCCGCTCGGCGAGCAGCCGGTCGAGCCGCCGGCGCATCCGTTCCGCACCCCTCTGCAACCGCTCTTGCTCCGCGGCGCTGTCCTCGGCCAGCAGCCGCTCCGGCGCCGCCAGCGCGCCGCGCAGCAAGAGCGGTCCCACCGCCAGCCCCGGAGCGAGCGCGGTTCCGGAAAACCGCCGCGCCACCGCCCCGCCGAGACCCTCCTCCGGCGCCGTCGCCGCGGCGGCCTGAGCGGGCAGGATCTCGGCCAGCAGCATCGCCACTGTCTCCAGCTCCTCCACCTCCTCGTCCGTGTAAAGCCGCGGCGTCCGGTTCTGCACCGCCAGCACCCCGCGCAACTTGCCGGCGCGGCGCACCGGAACCGCCAGCATCGAGGTGTAGGGCTCCTCGCCCGTCTCCGGGCGATAGGCAAAGGCCGGATGGTTCTGCGCGTCCGGCAGGTTGAGCGCCGCACCGCTCGCCGCCACTTGCCCGACGATCCCCTCACCCACGTTGAGCCGCGTGCGCCCGATCGCCGCCTCGTTCAGCCCGACCGTCGCGGCAAGCTCCAGCACTTCGCCACCGCCGAGCGTGTAGATCGAGCAGACTTCGCTCGCCATCTCCGCGGCAATCAGCCGCGCGATCTCGGCAAGCGGCGCGGCACTCACCGCCATGGTCTCGCGCAACCGCGCGATCAGCCGCCGCGGCGCGACCACCCGGTTCAAGCCCGCCGCAATGCCCGGCGCCGGAAAAAGCGCGGACTCGGGCCGGGCCTCTGCAATCTGAACCTCTGGAGCGAAAGGATCGGCGTGCGCGGCATGCTGCCCATGACAGTATGCGCTCTCGCCCCGGTTGTCTTCTCGCGCCCCCTTGAATCCGCAGAATCCGCGCCGACCGCTCTTTCCGAAAGTTCACTCCAAGTTCCGATTGCCCGGATCTCAGGGAAAGCCTAAATGTTGCCGCAGTCAGGTTCCGCGACCGGCCGGCGGCGTTCTTCTGCGTTCGGAAGCGCGGGGAGAATCCCTGAAGCCAGGCGCCGACAGCCGGGCTCAAGAACCGTGACAGGATCACCCGGCCATGCCGGAACAGAACGGGAGGACTGAACGATGAAGGATTCCACCAAACCACTCGGCCGCGTCTCGCGCCGCGGCGCCCTCAAGATCGGCGCCGCCGCGGCCGCGCTGCCGCTCGTGCACATGCAGACGGCGTATGCCGCGGGCTCCCTCAAGCTCGGCTTCTGGGACCATTGGGTGCCGGCCGCGAACCCGGTGATGAAGAAGCTGGTGGACGAATGGGGCGCCAAGAACAAGGTCCACATCACGCTCGACCTCCTGAGCAGCGGCACCGCCAACAGCAAGCTGCCCCTGACTCAGGCCGCCGAGGCGCTCTCCGGCACCGGCCACGACGTGCTCGCCTTCAACACCTGGGACGTGCAGCATTACGCCCAGCACCTCATGCCGATCGACGACGTGATGGACGCGCAGATCAAGAAATACGGCGCGATCGACCCCATGGCGCAATATCTCGCCACCGTGAAGGGCCACTGGATGGCCATGCCGACCAGCGTCGGCTCGCAGTACAAACCCTCCTGCGCGCGCATCAGCCTCTTCAAGAAGGAAGGCTACGACGTCGAGAAGTGGTACCCGAACAAGCCCGGTAACGCCTCGACCTCCACCGCCTGGACCTACGACCTGATGCTGAAGCTCGCCCCGAAGGCAAAAGCGGCCGGCCTCACCTTCGGCCTCGGCCTCGGCCAGACCACCGACAGCGTGGACTGGACCGGCACCGTGCTCCGCGCCTACGGAGGCGTGCTGGTGGACGAAAAGGGGAAGAGCCAGCTCCGCTCCGAGCCGGTGATGACGGTCCTGGAATACTTCCAGAAGCTGGTGCCCTATCTGCCCGCCGACACCGCCACGTACGACGACGCTTCGAACAACAAGGCGCTGATCTCGGGCAAGGGGGGTCTCATCTTCAACCCGCCCTCGGCTTGGTGGGTGGCACGGCGCGACGCGATCAAGGTCGCCGCGGATTGCTGGACCTTCCCCAACCCGTCCGGACCGAAGGCGAAATCGGTTCCCTACCTGCCCTACTTCTGGGGCATCTGGTCATTCAGCCAGAACAAGACCGCAGCCAAGGAGCTGATCACTTGGCTGCAACAGCGCCCGCAGGTCGAGACGCTCACCAACGCCTCGGCCGGCTACGACATCTCGCCCTTCAACAGCATGCACAACTTCACCATCTGGACCACGGAAAAGCCGCCCGTGGGCACGATCTACAACTACCCGCTCCGGCCCTGGTTCGATGCGGTCTCGAACGTCTCCGGCTATCCGGCGCCGCCGCACATCGCAACCCAGCTCTACAGCAACGCCACATTCAACGTGATGATCGTCAAGCTCACCAAGCAGGGCCAGAAGATGAAAGACGTGCTCGCCTGGGGCGAGCGCCAGATCGAAAGCTACGTCAACATGTAACGTGACGCGGCGGGCCCGGCACCCCCGGGCCCGCCGGCGCCTCATCCGGGCGCCGACAGGGAGACGCCCATGGCAGACGGCACAACCGCCGTAACAGCACCTGCCCTCCGAGGCATCGCACAACCGGCGCGCCGCGGCGGCCTGCAGCGCTTCGCACGGCGGCGCTCCACCCTCGCCTTCGTCATGTGCCTGCCGCTCTTCCTGCTGATCGCCGGCCTCGTCGTCTATCCGTTCTTCTACTCGATCTATCTCTCCATGCTGAACCGCGAGATGACGCGGTTCGTCGGCCTCTTCAATTACCTCTACCTCCTCAGCAGCGGTACCTTCCACCTCGTCATCTTCCAGAGCTGCCTCTTCGCCATCACCGCCGTCTTCTTCAAGGCACTCATCGGCTTCATCCTCGCGCACGTGATGCACAACATCTCCGGGCGTGACCAGCGCATCTGGCGCGGCCTCTTGCTCATCCCCTGGGTCATCCCGCCCGCGCTCTCCACCCTCGGCTACTGGTGGATGGTCTCGGGGGATTACTCGGCGATCAACTGGATCCTGCAATTGTTCGGCCTGCATCCCGTCGCCTGGCTCGCCAACACCTGGACGGCGCGGATGTGGATCATCATCGTCAATGTCTGGTTCGGCACACCCTTCTTCATGATCATGTATCTCGCCACGCTCAAGTCGGTCCCGGAACAGCTCTACGAAGCCGCCGCCATCGACGGCGCCACGGGCCTCCAGAAGATCCGCTACATCTCGCTGCCGATGCTCCGCAACATCATCGGCATCACCGTCCTCTTCAGCCTGATCGTCACCTTCGCCAACTTCGATATCGTCGAGATCCTGACCGCCGGCGCACCCGCCAACACGACCCAC
This sequence comes from Pseudomonadota bacterium, assembly GCA_021816925.1. Classification (GTDB taxonomy): domain Bacteria; phylum Pseudomonadota; class Alphaproteobacteria; order Acetobacterales; family Acetobacteraceae; genus JAKAWQ01. Next base: position 32,692 of record JAKAWQ010000033.1, read on the forward strand.
GTCTTCGCCACCTACGCCTTCCAGGTCGGCATCAACTCGGGCAACATCCCGATGGGCGCGGCCGTCAGCCTCTTCATCTTCCCGATCCTCGCCGTCTTCTCGATCTTCATCCTCCGCGGCATCGGCCGCCGCACCCAGGAGGCGATCTGAAATGAGCGGCGCCACCCTCGCCGCCGGCCACGCCCCCGCCCGCCGAGGCCGCCGCCCGAGCCTCGCACGCGAACGCCGCTGGGCGCTCTGGGGCAGCTACATCGCGCTCGTCTTCTTCGCGATCGGCTTCCTGATCCCGCCCTACTTCCAGCTCGTCACCGCGCTCAAGACATCGCAGGAAATCGGCTCGGGCAAGGATCCCTGGTTCACCCACCATCCCTACCTCGGCAACTTCATCGGCATCATCGAGAACCCGCAGTTCCAGACCTTCTTCCTCAACAGCGCGAAGATCACCCTCTTCGTCGTCGCCGTCACCATCGTGATCTCCGTGCTCGCCGCCTACGCGCTCGCACGGATGCGCTTCTTCGGCAGCCAGGCCTTCGCAACCGGCGTCTTCCTCACCTACCTCGTCCCCGAATCGCTCCTCTTCATCCCGCTCTTCAAGGTTCTCTCCATCCTCCATCTCATCAACAGCGTGTGGGCGCTCGCGCTGATCTGGCCAACCCTCTCGGTGCCGTTCTGCACCTGGATCATGATCGGCTACTTCTCCTCGATCCCGAAGGAGCTCGACGAGGCGGCGATGATCGACGGCGCATCGCACCTGCAGATGCTCTGGAAGATCTTCATCCCCGTGGCACTGCCCGGCATCATCGCTGCCACGATCTTCGCCTTCACCGTCTGCTGGGGCGATTTCCTCTACCCGCTCGCCTTCCTCTTCACCTCGAATCAGATGGTCTTGACCGCCGGCATCGTCAGCACCCTGATCCACGGCGACGTGCTCGACTGGGGCCACATCATGGCCGCCAACGTGCTGGCCTCCGCCCCGCCGATCATCATCTATGCCTTCCTGATGGACTACTACATCGCCGGCCTGACCGCCGGCGCCACGAAAGGGTGAACGAACGATGGCGCAGGTGACGCTGCGAAAGCTCTCCAAGTCCTACGACCAGCACGTGCAGGCGGTGCGGGGGATCGACCTCGACATCGCCGACGAGGAGTTCGTCGTGCTGGTCGGCCCCTCGGGATGCGGCAAGACCACCACGCTCCGCATGATCGCCGGCCTCGAGGAGATCACCGGCGGCGAGATCGCGATCGCCGGCGAGGTCGTGAACGACATCCCCCCGCGCGACCGCGACATCGCCATGGTGTTCCAGAACTACGCGCTCTACCCGCACATGTCGGTGTTCGACAACATGGCCTTCGGGCTCAAGCTCAGGAAATTTGCCAAGACCGAGATCAAGCGCCGGGTGGACGAGGCGGCGCGCATCCTCGACATCGGCGAGCTGCTCGCCCGCAAGCCCAAGGCCCTCTCCGGCGGCCAGCGCCAGCGCGTCGCCATGGGCCGCGCCATCGTCCGCCACCCCAAGGTCTTCCTGTTCGACGAACCCCTCTCCAACCTCGACGCCAAGCTCCGCGTGCAGATGCGCACCGAGATCAAGAAGGTCCACCAGACCGTGCGCACCACCACGGTCTATGTCACCCACGACCAGGTCGAGGCGATGACTTTGGCTGACCGTGTCGTCGTCATGAACCAGGGCGCGATCGAACAGGTCGGGCCGCCGCAGGAGCTCTACCACAACCCCATCACCCGCTTCGTCGCCGGCTTCATCGGCAGCCCGGCGATGAACTTCATCCCCTGCCGCCTCTTGGGCAGCGGCAACGCCCTCGCGCTCCGCCTCGCCGACAACATTTCGCTGCCGGTCCCGCCCGAACGCGCCGGACGCTACGCCACTTACAAGGACCGCGAGATGCTGCTCGGGGTGCGCCCCGAGCACCTGACCGAGCTCAAGGACCAGGCCAAGCCGAACGTCGCGCGCCTTGATTCGCATCTCGACGTGACCGAGCCGATGGGCATGGAGATCCTGGTGCATTTCCGCATCAATGGCACCGCCGTCTGCGGCCGCGTCGATCCCTCGGTCAAGGCCGTCGCCGGCCAGACGCTCCCGATGTCGGTCGACCTCAACCACATGCACCTGATCGACCCCGGATCGAGCCGCGTCGTCTAGAGCGGATCGCGCTTGACCGAGACCGCGAAGCGATTGAGGAGCGCGTGAATCCGCTCGGGAAAACGAAGGAGAGCGTTTTGAGCCAGGCTGAAAACGCTCTAGCCGCCGCTCCCGCCATGCCTGATCTCCCCGAAGGCGCCCTCACCATCGGCGCCGACGCCCTCACCGCCTTCATCGCCGCGATCTTCCGCGCCGCCGGCTGCGACGCCCCGGAAGCCGGGCGCATCGCCGCCTCCCTCGTCTCGGCCAACCTCACCGGCCATGACAGCCACGGCGTCGTCCGCGTCCCCCGCTACGTCCACGTCCTCGGGCTCGGCCAGGTGCGCGCCGGCCAGACCCTCACCATCGTCAGCGAAACCCCCGCCCACGCACTCGTGGACGGCAATTTCGGCTTCGGCCAGACGATCGCCCCGCTCGCCGTCGATCTCGGCATCGCCAAGGCGAAAAACACCGGCATCGCGGTCATCGGTCTGCGCAACGCCGGCCACGTCGGCCGCATCGGCGAATGGGCCGAGCGCGCCGCCGAGGCCGGCCTGATCTCGATCCACTTCGCCAACGTCTTCAACGGCGAGCTGGTCGCGCCCTTCGGCGGCGTCGATCGCCGCTTCTCCACCAACCCCTTCTCTGTCGGCGTGCCCTTAACCCCCGACCCGCCCCTCCTGCTCGACTTCGCCACCTCCGTCGTCGCCGAGGGCAAGGTCCTCGTCGCCTCGAACGGCGGGAAGTCGGTCCCGGACGACGCGATGATCGAGCCCGACGGCCGCTTCTCCTCCGACCCGCGCACCATCTACGGCCCGATCGAAGGCACCCACGAGCGCAACCCGGGCGCCGGCTTGGGCGCTCTCCGGGCCTTCGGCGGCCACAAGGGCTCCGGCCTCGCCTTCATGTGCGAAATCCTCGCCGGCTGCCTCACCGCCGGGGGCACTTCCGGCCCCGCCTTGCGCGGCCCCGGCCGGCGCATCGCCAACGGCATGCTCTCGATCTACATCGCCCCCGGCGGGTTCGCCTCGGAAACCTTTGCCCAGGCCGCGCGCGACTACGCCGCCTACGTCAAGGCCTCCCGCCCCGCCTTGCCCGTCGGCGAGGTCCTGCTCCCCGGCGAGCCCGAGCGCCGCACCCGCGCCGAGCGCCTTAAGAACGGCGTGCCCCTCCAGGCCCGCACCTGGGAGGCAATCCTCGCCACCGCCCGCTCCCTCGGCGTCCCCGCCCCGCCCTTTCCCCTCTCCCCCTGAGAGAGGCATGCTGCGAGCGAAGCGCGGCAGGTGGCGCGTTGCGCCGGGTGAGGGCGGCGATGACGGCAACGGCGGAGATACGAATGCGGCCGAACGCTCGCCACCCCCCTCCCCGCCGAGCGCCCGCACGATCCCGACCAGCGCCGGCCCTTGCCTCCTCATCTCATCGAGGTGAATCGCCGAAAGCGCCCTGAGCCGCGCCCCCGCCGCCGGCGTCAGTCTTACCAGCACCCGCCGCCGGTCCGCCCGGTCGTGCTCGCGCTCCGCGAGCCCCGCCTCCACCAGCCGGTCCACCAGCCCCACCGCGCTCTGGTGGCGAATGCAAAGCCGCTCCGCGAGATCGTGAATGCTGACATCCTCGCCTCCCGGAAACCCCTTGATCGCCAGGAGCGCCTGGTGCTGCCTGGGCGCGAGCCCGGCTCGCCTCGCCGCCTTCTCGCTGAAATCGAGGAACCGGCGCAGCAGATAACGGAACTCCGAAAGCCGCTGATACTCCGCCGGCCCGATCCGCCCTCTCGCTGCCATACCCGGCCTCTCCTTGCCGCCATTATATCGCAATGCGATATACCTTGTCGCCGCCCCCCTGATCCTCCCGCGCGAGAAGAGGGCTCTCTTGGACAACGCTGCTTTCCCGGAGCCGGCCCCTCCTTCGGCCCACTCCCTGGCCCAACCCTCGCCCGGCGTCGCAGCCGGCGCCACCCCCGCGCCGGCGAACCAGGTTGCCGGCGTCCGCCATCTCGGCGATTTCACCACCGGCCCGCGTGTCCTCGTCATCGCCGCGATCGCGCTCTTCGTCGGCACCGCCGGCACCCTCTCCGGCGTGGTGCTGCTCAAGCTGATCTGGCTCTTCACCAACCTCGCCTATTTCGGAGAGATTTCGTTCGCCGAACTCCCGCTCGGCCGCTCCCCGCTCGGCCTCGCTGCCGCTCTCGTCCCGGTCGCCGGCGCGCTGATCGTCGGCCTGATGGCGCGTTACGGCACCGACAAGATCCGTGGCCACGGCATCCCCGAGGCCCTTGAGGCGATCCTGCTCGGCCGGAGCCGCCTCGATCTCAAGGTCGCCATTCTGAAGCCCCTCTCTTCGGCGATCTCCATCGGCACCGGCGGGCCGTTCGGCGCTGAGGGCCCTATTATCATGACCGGCGGAGCCATCGGCTCCCTGATCGCGCAGTTGCTGCCGGTCAGCGATACCGAGCGGAAGACCCTTCTGGTCGCCGGGGCCGCCGCCGGCATGACCACCGTCTTCGGCACACCCATCGCCTCCATCATGCTCGCCGTCGAGCTTCTCCTCTTCGAATGGTCCCCGCGCAGCTTCATCCCCGTCGCCGCGGCCGCCATCATCGCCGAGGTCGAACGCACCGCGCTCGGCCTTCCCTCGCCGCTCTTTCCCTTCGTCGGGGGCATGACGATTTCGTTCCTCGGCCTTGCCTGCTGGGTCCTGATCGGCCTTCTTTCCGGCCTCCTCTCCGGCCTGCTCACCGCCCTCGTCTATGCCTGTGAAGACGGCTTCCTCAAGCTCCCGATCCACTGGATGTGGTGGCCTGCTCTCGGCGGCATCGTGGTCGGCATCGGCGGCCTCATCGAGCCGAACGCGCTCGGCGTCGGCTACGACAACATCGCGCACATGTTGCAGGGCGGCCTGCCGCCGCTCTCGGGCCTCGTCCTCCTTCTCGTCAAGGCCGTGATCTGGGCGGTCGCCCTCGGCTCCGGCACCTCGGGCGGTGTCCTCGCGCCGCTCCTCATCATGGGTGGCGCCATGGGGGCCGCGCTTGCACCCTTCCTGCCGCACGCGAGCCCGGGCTTCTGGGCGCTCCTCGGGATGGCGGCCACCATGGGCGGCACCATGCGCTCACCGCTCACCGCCACCTTCTTCGCAACCGAGATCACCGGCAACACGCACGTCCTCCTGCCCCTGATCGCCGCCACCGCCACCGCGCATCTCGTTACCGTCCTGCTGATGCGCCGCTCCATCCTCACCGAGAAGGTCGCCCGCCGCGGCCATCACCTCACGCGCGAGTACCGCGTCGATCCGTTCGCGCTGATGCAGGTGCAGGAGATCATGGCGACCGAGGTGACAAGCCTCCCCGCCTCGATGACCCTGCACGAAGCCGCCCGCTTCTTTACCAGCCCCGAGGCGCGCCATCCGAGCTTTCCCGTTCTCGACGGCGCCGGCCGCGTGCTCGGCATCGCCAATCCGCCCGCCGTCATCGCCTGGCGCCGCGCCGGCCGCCGCCGCAACGAAACGCTCGGCACCCTCCTCTCCGGCCGCCCGCCCCAGATCGCCTATCCCGACCAGTACCTCGAAGAGGTGATCGAGCGCATGCTGGTGGCCAACGTCGCGCACCTCGCCGTCGTCTCGCGCGCCGATGGCCGCCTCGTCGGCTATCTCGGCTGGCGCGACATCCTCGGCGCGCGCAAGCGCGTCAAGGCGGAGGAAACCGAACGCGTGGTCTTCTACCGCGTGCGCTGAAGGAAAGCCGCTACGCGGCTCGCCGATATGCCCGAGTCCGTCACCGACTGATCAGCCATCCCGCCCGCCGCCGGCACCCGATCGGCCCCTTCATCGTCGATTTCGCCTGCACCCGCCACCGCCTCGTCATCGAAGCCGACGGCGGCCAGCACGACACCAACACTGGCGCCGACCAACGCCGCACGGCATGGCTCTCCCGCCGCGGCTGGCGCGTGCTCCGCTTCTGGAACAACGACATCCTCGCCGCCTTCCCCTCGCCCGCACCGCGGGAGAGGGCGGCGCACTGGTCCGGACCCCCCGGACCCCGTCCGGGCGCCGGGTGAGGGCGAAACAGGCACGCGCAAAGCCCCCGGCGAGACCGGGAACCAACCGCGGCGAGACCGGGAACCAACCGCCCCGCTCGCTCACACCGACATCCCCGGAAGCAAGGTCACCGGCAGCACGATGTCCCGGCTGCCGAACGCCCCCATCTGCAGGCGAGCCAGAGCTTCCCTCCCGCCGCGCATGCCAAGTTCGTAAGCCGCCGACTGCACGCTCGTCAGCAGCGGCTCCGTGTGTCGCCAGAAGTCGAAGCCGTTGAAGCCGGTCACCATCACATCTCCCGGGATGGCGAAGCCCTCCGCCCCGAGCACGCTCACCGCCGCGAGCGCCATCTGGTCGTTGCCGCAAAGAATGGCATCCGGGAGACCCTGAGACGCGATCTCACCCCGGACCGCGGCCTCCGTCGCAAGCCTCTCGCGCTCCGGCGCACGGATGATGCGGAGAGGAACCGCTCGCCCGCTGCCGCGGACCGCCGCACGCACGCCCCGGACCCGCTCCCCGATCGCAGGCCAGCAACGCTCCGGCACCAGCATCACAAGGCGCCGCGCCCCTCGGCCGAGCACCATCCGGCCGAGCATCAGTCCGCCGGCAAAGTCATCCTGCCGGATGGCGCAGACATCGCCCTGCGAAACGCGGAGCGTCTCCTGGAACAGGACAATCGGCTGGCCAAGACCCGCCAGGAGTTCGACGCACCGCCGGCGGACCCGCGGACCGCCGGAAAGAAGAGCACAGAGCGCATCGGTGCGCAGGCCTCGTACCATCGGCGAGTCCGCGAGACCTTCCGGCGGCATCCCCTGGAGGAGAATGGCATGCCCGCGCCTGTTCAGTTCGTTGCTGAGGCCGGCAACGAGGTGGGTGGTGAACGGATCGGCAAGAAAATTCGGAGCAGCGTCGATGACAATCATCCCGACCGCCTCGTGCACCGCAAGACGCAGCCCGCGCGCAGCCGCCTGCCGGCGATAACCGAGCCGCTCGACCGCGCCGAGCACGCGCGCGCGCGTTTCGGCCGTGCTCGTGCCGGCCCGGCTATTCAGCACGTTTGAAACCGTCATCGGCGACACGCCGGCTGCCTCGGCCACGTCGCGAATCGTGACCCGTCGCCCGCCCGGCCCGCGGCTGCCACACCACTCGTCAGGCGAGGCCACGCGCATCCCCGGGCTCTCGAACCATCCCTCCTCCGCCACCGTCCACTCGTCCCCCGTGGATCGTTTGCCCGGATCCTGGTAGTGGGTCAGTTTGAACGACCCTGATTCAATTCCTACCGCTCAGACCGTGCGTCCTGTCCCGTATGGTGGCATACTCAGGGCATGCCCCAGAAGCGCACACCCCGTCCCCGCGACCCGATCCAGCTTGGCAAGCTCATGGTCGATATCGCGACGGGGCAGGTGCCGGATACGGTGGATGACGGGAAGGACGCGGCGGCGGTCATGCTGGGCAGACTTGGAGGTCTAAAGGGAGGGGCCGCCCGCGCTAGGTCTCTGCCACCAGAACGTCGCAAGGAAATTGCCAAGGCAGCCGCTGCCGCGCGGAAGCTGCGGAAGAAAACTTAGCGCGCAGAAGTCATTGCAGCGATTTCGGCATCGCTCGGGCCAGCAAGTCTTCCGCGCAGATTCTCAATTAAAGTTTTCCTCAGAATTTCGGTATATTCGTTTAGACGAGCTGGGATGGGGATTGTTCCAATAGCCTCTTCATATGCAGATATTGCCATTTCCAAATGAGCTAGTAGTTGTTTTAACATCGCAGGGGCCAGATGGATAGCAACCCGATCTCGTATATTGGGTCCTGCTGGAGTGTCCTCGCCGACTCCAAAGACAATAGTAAAATCAGTTAATGTTACACCCAGTCTAAGTTGATTGGAAAACATGCCTGGAACGCCGGCATTCGGGAAAATATTAGGCACAAGCATTGGTCCCGGCATCATTGCCGCCCGTGGGTCTGCGCCGCTCATGAGAACACCCCTCCCAGCAAGCGGCCTTTGCCGCTTATCTCTATGTTCGCCACGACGCTAGAACCTAACGAAATCGTGCCAGCAGAGTTGATATCCATAGATGGCGAAGGACCTGTTATATATCCGTCGTAAGCATAATAGTTAGCCGGCTGGACTACTGCATCTTCGGAACCGGCCAGCTTAATTTCTACTTCGCCGTTTAGCCCTTGTACCAGCTCTCCAAATGTCCTGAGCGTCCAGTTTCCGGGCGCGCGAAGATTTTTTGAAACCCACGCTCGGTCACGTCCAATCGCGTCTGCCAAGGCTTTCTGCGTCAAGCCGGCAGCGCTACGCTTTCGCCACAGTGCCAGCACTGCGTCGAATGCTTGGTCCCTAACTCGAACGACGCCGTATTCGGCGAGGTCTCTGCCTTCGAGGGGAGCAATCGAGATCGTGGTCATCGCAGTTCTCCGTTACGTAATCGCCAAGAGAAGCCCCAGAAAACGGAGGCACGCCCGGCAAATGATTGTTCCACCATCGTTCGCAGTCCGCCATCGCTGCGGACCATGTAGCAGACAGAGGTGGCCGGGTTTGTCGAGACAGCGTTTCGGCTTCGATAAGTGGAGCCTCTGCCATTTGGTTTCGTTATGTGCCGTTGCTGAGGCGTCACGCAGGGAGGGCGTAGCCCGACCGGAGTGAGGCC
>JAKAWQ010000034.1 GCA_021816925.1 Pseudomonadota bacterium
CGCCAAGGCCGGCGCCCGGCCGGATCCTCGAAGGTCCGCTCTTCAGCGAGCGGATGCGCATCGAGACCGCCGAGGCAAACGGAGCGGCGGGCTGGACGCTCGGCTTGGTGGGGCTCTCCACCGAGCGCTTCCGCAAAGTCACGCTGACCGAAGCGGACCTCGATCAGCTTACCATCACGGAACCCTCGCCCTCCTTCGGCGGCGACGCATCCCTCCTCCGCCTCGGCCTTCAGGCCTATGCGCTCGGCATCGCCTACGAGTTCGACCCTTATTTCGGCCTCTCGATCTCGCGCGTTGATCCGCTGCCTCACCAACTCGAGGCGGTCTACGACCATCTCCTGAAGCTCGCGCGCGTGCGGTTCCTGCTGGCCGACGATGCGGGCGCGGGCAAGACGATCATGTCGGGCCTCCTGCTTCGCGAGCTCGAGCTGCGCGGGCTTGCCGAGCGCACCCTGATCGTCTGCCCGGCCAACCTTGCCTTCCAGTGGCAGCGGGAACTCAAGGAAAAATTCGACGCGCGCTTCGTGGTCATGAAGGGCGGGAACATCCGCGAGCAGTTCGGTGTGAACCAATGGCTGGAACAGAAGCGGGTGATCACCTCGCTCGATCTCGCGAAGCGGGCGGACATCCTCAACGGCCTTCGGCAGGTGCGGTGGGACCTCGTGATCGTGGACGAGGCGCACCGCATGTCCGCCGCCGATGAGTCGCACAAGAGTCAGCGCTACCGCCTTGGCGAGCTGTTGCGCGACAGCTCCGACCACATGCTTCTGCTGACCGCGACGCCCCACAAGGGCGATCACAGGAACTTCAGTCTTTTCCTCCAGCTTCTCGATGCCGACGCCTATGCCGATGTCACCTCGATCCGCCAGGCGATGGAGAGCCGCCGGGCGCCGTTCTATCTCCGCCGCACCAAGGAAGCGATGGTGTACTTTCCCGAGCGGCGGCCGGATGGAACCTGGGGTGCGGCACCGATCTTCACCAGGCGCATTCCCCACACGGTCGATTTCCGCATCGACGGCGCCGAGTTCGCGCTCTACGACGAGGTGACACGCTTCGTGAAACGCGAAAGCAGACGCGCCGCGGCGGCGGGCGATGATCCGCGCGCGCGGGCCGTCGGCTTCCTGATGTCCCTTTATCAGCGCCGGCTCGCCTCCAGCACCCATGCCATGCGCCGCTCTCTCGAAAAGCGTGCGAAGCGCCTCGAAGAGACGCTCGCGCGTGCCCAGGACCTCGCGCCCCTCGCGCCCCCGACTCTGCCCGACCCGGAAGATCTCGATGAGATGGAAGAAAGCGAGCGCGAGCGGATCGAGGAAGCGCTCGAAGCCGCCACGCTCGCTGCCGGCGCCCCCGAGGTCCGCCAGGAGGTGGAAGAGTTGCGCCTGCTTGCCGGCCAAGCCCGCGCGCTCGAAGAGGCGGGGACCGAGGCGAAGCTCTCTCGTCTCAAGGAGGTTCTCGTCGCAGAAGGGTTCTTCGCCGAGGCCGAGCGCCGCCTGCTGCTGTTTACGGAATTCAGGGATACGCTCGAATATCTGGTGCAGAAGTTGAAGGGCTGGGGCTTTCGCACGGGTTCCATTCACGGCGGCATGAAGCCGGGCTCGCGCGAGGAGGCGGGAACGCGGCTTCATGCGGAGCAGCAGTTCCGCGATGGCTCCGTGCAGGTCCTGGTTGCGACCGAGGCGGCCGGTGAGGGCATCAACCTTCAGGCGTGCAATGTTCTCTTCAACTACGACATCCCCTGGAATCCGAATCGCCTCGAACAGCGGATGGGGCGCATCCACCGTTACGGCCAGCGGCGCGATTGCCTGATCTTCAACTTCGTTGCCGTCAACACGGTCGAAGGCCGCGTGCTGCAACGGCTACTCGAGCGGCTGACCGAGATCCGCAACGCGCTCGACGACGACGCGGTGTTCAACGTGGTGGGCGAAGTTCTTCCACCCGCTCAGATCGAGCGGGTGCTGCGCGATTATTACGCCGGGCGCATCGGTGAGGCGGACCTCGAGGAACGGCTGCTGCGCAATGTGGATGATGGTCATTTCCGCGCCATCTGCCAGAACGCGCTCGAGGGACTGGCGACGAAAAAGCTCAATCTTGCCATGCTGGTCGAACGGCGCGCCCGCGCCCAGGAACGGCGGCTGGTGCCGGAGACGATCGCGCGCTTCCTGGCCGAGGCCGCCCTTTTCGTGCCGCTGACCCTGAAGCCGGCGGGGCCCGCGCACAGCTTCGAGGCTATCCGCACACCGGCCGTGCTGCTGCCCTACGAACGGGAGCCGGACTGGCGGCTTCCCGCCATCGCCAGCCGCTATCCGCGGCTCACCACCGATCGGGAGACGGCGGAGAGGGAAAACCTCGAGTGGGTCACGCCCGGCCATCCGCTGTTCGAGGCCGTGCGCCGGCACGTCCGGGTGATGGCGCAGACCGCGCTGGACACGGGTGCCTCGTTCTATTCCCTGCAGCATGAACGCCCCGCCCGGGTGGATTTCTATCGCGCCCGAGCGGTGGATGGGCTCGGGCAGGTGATCCACGAGCAGCTGTTCGCGGTCGAGCTCGGGCGGGACGATGGCTCGAGGCTCGCGGAGCCCGGGCTGCTCGGCAACTTCCAGCCGGCGCCGGCCGCAGCCGAGGCGCCGGCCGTGGCGTCGGTTCCGGAGGCGAAGGACTTTCTTCACGCTTACGCCCTGGCACCGTTTCTCGAGGAGGCGCGGCGCGAGCGGCTGGCCGAGATCGAGCGTATCCGCCGGCATGTGGAGCTTTCGCTCGGCGAACTGTTGCAGCGTGCGGATGACGAGATCGGGCGCGCCGATGCGGAGGTGCAGCAGAAGCTTCCTGGCGCCGAAGGCAGGCTTGCGCAGGCAGAAGCGCGCCACGCAGACCTTACTGCAAGGCGCGCGCGCCGCCGCGGCGAGTTCGACCGCCAGCAAGCGCTTTCCTTGCAGGCGGTGGAGCGGATCGCGAGCGTGCTCGTTCTGCCGCATCCCGAGCGGGAGGCGCCCGAGCTCAGGCGCCTCAGGCCGGATTTCGAGACCGAGGCGGCGGCGATGCGCGTGGTCATGGAATACGAGCGGGAATCGGGGAGGGAGCCCACGGACGTCTCGACGAAGAACCTCGGCTACGACATCACGAGCCTCGATCACGCTTCGGGTGAGCTGCGCCTGATCGAGGTGAAAGGGATCGGCGGGTCCGAGGGAACGGTTCTGCTTACCCCGAACGAGCGCCGCGTGGCGGAAGACCGGCGCGACTGCTATTGGCTCTACGTGGTCACCGATTGCGCGAGCTTGCCCCGCCTGCAGGACCCCGTCAGCGACCCCGCGCGCCTCGACTGGAACGAGGTGACCAAGGTCGCCCACTACTACCTGTCGGTGAACGCGATGGCGAAGCCGATAGAGCTCAGCGAGCGACCGGCGCCCTACGGGGAAGGTTCATGATGCCCAAGGGGGGCGCGCGCCGGCCCGACCGGCCTTTGCCGGCGTCGGACCGACCGCGGAACGGGTTGCGGAGAAAACCGGTCCGGCATGGGCACCCGGGCACGCCGCACGCCCTCTGTGCCGCTCGACGATCCAAATAACTTCCTGGCCGAGGAATGCCGTGATGGCCGACAAAGCCGAGGCGCTGCGCTTTTCGTCGGTGCGCCTGCAGAACTGGAGGAACTTCGCCGAGATCGCAGTGGACCTGCCAAGGCGTGTCTTCCTGGTCGGACCGAACGCCGCCGGAAAATCGAACCTGCTCGACATCTTCCGGTTCCTCAGGGATCTCGCATCCCCGGGCGGCGGCTTCCAGGAGGCCGCGCGCCGGCGCGGGGGTGTGAGCGCGATCCGCTGCCTCGCCGCCGCGCGTCGCTATCCGGGCATCATGCTGCACGTCCTCGTCGAGCCCGCCCAGGGGGGCACGCGCTGGGAGTACGAGCTGGCCTTTTATCAGGATAAGCAGCGCCGGGCGAGCATCCGCCGGGAGCGCGTGGTCCGCGACGGGCAGACGCTGCTGGAGCGTCCGGATGACGGTGATCGGCAGGACCCCGCGCGTCTCACCCAGACGCACCTCGAGCAGGTCAACGTGAACGCGTCTTTCCGGCAGCTCGCCTCGTTCTTTGAGTCGGTCCGGTATCTGCACATCGTTCCTCAGCTTGTGCGGGAGCCGGACCGGTCCGTCGGGCGGTCCAACGATCCGTTCGGCGGTGACTTTCTGGAACAGTTGGCTCGAACGCCGGAGAAGACGCGGACCGCCCGCCTCCGGCGGATCGGCGGCGCGCTTCGTGTCGCCGTCCCGCAGCTCGCGGAGATCGAGCTCTTCCGGGACGATCGGGGCACCCCGCACCTGCGCGGCAAATATGAGCACTGGCGGCCGCAAGGCGCGTGGCAGTCCGAGGAACAGTTCTCCGACGGCACCCTGCGCCTGATGGGCCTCTTGTGGGTGGCGATGGAAGGCGGTGGCCCCTTGCTGCTCGAAGAACCCGAGCTTTCGCTTCACCCCGAGATCGTGCGCCACCTCGCGCAGATGTTCGCCCGCACGCAACGCCGGACCGGGCGGCAGATGATCCTCAGCACCCATTCGCCGGACCTGCTGCGGGACGAGGGGATCGGCCTCGACGAGGTGTTGCTACTGCGACCCGGGCGGGAAGGCACCGAGGTGGCAGCCGCCGGCAGCTTTCAGGATATTCGGGACCTCTTGGAAGGCGGAGCCACGCTCGCCGAGGCCGTTATTCCGAGGACGCGCCCGGCGCAGCCGGAGCAACTGGCCCTGTTCGCGGATTCCTGACGATGGCGACCGTGCTCGCGATCTCGGCCGCGGTCGAAGGCGCGGTGGACGAGGCCGTGCTGCGCCGCGTGGTTGCAAAGAGCGGCGGCACGCTCGCGACCGTGTACGGCAAGCAGGGCAAGCACCATCTTCGGCAAAGGATCGCCGGCTACAACAACGCCGCGCGGCACGCGCCATGGATCGTCCTCGTGGACCTTGACCGCGAGGCGGACTGCGCGCCTCCGCTGCGCCAGAAATGGCTCCCCGGGCCGGCGCCGCACCTTTGCTTTCGCATCGCCGTGCGTGCAGTGGAATCCTGGCTGCTCGCGGACGCGGACGCTCTCGCGGCCTTCCTCGGCGTGGCGCGGTCGAAGGTTCCTAGCCAGCCCGAAGCCCTCGCGGATCCGAAGAGCGCCATGGTCACGCTCGCGCGCGGCTCCCGGCGCCGTGATATCCGCGAGGACATGGTGCCGCGTCCGGAGAGCGGCCGCGCGGTCGGCCCGGCCTACGCGTCGCGACTGATCGAGTTCGCCGCAAGCCACTGGCAGCCGGCAGTCGCGGCCGGCCGGGCCGAGAGCCTGCACCGCGCCTGCCGCAGCCTGTGCAGACTGATTGCGAATTCCCCATGATCCGCAAGGACTGCAAGCGCCTTGCCGAGGCGGATTTTCCGATCGCCGTCGTCTCCCGCCACGCGGCGCGCGAGAAGTCGATCCGGCACGGGCACCCGAGCACGCTGCATCTCTGGTGGGCGCGCCGGCCGCTTGCTTCCTGCCGCGCCGTGCTGCTGGCGCTGCTCTGGCCCGATCCCTGCGATCCGCTCTGTCCGGAGGCGTTCAAGAACGCGGCGCGGGCGCTCCTTCCCGAGGCGGGCTGCAATCCCGTCACCACCGATCAGGACCTGCGCCGGGCGCTCCTCAAGTTCATCGGCGATTTCGCCAACTGGGATGCAGCGGCCAAACCGACCTATCTCGCAATCAGCCGCGCGCTCGTGAAGGCCGCGCACGGCGAAGAGCCGCCGCTTGTCGTCGATCCGTTCGCGGGCGGCGGCTCGATCCCCTTGGAGGCGCTGCGCGTCGGCTGCGAGGCGTTCGCGAGCGATCTCAATCCCGTCGCCTGCCTGATCCTCAAGGTGATGCTGGAGGACATTCCGCGCCACGGGCCGAAGCTCGCCGAGGAGCTCAGGAAAGTGGGGGCGGAGATCAAGCGGGAGGCCGAGCGCGAGCTCGCGGAGCTTTATCCGCCGGATGCAGACGGCGCAAAGCCGATCGCCTATCTCTGGGCGCGGACGGTGCGCTGCGAGGCGCCCGACTGCGGGGCGGAGATTCCGCTCGTCCGCTCCTTCTGGCTCTGCCGCAAGAAGAACCGCCTGCGCGCGCTCCGCTGCAAGGTCGTCCGCGAACCCTCGCGCTTCGCGGAAGGATCACATGGATTCCCTGCCTCTGCGGAAGAGTTGCCTCGACCCTCTCCCTCTGGGAGAGGGCAGGGTGAGGGGAGAGGGCAGGGTGAGGGTTATCACGGCCCCCCAGTCATTCCCGAGTCTCTGCTCCAGTTCGCCCGCAACCTCAGCACGCAACAGACGGATGCCGAAACAAAGGTGTGGCATCTCCTCAGGGACCGAAGGCTGGCCGGTTGGAAATTCCGCCGTCAACACCCCGTTCCGCCGTATATCGCCGATTTCTATTGTCACGAGGCCGGCCTCGTGATCGAGATCGACGGTGGGCAACACGGCGAAGAGCGGCAGCGCGACGAGGCGCGGACGACCTTCCTCGCGGCAACAGGCCTCAGGGTCGTCCGGTTCTGGAACAATGAGGTGCTGCGGTCGCCGGAGGCCGTTCTGGAGGCGATCTGGCATGCGCTTCATGCGCCTGCACCCTCTGCCCCGTTTCCCTCACCTCCCTCACCCCCGGCCCCTCTCCCAGAGGGAGAGGGGAGGCAGCGGATAGAGTTCGAGATCTTTTCGCCGGCGACCGAGGACGAGGTGCCACCCGGCACCGTGAGCCGCGCGAAGGCGCGCTGTCTCTGCTGCGGCGTCGTGCTTCCGCCCGAGCGGGTACGCGCGCAGCTTGCCGCCCAGCGCGGTGGTGCGGACGTTGTGTTCGATGCGGAGGGAACGCGCGTCGGCGGGGCGGCTCTCCTGGCCGTGGTGACGCTCCGGCCGGGCGAGGCGGGCCGGCACTACCGGCTTCCGGCGGCGCGGGATTACGAAGCGGTGCGCAAGGCCGAAGAGCGCCTCAGGGCGCTGCTCGAGGCGTGGGAGCGGGGAGGACGCCAGGGGCTCTGCCCGGTGCCGGACGAGCCGCTGCCGCCGATCGGCACGCTCGGCTTCCGCGTGCAGCGCTACGGCATGCAACAATGGGGCGATCTGTTCACGGCGCGGCAGAAGGTTGCGCTGGCGGCCGCGTGCCGCCGTGTCGAGGAGGCGCCGACATTCGGAGCGATCCTCGGATTATCGCTTAGCAGGTGGACAGACATCTTCAACGCCTTCTGCCGATGGGAAAGCTCGAAGACTCAGGTCCGGAACCTGTTCACGCGCCAAGCCCTCCCGATGATCTGGGATTTCGCCGAGAACGGGTTTTCTACCGAGCAGGCCGGCGATTTCGAAGTGACGTTGGGCACGATGGCCGAGGTTGCAGAGGCTTGGACGGGATCACGAACCGGCCAGATTCAGCCTGCCGATGCGACCAGGCATCCATTGCCGGACGAGGCGGCGCGGGTCTGGTTCACCGATCCACCCTATTACGATGCGATCCCGTACGCCGACCTCTCGGACTTCTTCTACGTCTGGCTGAAGCGCGTGCTGCCTGGCCATCCGCTGCTGCGTGACCCGGACGATGCCGCGAATGCGCTGACACCCAAGCAGCGCGAGGCCGTGCAGGACGAGACCAAACGCGACGGAAATCGCCGGAAGGATCGCGCCTGGTTCGAGGAAAAGATGGCGAAAGCGTTCGCGGAAGGCCGGCGGGTCACGCGCGAGGATGGGGTCGGTGCCGTCGTTTTCGCCCACAAGACGACGGAAGGTTGGGAGGCGCTGCTCTCGGGGATGATCCGCGGCGGCTGGACCATCACCGGCTCCTGGCCGATCGCGACCGAGATGGGCTCTCGGCTGCGCGCCCGCGACTCCGCGGCGCTCGCCACCAGCGTTCACCTCATCTGCCGCCCACGCCCCGACGATGCCGGCACCGGCGACTGGGCGGAGGTGCTGCGCGAACTGCCCAGGCGCGTCGGCGAGTGGATGGAACGGTTGCAGGGCGAAGGCGTGCGGGGTGCCGATCTCGTCTTCGCCTGCATCGGCCCGGCGCTCGAGATCTTCAGCCGCTATGCGCGCGTGGAAACCGCCGAGGGAACGGAAGTCAGGCTTCCGGAATATCTCGAAAAGGTCTGGGAAGTCGTGGGCAGGAGCGCGCTCGAGCAGGTGCTCGGCACCGAAGAGGCGGCAGCCCGCAACGGCGCGCTCGGCGTGCTCGAGGAGGACGCGCGGCTGACGGCGCTCTTCCTCTGGACGCTGCAGAGCACGGAGGCGCATGCGGCAGCCGTGGAGGACGGCAGGGACGAGGATGCCGAACCGGAGGAGGAGGAAGAGGCGGCGCCGCACGGGCGGGCCAAGGGCCTGACTCTGAACTTCGATGTGGTGCGCCGCTTCGCCCAGCCGCTCGGCATCGGGCTCGGGCAGTGGGATGGCCGGATCATCGAGACGGCGAAGGGCGTCGTGCGCCTGCTCCCCGTGGCCGAGCGCGCGCGGCAGCTTTTCGGCGCCGAGGGAGCGGAGGGTGTGGCGATCCGGCTCGAGCGGGAGGCGGCGCTCGCCGCGAACCCGCTCCAGGGCGTGCTGTTCCCGGAGATGGAGGCGCGGCCGAAGCGGGCCGCGCCCATCAAGGCGGGCGCCACGCGAAGCGAGTTAGCCGATCCGGAACTTTCGCCCGAGGCCCGGGCGACAACGCTCGATCGCGTGCACGCGGCGATGCTGCTGCAAGCCTCGGGGCGCACCAGTGCGCTCAGGGCGCTGATCAGGGCCGAGCAGGAGCGGGGCTCGGATTTCCTCCGCCTCGCCAACGCCTTTTCGGCGCTCTATCCTTCGGCCTCGGAGGAGAAACGGTTGCTGGATGCGATGCTGCTGGCCGCGCCGAGATGAGCACGGCGATGGAGCCCTGGTACAAGGTCGCAACCGCGCGCGCCGAGGTGCGCGAGGGCCGCTCGTTCAATCCCGACGAGTTCGCGATCGCGCTCGAGCAGGTGGTGGCCGGAACGGCGCCGGAAGATTACCGCAAGCCTGAGCAGTTTTTCGCCCGCACCTCTTTCACGCGCGCCTTGCGCGAGCATACGGGCATGGTGCTGCGCCGGCTGGCCGGGCGCACCGAGAACACCGCACCGGTGCTGACGCTGATCACCCAGTTCGGCGGCGGCAAGACGCACACGCTCGCGACGCTTTACCACCTTGCGAAGAACGGTGACGCGGTTTTGGGATTTCCGGGCGTGGCAGAGCTCTCGCGCGAGGCGGGCCTCGCGAGCGTGCCGAAGGCGAGCGTTGCGGTCTTCGTTGGCAATGCCTGGGATCCGCAGGTTGGCCGCGAAACGCCCTGGATCGACATCGCCCGGCAACTCGCCGGTGATGCGGGCGTCGCCGCGCTCGGGCCGGCGGCGCGGACCTCGCCGCCCGGCACCGAGGCGATCGGCAGCGTCTTCCGTGCCGCCGGCGGATCAGTGCTGCTGCTCTTCGACGAGGTATTGAATTACCTCAACCGGCATCGTGCCGGCGCGGATTCGTTCCACGCCTTCATCCAGAACCTGACCGTCGCCATGACCGCAACGACGCACGGTGCGGCGGTGATCAGCCTGCCGCGCAGCCAGGTCGAGATGACCGAGCGCGACCAGGAATGGCAGGACCGGATCTCGAAGGTCGTGCGCCGCGTGGCCAAGGACCTGATCGCCAACGACGAGGCCGAGATCGCCGAGGTGGTGCGGCGGCGCCTGTTCGAGGATCTGGGCAGTGAACGGACGCGCCAGACCGTGGCGCGCAACTTCGCCGAATGGTGCTTTGCGCGTCGCGCGCAGCTTCCCCCGGAATGGATGGAGGTCGACTCGGCGGCAAGCGAAGCCAAAGGCCGGGAATTTCTCGAGCGGCGCTTCGCTGCCTGCTATCCGTTCCACCCGGCGACGCTTTCGGTATTCCAGCGCAAATGGCAGGCCTTGCCGCAATACCAGCAGACGCGCGGGACGCTTGCCATGCTGGCGCAGTGGATCTCGCTCGCCGCGCAGGAGTCCTTTCGCAAGGCGCGGAGCGAGCCGCTGATCACGCTCGGCTCGGCGCCGCTTGCGGAGCCGGGCTTCCGGAGCGTGGTGCTCGGACAGCTTGGCGAGCCCAGGCTGATGGCGGCGATCGAGACGGATATCGCGGGCGAGCGCGCGCATGCAAGGGCGCTCGATGCGGACAGGGAAGGGGCGCTCCGCGACATCCACGGCCGTGTCGGCGCCGCGATCCTCTTCGAGTCCTCCGGCGGCCAGGCCGACAAGGCAGCGCATCTGCCGGAGTTGCGCTTCGCGCTCGGCGAACCGGGCCTGGATACGACCACGATCGACAATGCGGCGGCGGCGCTCGAGGACCGGTCCTACTTCATCCGCAGGGTGGGAACGGACGGCTTCCGCATCGGCTATCAGCCGACGATGCGCAAGGTGGTGAGTGATCGCCGCGCCTCGCTCGACGAGGAGAACGAGATCAGGCCGGCGATGCAGAGGCATGTGGAGGCTGAGTTCCGCCGCGCCGCGGTGCTTCCGGTCGATTTCTTGCGCGGCGAGGCGGCGGAGCTTGCCGACACGCCGCGGCTCACGCTGGTGGTGGCGGATCCGTCATTGGAATGGTCCGGCGCCGAGGCGCTTCGTGCCGAGCTTGCCGGGTGGACGCGAAACCGCGGCGGCGCGCCCCGGCGCTATCCGGCGGCGCTCGTCTGGTGCCTCAAGAAGCCGGGGCGCGATTTGCGCGACAGGGTCGAGCTTGAGCTTGCCTGGAAGAAGGTCGAGCGCGAGGTGAATGCCGGCATGCTCGGCAGCGAGTTCGATCGGAACGAACGCGCCGAGCTGCACGCGAAGGTGAGGGAGGCGGAAGAGGCGGCCAAGGATGTCGTGTGGTCGGATTATCGCTTCGTGCTGCTGGCCGACCGGCATGAAGCATCGGGGGTGAAGGTGATCGATCTCGGTGCCGGGCACGCCTCCCAAGGCGGCACGCTCTCGGCGCGGGTCATTGCGGCGCTGAAGGCCGAGGCGCTGCTGAACGAGGGCATCGGGGCCGGCTACATCGAGCGCCGCTGGCCGCCGGCGCTCGCAGAGAGCGGGGCCTGGCCACTTTCGAGCCTCCGGCAGAGCTTTCTTGACGGGTCTCTCACCCGGCTCCTCGATCCGGATGCCGTTCTCAAGCCGAAGATCGCCGAGTTCGTGATGCGCGGCGAGTTCGGCGTGGCCTGGGGCGAGAAAGCCGGCGGAGGCTTCGAGACGGTCCGGTTCCAGGATCTCCTCGCTCCCGATGATGTCGAGTTCAATGGCGAAATGTTTTTGTTGCGCAAGGAGACGGCCCTTGCCCTGAAGGGGGGCGGGGGTGGCGTCCACGATGCGGTGCCGGCTTCCGAATCCGGGGCTGCCGAATCCGGGGCTGCCGGCACGGCGCCGCCTGAAGGGGCTCCGCTGCCGGAGCCGTTTCCGGGAAAGATGGCCGCGCCCGATGCGGCCCCGCGCAAGCTTTCTCTCCTGGCGACGGTGCCCTCGGACCACTGGAACCGGCTCGGCACCAGGATCCTGCCCAAGTTGCGGTCGGGTTCGGAGCTCAGGATCGAGGTTTCCCTCTTCGCCGTAGTTCCCGCCGAGAAGGCCGAGGGTTTGGCTCAGGACCTGCGGCAGGCGCTCCGGGAACTTGGGCTCGCCGCCGCCGTCAAACTCGAATAGGGGTGGCAGCGGAACGCACTTCGCCATGTGGTTCGCAACGCAGCCCCGCTCGGGTTGGGCTTGCGCCATGAGCGGGAACGGCGGCGACATCGGCGGAGGTTGCCATGCTCGGGCAGGTGCTGCACACGCGGCAGGAGCAGGGGCGAATGCTGGCCGAGCTCAGCGCCGGTCTGACGGACGTCCGGGCCAGCCTCATCGCGGTGAAGAGCGCGCGCCGGTGCGCCGGATCCTCCGGCGGGTCGGTGATGCCAAGGCGCCGGCGGATCACGTCGCGGATTTGCGCGGCGTTCAGCCGCACGTGCGTGTGCGCCAGCGCAAGCCCGTGCGAAACGAGCCCCGCGCGCGCTTCCGGAGCTGCGGCCGCTTCATCTCGAGACGGAGCCGGATCGTTTCCCACCAGCCGGTATCGGTCCGTCCGTCGGTACTCGCAGCCGACCCGGCTCGCCGGCACGGTCGGGCGCGGGACGAGCCGCGCCCAGCGGTCGGGCCAGGCGGCGCGGGCCACGGAGAGCAGGGCGGCGTTGAACCGGCCGATCGCGTTTCGGCCATTGGTGATCGCCACCACCGCTTGCGCGAACTCCTCCGCGAGCGAGATCGGCGGGCAGGGCGAAGGTCGGATGCGGGCCGCTGTCGCGAATCGTAACAAGCCGACGCATATCACCAAGCTGCCGCAATTGCTTCCCAAGCTGCCGCAATCGCCTCCCATATGATCGCCACGATCACTTGATATCGGGGAGAAGAACAATGCGGCTCAAGCGTCGATTGCGGCCCGTCCCGGCTTTGCTTCTTCTGGCCACCCTCGCCGGGTGCGTCTACGGGCCCGCGTATCCTTATCCGGGCTACACGTATTACGGGACGTATTACGAGCCGCCGGTGGTAACCGGCGGGCTGTTCATCGGCGGCGGCTGGTGGGGCCGGGGCTGTTGCTATGGCGGCGGGCATTGGCACGAGCGGTAGCCGCTTGCGCGCGGAGCGCTGGATGCCCCGCCCCAGGGCCTCGATCGCGGCACCGCTGAAGCCGAAACGGCGCCCGGCTTCGTGCACGAGATCGACATGGCGGCAGGAGGAAAGGCGAAGCATCCGCCTTGAGCGATCATGCGTCGGAGAACTCCGGGTCGCGGAAGAATGGCTCTTAACATGTTGAAAAAATAACTGGTGGGTGCGGCAGGGATTGAACCTGCGACCCCCGCCGTGTGAAGGCTGTTCCGAGCCTTTGCGGGGGGTTGTAGCAAGCAGATTGCCTTTGCGAAAAGCCGCTATACCCTTACGATTTCCTTTGCGACCCCCGCCTTCGCTTTGCTATAGTTTGCACCAATCTGCTTGCTATCTGCTTGCTAGAAAGCTTCGGGAGTACGGCGCAATGGCGGAACGGAAACGGATCACCCTGACGGACGTGCGGGGTCTGCAACCGGGGCAGACCCTATGGGATGGAGCGGTCGCGGGTTTCTATGCGCGGCGGCAGCAAAGCGAAGCGGTCCGGTTCGGTCTGTTCTATCGAACGGAGACCGGACGGCAGCGGTGGCAGACGATCGGGCGCTTCGGCAGTCCATGGACCCCTGACACGGCACGCACCGAAGCCCGGCGGCTATTGGGCGAGGTGGTCAGAGGCCGAGACCCGGCCGGCGAAAAGGAAGCGAGTCGCCGTGCCGTGACGGTTGCCGAGCTGTGTGCCCTCTATCTTGCCGATGCCGAAGCTGGCCGGCTCCTGGTGCGCGGCGGCAAGCCCAAGAAGCCCCTCACCCTCGCATCCGATCGGGGCCGCATCGAGGGGCATATCATCCCGCTGCTCGGCAGCATGAAGGTTGCCTCTGTGACGCGCGAGGATGTCGCGCGCTTCATGCACCAAGTGGCAGAGGGCGCAACGGTGCAGCAGCACAAGACGAAACCGCGGGGCGTAAGCCGGGTGCGGGGCGGCCGGGGCGTGGCAACCAGAACGATCGGCCTTCTTGGGGCCATCTTCGCCTATGCGATCGAGCACCGCATGCGGCGGGACAACCCCGCGCATGGCATCCGCAAGTTCGCCGAGAACAAGCGCGACCGGCGGCTTTCTGAGGACGAGTATCGACTGCTCGGGAAGGCGCTGCGCGAGGCCACAGAGGGCTGCCTGTGGCCCCCGGCAGTATCGTGCGCCCGTTGCCTCGCCCTGACCGGCTGGCGCTCCGGGGAGGCCCTGGCGCTGCGCTGGCAGGACCTGGACCTTGCCCGCCGCACGGCCGTCTTGCCCGATACCAAGACCGGCCGAAGCATGCGCCCGCTTTCGCATGCCGCTTGCGAAGTCCTGAGCACGATGCCGCGGATCGGCATGGGCGCCTTAGTGTTCCCTGCCAGCCGTGGCGACGGGCCGATGCTCGGCTTCAAGAAGTTCTTCCGCCGCATCGTCGTAGCAGGCGGCCTGCCAAAGGCAGTGACCCCGCACGTGTTGCGTCACAGCTTCGCATCTCTCGCGGCTGATCTTGGCTACTCCGAGCCGACCATCGGGGCGCTGATCGGGCACAAGGGCACGACGATCACCAGCCGGTATGTCCACAGTGCCGATGCGGTGCTGCTGGCGGCGGCTGATGCGGTAGCGACGCGCACGGCCGAGCTGCTTGGCGATGCCGTAACCGCTGGTGCGGTGGTCGAGCTGCGCCGGGCCTGATGCCCCGCGCCCGGCGGTTCCGGGCAAAACGGCCGAGGCGACGGTTGCTGCCGTCACCCCGGCCTCGCCAGAAGCCATGGAGGCACCATGCTTCGACTTGCCGATCATCCTGCCACCAGCCGAGGCGCCTGACCATGCCGAGGCGCACGCGCACAAGGCCACCTTCACCGTGGCCGCCGCCCGAGCAGATCCCGCGCGACAACTTCCGCCTGACGGCTGAACAGCGGGCCGAGCTGCTCGAGCTGCTGCCACCGCGCCTGGCCGAGATTGCCGCGCTACCCGAGTACCAAGCACTCGGATGCCGCACCATTGCCGACGTGGCCGTGCAAGCGTGTGAAGAATGTGTGCAGTGCTACAACACGATCGCACGCGCGCGGCAAAACCGGCAGGTGCCGACCAATCCGGCAAATGTCGCGCGTGCCATCAACGATCTCATGGTAGCGCTACGCCCGTTCGCGAGCGGCGCCGTCGATCTTGAGACCATGGACGTGATCGCGACGGCCTTGGGGCTGCCGACCGATGATCATACGGCGCACCCCGCGGCCGTCACGACGTGCCTGGCTAAGCTCAAGCACGCACTCGCGGTGCAGGAAAGGGCCGTGCGCGGCCGGCGAGTTCGGGACGAAGCGCATCGTGACCTCATGGTTCTTTGCGGCTACATCGGCTTCTGTCTCCAAAACCTTTACGAGACGAACAGCGCATCGATGAAGGATACGATGCAAGCGCGGTTTCTCGATCGGCTGCTCACCTTCGCGGGCATTCCGCACCCGAACGCCTTCGACAACCCCAAGCGGCTGATCACCCTGCTGCATTCGTAACCGCAACGAAGGGGGTCATTTCGAGGGGCGGAAAAGGACCGCAACGAAGGGGGTCACCTAGAGGGGCGGAAAAGGGGCGCGAGATGACCGCGATTTTCTTTGCGGCACGGCCAATATCCGCATTGCTGGCACGCAAGAGGTTGTAGCGTGCTGCAATTTACGGAGGGTTCCATTGGCTTTTCTGACCACTCGCGAAGCAGCTGAGTTGCTGCGAAAGGAAGGATTCCCGGTCCGGGCAGCGACTTTGTCAACAATGAGGACGAGGGGCGGCGGACCGCCGGCGCGAAGATTTGGCCACCGGGTCCTCTATGTGCCGGCTGAGCTCCTGGATTGGGCCATCGCGCGGCTGAGCGAGCCGCAACGCTCGACCTCGGAACGCAACGCGGCATGATCGCCCCCGAGCTTGCTGGCCGCCTCGGGCTGCACCGGGCCGGGCGCGAGTGGCGCGGCGCCTGCCCGGTCTGCGGCTACCCGGCCGCTTTTGCGCTCGCTGACGGGCGCAACGGGCGGCCGGTCGCGTGGTGTGCGAATTGCCAGGACCGACACGGCATTGCGGCGATCCTGGTGGGCGCTGAAGGCGCTCTGCCTCGGTCCGCTGCCGCACTACCCGGCGAGGACCGCGCGGCTGCTACTGGCCGCAGGACCGAGCGCGCGAAGGTGCTTTGGGCCGGGGCCGGCCCGGTGCCGGGCAGCATCGCTGAAACCTACCTGCGCAGCCGCCGCATCGGGCATGTGGCGGCGAGTCCGGCGCTCCGGTTCCGGGCTGACACGCCGCACCCGGCCGGCGGCAGGCTGCCGGCGCTGCTCGCCAGGATCGACGGATCGGGCGGCGAGATGATGGCGCTGCATCGTACGTATCTGCGCCGCGACGGCGGCGGCAAAGCTGATGTAGAGCCCGCGCGCGCGAGCCTCGGCCTGGTGCGGGGCGGTGCCGTCCGGCTCGATCCTGCCGCGCCCGAGCTGGTGGTTGGCGAGGGCATCGAGAGCGCGGCTGCTGCCGGGCGGTTGACCGGACTGCCGTGCTGGGCGGCCGTCTCCGCAGGCAACCTGGCCGGTTCGATGCTGCTGCCGCCGGGAGTCCGCAGCGTTGTCATCGCGGTGGACCGCGACGCGCCGGGCGAGCGTGCCGCGCGTGAGGCCGCCTGGCGCTGGCAGCGGGAGGGACGGCGCGTGCGGCTGATGGTGCCGGATCGAGCCGGCGCGGACATGGCCGACGTACTGATGGAACGGCGCCATGCAACCTGACGGCACCGCCGGCGCCGAGCACGCCGAGGATATGGCTGGCCCCGACTACACTTTCTCCGAGTCGCCGCAGGAACCGGATGCCGCGGTGATCAAGCGCCTGGCAGCGCTGCCGCTGCTCGAATACGATCGATGCCGCAAGCCCGAGGCCAAGCAGCTGGGCGTGCAAGTGAGTACTCTCGACCGCCAGGTGGAGGCAGCGCGGCGCAGTGCATCATCGGCCGGGGGGAGCGAGGCTCGAGCGCCGGAATGGTCGGATGAGGCCCTGGCGCTGCGATTCTCCGCGCGGCATGCGGACGAGCTGCGCTATGTCGCAGCCTGGGGCCGGTGGTACCGATGGACCGGCACCGTCTGGCGCGAGGATGATACGCTGCGCGTATTCGATCTCGCGCGGTCTATCTGCCGCGAAGCAGCGGCCCAGTGCGAGGATGGGGGCACCGCGCCGCGGATAGCATCGGCGCAGACCGTCGCCGCAGTGGAGCGGCTTGCCCGCGCTGACCGGCGGCATGCCGCTACGGCGGACCAGTGGGACGGCGATCCATGGCTACTGAACACGCCCGGCGGCGTGGTCGATCTCAGGACCGGCACTCTGCGCGAGCACCAGCGAAACGAATATCTCACCAAGACGACCAGCGTTGCACCGGCGGAACGTGCAGACTGCCCCCGGTGGCTGCAATTCCTCGACGAGATCACGCGCGGCGATGCCGACACGATCGCATTCTTGCAGCGGGCGATCGGCTACAGCCTGACGGGAGATATCCGAGAGCACGCCTTCTTTTTTCTGCACGGGCCGGGCGGCAACGGCAAAGGGGTCCTGCTCTGCAGCGTAGGAGATATGCTCGGCGATTACGCCCGCGCGGCGCTGCAGAGCGTAGTGACGGTATCGCGTGGCGATCAGCACCCGACAGAGATCGTAGCACTGCGCGGCGCGCGGTTCGTAAGTGTGCCCGAAGTCGAAGATGGTCGAGCCTGGGCCGAGGCCCGGCTCAAGGGCCTGACCGGTGGCGACGTGATCTCGGCCCGCGTCATGCGCGGCGATCCGTTCGATTTTCGCCCCGCGTGCAAGCTCTGGATCGTGGGAAATCACCGTCCCGTGCTCCGCAACCCGGACCCGGCCATGCGCCGCCGCATGCACCTGGTGCCGATGACCTACGTGCCGCCGGTGCCGGATCTCGAGCTGCCCGAGCGGCTGCGCGGCGAGCTGCCCGGAATCCTGCGGTGGGCGATCGACGGATGCTTCGCTTGGCAGCGCCAGGGGCTCGACCCACCGGCCACGGTGCGGGCGGCAACCGATTCCTACTTTGCCGAGCAGGACAGCATCGCGGCGTGGATCGAGGAGCGGACCGAGCGCCAGCGTGGCGCCGAGCTCGGCAGCCGGATGGCCTACATCGATTGGCGCGGCTGGGCCACGGCCCGAGGCGACGATCCCGGCAGCGAGCGGCGATTCTCTGCGGAGATGGAGCGCTACGCCGCGCGGCGCAAGACCAACCACGGCAGGGTGTTCCTCGACCTTCGGCTGCTCTCGACGGAGACCGGCGTATGGAACGGGTGACGCATAGTGACGCTTCTTCCATATCAGCCGTATACGCGAGGGATCTTGTACTGTTCCGTGTCACGCGCGCGCAGATAACGGGTATAATGGGAGAAGCGTCACCAAGCGTCACTCATGGCGGAAAACCGCCATTTTTCCGGATGCGCAGACCGCCGAAATACCCGGCTCGCCGGGGAAGCGAGCGCACACGCGGCGCCGGAGCTGGCGCAATGACCGCCGCCCCGCCCGCGCCGCCCGTAACGCACGCCCCCCGCGCGCGTATGGCACCGTTCTTGCGTGCCGCCCGGTGCCGGCCATGACTGAGCTGCGCCCCTATCAGGCGGCCTGCGTGGCCGAGCTCCGGGCAGCCTATGCGGCCGGGCATCGGGCGCCGCTGCTGGCGCTGCCGACAGGCGGCGGCAAGACGCACGTTTTCAGCAGCATAGCGGCCGGCGCTCAGGCAAAGGGTAAGCGCGTGCTGGTGCTGGTGCATCGGCGCGAGCTGGTGCGCCAGGCAGCCGCCAAGCTGGCCGAGGCGGGGGTGCACCACGGCATCATCGCCGCCGGGTTCCTGGCCGAGCCGGCCGCGCCGGTGCAGGTTGCAAGCGTGCAGACCTTGGCGCGCCGGGCCGTGCCGGCGGCTGACCTGGTGGTGATCGACGAGGCGCACCATGCCCGCGCGGCGCAGTGGCGGGCCGTTCTCGAGGCGCTGCCAAAGGCGAAGCTGCTGGGGGTGACCGCGACGCCGGCTCGGCTCGATGGCAAGGGGCTCGGCATCGAGGCTGGCGGCTTGTTCGACGCGCTGGTGGTGGGGCCGGGCATTGCCGAGCTGACCCGCGAGGGCTTCCTGAGCCCGGCCCGATGCTTCGCGCCGGCGCAGCGTCTCGACCTCTCGGGCGTGCGGACACGGGGCGGGGATTACGCGGCGGGCGACCTCGAGCAGGTGATGGCGCCGAGCATCACGGGCGACGCCGTGGCCGAGTATCGCCAGCGTGCGGACCATCTGCCGGCCTTGGCGTTCTGTGTGAGCGTGGCACACGCGCAGGCGGTGGCCGAGGCTTTCCGGGCGGCGGGATACCGGGCGCGAGCGGTGCATGGCGGCCTCTCAATGGCCGAGCGGGATGCGGCGATCGGCGGCCTGGCGACGGGTGCCGTCGAGGTGCTGGCGAGCTGCGACCTGGTGAGCGAGGGCCTGGACGTGCCGGCGGTGGGCGCGGTGATCCTGCTCCGCCCTACCAAGAGCCTGGTGCTGCACATGCAGCAGGTTGGGCGCGGGCTGCGGCCGGCGGCGGGCAAGCGCGAGCTGACCATGCTCGATCACGTGGGCAATACGCTGGCGCACGGGCTGCCGGATGCCGAGCGGCGATGGACCCTTGCTGGTGGAGAGCAGGCGGCGGCTGGCGACAAGCGCAAGCCTGCGGCACCTGTCTGGCACTGCGAGTGCGGGTGCATCAATCCGTCCGTGCTGCGCGCGTGCGCGGCCTGCGGCGAGGCTCGGCCTGGCGCGCGCGAAATCGAGATGGTGCCCGGCGTGCTGGCCGAAATCACGGCGGCGCGGCTCGAGCGGGCTCGGCGGATGTCCTATCGCGAGATGCTGCGCGCGCGGCTGAGCGAGGCCGAGCTGCGGGCCTTTGCCAAGGGGCGGGGCTATCACCACCGGTGGGTGCAGCATCGCCTCTGCGAGCAGGAGCGGCCGGCGCTGAGCGGCGCGCCCGGCTGCGGCCCTGGGAAGCGCGGTTCGTGGCCGACCTGCCGCAGTTTCGTCGGCTGAGCGTCAAGCAGCGCTACTGCCTCGCCGAGATCGCCGCGCGCGTGCTCGGGCGTCAAGGAGATCGAAGGGCCGCATGACCGACCGGGCCGGCGCGTCAGTGGCCGCCTGGACCGGGAATGCTTCGGCGTCCCCGCGCAAGTCACCGCGACGATTCACTCTCGTGTTCCTTCCAGAAGAGTCTCCTCTTCTTCTCCAACTCTATCTCTTTCAGGCTCGAGCGGATGTCATCCACCAACCAGAGCACGAACCCGATCATAGCGCCCAACACAGCGCCTGTGAGAAACCTCACCATCATTGCCCGCTTCCTCCTATCGTGTGCCCGAGCGCGGCAGCCAGCGGCGTCACTGCACCGCGGATCGCCGGCGCCACGGACGGACTGAACGCCAGTGCCCTCGCCGCAGCCGCGCCCTGCTTAGTGAAGGGCAGCGTGCTGCCGAGCAGCAGAGCCCCCATCCCCGGGAATCCATGCGCGGCAAAGCCCAGGCCCTCGAGCATCCCGGTACCCATTTCCAGGCTCAGCATGCTGTCGTCCGGCGGTTCGCCCAGGACCGATCTGTGGGTCTCGAATATCTTCTGGAACGGCACGGTTCCCGCAAGGAACTGCCGCTGCCGCGGAGAGGTATCCGATCCGTGCATGGCGTTGAGTATCTGCCGGGGGGACAATATCGCTTCATCTACGCCCTTTTTCGCGACTGCGCTCGGAACCGCCGACTCAAGCAGAACCAGACGCCGCCAGGTGTCGTCCGCTTGCTTGAGCTGCTGCGCGATCTCCGGGTTGTTCGCGGCAATCGTGCCGGTCAGGCGCTCTCCGACATGGCTGAGAAGCGCGCCTGCATCGCGCAGATAGATATCAGACGAATGCGCCAACTGCACGGCGCGCGCCCTGATCGCGGACTGCACTTCCTTGAGCGCCCGCGCCGGGACGCGGCCTCGATGCTCGACCGACCGCAACGGATGCGCGAGCTTCGCGCTGAGCGTCCGCGACACTTCTTCCTGGGCGTTCGTCGGGAGCGCCCGGAAATCCTCGCCGAGCCCAAGCGCCTGGATTGCCGCTGCGGCGCGCCCGGAGTCGGCGGTCTTGGCCCATGCCGGGCTGAACGCCGCGTAACCGGTCGGCAGCCTGACCTCGGCATCGCCGAGCGCCCGGTCGTATGCCGCGCTCGCTGCTTCTTGCACCGCCCTGATGCCCTCGCGGCCGACCGGCCCCGCATCGCTGTAGCCACCGCCGATCGGCTCCAAGGCCCAACGGTAGAGCACCCGCTGATAGCCCGCCATGGCGCGGGCCTGCTGCGCCGCGTTCCAAAATCGTCCCGGCGTCACGCCTACGAGC
Organism: Pseudomonadota bacterium; assembly: GCA_021816925.1. Classification (GTDB taxonomy): domain Bacteria; phylum Pseudomonadota; class Alphaproteobacteria; order Acetobacterales; family Acetobacteraceae; genus JAKAWQ01. The sequence goes on from JAKAWQ010000034.1 coordinate 20,986, forward strand.
TTGCCGGCGATCACGGCAGATTTCTCCGGCAACACGTCGGTCGTCGCCAGCGGGACGCCCTGCCGCGCCAGGTCTGCCTGCGCCGACGATGCCGAGCGCCCGAACGCCTCGCCTACGCGCCCCAGCGCGCCTCCGAGCAGTCCTCCTCCGAGTGCCTGCTCAAGCTTGCTGGGCCAGAAGCTTCCTGTCCCCGGCGCCGTTGGCTGAGCGCCGCTCCAAAGCGCGCCTTGGAGCGCGGCGTCGGCAACCGCCGATCCGGTCACGGCTCCGAACTCCGGGGCGATGAAGTTGAGCGGCGATGCGAGCGCGCCGATCAGGCTGGCGACAGGCGCGGCGCGCTCTTTTGCCATGGTTGCCGCTGCCAGCCGGTTGCCCCACGCGCCCGGTCCCGGCATCCCGGTGAGGGCGCTTACGCCGCGGGCTCCGAGCTGCGCGGCGCCCGTGAGCGGAGACACGGCGCCTGCTTCCAGAGCCGCAATCCTCGTCCGGTCGGCAGCCGTCAGCGGCGCGAACGCGGACGGTATGTCGAACTCTCCGAGGAGTAGGGGAACACCAGACGCCGGGAGGTCGAGACCGAGTCGCGGATCGGCAATGTCCGTTGCGCCAGCGAGGAAACCACCAGGCGCCGTAGGGTCGATCTGGCCGAGTCGAGGATCAGGGATGCTCTTGGCGCCGGCGAGGAAGCCACCCGCAGGCGCAGATTGTCCCAGCGCGACGCGCGGATCAGGGATATCCTTGGCGCCGGCAAGAAAGCCGTTCATTGAGAGCCTCGCGCAAGTTTATTGCCCTCCCCATATAGATGAATTCGGACACGTTGCCAGCTTTCCACTGGCGGAGGGCAGCATGAACGACACTGAAGACCCGGTGCTGGCGTTCTGCCGCGAGCGCTCCCTTGCCGCCGCCAAGGCGCTCGCCGATGCCATCGAGGACGCCAAAGCGTCGCGCGCCGTCCGGAACCGAGCTGCCTGCGCCGTACTGACCGTGGCCGGCTACCTGCCCGGCTACTTGTCCGGCGGCCCGGTGATCGGGCAGGACACGGCACGGGACGAATGAGCGGACGGGCGTCCTTCCGACGTAAGGAGGAAGGACGGGATCAGGCTCGGCTTGGCATTGTTCCGGCCTGGCGGCGTGCTTCACGCAAAGGCGTCGAGTATGTGATGCAGGGGCGCGTCGCCTGCTGGCTGTATCAGGCTCTGGCGGGTGCCGAGGGCGTGTTCTGGTCGAGCGAGGACAACAGCTTCAGCAGCACGAAGGCGGCGTTCTTCAAGAAGTTCCGGGGCTGCAAGCCGGGACTGCCGGACATGATCTTCCTGAAGGGCGGGCGCGCCTGCTTCATCGAGCTGAAGGCCAGCATGAGAACGCGGCCGAGCGAGGCGCAGAAGCGGGTGTTTGCCGAGCTCGAGGCGGCCGGCTGCCGCTATGCCGTGTGTCGGTCAGGCGAGGAAGTCGAGAAGACGCTGCGGCGCTGGCGCTTTCCGCTCGCCTGCCCGTTCCACGACGGCTACCCGATCCCGGACGAATGGAAGAGCCAACCGTGGAAGCGCATCCGGCCAGAGCCCATGACACCGGCAGAGAGGGCGAGGCTGGCACGTGAGCGCCAATCGCTGCCGCGGCTGACACTCAACGAATGGCAGGCCGCAATCGCTGCCAGGGAATCGGAGCGGGCGCAGCGCAAGCACCTGCTTGCCGTGGAGCGCGGCAAGGCGTCGTGGCGGGCACGGCGCCAAGGACCGCAGAAGGCCGAGGAAGCCACCGCCTGATCTCTGCCGGGACGGGCGAATAAGCGCCAACACCACGCGCGGCCGAATTTTCCTGGGAAAAGAACGCGGGAGACAGGGATTGAAATCATCACGACCGTCCCGACGGTGACCGCTGGCATGGTCGTATGGTGCCCGGGCGGGTGGTCGAGGGTGCCCGGTCGGGATCGAGGATGGCGAGCGGATACCGCATGACGGGCGCGCCGGGCGGCTTGGCAAGGGATTGTTGATGATTTGGCGCGAGGATCGAGCGCGAGCGGGTGCCTGATGGGGCAAAGATGGGGAAGCTTTATGCGCGGCCGGGTGTGGCATGGCTGGTGGCCGCCATCGGCGTGGCGCTGGTGGCGGCCTGCGCGCCGCTGCCGAAGGATATCAAGCCCGCGGCAGTGAGCGCAGTCCCGTACGAGAGCGAGAGCTGCACGCAGCTTGCAGCGGAGCAGGGACAGCTTGCGAGCACATTGACTTCGGAGGCGGCCAAAGAGAGCGCGGACCGAGAGAAGGACGCGACGGCGATCTTCTGGCTTGGGATGCCGCTGCAATCCTGGCTGGGCGGAAATGAGGCGAAGAAGATTGCGATACTGAAGGGGCAGCAGGCCGCGGTTGCCGAGGCCGAGGCCCACAATTCCTGCCAGACGGTAGCGGCACCATCGCCAGGGCAATCCTGAAGCGCCAGCACGGGCGCACGCTGCTTGCTATCTGCTTGCTAGCAGCTCCGTCTCATCTCGTAACGACACTATAAGCTATTGAAATCATTGGTGGGTGCGGCAGGGATTGAACCTGCGACCCCCGCCGTGTGAAGGCGATGCTCTGCCGCTGAGCTACGCACCCGGGCCGGGGGCGTAAATGGGTCCCGGCCGGCGCACCTGTCAAGGCGAGCGAGTTCGCAGTTGCGAAGCGGCACCCGTTAAGAAGATCATAAGAAATGCGCCACGTCGTCGCCCTGGCGGTGCTCCTTATTCCCTCGCTCGCGCCACTTGCGGCTCGGCCCGAGCCGCCCCCGGTCGCGCTCCGCCTTACCTACGTTACCTACGCAGACGGCTTCACGACCGTGCGGGTTGGCGCGACACTCGATCTGACGCCGCGCGGCTACAAGCTCTCGCTCGATTACCGTACCGTCGGCATGGTCGGCTTCCTCTTCCCGGGCCACGACAGCGCCTCGGCCGACGGCGTCTGGCACGACAGCAGGGCGTACCCGCTCATCTTCCAGAGCCAGGGGCTGTGGAGCGGCCATCGCTACACGGTGCTGATGGATTATGCAGACGGTGCGCCTGAGGTCCGGCGACTGATCCCCAGTCAGCGAACGCGGCGCGCCGCCGTGCCGGCCTCGCTCGAGAAAGGCACGACCGACACCCTCTCGGCGATGGCTCTCCTGCTTCACCAGGTGGCGATGCACCGCACTTGCCGGCTTGCCGTCCGCGTCTTCGATGGCCGGCGCCTGATCGCCCTCGCCGCACGCCCGGCCGGTATCGATACGCTCGGCGTCACCACTCGCTCATTCTTTCACGGCCCGGCGCTGCGCTGCGACCTCTCCGGCCGGCTTTTGGCCGGCTACCTCCTCTCCGACAGCCCGGCGGAACGCCGCCGCGTGCACCACGGTACCGTCTGGTTCGCCCACCCCGTTCAGGGTCTGCCGCTCTTGCCGGTTCGGATGGCCTTCGACACCCATTGGTTCGGAACCGCGACCATGTATCTCACCGATATTCGAGCAGCGCCGGTCGTGCCCCTCACCGCACGTTCCCGCGTGGCTCTGGCGCCGGTGAAACAAACATCTCAAGGAACCAATACGACACGCTGATTTCTATACTGTTTTTTCAAAACGTGACGTGCACTCCTTCCAGGGCACTCGGGGGGCTGCCGCCCACCCAGCTTGGCAGGAGCCGGGCGCTGCGGACAACCGGCCTGACGACGGGTAAGCCGGGAGGGCGCGGCGCCGGAGTTCTGCGCGTGGCGGCCTCCTCAACGACTTATTTTGCCGGCCTCACCTCATCCCCCGATGGCCCGCCCATTCTTCCCGTTGTATGGGTGTCATGGAACCGTCATAGCCGTCCTGGCACCCGCCGGCCCGCCCGCCGCGGATGCCTGCGGCGGAGAAACCGCGCCGTGAACACCTCCCTCTTCCTGGCCATCAACGCCGGCCCGCATCCGCCCAGCCTGCTGCTGGCACTGGCTCGCCTGCTTGCCGTGTGGGCCGTGCCCGGCGGCGTGGCGCTCTTCCTCACGCTTTGGATCCGCGGCACGCCGCAGCATCGCGGCAGCCTCATCACCGCAACGCTTACGATGGTGTTCGGCCTCGCCGTCAATTTCGCGATCGGCCTCGTCTATTTTCACCCGCGTCCGTTCATGCTCGGCCTTGGCCACCAGTATCTCAGCCACCCGCCCGACAACTCGTTCCCGAGCGACCACGCGACCTTCCTCTGGAGCCTCGGCTTCGCCCTCCTCGCGCTCGGCGGCTTTCCGGTCTCCGCCGGCCTGCTGCTTGCGGCCGGCCTGGCGGTGGCGTGGGCGCGCATCTATCTCGGCGTGCATTTTCCCTTCGACATGCTCGGATCCTTCGTCGTCTCCCTGCTCGTCACGCGCGCCGCCCGTCCTCTCGACCGACCCGTGCGACGGTGGCTCCTGCCGCCCTCTCTCACCATCTACGAGACGATGCTCGCTGCTGCCCATCTTCCGCCTGCGCTCTTCCCCCGCGCCCCGCGGCGGTAGGGCGCGCGCTTCGTCTCAGGCCGGTTTCCCGCGTGCACGCCCTCGTCGATTGGGCCGTTGCTTTTGCCCGCTCCCATGCGCTCCTCGCCTATCTGCTCGGCACCCTGCTCGCCGCCGCCGAGGCCCTGCCGGTTGTCGGCGCGGTCGTCCCGGGCAGCGCGACCATCATCGCGTTCGGCGCCCTGATTGCGGCCGGGGCGCTCCGCTTCTGGCCCTTCGTCGCGGCTGTCGCGCTTGGTGCCGTTATTGGCGACGGGCTCTCCTACGAGCTCGGGCGCCGCTACCAGCGCGCCGTGCTCGAGCGCTGGCCGCTTTCGCGTCATCCCGAGCTTGCCGCGCGCGGTGAGGTGCTGTTCGCCCGGCACGGCGGCAAGAGCATCCTGATCGCCCGCTTCACCCCGGGTGTGCGCGCCATCGTGCCGGTTTTGGCCGGCATCCTCGAGATGCCGCCGGCCCGTTTCTTTGCCGCCAATCTCGGCTCGGCGATTGTCTGGGCGATTTCGCATGTCCTGTTCGGCGTCCTGCTCGGGGCCTCGCTCGAGCTGCTCGGTGCGGTTGCCGGCCGGCTTGCGATCCTTGCTGCGTTGCTGTTCCTGCTTGCCTGGGCCGTGATCTGGATTGCCCGCCGTATGGCTCGCCGCCTGCCCGCTCTGTTTGCGGCGGCGGCGGAGCCGCTGGCCGCCTGGGCCGAGCGCAATCCGGGGTGGCTTGCCCGCCGCGTTGGTGCGGCGCTGGCGGCGGATCGCGCCGAGGCGCTGGCGCTCGCGGTCATGGCGGGGCTTTTGGCGGGCGGGCTCTGGATGCTCCTCGGCGCGCTTCAGGACCTGATCGCCGGCGATCCGCTCGTGCGGCTCGACGGGGTCGTGCTGCACGCGCTGACGGCGCTGCGTTCGCACTGGGGCGACCGTGCCATGCGGCTTCTTGCCGCCACCGCCGCTCCGCCGGTGCTGGCGGTTCTCGCCTTTGCGGCGGCGCTCGCGCTCGCGCTTGCCCGCGAGTGGCCGCTGCTGCTCGCCTGGCTGCTCGGGCTGGCCGGCGCTGCCTTGCTCGGCACCCTCTTGCCGCTGTTGCCGCACGCCGCGGCGCCGCTAGCCGCCACCGCGGCGTCTCCATTCTTTCCGCCCTCCGCCTCTGCGCTCTTCGCCGCCACCGCGTACGGGCTGCTTGCGTTCTTCGCATTCCGTGCCGCTTCCCCGCGTCTGCAGCCTGCACTCGCCAGCGCGGCGGCGCTTCTGGTCGTCTTCAGCGCCGCTGCCCGGCTCTATCTCGGTCTGACGCTGCTCTCGACCGAGATCATCGCGATTGCCTTCGCACTCACCTGGATCGGCCTCACCGCCGCGATCGCGCTGCTGCGCCGCCTGCCGGCGGGCCGTGCCTGGCCCGCGGCCTTGCTTGCCCTGCCGGTCCTGATCGGTGCCGCTGCGGCGGAGGCCGCCGGCCTTCCCCTCCTGCCCTTGCCCGCGCCGGGGGTTCCGCCGCCGCCGCGCGTCATGAGCCTCGCCGCCTGGGAGGAGGGAGGTTGGGACACGCTGCCCGGCGTCCGCGTCGGGCTGCTCGGCAACTACACCCGTCCCTTCAGCGTGCAATGGGCCGGCAGCCCGGCGCGGCTTGCCCAAATCCTCGAGGCCCGGGGCTGGCGGCCGCCCCCTTCCTGGACGCCGCTCACTGCGGCCGCCTGGCTTGCGCCCGCGATCGATCCCGGGGCGCTGCCGGTGCTGCCCCGCTTTGCCGACGGCGTGCCGGAGGCGCTGGTCCTGATCCGGCCGCTGGCGGCCGGCGGGCCGCCGGCGCGGCTGGTGTTGCGCCTTTGGCCGAGTGACGCCGCGATCGGCGCCGGGGCGCGACGGCTTCCGCTCTGGCTCGGCGCCCTGACCGAGGAGCGTTTCCGGCGCATCGCCGCCACGCTCACGCTCAGTCGCGCCGCGCCGGCACCGGGCGCCGCGTTTGCTGCGCTTGCTGCCGCCCTGCCGGCCGGGCGCCTGCTGCCTGCTGACCGCGAGGCCGTGCCGCCGGCGCGGCTCTCCGGCGGCCGTGTCCCGGTGCTGCTCGGCTGGGATGCCGCGCGTGCCGACGCCGGCTGCCCGCCCCCCGGTTGCCCGGCCGCCCGATCGTCGCCTTGATGGAGCCGGAGGCCGCGAGTGTCCCGGTTCCGAAGTTGCCTGGGATGGCAAACCGTCGGAATCGGGACGCTCGGTCTTTGTTTTCAGTGGCCTCTTTCTCCTCTACGTTCGCTGCGAAGGGCCGCGAACTGCGGGGGCAGGGCACGAGGGGAGAAAGGTCGATGTCCGAAGAGCCGGAGATCCGTCTCCGCCAGATCGAGGATTACCGTTTCGAGATCGATTTCGGCCGCGGCCTTGCGCCGCTCCAGGCGGACGAGCCCCCGCCGATCGGCGGCGGACAGGGACCGAGCCCGTCCCTGCTCCTGCTCTCCGCCGTCGGTACGTGCCTCTCGTCGAGCTTCCATTTCGCGATGCGGAAGTTCCGAGAGTCGCCGGGGCTTATTACCGCGACCGCGCGGGCCACGATCGGCCGCGACGAGCAGCACCACCTGCGCGTCCAGGCGATTGCCGTCACCCTGGCCTTTGCCACCCCGGCGGCCTCGATTGCGCATCTCGACCGTATCCTCGAGCAGTTCGAGCAGTTCTGCACGGTGAGCGCCGCCGTCCGCCGCGGCATCCCGATCACCGTCTCGGTGATCGACGGCATCGGCCGCGTTCTCAAATAACGCGCGGCTTCATACCAGCGGCGTCAATTCCTGCCTCTTCGAACGAGGGTGAGGGCGCTGGTATCACCTGCGCGAGGCCGGGCGGCGGGATTTTCGTTTGGCCTCTCCTTGCCAGCGTGCGCAAAAGCCCCGAGAGCGTCGCCGGGGCGGGAGGGGTGGTGCGGATGGCGGACGGTCGAACGGTGGACTGGCCCCGGCTTCTGCTGCTCTGGCTGCTCGGGGCCGATCTCCGCCTGACCATCCTCGCCGTTCCGCCGGTGCTGCCTTTGATCCACCGCGACCTCCATCTCGACGAAAAGATGGTGGCCGCTCTGACGGGTCTGCCGGTGCTGCTGTTCGGTTTGGCCGCGATCCCGGGTTCGCTGCTCATTGCGCGCATCGGTGCCCGGCGCGCCGCCATCCTCGGCGTTTTCGTCGTTTCCCTTGCCTCGAGCCTGCGGGGCCTCGGCCCCTCTCTCCCGATGCTCTTCGGCATGACGATCGTGATGGGCGCAGGGGTCGCGGTGATGCAGCCGGCGCTGCCCGCCCTGGTCGGGCGCTGGTTTCCGGCCCGCGTGCCGCTTGCGACCGCCGTCTATGCGAACGGCCTTCTGGTCGGCGAGATGCTCGCCGCGAGTCTCACCATTCCGCTGATCCTCCCGCTCACCGGCGGAAGCTGGGAGAGGAGCTTCCTCGTCTGGTCCGCCCCGCCGCTCGTGACGGCCTTGCTGGTGGTTCTCTTTGCGCCGAGCGGTGCGCTCGTGCCGGACGCGCGCCGGGCCCGCTGGTGGCCGGACTGGCATGACCCGAGAGCCTGGTTGCTTGGGCTCGTTTCCGGCGGCGGCGCGGCGCTCTATTTCGGCTGCAATGCGTTCCTTCCGGACTATCTCCATGCACTCGGCCGCCCCGGGCTCGTCGATGCCGGCCTGACGGCCCTCAACACCGGCCAGTTGCCGGCTTCGTTCCTCGTGATGGCCTATGGCCCGCGACTTGCCCGGCGCCGCACTCCGTTCATCGCCGCTGCGCTGCTCGGCCTCGTCGCACTGGCCGGCCTCGCCGTCCCCTCGGCGCCGGTCATCATCGCCGCTGCGGCGCTCGTTGGCTTCGCCGCGGCCATCACCCTCATCCTGACGCTTGCCTTGCCGCCGCTGCTTGCCGCCCCCGACGAGGTGCATCGTCTCGCCGCGGCGATGCTGGCGCTTGGCTACACGCTTACCTTTCTCGTCCCCTATCTCGGCGGAGCGATCTGGGACGCGACTCACCTGACCGTTTCGGCCCTGCTGCCCGGCGCGGCCGGTGCACTCATTGTGATTGCCGGTGCCGCTCTGATCGACCTCCGTCCCCGTGCCGTGCACTGAGGCTCCGGCGATGCGCACGCGAAGAAAGTTCCGAGCGCGATTCAGTCGGTTGTTTCGTTGAACTGAAGCACCGGCTGCACGCTCGTGAAGTGTGGCACGTCGCCGAGGATTTCGGGGCCGTGCGTGCCGACCGCCCGTTCGAACTCGGCTCTGCTTCCGAAGTCGAGAAGGGCGATCATCTGATAGGGCGGCGGGCCGCCGCCCGGAGCGCCGACGGCGCGCACACCCTGACCTCTTTAAGGCCCATCGGCGCCCAGCGCTCGCGCACCAGCGGGATGTGTTTTTGAGCGTAATAGACGTGATCGAACTTCGATCCGCTTTCATTCGGATAAAGCACGGTGACGACGAACACGCGCGTTTCCCTCCCCTTGCCGGGCCCGTGCCGGTGCGGGCCATTGCGGCGTATGCTACGGAAGCCGGGTCGGGGCAGGCAATCCCTGGAGCTGCCGCCGGATCGCCCGCCGGGCGAGGCTCAGGGCCGCGGGCGGGACGGGTGCTCCCTCTTCCCGGCCCGCTCGGATTGGGAGAAGGTTTCCGCATGGATTGCCTTGGTCCCGCCGATGTCGTCGCTTTCTGGCGCGAAGTCGGCGCGGAGAAATGGTTCGCCAAGGACGCCGCGTTCGACGCGGCCTTTCGCGAGCGCTTCCTCGGCCTGCACATGGCGGTCGCTGCCCGCCGGCATGACGACTGGCTCGGCTCGGCCGCGGGTGCACTCGCGCTTATTCTCCTCACCGATCAGTTTCCCCGCAACGCCTTTCGCGGCACCGCGCACATGTATGCAACCGATCCGCTCGCTCGCCATCATGCGCGGCAGGCGCTGGCCGCCGGGCATTGGGAGCCGCTCGCGCCGGAGCTCCGCCTCTTTCTCTGCCTGCCCTTCACCCATTCCGAGGATCTCGCCGATCAGGATCTGTCGGTTGCGCTGCACGGCCGCCTCGGCCCGCCCTCGCTCGCGCATGCCGAACACCATCGCGACATCGTGTGCCGCTTCGGCCGCTTCCCCCATCGCAACGCGATGCTGGCGCGCGAGACCACCGCCGAGGAAGCCCTGTTTCTGGCAGAGGGCGGGTTTGCCGGATGACGTTGGCTGTCCGCATGCCCGCCAACGCCGTCCTGCAGGAGCGGATCGGCTGGTTGCTGAAGCGTCCGGTGGGACGGCCACCGCATGCGGTGCGGCGCTATTACGCCAGCTTCAGCGATCAGGCCGCGTCATGGAACAAGCCCCGCCGGGTGGTCGCCAAGGTCGAGTGGCACCCCCGGCGAGTTGTATCCGCGTGTCGGGTTCATTGTGACCAACATGACCCGGCCGCCGGAACGGGTGACGCTGTTCTACAACCGGCGCGGCACGGCGGAGCAGCACATCAAGGAGGGAAAGAACGCGGTCACCTGGACGCGCCTCTGTCCTGTCGCCGGTTTACCGCCAACGCGGTGCGGCTCCAGCTTCACGCCCTGGCCTACAATCTTGCAAACTTCCTCCGTACCCTGGCACTGCCCGAGGCGGTCAGTCACCGGTCAATGACAACGCTGCGGGACCGCCCGGTGAAGATCGGCGCCAAGAGCATCCGGCACGGGAGGTCGATCACGTTTCAGATGGCCGAGGTGATGGTGCCCCGCGCGTTGTTCCAGCAGATACTCGATGCCATCGCGATGCTGCGTCCGTTGCCACCGGTTCGATGTTGAGCGCCGCCGCAGTCACCGGCCGCGCAGACTGTCGGCAGGGGAACTGCGTTCATTTGCCGCCCGACACGGCCTGATCTCCGGTCAGACAGCAATCACCGACCGATGACGCTGGCCGCGGGCGTCCTCCCGGCACTTTCCCCGTTGCAAGGCCCGTCAGATGGCGCGTAGCGTGCTTGCCAGATGGCCGAATGGGCCGGTCATCGGGGGAATGTCGGCTGGTGGGCTCCTTGGTGACCCGGTCGTTGCAGGACGCACGGATCGGGGCATACGCTACCGCTGTTGCCGGCCAATGAGCCGCTCATCGGGGGAATCCCGGCCGAGAAGGAGCGACAGTGATGGCAAGTAAGGGAGAGCGCCTGAGGCGCCTCATCGAGGCCCCCGAGATCGTTGTGATGCCGGGTGTGTTCGACGGGTTCAGCGCCAGACTTGTGCAGCAGGCGGGGTTCGCGAGCGCCTTGATTTCCGGCGCCGGGCTCTCCGAGGACCGGCTCGGCTGGCCGGACGTGGGCCTGATGGGGCTCGCCGAAAATGTCGAGGGATGCAAGGTTATCGCGAACTGCACGGATCTGCTGCTCGTCGCCGACGGCGACACCGGATACGGCAACGCGGTCAACGTCTATTTCACGATCAAGGCGCTCGAGCGGGCCGGCGTCGCCGGGGTAATGATCGAGGACCAGGTCTGGCCGAAGCGCTGCGGCCACATGGCGGGGAAGGAGATCATACCGGCCGAGGAGATGGTGCAGAAAGTACGCGCGGCCTGCGATGCGCGGGAAGATCCGAATCTGGTCATCAAGGCGCGGACCGATGCCGCGGGACCGGTCGGCCTCGACGAGGCGATCCGGCGGGGCAATCTCTACGCCGAAGCCGGCGCCGACCTGCTGTTCGCGGATGCGTTGCTCTCGGCGGACGACATCGCACGGTTTTGCCACAGCGTTCCCAAGCCGGTCGCCGTGAACATGGGGTTCGGCATCCGCAGGCGCTCGACGACGCCCCTCCTTTCGGTGCGAGAGTTGCAAGAGATGGGCGTCGCAGTCGTGGAGTTTCCGCGCATGCTCACCGCGGCCGCGATCGGCGGGATGATGCGAGCCATGGAGGCGTTCAGGGAATCGCTAGCCACCGGCCGTGTCGTAGAGCGGCCGGAGCTTCTGGTATCGTTCGAGGAGCTCAACAACCTGATGGGCTTCCCGTGGATCCAGCAGCTCGAGCGGCGATACCTGACGGAGGCGCAACTCAAAGCGAAGTACGGCCGCGGGGAAGATGCAGGCGCCAGCCGGCATGATGCGGCGCTGGCGAGCGGCGGCAACTAAAATGGCGGCACGCAGCCAATGCCGGGCGGAGGGTAGCATCGACGGAACATCGCGATGAAGCGGCCGCTCGACATCGAGAGGATTTTCCCAGAAATCGGGCAGATTCAGAACGAAACGCTCCGGGCGCAGGTCAAGGCGGTGTGGGAGGAACTCTGGCAGGCGTCGGAATGGACCGATTTCGAGACGCTGCCGACTTCCGGCGAGATCCCCTATCCTCACAAGCCGCACAATCGTGCGGTAATTGCGATGGCTCTCGCGGTTGCCGATGCGTTCGAACGATTCCATGGCGTCCGCATCGACCGGGACGTGCTGATCGCGGCGGGGCTCCTGCAGGACGCAAGCAAGCTCGTAGAAACGCGCCCCGCCGAGGACGGAGCGGTTGCATCGTCGGACATCGGCCGGCGTTACCCGCACGCCTTCTGGGCTACACATGTCGCGCTGCGGCACGGCGTTCCGGACGCGATCTGTCACATCATTCTCACACATACGCCCCAGTCTGCACGCTTCCCGGATTCGCTCGAAGGCAAGATTCTGTACTACGTGGATCAGCTCGACGTGCTTGCGATCTACGGCGATCGCTGGCGCAAGGAGCTCATGATCACCAAGTAGGCCACTCGTTTTTGCGTTCCGCAATCTCTCACATCGCCCGCCCGGGCCAATGCAATGAAAGGACGAACCCGTGGAGGAAGCGTTGAACGTTCCGATTGCCGCGAGGATAGAACGTCTGCCTTCGTCGCGTTACCTGGGGCTCCTCCTCGTGCTGATTGCGCTCGGCACATTCTGGGACTCCTACATGCTCTTTTCCATAGGCCCGATCTCCGCGCACTTCTTCGCTTTCCTCAAGCAGAAACAGCTCGCGACCGAACTGCCGCTCGCTCTTTTTCTCGGTACTTTTGTCGGCGCGGTGGCGTTGAGTACAGTTGCCGACAAGATTGGGCGGCGCAACGCTTTCACGCTCGATCTCTGCATACTCGCGATCGGCGATCTGGCGGCGGTATTTTCCCCCAACGCCACCTTCCTCCTCGTCGCGCTGTTCGTCGCGGGCGTTGGCACTGGCGCCGAATTGCCGCTCTCTGCAACCTTCATCCAGGAGCTCTCGTCGGCACGAAAAAGGGGGCGGATGACCAGCCTCCAACTAGCGATCGGCTTCCTCGGCGGCACGGTCGGAGGATTCGCAGCCCTCTTCCTCGTACCGGTCACGAGCCTGCCTTTGCCGGGATTCAAGATCGCGCTTCTCCTTGCGGCCATCGGTGGCTTTTCCTCTCTCTTGCTGCGGCTTGGACTTCCCGAATCGCCTCGGTGGCTGGAGCGGGTGGGCAGGCGCGACGAAGCGGATCGCGTTATGACGGCGATCGAGCACCGGGTGATGGCGGAGAAGGGCATCGCCGCGCTTCCTCCGCCAGTGACGATTGAGTACGACATCGTGAGCAAGGTGCCGTTGACCTTGCTGGTCTCCGGCCGCTATTTGCGCCGGACGCTCAGCGCTTGGCTGATCGAACTGTTTCAAGGGTTCGGCGCCTACGGATTCACGACCTTCGTGCCGTTCGTTCTCTATTCGCGCGGCTACTCGATCGTGCATGCGCTCGAATACACTGCCATCATTCAGATTGCCTATCCGGTCGGGACGGTGATCTCCGCCTATGTCACCGACCGGTTGCAGCGCAAATGGGGCATGGCGATCCTGTACACGCTGAACATGCTCGTCGGGCTCGGGTTCCTTTTTGCCAATTCCGTGCCGCTCATCATTCTGTTCGGGTTCCTGACCGAAATGCTCATTTTCCTCGACGGACCGCTGCTACACACCTATGAGGCGGAGATCTATCCGACCTCTGTGCGCGGGCGCGGCGCTGGGATCAGCTTCGCCTTGAGCCGACTCGGCGGGTTTCTTGCCCCGCTCGTGGCCGGCTTGCTGCTGGCAGTCAATCGCAGCGGTGGCGCGTTGATCGGCGCGGCTGCGGCTGCGTGGCTGTTTTGCGCCCTTGTCGCCGCGGTGCTCGCCGTAGACACCACGAATATCACCCTTGAAGAACTGGAGACAGTGGACCGATGAGCCGGCTGCGCGTCGTGAATCGCGTCCCCTTCCGCCCGAGAAGTCAGGTGGCGAGCCACTGGCCGAGCTTTGAAAAGCGGCGGCGATGCTGGCGCTTGGCTACACGCTTACCTTTCTCGTCCCCTATCTCGGCGGAGCGATCTGGGACGCGACTCACCTGACCGTTTCGGCCCTGCTGCCCGGCGCGGCCGGTGCACTCATTGTGATTGCCGGTGCCGCTCTGATCGACCTCCGTCCCCGTGCCGTGCACTGAGGCTCCGGCGATGCGCACGCGAAGAAAGTTCCGAGCGCGATTCAGTCGGTTGTTTCGTTGAACTGAAGCACCGGCTGCACGCTCGTGAAGTGTGGCACGTCGCCGAGGATTTCGGGGCCGTGCGTGCCGACCGCCCGTTCGAACTCGGCTCTGCTTCCGAAGTCGAGAAGGGCGATCATCTGATAGGGCGGCGGGCCGCCGCCCGGAGCGCCGACGGCGCGCACACCCTGACCTCTTTAAGGCCCATCGGCGCCCAGCGCTCGCGCACCAGCGGGATGTGTTTTTGAGCGTAATAGACGTGATCGAACTTCGATCCGCTTTCATTCGGATAAAGCACGGTGACGACGAACACGCGCGTTTCCCTCCCCTTGCCGGGCCCGTGCCGGTGCGGGCCATTGCGGCGTATGCTACGGAAGCCGGGTCGGGGCAGGCAATCCCTGGAGCTGCCGCCGGATCGCCCGCCGGGCGAGGCTCAGGGCCGCGGGCGGGACGGGTGCTCCCTCTTCCCGGCCCGCTCGGATTGGGAGAAGGTTTCCGCATGGATTGCCTTGGTCCCGCCGATGTCGTCGCTTTCTGGCGCGAAGTCGGCGCGGAGAAATGGTTCGCCAAGGACGCCGCGTTCGACGCGGCCTTTCGCGAGCGCTTCCTCGGCCTGCACATGGCGGTCGCTGCCCGCCGGCATGACGACTGGCTCGGCTCGGCCGCGGGTGCACTCGCGCTTATTCTCCTCACCGATCAGTTTCCCCGCAACGCCTTTCGCGGCACCGCGCACATGTATGCAACCGATCCGCTCGCTCGCCATCATGCGCGGCAGGCGCTGGCCGCCGGGCATTGGGAGCCGCTCGCGCCGGAGCTCCGCCTCTTTCTCTGCCTGCCCTTCACCCATTCCGAGGATCTCGCCGATCAGGATCTGTCGGTTGCGCTGCACGGCCGCCTCGGCCCGCCCTCGCTCGCGCATGCCGAACACCATCGCGACATCGTGTGCCGCTTCGGCCGCTTCCCCCATCGCAACGCGATGCTGGCGCGCGAGACCACCGCCGAGGAAGCCCTGTTTCTGGCAGAGGGCGGGTTTGCCGGATGACGTTGGCTGTCCGCATGCCCGGCGCGCCGGAACGCGGAGGAGATTCCATGACTCACATCCCCTATCACACCGCGCTCATCGTCGGTGCGGGCTCGGGCATCAGCGCGGCGGTGGCGCGCGCACTCGCTGCGGCGGGGCTTGCGGTGGGGCTTGCCGCGCGCAACGTCGCGAAGCTTGGCCCACTCGCCGAGGAGACGGGGGCAGCGGTCTTCGCGGCTGACGTCGCAATCCCGGAAGCCGTGGCGGCGCTTTTTGTCGCCGCCGAAGCCCGGTTCGGCCTGCCCGACCTCGTTCTCTACAATGCCTCCGGGCGTGTGCGGGGTCCGCTTGCCGAACTCGATCCCGAGGCGGTGCGGGAGGCGCTCGCCGTCACCGCTTTCGGCGGCTTTCTGGTTGCCCGCGAGGCCGCGCGGCGGATGGTGCAGGCAGGGCGCGGCGCGATCCTCTTCACCGGTGCGAGCGCGAGCGTGAAGGGCTTTGCCCGCTCCGCCGCGTTCGCGATGGGGAAATTCGCTCTGCGCGGGCTGGCGGAGAGTGCGGCGCGCGAGCTCGGGCCCAAGGGCATCCACGTCGCCCATTTCGTCATCGACGGCGCGGTGCGCAGCGCGGCTCGCCCCGACCCGCCGGAGCGTCCGGATAGCACGCTCGACCCGGCAGCGATCGCCGAGACCTACCTCGCCGTGCTGGCCCAACCGCCTTCCGCGTGGTCGTTCGCGGTCGAGCTTCGTCCTGCCGTCGAGCCGTTCTGATGCGCCGGCCACCGGACCCGCCGCCGCAGGAGGGCGGTGCGATGCTCATCCCCCGCCGCCCTTCGCAGGAGCTTCCGGGCCTCGGGCCGGAAGCCTATGCGGCTTGGCGGGGCTCGGGGATCGGCCTCCTCACCGAGCGGCTCGAGCGACGCCTGATCCTCGAACTTCTGGGCGGGATGCGCGGGAAGAGCGTGCTCGAGATCGGCTGCGGCGATGGGGATCTCGCGCTCGATCTTGCGCGTCGCGGGGCGCGCGTGGTCGGCATCGACAGCTCCCCGCGGATGATCGCCGCGGCCCGCGCGCGTGCCGAGGCGGAGCGTGGCGAGGCAGAATTCCTGGTCGCGGCCGCGGCCGGACTCCCCTTTGCTTCGGCGCGGTTCGACCTCGTGGTTGCGGTCACCATCCTCTGCTTCGTCGCCGACGCGCGGCCGGTTTTCGCCGAGATCGCGCGCGTGCTCCGGCCGGGCGGCCGGCTCGTCATCGGAGAACTCGGCCGGTGGAACAGTTGGGCGGCGGTGCGGCGCGTGCGCGCCTGGAGCGGATCGGCACTCTGGCGGGGGGCGCGCTTCCGCACCCCGGCAGAGCTTGCGGCGCTTGCCCGCGGGGCGGGCCTCGCTCCCGGTCCGGTTCGAGGCGCGATCTACTTTCCGCGCTGGCTCCCGGCGGGACGCCTGCTCGCGCCGCTCGACCACCGCCTCGGCCGGCTCACCCCCTTCGGCGCTGCGTTCCTCGCTCTTGCCGCAAGCCGCCCACCCGCTTCTTGACCTCGATCAATGCGCGGGCACGGGGCGGAGCGTCGGATGCGTGCGGCAAGGATCATGACGATAGAGAAACCATGATGATACAGAAACCGAGGGTGCAGGGCAGCGGCGAGGGCCGATGAGCATGCGCCCGCTTTCCCTTTTCGGTCTGGAGCGGAGCCGGGAGCTTGCGCAACGTGTGGCCGCCCGGCTCGAGATCGCGCTCGCGCGCCACGAAGAGCGGGAGTTCGAGGACGGCGAGCACAAGGCCCGTCCGCTCGATGATGTGCGCGGCCACGACGCGTATGTCCTGCACGGGCTCTACGGCGAGGACGGTGCGAGCGGCAACGACAAGCTTTGCCGTCTGCTTTTCTTTTGCGGGGCGCTCAAGGATGCGGGTGCCCGGTGCGTCACCGCCGTCGTCCCCTATCTCTGCTATGCGCGGAAGGACCGGCGCACCAAACCGAGGGATCCGATCATCACCCGCTATGTTGCGGCGATGTTCGAGGCGCTTGGCATCGACCGGGTGATCGCCCTCGAAGTGCACAATCTTGCCGCCTTCGAGAACGCATTCCGCATCCCGACGGTACGCATCGAGGCGGCCCCGCTGTTCGCCCGCCATTTCGCCGGGCAACTCCGGGGCGAGTCCGTGGTGGCAGTCTCGCCGGACGCGGGCGGTGCCAAGCGCGCCGAGCAGTTCCGCCGGGCGTTCGAGGAACTCGCGGCTGCCGCGGCAGGCAGCGCCTACATGGAGAAGTATCGCAGCAGCGGCGTCGTCAGCGGAGAAATCCTCGCCGGCGAGGTGGGTGGCCGGACGGCCGTCATCATCGACGACCTGATCAGCACCGGCGGGACGTTGGTGCGTGCCGCCAAGGCCTGCCGGGCGGCCGGGGCGGCGCGGGTGTTTGCCGCTGCCGCGCACGGGCTCTTCATCGGCGGGGCGGCAGAGCTGCTTGCCGAGCCTGCACTCGATGGCCTCGTCGTCACGGACACGGTGCCGCCGTTCCGTCTTGCGCCGGGGATCGCGCCGGGCCGCCTGGCCGTGCTCGATTCGAGCGAGGCGATCGCGGAGGCGATCCTTGCCTGCCACGGCGGCGGTTGAGCCGGCGGGCGAAGAGAGAAAACCCGGGCGGGC
The DNA here is from genome assembly GCA_021816925.1 of Pseudomonadota bacterium. GTDB lineage: Bacteria > Pseudomonadota > Alphaproteobacteria > Acetobacterales > Acetobacteraceae > JAKAWQ01. Next base: position 38,503 of record JAKAWQ010000034.1, read on the forward strand.
GGCGCTTGATCGTTGCGGGGGCGCTCGCGATTACCGGCGGCGCTTCAGAAACCCTGCGAAGGCCTTGAGTGTCGCCTCCGAGGCGTAGTGCTCCATCCCCTCGGCGTCCGCCTCCGCGGCTTCCGCCGGCACGCCGACGGCCACAAGCAGCGCGACCATCAACCGGTGCCGCGCCCTGACGCGCTCGGCGAGCGCCCGGCCGGCTTCCGTGAGGAAGATGCCGCGATAGGGCCGCGCCGTGACCAGGCCATCGCGTTTCAGCCGCGCGATGCTCTTGACGGCGGTCGGATGGGTTACGCCCAACCGCTTGGCCACCTCGATTGCCCGCGCTTCGCCGTGTGCCGCCAGCAGATCGGCAATCAGCTCGACATAGTCCTCGAGCACTGCCGCCGAACGCGCCGAACGAGCCTGGCCGAAGCGCAGGGCCTGCGTCGGCTCTTCCGGCATCTCGATCGCTGCCTGCTGCTGCCGGACCGGACTCCGCCCCACGCGCGTTCCTCCTGGTTGCCCTCGATGCGGCACCGCCCGGACCGGCCCGTGGCGGCGCCCTCGTTCTTAGCAGCAAATCCACCTGCTGCGCCATCATGGAGTGAAGTGCTTCCTTTAAGCTTGCGACGCCTATACAATGCCTATTGACCTTATTATACCCAAGGCTACATCATGGCCAGAGAGGAGGCTGGAGCCTCCGACCGAGAGTTGCACCTCTGATGAGCCAGGACGTTTCGGATCTCGGAGTCTTCCTCGGGCCCGCGGCGGCGGCGGCGGCGGCGGCGGAGCTTGTCACGCGCGAGGACGTGCTGCGCGCGCGCGACCGGCAGAGGGTTCTGCGAAGCCGCGCCGGCCGTCACCGGCTTCGCCTGCTCTGGCTGCTGCTCGGTCCCGGCGTGCTGGTCATGCTGGGCGAGAACGACGGCCCGAGCATGGTCTCCTACGCGACCACGGGTGCTACCTACGGGATCGGGTTCTTCGTTCCCTTCATCCTGCTCACCTTCCTGATGGCCTATCTTGTGCAGGAGATGACGGTCCGGCTTGGCGCGGCGACGCATCGCGGCCATGCCGAGCTGATCTTCCAGCGGTTCGGGCCGTTCTGGGGCTATTTCGCGATGGGCGATCTTGTTATCGGCAATCTGCTCACGCTGATGACCGAGTTCATCGCGATCCAGGTGGGGGGTCTCTATTTCGGGGTGCCTCAGCCTGTTTCGGTCGGCGGCGGCGTGCTGCTGGTCTCTCTTTCGCTTGCGCTCCGCCGCTATGCGACCTGGGAGCGCACGGCGATGGCGCTCGCCGCCTTCAATCTCCTGTTCGTTCCGGCGGCGCTCTTCGCGCATCCGGACGCGGCGCGCCTTGTGCACGCGCTTGCCTTCTGGAAGCCGCTGCCCGGCGGCGTCAACCCTGCTTTCGTCACCATGATCCTTGCCGATATCGGCGCGACGGTGACGCCCTGGATGATCTTTTTCCAGCAGAGCGCGGTCGTTGACAAAGGGCTCACGCGCGAGGATGTGCGGGAGGGGCGGCTCGACACGGCGCTCGGCGCGATGCTGGCGGCGCTTGCCGCGATCGCGACGGTGGTTGCCGCGGCGCCGCTCTTCGGCGCACATGTCGATGTGTCGGAGTTTGCGAGCGGCGCGGATTTCGCAAGCGCGCTCCGGCCCTTCCTCGGCCGCTTCGGCGCCACGCTGTTCGCTCTGGGCATCATGGAGGCGGGGCTGGTCGCGGCGATGACGATCTCCACGAGTTCCTCCTATGCGCTCGCCGAGGCCATCGCCGAACGGCACAGCATGAACCTCGATCTGGCGCACGGGCGGTGGTTCTACGCCTCGGCGATCGGTTCGGCGCTGATTGCCGGGGCCGTCGTGCTGACGCCGGGCGCTCCGCTGCTGGCGATGACGCTCACCGTCAACGTGCTGGCAACGCTCCTCATGCCGCCGGCGCTGCTATTCCTGCTCCTGCTCGTGAACGATCGCGAGATCATGGGGGATCTTGCGAACCGGCGAGCCGCCAATCTCGCCGGCGGCACGATCGTCGTCGCGATCTCGCTCATCGGTGCGCTCTACGGGGTGATCACCATCTTTCCCGGCCTTCTTCCCGGATAGCGGGCACGCGGTCCCGATGACGAGCGAGCCCTCCGATCCCTCCCTCTTCGAGGCCCTCGAGCCAGGGCAACTCACCCTCTATTCCGAGCGGCCTTTGCCGCGCCGGCGCCTTGGGCGCGGCATGCTGGCACTTCTCGTGCTGCTTCGCGTTTATGTCCTGATCGCGATTCCGATCGTCGCCTACGCCTTCGTGCGTGCGCTGCTCGCGCACTGATCCGGTGCCTCGGAAGCCGGTTGGGTCAAGGCGGCAGATGGAAGGCGTCGGCGAATGCCCGCGCGCCGGCCGGGGTGAAGGCGATGGCCCGCCCTTCGGTCCGATGTGCCCAGCGACGCCCGAGGATCTCTTTCAACAGCGCCGCGCCCAGCGCGCCGCCGAGATGGTTCTGCCGTTCGCTCCAGTCGAGGCAGCGGCGGCAGAGCGGGCGGCGGCCGTGCTCGAGCGCTGCGATGTCGATGCCGAGCCCGCCGAGCCGCGCGCGGCCGGCGGGCGTGACAAGGGGCTCGGCGTCGCCGCCGAGCCAGCCGGCACCGAACAGCGCCT
>JAKAWQ010000116.1 GCA_021816925.1 Pseudomonadota bacterium
CGACTGTCACGGCAACACGTGGCGATGATCCTGAAGGGGCGTGCCCGCCCCACCAACGCGATCATGGCCCGGCTTGCGGGGGCCGCCGTGGCGGTGAACGCCGCCGCGGCGGAGGCCGAGCAGGTGATGAACATGGTCCGGCAGGAGTGCGCCCGGATCGGCTTGCGAGCCTTCGCCCGGCTGGCGGGCATCGACGACGGCCTGCTCGCCCGGGTGCTCGCTGGCAGCCGGCGGCCGTCCGCCACCGTGCTTGCCACGCTCCGCCGGGCCTTGCGAATGGACGCTACGCCGCCGGCTGGCAGGGACGCTGATACAGCGGGTAGCGCCAAGCCGCAGCCCGACCGGACCCCAGCCCCGTCAGGATGCCGAAACCCGGTCACAAGCGCCACAATCCATTCCGTTGCTAACCCGTAATGCTGACAAAAGTGTCAAGTCCCACGGATATCGCTATACCCCGTCAAGGGGCAGAGCCCTTGTCTTTACTCCTCCGTTCGCCTCTTTAGCCCTTTGGCCCCGCATTGCCGCGGCCTGAGAAGGGAAGCCTGAGATGCCCGATGCGCCCGCCCGAGACTGGACCCCCGATTCCTGGCGCTCGCACCCGATCCGCCAAGCGCCGGCCTATCCGGACGCCGCGAAGCTCGCCGAGACTGAGATGCGCCTCTCCCGCTTTCCCCCGCTCGTCTTCGCCGGCGAGGCGCGGCGGCTGAAAGCGGCGCTCGCGCTCGCCGCCGGGGGCCGCGCCTTCGTCCTCCAGGGCGGGGACTGCGCGGAAAGCTTCGCCGACTTCACCGCCAACGTCATCCGCGACAGCTTTCGCGTCCTTCTCCAGATGGCCGTCGTGCTCACCTTCGGTGCCGGCCTGCCGGTCGTGAAGATGGGGCGAATGGCCGGGCAGTTCGCCAAGCCGCGCAGCTCCGACAACGAAACGGTCTCCGGCGTCACACTGCCCTCCTACCGCGGCGACATGATCAACGGCCCGGAATTCTCCGCCGAAGCGCGCGCGCCTGACCCGGCACGTATGGAGTTCGGCTATTTCCAGTCGGCCTCGACGCTCAACCTGCTCCGCGCTTTCGCCTCCGGCGGCTATGCCGACCTGCACCACGTACACCGCTGGAACCTCGATTTCGTCGCCCGCTCGCCGCTCGCCGAGCGTTATCGCGACCTCTGCCAGCGCATCGACGAAACACTCTCCTTCATGGCCGCCTGCGGCATGAACAGCCAATCGACGCCGCAGATCCGCGAAACCGACTTCTACACCAGCCACGAGGCGCTGCTGCTGCCCTACGAGCAGGCGCTGACCCGCGTCGACTCCACCACCGGCCACTGGTACGGCTGCTCGGCGCACTTCCTCTGGATCGGTGACCGCACGCGCCAGCCGGACGGCGCCCATGTCGAGTTCCTGCGCGGCGTGAAGAACCCGATCGGCATCAAGGTCGGCCCCACCACGCCCGAGAGCGACCTCCTCAGCATGCTCGCAACACTGAACCCTGTGAACGAGCCCGGCCGGATCACCCTGATCAGCCGGATGGGCGCGGACAAAGTGCTCTCCAGGCTCCCGCCGCTCTTGCGCGCGGTCAGGCACGAGGGCGCCGCGGTCGTGTGGCTCTGCGATCCGATGCACGGTAACACCGTCACCACCGCCGCCAACGTCAAGACGCGAAGCTTCGATGCCATCCTCTCCGAGGTGCAGCGCTTCTTCGATGCGCATGTCGCCGAGGGCACCGTCGCCGGCGGCGTCCACGTCGAAATGACCGGCCGCAACGTCACCGAGTGCACGGGCGGCGCGCATCGGCTCACCGAGGCCGACCTCGCCACGGCGTACGAGACCAACTGCGATCCGAGACTCAATGCCGAGCAGGCCCTCGAGCTCGCCTTCCTCGTCGCGCAGGAGCTGAAGGCGCGCCGCACCGGCGAACCCGCAGCACCCGCCGCGGCCGCCGAATAGGTTATCGGTCATGGCCGCGGACCGGCCGGATACCGAAACCTTGCTCGACGCCGACGTCGCCGCGCGCACGGATTCCTATTTCAGTCGCACGCGCGCCATCGTGGCGCGCTACGGCGACAAGCGGGTGACATATGCGGTGTTCCTGCGCCGGCCGGTCGTCTCCGCCCCCCGGCTGATGGTCGCCTGGCTCGAGCGCGCCGCCGCCGCGCGCGCGACCGGGTTCACGATCGAGGTCACCCACCCTGAGGGAAAATGGGTCGGCGCCGGCGAGCCGCTCGCCTACATCACCGGCAGCCTCCTCCAGCTCGCCGAACTCGAGACGCTCTTCTTGCAGAAAATCGGGCCGCCCTGCGTCGCCGCCCTGAACGCCTACCAGATGTGCATAGCCTTGCCGCGCACCGGCTTCCTCGCGATGGAGGCGCGGCACTGTGCTGGGGCGGAGATGCAGGAGATGATGGCCTACGCCGCCGCGGTCGGCAGCGCCGCCGCCGTGCGCGAAGGCGCGCGGGGATTTTTCGGCAACGCCAACGACGCCACCGCCCATTGGTTCGGCCGGCCGCACGGCCTCGGCACCATGCCGCACGCGCTGATCGGCTACGCCGGATCGACGCTCCGCGCCGCCGAGATGTTTCACGAGACCTTCCCCGGCGAGAACCTCACCGTGCTCGTCGATTATTTTGGCCACGAGATCACCGATGCGCTCGCGGTCTGTCGCCGCTTTCCTGCTCTCGCCGAGAGCGGCCGCCTCGCCTTCCGCCTCGACACCCACGGCGGGCGCTTCGTCGAGGGCCTCGATCCGGGCGAGAGCTATGCCGTGCTGGAGCGCCATGCGCCCGGGGCGATCCGCCGCTATCGGAGCGAGACGGAGCTTCGCTACCTGGTCGGCACCGGCGTTTCCGCTGCGGCAATCTGGCACTTCCGGGAGGCTCTGGACGCGGCAGGCTTCAGCGCCGCTCGCATCGTCGCCTCCTCCGGCTTCTCGGTCGAGAAGTGCCAGGTGATGGCCGACGCTGCCGCCCCCATCGACTTCGTGGGCACCGGCAGCTTCCTCCCCGAGATCTGGTCGGAAACCTACGCCACCGCCGACATCGTCGAGTATGACGGCGTGCCGATGGTGAAGCTCGGACGGGAGTTTCTGCTGCGCCATCCGGACGTCGAGGGAGATGGCCGGCCGGGGTGAGTGCGCGCGCCTCAGGGGCCATGCCGCACCGCTTGCCGGTCGCTCCAGATATGCCCCGGGGACGATCCCGGAAACCCGCCCGAAGAATGTCCCGGGCGGCTCTCCTCTCGCTCCTGTTGCACGTCCTGGTGCTGGCGGTGCTGCTGATCAGCATCCGCCCCCACCGACGCGAGGAGTTCGTGCAGCCCTCGACCTTCGCGCTGGTGTTCGAGAACGGCGGCGCGCCGCGCGCCACCGCACCTCCCGCCATCCGGCATGGCCCGCCGCTCAAGGCCTCGGCACCCGCCCGGCCCTTACCACCGCCGCCGCCTGCGCCGCCGCCCCGTGTCACACCCTCCCCGCCCGCGCCGCCCCGCGTGGTGCCGCCGCTCTCGCCGCCCGTCATCCGCCCCGGCTTTGCCGTGCATCTGCCACCCTCCGCGGAGGTGCAGGCGTTCCTGCAGCCTCCGCCGCTGCCGCGCCCCGCACCGGCGCCCGCCGTCCCGCCCGCGCCCGCGCGCCCGCCGGCGCCGCCGCAGCACGCCCTGGTCCTGGGCTCGCTCTCTTACGGCAACGCACCGCACCCCGCCCCCGCCGTGCCCAGCCGCGGCCTCAATCTCGCGCTCAGCCAGTCGGAAATTCGGCACGCCTTTGCCCCAGACTTCGCCATCCGCGGCAATATCGGCCCGGACTGGCGCGCGGAGCTGACGCGCTGGGTCGACCGGCGAAAATACTATCCTTATGCCGCGGCCGAGATGGGCCAGCAGGGTTCCGTCGAGATCAACTTGGTGATCAGCCGCACCGGCAGGGTCGAGACCGTCCGCCTCCTGCGTAGCTCAGGCTCGCCCTTCCTCGATTCCGCCTGGCTCGGCCTCTTCCGGAACGCGCGCGTGCCGCCGTTCCCGCCCGGCACGAAAGCGGATCGGATTACCATCCGCGCGACCATGCATTACATACTCATCGACTGACCGCCCCGGAATCCCGCCAAGGCGCGCCGGGCCAAGGCATGTGGAGAAGCCCTGCATGGCCGAAACGTTGAAGATCGCGCTCGCCCAGCTCAACCCGCATATCGGCGCCGTGGCGGCCAACCTTGCCGGCATCCGCCGCGCCCGCGCAGAGGCAGCCCGCCTCGGCGCCGATCTCCTGGTGACCCCTGAATTCTCGATCGGCGGCTATCCGCCCGAGGACCTGGTGCGCAAGCCCGCCTTCGTCGCCGCCTGCGAAGAGGCCATGCAGTCCCTGGCCGCCGATACCGTCGATGGCGGGCCCGGTATTCTCGCCGGCGGCCCGTGGCGGGATGGGGAAAAGCTCTACAACGCTGCCTTCCTGCTCGAGGGCGGGACGGTCCTCGCCCACCGCGCCAAGCACGAACTTCCGAACTACGGCGTCTTCGACGACAAGCGCGTGTTCGACGCCGGACCGCTCGCCGGCCCGGTTTCGTTCCACGGCTTCCGCCTCGGGTTGATGGTCTGCGAGGACTGGTGGCTGCCCGCGGTCGCCGAAACGCTGGCCGAAAGCGGCGCCGAGATGCTGCTCTCCGTCAACGGCTCGCCCTTCGAAGCAGGGAAGCAGGCGCAGCGCATCGCGCTCGCGGTCTCGCGCGTGGTGGAAACCGGGCTCGCCTTCGTCTTCTGCGCCCAGGTGGCGGGGCAGGACGAACTCGTCTTCGAAGGTGCCTCGTTCGTCTTGAACCCGGATCGCTCTCTCGCCGTCCAGCTCCCCTTCTTCGAGGAGCATCTGGCGCTGACCGTTTGGCACCGCCGCGACGGCCGGCTCCATTGCGCCCCCGCCGAGCTCGCTTCCGAGCCGCCACGGATAGAGCAGATCTACCGCTCGATGATGCTGGGTCTTGCCGACTACGTGCGCAAGAACCGCTTCCCGGGCGTCATCCTTGGCCTCTCCGGCGGCATCGACAGCGCACTCTCCGCCGCGGTCGCAGTGGATGCGCTCGGGGCGGAGCGCGTCCGTGCGGTGATGCTGCCGAGTCCTTATACCAGTGCCGAAAGCCTGGAAGACGCGATCGAGTGCGCGCGCCGGCTCGGCATCCGCTGCGATTCCGTTCCTATCACCCCGGCGATGCAGGCCTTCCAGGGCATGCTGGCGCCGCTCTTCGACGGCCGCCAGGCCGACGCGACCGAGGAGAACATCCAGGCCCGCGCGCGCGGCATCACGCTCATGGCGCTCTCCAACAAGTTCGGCGACATGTTGCTCACCACCGGCAACAAGAGCGAGATGTCGGTCGGCTATGCCACCCTCTACGGCGACATGTGCGGCGGCTACTCGGTGCTCAAGGACGTTTACAAAACCACCATTTTCGCGCTCGCGCGCTGGCGGAACGAGCACCTTCCCCCGCACGCCGCTTCGCCCGCCCACTCACCGATCCCCGAGCGCATCATCACCAAGCCGCCTTCTGCGGAACTGAAGCCGAACCAGACCGACCAGGATACGCTCCCCCCGTACGACGTGCTCGACGCCATCCTCGAGGGCCTCGTCGAGGGCGAGCAGTCGGTCGATGCGCTCGTCGCCAAGGGCTTCGACCGGCCGACCGTGCTCCGTGTCTGGCGCATGCTCGACCGCGCCGAATACAAGCGCCGCCAGGCGCCGCCAGGCGTCAAGATCACCCCGCGCGCCTTCGGCCGCGACCGGCGCTACCCGATCACCAACGGCTTCACCGATCTCATCGCCTGACCACGCCCCATGAGCGCCAGAGGGGAGATGAGAGTCCGGTTTGCCCCAAGCCCCACCGGGCCGCTCCATGTCGGCAACGCCCGGGTCGCGCTCGTCAATTTTCTTTTCGCGCGTCGCCACGGTGGAGTTTTTTTCCTTCGCTTCGACGACACCGACCCGGATCGTTCGCGCCCCGAGCATGCCGAAGCGATCCTCCGCGATCTCGGGTGGCTTGGCCTTTCCTGGCAGGGGCCGGAGCGCCAGTCCGAGCGGCTTAGCGCCTACGAGGCCGCCGCGTCGCAACTCCGTCAAAGCGGCCGGCTCTACGCCTGCTACGAGACGGAGGACGAGCTCGAGCGGATGCGCGCAGCACTTCGCCGCCGCGGCCGTCCGCCCGTTTACGACCGCGCCGGGCTTCGCCTGACCGAGGCCGAGCAGAGCCGCCTCGATGCCGCGGGGAGAAAACCCTATTGGCGCTTCCGCCTCTCCGAACGCACCGTTGCGTGGCACGACCTGGTGATCGGCGAGCGGCGGATCCCGTTGCCGAGCCTCTCAGACCCGGTCCTGATCCGCGAGGACGCAACGCCCCTCTACACCTTCACCTCGATCGTGGACGACCAGGACTTCGCCATCACCCACGTCATCCGCGGCGAGGACCACGTCACCAACACCGCCGTGCAGATCGATCTCTGGGAGGCCCTCGGCGCCTCCCTCCCGCTTCCCTCCTTCGCGCACCTCCCGCTTCTCACGGACGAATCCGGGGGCAAGCTCTCCAAGCGGCTCGGCAGCCTCGCCATCCACACCCTCCGCGAAGACGGCATCATGGCGGAGGCTCTGGCCTGCTATCTCGTCCGGCTCGGCACGGGCGGGGATCCCGAACCGGCCCCTCTCGAAACGCTCGCGCAGTCCTTCGATCTTTCCTCCTTTTCCCGCTCCTCCGCACGCTTCGACATGCATCAGTTGCTGCTGCTCAATCGCCGCGTGTTGCAGCATCTTCCCTTCTCGGCCGTCGCGGACCGCCTGCCGCAAGGCGCGACCGAAGAATTCTGGCTCACCGTCCGCAACAATCTCGATCTCTTGAGCGAGGCGCGCTGGTGGTGGCAGGTGGTCGCGGGCGAGATCGTTCCCCCGCCCCTGGAAGCGGAGGGGGCCTTCCTTCACAAGGCCGCCTCGCTGCTGCCGCCCGAGCCCTGGGACTGTTCCACATGGAAAACGTTTTCCGATGCCCTCGCCGCCGCCACCGGCCGGCGGGGAAAAAGCCTCTTCCATCCGCTCCGCCTGGCGCTCACCGGCGAGGAGGATGGCCCGGCGCTCGCCCGCCTCCTGCCGCTGATGGGCCGCGCCCGCGCGGCCACCCGGCTCCGCCAGGCCGCCGGCTGACACCGGCAATCCGGCGCGATAACCGGTCTGGGTGGAGGGCGGACGTAAAGGGTTGACCACACTGAAGTCCGCTCTGCGCCCAACCACGCCGTTCGGCCGATCTGGCCGACTCCGCGAAAGCGGACCTTGGCCTGACAACCTATCGCGGCGGCTATGGGTGGATTCCCGACAGTCAGCTTTCGAGCGGGGATCCTCCGGAACCGGACATTCATCTCGTGACCCAAGCCGGCCGAAAGGGAATGGCGGGTTTGGCGACATGAGGCCTCCAGGCGGTCGGCTCCCCGGTCTTCCACCGGCTGCTCGGCCCGCTATTCAATCGAAAATCGATCCCAGGACCTTCCAATATTGACACACGATCGGTACGTCAGCGATCGGCTTTGTGCCGGAAGCGGGAAATTGTACGAACTCGCCTTCGCCGCTTTGGCCGACGTTTTCGAGATAGAACACCGACGGAGCGGGCGGCACCGCTTTGCCAAGACGCTTAAGCTGGGATTCCCCGGATAGGCGTCGATTTCGCACCTTCGTAGCTGACGGTAGTCCCCTCTCAAGCCTCTCGACAAGGATCTTTCGGGCCGCAGCCCGGCGAGCTCTCTGC